>NZ_JBKBSL010000001.1:0-219197 GCF_046291045.1 Caldimonas sp. | reverse complement strand
GCGGTGAACTTGCCGGCGGCGGTGAACCGGCTGTACAGCCCGGCGCTCAACGGCTTCGATGCACGCTGCTGCGCTTATGCGGTGACACACTCGGGCCGGAGCCGGCGCCTGCCTCAAACCGCAATGTCTGGGCTTAGCCGCTGGGGCGCTGAAGTCGGCGCGGATGACGACCGGGGCGTGCCAGCTAGCTGTCCCCGCTTACCGCCGCGACGACACCACGATGCCCGCAGCGATGAGCACGAAGGCCGCCCCGTGGAACCAGCGCGGCGGGTCGCCCAGCAAGGCGGCGGACATCACCGCCGCGAAGACGGGGGTGAGGTTGCCGAAGAAGGCAGCGATCGTGGGGCCGAGGGCTGCCACGCCCAGGCCCCAGCAGCGGTAGGCGATCAGCGAGGGGCCGATGGCCACATAGGCCAGCAGCACCAGCACCCAGCCGTTCCACGCGAGATGGGCGGACCCGGCCGCCCATTCGCCCAGCGCGGCACCACCCGCCCAGAGCAGGCCGATGGCCATCTGCGCCATCAGGAACTCGGCCCAGGGCCACTCACGCTCGCCGGGCCCGGGCCGAGCCAGCATCCAGCTGTAGAAGGCCCAGGCGATGACGGCCGCCAGCATGTAGAGATCGCCGGGCACCAGCCGCACTTGGCGCAGGGTGTCCCAGTCGCCACGCGACAGCACTAGCAGCACCCCGGCCAGGGAGAGCAGCGCGCCCAGCATTTGGGCGTGCCGCGCCCGCTCGCCATAGCACAAGGCTCCCACGGTCAGCATCCACACCGGCATGCTGGCGGCGATCAGCGTGACGTTGATCGGGCTGGAGGTGGTCAGCGCCAGGTACTGCAGCGCGTTGTAGCTGCCCATGCCCAGCAGGCCCAGCACCGCAAAACGCCTCCAGCGCGGCCACAGCGGGCTGCCCGCCTTCAGGATGCGCCAGCCCAGCGGCAGCAGGATCAGGGCGGCGATCGCCCAGCGCACGGCATTGAGCAGCAGGGGCGACACCGAGCCCACGGCCAGGCGGCCGGCCACGGCATTGCCGGCCCACAGCAGGGGCGGCAGGATGAGCCACAGCAGGGTCAGGGGGGTGATGCGGGCCATGGGGGACGGGACGCCCCGAGGCAGTCCGGGACAACGCAGGGATCAGGGACGCGGCATGTTAGCGCCACATCGCCAGCATTGCTCGAAGGGCCCGTCGATGCGCTCACCGCACGTGAGGCAGGTCCAGTGCAGCTCGTGCGGGTGCTGCAGGGCGTCGAGCAGTTCGCGGGCACGGGCCCATTGCTCTGGGTGCTCGATCCAGACCTCCGGCAGGCTCTGGTCCGGCGGGATCTCGCCGGTGATGCCGCTGGCGAAGTAGCGCTGCACGCTTGCCTGAACGCCGGCGCGCGTGAGCCAGTCCGCCCACAGCGTGGCGATGGTGACGTTGGGCG
Organism: Caldimonas sp.; assembly: GCF_046291045.1. Taxonomy (GTDB): domain Bacteria; phylum Pseudomonadota; class Gammaproteobacteria; order Burkholderiales; family Burkholderiaceae_C; genus Caldimonas. The sequence continues at coordinate 217,773 of NZ_JBKBSL010000001.1, read as the reverse complement.
CCTGGGCGAGCCGTTTCATGAGCGGGATCATGCCCCCAGTCGTGCAAATCCGTCCATGCGGGCTTATGGTGTGGGGTGATCCCCCTGCACCGAGGAGAACGACATGCCCAAGGCCATCCAGATCCGGCAGTTCGGCGGCCCCGAACAGCTCCAGCTCGTCGACGTGGACGTCGGCGAACCCGGCCCCGGCGAGGTGCGCATCCGCCACCATGCCTGCGGCCTGAACTTCATCGACATCTACCAGCGCACAGGCCTGTATCAGGGGGCTTTGCCGCTCACGCTGGGCATGGAGGCCGCCGGCGTGGTCGAGGCCGTGGGCGAGGGCGTGACCCATTTGACACCCGGCATGCGTGTGGCTTACGCCAGCCAGCCCCCTGGCGCCTACTGCGAGCTGCGCGTGATGCCCGCGCGCTGCGTGGTGGAGCTGCCTGACGGCATCGACTTCGAGACGGGCGCGGCCATGATGCTCAAGGGCCTGACGGTGCAGTACTTGCTGCGCAAGACCCAGCCCCAGGGGGGCCTGCAGCCGGGCGACCACGTGCTCTTCCATGCCGCAGCCGGGGGCGTCGGCCTGATCGCCTGCCAGTGGGCGCGAGCGATGGGTTTGCGGCTCATCGGCACGGCCGGCAGTGAGGAGAAGTGCGCGCTGGCCCGCGAGATGGGCGCAGCCCATGTCATCAACTACAACCGGGAAGACTTCGTCGCCCGTGTGAAGGAGATCACCGGCGGCCGCGGCGTGAAAGTGGTCTACGACTCCATCGGCAAGGACACCTGGGACCGTTCGCTGGACTGCCTGTGTCCGCTGGGCCTGATGGTGAGCTACGGTAACGCCTCGGGCCCGGTGCCCCCGGTTCAACTGAGCACGCTGGCGGCCAAGGGCTCGCTGTACGTGACCCGGCCCACGCTCTTCACCCACCTGGCCACGCGCGAATCCACCCAGGGCATGGCCGACGACCTTTTCGAGATGGTGGGCAGTGGCCAGGTGAAGATCCGGGTGGACCAACGCTACCCGCTGGCCGAGGTGGCCCAAGCGCACCGCGACCTGGAAGCGCGCAAGACCACCGGCTCGACCGTGCTGCTGCCCTGATCAGCCCCCCGGGGCAGTCGTGTCCTGCCCCGGGTGGTGGCCCACCGCGCCGCGATAAGCGTGCCAACTGGCATGACCGAGCACCGGGCCGATCACCAGCAGCCCCAGGAAGGCCGGCAGCAGCGCCAGCACCACGAGCCCTGTGATCAGGAAGTCCCACCAGAGCATCACGCCGGTCTGGGTCAGGCACAGCCGCAGGCTGGTGAGCGCGGCCGAGATCGCGTCGGTCTGCCGGTCCAGGATCATCGGCAGGCTCACCACGCTCACGGCAAAGATCAGTGCCGCGAACACCCCGCCGACGGCCACATAGGCGACGATGAAGTTCAGGTGTTCCGGGGCGAGCAGCGTCCACAGCGAGCCCTGGAAGTCGGGCATGTGATCGAAGCTCACCGCGAAGACCACCAGCGAGGCCCGGCCCCAGAGCATCTCGAGGATCAGCAGCACGCCGCCGAAGATCGCCATCGTGCCCACCTTGGCCTCCCAGGCCAGCAGCGAGCTGCCCAGGTCCGGGCGCAGGCCTTGCTCGAGCCGGCGGCTGGCCTCGTACAGGCCCAGGCACAGGAAGGGCCCCATCAGCAAGAAGCCGGCGCTCAGCGCCAGCGTGTAGGCCGGGGCGTGCTGGTAGACGGCCAGCAGCAGCCAGCCCATCCCCGCGAAGCAGGCGCCGTAGAACAGCCCCAGGCCCGGGCAACGGGTGAAGTCCTTCCAGCCGCGGGCCAGCCAGCGCAGCGGGTCGCGCCAGCCCAGCGGATGCAGCGGCAGGTCGAAGACGGTGGGAGGCGGAGGCGAGACCTCGGGGGCGTTCATGGCTGAACCGTCGGCGCGGGGATGTCGACGATTGTCGCAAGCCCGTGCCCCCTGGGCGCCCGGGACTTCCCCGGGACGCTTCAGCCGGCGCGCTCGCGCCGCACGCGGCGGATCTCGTCGAGTATCAGCAGGATGGCACCCAGGGTGATGGCGCTGTCGGCCAGGTTGAAGGCCGGGAAGTGGCGGCCGCCGGCATGGAAATCGAGGAAGTCCACCACGTAGCCGTGCCAGACACGGTCGATCACGTTGCCCACGGCCCCGCCCAGAATGAGGCTCAGGGCTGCGGCGAAGAGCGACTCATGACCATGGCGCCGCAGCAGCCAGACGATGAAGACCGATGCGGCCAGTCCCAGCGCGATGAAGAACCAGCGCTGCCAGCCCGAGGCCCAGGCCAGGAAAGAAAACGCCGCCCCGGGGTTGTGCACGCGCACGATGTTGAAAAAGGACGTGACGGGCGTGCTGTCGCCCAGCTGGTAATGCTGCAGGATCAGGGCCTTGGTGAGCTGGTCCAGCACGATGATGACCAACGCGATGCCGAGCCAGCGGCCCAGGCCTGGGGTGGTTGCGGTTTTGGCGTCCATCAAGCCACCTCGCGGGTTTCACCCGTACCGAAGAGGTTGCTCACACAGCGTCCGCACAGGGTGGGGTGCTCGGCGTCGATGCCGACGTCGTCACGGTAGTGCCAGCAGCGCTCGCATTTCGTCGCGGTGCTGGGCGTGACCTGCACGGCCAGCTCAACGCCTTCGGTGACCGTGGCGGCCGAGGTGATGAGCACGAAGCGCAGATCCTCGCCGAGGCTTTTGAGCAGGGCATGGTCTTCGGGGCCCGCGGTGATGTGCACCGTGGCCTGCAGCGAGGCGCCCACCTGTCCGGCCGAACGCACCGCCTCGATCTCCTTGTTGACCACATCCCGGATCTCGCGGATGCGCGCCCATTTGGCCAGCAGCGCCTCGTCGCCCGCGGCCGGAAAGCCCCAGAAGGTCTCGGTGAAGATCGACACCGACGCGCCCGGTGCGAACACTTGCCAGGCCTCTTCGGCGGTGAAGCTCAGGAAGGGCGCCATCCAGCGCAGCATGCCGTGGGTGATGTGCCACAGCGCGGTCTGGGCCGAGCGGCGCGCACGCGAGCCCGGCGCGGTGGTGTAGAGCCGGTCCTTCAGCACGTCGAGGTAGAAGGCGCCCAGATCCTCCGAGCAGTACACCTGCAGCTTGGCCACCACCGGGTGGAACTCGTAGACGTCGTAGTGCGCCAGGATCTCGGCCTGCAACTGGGCCGCACGCGCCAGGGCGTAGCGGTCCACCTCCAGCATCTGCTCGACGGGTACGGCGTCCTTCGAGGGGTCGAAGTCGCTGGTGTTGGCCAGCAGGAAGCGCAGGGTGTTGCGGATGCGTCGGTAGGCATCGACCACTCGGGCGAGGATCTTGTCGTCGATGCCCAGGTCGCCGGAGTAATCAGTGGAGGCCACCCACAGGCGGATGATCTCCGCGCCGAGTTTGTCGCTCACCTCCTGCGGCACCACGACGTTGCCCAGCGACTTGCTCATCTTGCGGCCCTGGCCGTCCACCGTGAAGCCGTGGGTGAGCAGACCGCGGTAGGGCGCGCGGCCGTACATGGCGCAGGCCGTCAGCAGCGAGGAATGGAACCAGCCGCGGTGTTGGTCGTGACCTTCCAGGTACAGGTCGGCCTCGGGACCGCTGTCGTGGCCGGCGCCGGCATGGCTGCCTTTGAGCACCGTGGTGTGCGTGGTGCCGGAATCGAACCACACCTCCAGGATGTCGGTGCTCTTGGTGTACCGGGCCGGGTCGGTGGTGTCGCCGATGCGCCGCAGGATCTCGGCCGTGGTGAGCTTGCTCCAGGCCTCGATGCCGCCGGCCTCCACCACGTCGGCGGCCAGGTCGATGATCTCGGGCGTGCGCGGGTGCGGCTCGCCGCTGTCCACGTCCAGCAGGAAGGGCAGGGGCACGCCCCAGCTGCGCTGGCGGCTGATGCACCAGTCGGGCCGGTTGGCAATCATGTCGCGCAGCCGAGCGCGGCCGTTCTCGGGGTAGAACTGCGTGTGCTCGATGGCTTCCAGCGCCATCTGGCGCAAGGTCTTGGGCGCCTTGTCGGTGGTGAAGATGCCCTCGCCCTCGTCCATGCGCACGAACCACTGGGCGGCTGCGCGGTAGATCACCGGCGTCTTGTGGCGCCAGCAGTGCGGGTAGCTGTGTGTGATGGTCTCGGTGGCGAAGAGCCGGTCGTGCTCGCGCAGTGTCTCGATGATGGCCGGGCAGGCCTTCCAGATGTTCTGGCCGCCGAACAGCGGCAGTTCGGCCTCGTACTGGCCATTGCCCTGCACGGGGTTGAGGATCTGGTCGTAGGCCAGGCCATGGGCGACGCAGGAGTTGAAGTCCTCCACCCCGTAGGCCGGTGCCGAGTGCACGATGCCGGTGCCGTCGTCGGCGGTGGCGTAGTCGGCCAGATAGATGGGCGAGAGCCGGTCGTAGCCCGGATGCACATGCGCCAGCGGGTGGTGGAAGTGGATCCTCTCCAGCGCACGCCCCTTTGTGGTGGCCAGCACGCGGCCTTCCAGGCCATAGCGCTTCAAGCAGGCCTCCACCAGTGATTCGGCCAGCACCAGCAGGCCGCGCGGGGTCTCCACCAAGGCGTAGACGATCTCGGGGTTGAGGTTGAGCGCCTGGTTGGCGGGAATCGTCCAGGCGGTGGTGGTCCAGATCACCGCATACATCGGCCGGCCTTCCAGACCCTGCGGGCTGCCGTGGGGCAGGCCGGTGTCGCGGAAGAAGGCCTGCAGCAGCTTGGCCGGCTCAGCGCACAGGAAGCCCACATCCAGGGTCTGACTTTTCTTGTCCTGGTACTCGATCTCGAACTCGGCGAGCGACGAGCCGCAGTCGAAGCACCAGTAGACGGGCTTGAGGCCGCGGTAGACGAAACCGCGCTCCATCACGCGCTTGAAGGCGCGGATCTCGTTGGCCTCGGTCACGAAGTCCATCGTGCGATAGGGCGCATCCCACTGGCCCAGCACGCCCAGGCGCTTGAAGTCGGCCATCTGCTGCGCGATCTGCTCGGTGGCAAAGGCGCGGCTCCTGGCCTGCATTTCGTCGCGCGGCAGGTGGCGGCCGTGCAGCTTCTCGATGGCGTTCTCGATGGGCAGGCCGTGGCAGTCCCAGCCGGGGATGTACTGCGCGTCGAAGCCGGCGAGCTGGCGCGCCTTGACGATCATGTCCTTGAGCACCTTGTTGACGGCATGCCCGATGTGGATGCGGCCGTTGGCGTAGGGGGGGCCGTCGTGCAGCACGAACTTCGGGCGTCCGCAGCGGGCCTCGCGAAGGCGCCGGTACAGGCCCTGCTCATCCCAGGACTTCACCCAGCCCGGCTCTCGCTTGGGCAGGTCGCCGCGCATGGGGAACGGGGTGTCGGGCAGGTTCAGGGTGGATCGGTAGTCTTTGGCGTCGCTCATGGTCGTGGGGCGCGCAGGGCGCACATCAGGGTCTCGGGCCCGATGGGGGCTGGGCAGGCGTGGGCCCGATCTCGCCGCGCAAGGCGGGCGTCAAATTCGGTCGCGAGTGGTCTGGCGACGCGTCTGACCGTGCAGCGAGGCGAAGTAGGCGCGTGCGTCGGCCACGTCCCGGTCGATGGCGGCCTTCAGGGCCTCCAGCGTGTCATAGCGGGCCTCGTCGCGCAGTTTGTGCAGCAGTTCCACACGAACGATTTTACCGTAGCCCCCCTCGGGCCCCAGCACCGCCGGCCAGTCCAGGCAGTAGACCTCCAGCAGTACGCGGCCGCTGTGGTCCACCGTGGGGCGCAAGCCCAGGCTGGCCACGCCGTCCAGCGGCGCGTCGGTCAGCCCATGGGTGCGCACGGCAAAGATGCCCTGGGCCGCCGCTTTGGGGTGGGGAAAGCGCAGGTTGAGGGTGCGAAAGCCCAGGTCGCGACCCAGCTTGCGGCCGTGGATCACGTGCCCGCTCAGACTGTAGGGGCGCCCCAGCAGGCTGGCCACTCGCTCCATGTCGCCAGCGGCCAGGGCCTCGCGCACGGCGGAGCTCGACACGCGCAGGCCGTGCACCTCGTAGCTCATCATGCGCGCCACGTCGAAGCCGCGCTGCTCGCCCAGGCGATCGAGCAGGTCGTAGTCGCCGGCTCGCTTGGCGCCGAAACGGAAGTCGTCGCCCACCAGCACGTACTTCGCCCCCAGGCCCCGCACCAGCACCTCGTCCACGAAGGCTTCGGGCGCGAGGCTGGCCAGGCGCTGGTCGAAGGGCAGCACGACCACCTGGTCGATGCCACAGCGTTGCAGTTCGGTGAGCTTGTCGCGCAGCGGGGCGATGCGTGCGGGGGCCAGCTCGGGCTTGGCCAGCGCCTGGGCGAAATGGTCGCGTGGGTGCGGCTCGAAGGTCAGCACACAACTGGGCAGACCGCGGTGCTGGGCCTCGTTGCGCAGCAGTGCCAGCATCGCCTGGTGACCGCGGTGCACGCCGTCGAAGTTGCCGATGGTCAACGCACAGGCGGGGGCCAGGCCCTGGTGGTGGAAGCCACGGAAGATATGCATGGCCGCCGATTATCCGCCGCCCGGGCCGAGGATGTCTTCGGGCCCGGCAAGCCAGCGCCACTGGCCCGGGGTGAGGTCGTCCGGCAGGGCCAGGGCCCCGAAGCGGCTTCGGTGCAGCCGTTCGACGTGGTTGCCCGCGGCGGCCACCATGCGCTTGACCTGGTGGTACTTGCCCTGCGTGAGGGTCAGGCGCAGTGAGCGCTCGCCGGTGGCTTCGCAGGCTGTCGCGCGCACGGGCCGGGGGTCGTCGTGCAACACCACGCCGCCCAGCAGTTCGGCGACCTGCTCGGGGGTTACCGGGTCGGCAGTGAGGGCCTCGTACACCTTGGGCACATGCTTCTTCGGAGAAGTGAGGCGGTGGATCAGCGCGCCGTCATCGGTGAGCAGCAACAGTCCAGTGGTGTCCTGGTCGAGCCGCCCAATGGGCTGTACGCCGCGGGTTCGCAAAGGGCCGGGCAGCAAGCTCATCACGCTGGGCCAGGCCGAAGGCTTGCGGGAACACTCGTAGCCCGCGGGCTTGTGCAGCATCAGCAGGGCTTTGGCGTGGAAGGGCCAGTCCTGGCCTTCTACGCGCAACACCAGGCCACGTGTGTCGACCGTTTCGCCCGGATCTACGCAGACTCGGCCGGCAATAGACACCTCGCCGGCCAGGATGAGGGCATCGCAGTGGCGCCGGGTGCCGAAACCCTGGCTGAAGAGGACGTCGCGCAGTCGCATGATGGGGGGCTGGAAACGAGACAGCCGCCCGCAGGCGGCTGGACCGTGCGCAGTGTAGCCCCGCGATCAGGCGAACACGCCGGCCGTGTCCTGCATGCGCTCCGACACCTCGCCCAGGTGGTGCAGGGTGTCGCCGAAGCTCAGCTCCAGGCAGGTGAGGTGCTTGAAGTAGTGGCCCGCGATGTACTCGTCGGTCACGCCGATGCCGCCATGCAGCTGGATCGCCTGCTGGCCCACGTAGCGCATCGACTGGCCGAGCTGCACCTTGGCCTGCGAGATCGCGCGGCGGCGCTGCTCGTGCGGCTCGCCCAGCTTGAGCGTGGCGTAGTAACTCATCGAGCGGGCCAGTTCGAGCTGCATCTTCATGTCGGCCACGCGGTGGCGCAGGGCCTGGAAGGTGCCGATGGGCACGCCGAACTGCTTGCGGGTGTTGAGGTAGTCCACCGTGATCGCAAAGAGCTGGTCCATCGCGCCCACGGCCTGGGCGCACTGGGCGGCGATGGCCACGTCGGCCATGGCTTCCAGCGCTTGGAGGCCCTCGGCCGGGCCGGCCAGCAGCGTGGCCGGGGTGTTGGCGAAGCTGACCTCGGCGGCCCGGCTGCCATCCTGGAGCGCGTAGCCGCGCGTGCCCACGCCGGCGGCGCTGCGTTCCACCAGGAACAGGGCGATGCCCTCGGCCGCATCGTCGGTGCCCGAGACGCGGGCCGGCACCAGGTAGGCGTCGGCCTGGTCGCCCACGGGCACCACGCTCTTGGCGCCGGTCACCGTCCAGGCGCCCTTCGCCTCGGTGGCGCGGGTCTTCACATGGCGCAGCACGTGGCGGGCCTCGCGTTCCTGGTGGGCCAGCACCACGAGGGCCGAGCCCTCGGCGATGCGCGGCAGCCACTGCGCCTGCACCGCGGCGCTGCCGTAGACCGCCAGACCGCTGGTGGCCACGAGCGAGACGGCGGCATAGGGCTCGAGCACGATGCCGCGGCCCAGTTCCTCCATCACCACCATGGCCTCGACCGGGCCGAAACCCATGCCGCCGTGGGCCTCAGGGACTGCCAGGCCCATCAGGCCCAGCTCGGCCATCTCGCCCCAGGCTTCACGGGAGAAACCGCCGGCCTTGACGATGGCGCGGCGGCGCTCGAAGCCATAGGCCTTGCCGACCCACTTCCTGACGGCATCGCGCAGTTGTTCCTGGTCGTCGGAAAAATCGAAGTCCATCTCACACCCCCAGGGTCATCTGCGCCACGATGTTGCGCTGCACCTCGTTGGAGCCGCCGTAGATCGTGGTCTTGCGCATGTTGAAGTAGGTCGCGGCCAGCGGCGCGCAGTGCATCGCGCCGACGTAGTCGCCCTGCCAGCCGGCTTCCATGGCCTCGAAGATGTAGGGCAGCGCGTAGGGGCCTGCGGCCAGCATCATCAGCTCGGTGTAGCGCTGCTGGATTTCCGAGCCGCGGATCTTCAGCAGGGCCGCCACGTCCAGCGCCTTCTTGCCGCCGCGTTCGGCCGAGAGCACGCGCAGCACCATCATCTCCAGCGCGACGATGTCGACCTCGAGCTGGGCGATCTGGTCGCGGAAGCGCGGGTCGTCGATGAGCGCACGGCCGCCGGAGCGCTCGGCCTTGGCGATGCGCTTGAGCCGCTCGAGTTCGCGCTTGGCGCGGTTGACGTCGGCGATGTTGGTGCGCTCATGGGCGAGCAGGTACTTGGCGTAGGTCCAGCCCTTGTTCTCCTCGCCCACCAGGTTCTCGGCCGGCACCTCGACGTTATCGAAGAAGACCTCGTTGACCTCGTGCTCGCCGTCGAGCGTGATGATGGGGCGCACCGTGATGCCGGGCGACTTCATGTCGATCAGCAGGAAGCTGATGCCCGTCTGCGGCTTGCCCGAGGTGTCGGTGCGCACCAGGCAGAAGATCCAGTCGGCGTGCTGGCCCAGCGTGGTCCAGGTCTTCTGGCCGTTGACGATGTACTGGTCGCCGCGACGCTCGGCGCGCGTCTTGAGCGAGGCCAGGTCGGAGCCGGAGCCGGGTTCCGAGTAGCCTTGGCACCACCAGACCTCGCCGCTCATGATGCCCGGCAGGAAGCGCCGGTGCTGCTCGGGCGAACCGAAGGCCATGATCACCGGGGCCACCATCACCGGCCCGAAGGGCACGATGCGCGGGGCGCCGGCCAGTGCACATTCCTCTTCGAAGAGGTGTTTTTGCACCGCGTTCCAGCCCGGGCCGCCAAACTCCTTGGGCCAGCCGTAGCCGTGCCAGCCCTTCTTGCCAAGGATCCGGGCCCAGCGTTGCAGGTCGTCCTTGGTGAGCCGCAGGTCGTTGTGGACCTTGTGGGCGATGTCCTGGGGCAGGTGGGCCCGCACCCAGGATCTCACCTCGTCGCGGAAGGCAAGCTCTTCCGCCGTGAAGTTCAAATCCATGGCTGTCTCCTGATGGCGCCGCCGGCGGCAGCGCCGGTCGCAGCGGACAGTTTACGCACGATCGTTCGAGACCTGCTGTCCCAGGAGCGACATCGGGGGAGGCGCGGACAGGGTCATTCCGCAGCGCAGACCGTCAGTAGCGGCGGTCGAGGAAGAGCAGGTCGTTCTCGCGCTTCATCTGGAAGCGCGACAGGAAGCTGTTGCCCAGCAGGACATAGGGCATGTCCTGGGGCACGACCAGGGCCTCGACGCTGCGCACCTCCACGTCGCCGATGCGCACCGACCCGAGGGTGACCCGATGGGCCGCGGCGGCGCCGTTGGCGGTGTGGACCCGCGTGGGGGTGCCCTGGCTCAGGTCCACACCCAGACGCTGGGCCTCGCCGCGGCCGAGGGCCACCGCGGTGGCGCCGGTGTCGACCAGGAACTGGGTGGCCCGGCCGTTGATCGCCCCCTGGGCCTGGAAGTGGCCGCCCGAGCCTGCGCTGAGCACGATGCGCGAGCCGCTGCCCGCGGCCGCACCGGCGCTGCCCACGCTCACCGGGGAGGCGCCCAGCACGACGGTGCGGCGCTGGCCGGCGATCTCCACGACCGCGTCGGTGGGCGAGACGCTCAGCACCTTCACCCCTTGCACGGTGCTGCCCGCTGCCACCGCGCGCGGCGCGCCGCCGTCGATGACCAGCAGGGCCTTCGAGCCCATGCGGCCTGTCATGGCCACGGTCTGGCCCCAGGCGGGCAGGGCGAAGGGGGCGGTGGCCAGCGCCACGACGAAGACGATGGCGCGGCGCATGGGGAATCAGTCGCGGAAGTTGGTGAAGCTCAGAGGCACTTCGGTGACCTCCTTGCGCAGCAGGGCGATCGCCGCCTGCAGGTCGTCGCGCTTGGTGCCGCTCACCCGCACGGTGTCGCCCTGGATGGCCGCCTGCACCTTGAGCTTGCTGCCCTTGATGAGCTGCTGGATCTTCTTGGCCAGGTCGGATTCGATGCCGGCCTTGACTTTCACGAGCTGCTTGACCTTGTCACCGCCGATCTTCTCGACCTTGGCACTGGTGTCCAGGAAGCGCACGTCCACGCCGCGCTTGGCGAGCTTGGCCACGAGGATGTCCATCACCTGGCCGATCTGGAAGTCGCTGTCGGCGTAGAGCGTGATGTCCTTGTCCTTCAGCTCGATCTTCGCGCTCGACCCCTTGAAGTCGAAGCGGGTGCCGATCTCCTTGTTGGACTGGTCCACGGCGTTGCGGACCTCGACGAAATCGGGCTCGAGGACGGTGTCGAAACTGGGCATGGCGGGGACGCGTCTCGCAGGAGGTGGCAATCGGGGAAAATTCTGCCATGCAAATCGAGACGGGCGTGAGCCTGAAGCCCTACAACACCTTCGCCTTGCCGGCGCTGGCGCACACCTTGGTGCGCATCACCGGCGATGCCGACGTGCGCGCCGTGCTGGACCATCCCCGCCTGGGCCCGGCACCGAAATTCGTGCTGGGTGGCGGCAGCAACATCGTGCTCACCCGCGACCTCACGCCGGTGGTGCTCAAGGTCGAGGTGCGCGGCCGGCGGGTCGTGGAGGAGCGGCCCGACGCCTGGATCGTCGAGGCCGGTGCCGGCGAGTCCTGGCACGATCTGGTGGCCTGGACCCTGGACCAGGGCATGCCGGGCCTGGAGAACCTGGCCCTGATCCCCGGCACCGTGGGCGCGGCGCCGGTGCAGAACATCGGCGCCTACGGCCTGGAGCTGAAGGAACGCTTCGAGTCCCTCGACGCGGTGGACCTGGTGACCGGACGCAGCGTGACGCTGGACGCGGCGATGTGCCGCTTCGGCTACCGCGACAGCATCTTCAAGCAGGCCCTGGCGGGCAAGAGCCTGATCACCAGGGTACGCCTGCGCCTGCCGCGGCCCTGGCAGCCGGTGCTGGGCTACCTGGACCTCGAGCGACGCATGGCAGACACCGGCATCACCGCGCCCGATGCGCGGCAGGTTTTCGATTGGGTCTGCGAGATCCGGCGCGCCAAGCTGCCGGACCCGGCCGTGATCGGCAACGCCGGCAGCTTCTTCAAGAACCCGGTGGTCACGCCCGAGCAGTGCCGCGACATCATCGGCCGCGACCCGGCCATCGTGCACTATCCCATGCCCGACGGCAGCTACAAGCTGGCCGCGGGCTGGCTCATCGATGCCTGCGGCTGGAAGGGCAAGACGGTGGGCCGCGCCGGCGTCTACGAGAAGCAGGCCCTGGTGCTGGTCAACCTCGGCGGTGCGCGCGGGGCCGAGGTCGTCACGCTGGCCCGTGCCATCCAGGAAAGCGTCTACGGCCGCTTCGGCATCCGGCTGGAGCCCGAGCCGGTCGTGGTCTGAGCCTCCATCCGGCCGTTGGCCGCTTGAGACGGCATGCGGCTTCGTCCGACCCCCATGCGAGAAGCCGCAAACGGACCTCACGCACTCGCGCGGCGCGTGATCCGTTCGCGGCTTGCGGGCCCGGGTCTCAGCCGAAGTGGCAGACGTAGTGGAAGGGAGTGCCCTCCACGCGGATCTGGAAGCTGGCGTGGCCTGGCACGGAGAAGGACTGCCCGGCCTCGAAGCGCTGCCATTGTGACTGGCCTGGCAGCAGCACCTCGCAGGCGCCGGCCACGGCTTCCATCACTTCGGGCTCGCCGGTGCTGAAGGTCAGCGTCGAAGGCAGGATGACGCCCACGCTCTTGCGCGTGCCGTCGGCCAGGGTGAGGGTGTGGGAGATACACCGTCCGTCGAAGTAGACGTTGGCCTGGGTGCTGACGGTGACGTTGGCGATCTGGGTCGTGGTCATGGTGAGATGGTGGTCGGTGCGGAAAGCGGCAACGGGGCCGGGGGTGTCTGTCCCCCTCACGAGGGATGGTCGAGCGGTGCCCATGATGGAACACTCTCGGGCACGCTGCTGGCGAACGATTCCTCGGGAGCGGTCAGAAAAACGGGGCGAATCCTGAACAAAGGCAGGGTTCGATCAGGGAGGTGACCGCCTTCCCGGGGGCCCGCCGGCCCCCGGTGGCTGCCTCACGACGACGAGTCCCCCGGGCGGCTGCCGGTGAGCAGCGGGATGCTGCCGTCGCTGGCCGGGCCCAGCAACCCGGTGCGGCTGTAGATGCCCAGCTTGTCGCGCGTGTCGGCGATATCGAGGTTGCGCATCGTGAGCTGGCCGATGCGGTCGGCCGGCGTGAAGGGGGCATCTTCCACCTTCTCCATCGACAGGCGCTCGGGTGCGTAGGTGAGGTTGGGGCTTGCGGTGTCGAGGATGGAGTAGTCGTTGCCGCGGCGCAGCTCCAGCGTCACCTCGCCGGTGATGGCGCGCGCCACCCAGCGCTGGGCGGTCTCGCGCAGCATCAGGCACTGCGGGTCGAACCAGCGGCCCTGATAGAGCAGGCGGCCCAGGCGCAGGCCGTTGATGCGGTACTGCTCGATGGTGTCCTCGTTGTGGATGCCGGTCACCAGGCGTTCGTAGGCGATGTGCAGCAGCGCCATGCCCGGGGCCTCGTAGATGCCGCGGCTCTTGGCCTCGATGATGCGGTTCTCGATCTGGTCGCACATGCCCAGGCCGTGGCGTCCGCCGATGGCATTGGCCTCGGCAAAGAGTTCGACGGCGTTGGCGAAGCTGCGGCCGTTGAGCGCCACCGGCACGCCGTCCTCGAAGCGCACGGTCACGATCTCGGGCTTGATCACCACGTCCTCGCGCCAGAAGGCCACGCCCATGATCGGATTGACGATGGTGATGCCCTTGTTCAGGAACTCCAGGTCCTTGGCCTCGTGGGTGGCGCCCAGCATGTTGGAGTCGGTCGAGTAGGCCTTCTCGACGCTCATCTTGTAGTCGAAGCCGTTGGCAATGAGGTACTCGCTCATCTCCTTGCGGCCGCCGAGCTCGTCGATGAAGGTCTGGTCCAGCCAGGGCTTGTAGATCCTGAGCGCCGGGTTGGCCAGCAGGCCGTAGCGGTAGAAGCGCTCGATGTCGTTGCCCTTGAATGTGGAGCCGTCGCCCCAGATGTTGACGCCGTCCTCGCGCATGGCTACCACGAGGGCGGTGCCGGTGACCGCGCGGCCCAGCGGGGTGGTGTTGAAGTAGGTCGCGCCGCCGGTGCGGATGTGGAAGGCACCGCACTGGATCGCGGCGATGCCCTCGGCCACGAGCTGGGCACGGCAGTCCACCAGGCGGGCGATCTCCGCGCCGTAGGCCTTGGCCTTGCGGGGAATCTCCTCGTAATCGGACTCGTCGGGCTGGCCCAGGTTGGCGGTGTAGGCGCAGGGGATGGCACCCTTGCTGCGCATCCAGTGCACGGCGGCGCTGGTGTCCAGGCCACCGGAGAAGGCGATGCCGACGCGCTCGCCGACGGGGAGTTTCTGCAGGATGGTCGCTGCCACGGGAGGTCTCCAGGAAAACCTCGTGATTCTAGGCGCCCCGTCGCGCGGGCCTGCCACAATGCCTGCATGGCCGACCTGTTTTCCACGCCCGACGCTGCCGATGACTCCCCCTTGGCCGAGCGCCTGCGGCCGCGTTCGCTCGACGAGGTGATCGGCCAGTCCCACCTGCTTGGCCCGGGGCAACCCCTGCGCGTGGCCTTCGAGTCCGGACGGCTGCACTCGATGATCCTGTGGGGGCCGCCCGGGGTGGGCAAGACCACGCTGGCGCGCTTGATGGCCGACGCCTTCGACGCGCAGTTCCTGCAGATTTCGGCCGTGCTGGCTGGGGTCAAGGACATCCGCGAGGCGGTGGAGCAGGCCCAGGTGGGGAAGAGTCAGGGCCGGCGCACGATCGTCTTCGTCGATGAGGTGCACCGCTTCAACAAGGCCCAGCAAGATGCCTTCTTGCCGCATGTGGAGTCGGGCCTGTTCACCTTCATCGGTGCGACCACCGAGAACCCTTCCTTCGAGGTGAACTCGGCGTTGCTGTCGCGCGCCACGGTGCACGTGCTGAAAGCGCTGAGTGAGGAGGATCTGCGCATCCTGCTCGACAAGGCCCGCGATGTGCTGCAAGCCCCTGCACTGAGCGAGGCGGCCTGTGCGCGGCTGCTGGTTTATGCCGATGGCGATGCGCGCCGCCTGCTCAACACCTACGAGAACCTCGTGCGGGTGGCACGGCCGCAAGGGCTGACCGAGCTGGACGAGGCGCTGCTCGAGCGCGCACTGGGCGAGCAGCTTCGCCGCTACGACAAGGGAGGCGAGCAGTTCTACGACACCATCTCGGCGTTGCACAAGTCGGTGCGCGGCTCCGACCCCGATGCCGCGCTGTACTGGTTCGTGCGCATGCTCGACGGCGGCGCAGACCCGCGCTACATCGCGCGACGGCTGGTGCGCATGGCCAGCGAAGACGTCGGTCTGGCCGACCCTCGGGCCCTGCGCCTGACGCTCGACGCCGCCGAGGCCTACGAGCGCCTGGGCTCGCCCGAGGGCGAGCTGGCCCTGGCCCAGGCAGTGGTCTATCTGGCGGTGGCGCCGAAGTCGAACGCCCTCTACACCGCCTACAAGGCCGCCCGCGCCTTCGTGATGGCCGACGGCACCCGCCCCGTGCCGCTTCATCTGCGCAATGCCCCCACGCGGCTGATGAAGGATCTCGGCTACGGCCGCGACTACCGCTACGCCCACGACGAGGAGGATGGCTACGCCGCGGGGGAGCGCTACTTTCCCGACGCGATCGAGCCTCAGCGCTTCTATCAACCCGTGAACCGGGGGCTGGAGATCCGTATCGGTGAAAAACTCGAAGAACTGCGCGCAAAGGATGAACAGTCGCGCAAAAGACGATGATTTTTCAGAATCTTCGTTGGAATCACTGCGTTTGAAGGGAAAACCCCGAAGATTTCACCATCGGGGCGGTCGCTACAATCCGCGCCACTTTTCGAGCCGACCGCTTGGGGGGCGGGATGTCCCCTCATGGTCGGCTTCGCTTTAGCGCCTAGAGTCGTCGCGGCAGGGCGCGTGTCGATGCAAGGGCGGCACTGGCCCGGAACTTGCAGCCCACGCGCCGGCCGTGGCAAACGCGGCGTCGTCTTGGTTTTCGTCGGAGACCGACTGATGGATATCTTGATACAACAGGTCATCAACGGCCTGGTGCTGGGCAGCATGTATGCCCTGGTGGCACTGGGCTACACGATGGTCTACGGCATCATCAGCCTGATCAACTTTGCCCATGGCGAGGTGTTGATGGTGGGGGCGATGACGAGCTGGATGGTCGTCACCCACCTGCAAGAGGCGGCGCCGGGGATGCCCGGCTGGGCGATGATGCTGATCTCGCTGTTGTGCGCCATCGTCGTGTGCGCGACGCTGAACTTCACGATCGAAAAGGTGGCCTACCGGCCGCTGCGCGGCCAGCCCCGGCTGGCGCCTTTGATCACCGCCATTGGCATGTCCATCTTGCTGCAAACGCTGGCGATGATCATCTGGAAGCCCAACCCCAAGCCCTATCCCCAGTTGCTGCCCACTGAGGCCATCCCGATCGGCGGCGCAGTCATCACGGTCACGCAGGTCGTGATCCTGAGCGCCACGGTGGTCTTGCTGGCCACGCTGCTGTGGCTGGTCAACCGCACCAAGCTGGGCCGCGCAATGCGGGCCACCGCCGAGAACCCGCGTGTGGCCAGCCTGATGGGCGTCAAGCCCGACATGGTGATTTCGGCGACCTTCATCATCGGTGCCGTGCTGGCGGCGGTGGCCGGCGTGATGTGGGCCGCCAACTACGGCACCGTCCAGCACACCATGGGCTTTCTGCCCGGCCTGAAGGCCTTCACGGCTGCCGTGTTCGGCGGCATCGGCAACTTGACCGGCGCGATGGTGGGCGGTGTGTTGCTGGGCCTGATCGAGGCCATCGGCGCGGGCTACCTGGGCGTGCTGACCGGCGGTGTGCTGGGCAGTCATTACTCGGACATCTTCGCCTTCATCGTGCTCATCTTGGTGCTCACGCTGCGCCCCTCGGGTCTGCTGGGCGAGCGCGTGGCCGACCGGGCCTGAGGCTGCCGGAGACACATCATGACTCAACACAACAAGTTCATCGTGATGATCGCGGCCGCGCTCGGCCTGCTGATCCTTCCGCATGTCGCGCTCTACTTCGGCCAGGGCTGGGTGCGCATCATCGACCTGGCCCTGCTGTACGTGCTGCTGGCCCTGGGCCTGAACATCGTGGTGGGCTATGCCGGCCTGCTCGACCTGGGCTATGTGGCCTTTTATGCCGTGGGGGCCTACATGATGGCCCTGCTGGCCTCACCGCACCTTTGGGAGACCTTCCCGGCGATCGCTGCCATGTTCCCCAACGGCCTGCACACGCCGATCTGGGTGGTGGTGCCCCTGGCCGCTGGCCTGGCAGCCATTGCCGGCGTGATCCTGGGCACGCCGGTGCTGCGCCTGCGCGGAGACTACCTGGCCATCGTGACGCTGGGCTTCGGAGAGATCATCCGGGTGTTCATGAACAACCTGGAGCATCCGGTCAACATCACCAACGGCCCGCGCGGTATCAGTGCGATCGACTCGATGCGCATCTTCGGCTTCGATTTCGGCAAGGCATTGACGATCGGCGACTACCGACTGCCGCCGGTGGTGTTGTATTACTACCTGTTCCTGCTGCTCGTGGTGGCCAGCATCATCATCTGCCATCGCCTGGAAACCTCGCGCATCGGCCGGGCCTGGATGGCCATCCGAGAGGATGACGTGGCTGCCAAGGCCATGGGCATCAACGTGCGCAACATGAAGCTGCTGGCCTTCGCGATGGGCGCCACCTTCGGCGGTGTGGCCGGCGCGATGTTCGCGTCCTTCCAGGGCTTCATTTCGCCGGAGTCCTTCGGCCTGATGGAGTCCATCATGTTGGTGGCGATGGTGGTGCTGGGCGGCCTGGGCCACCTGCCGGGAGTGATCCTCGGAGCGCTGCTGCTGGCGGCCCTGCCAGAGGTGCTGCGTTACGTGGCCGGGCCCTTGCAGAACATGACCGGCGGGCGGCTGGATGCCGCCATCTTGCGCCAGCTGCTGATCGCGCTGGCCATGATCACGATCATGCTCATTCGGCCGCGCGGCTTGTGGCCCGCGCGCGAGCATGGCAAGGCTGCGCCCAACCCGGTGGCGAAGTGAGGAGACGCACCACATGAGCACCGACATCGTTCTCAAAGTCCAGGGAGTGTCCAAGCGCTTCGGCGGGTTGCAGGCCCTGTCCGACGTGGGCATCGAGATCCACCGCGGCCAGGTCTACGGTCTGATCGGCCCCAATGGCGCGGGCAAGACCACCTTCTTCAACGTGCTGACTGGGCTGTACACGCCCGACTCGGGCAGCTTCGAGCTGGAGGGCAAGCCTTACAAGCCCACCGCGGTGCATGAGGTGGCCAAGGCCGGCATCGCCCGCACCTTCCAGAACATCCGGCTGTTCGCCGAGATGACCGCCCTGGAGAACGTGATGGTGGGCCGCCACGTGCGCACGGGCACTGGCGTGCTCGGCGCGGTCTTCCGCACCGCTGGCTTCAAAGCCGAGGAGAAGGCCATCCGCGACCGGGCCATGGAGCTGTTGGCCTACGTGGGCATCGAGAAGTACGCCGATTTCCGTGCCCGTACGCTCAGCTATGGTGACCAACGCCGCTTGGAGATCGCGCGCGCCTTGGCCACCGACCCGAAGCTGATCGCGCTGGACGAGCCCGCAGCCGGCATGAACGCCACCGAGAAGGTGGTGCTGCGCGAGCTGATCGACCGCATCCGCAACGACGGGCGCACGATCCTGCTGATCGAGCATGACGTGAAGCTCGTGATGGGCCTGTGCGACCGCGTGACCGTGCTCGACTACGGCAAGCAGATCGCCGAGGGCACTCCCTACGAGGTGCAGCGCAACGAGAAGGTGATCGAGGCCTACCTCGGTGCCGGCCACAAGGCGCATTGAACCCCAAGCACGCGGAGCAAGTACACATGAGCCAAACGATGCTGAAAGTCAGCGGGCTGCGGGTGGCCTACGGGGGCATCCAGGCCGTCAAGGGCGCCTCGCTGGAAGTGCGCCAGGGCGAACTCGTCAGTCTGATCGGCGCCAACGGCGCGGGCAAGACCACGACGCTCAAGGCCATCACCGGCATCCAGCCGGTGGCCGAGGGCGACATCGAATACCTCGGTAAGTCGATCAAGGGCCAGGGGGCCTGGGATCTCGTCAAGCAAGGCTTGGTGATGGTGCCCGAGGGCCGCGGCACCTTCACGCGCATGACCATCACCGAGAACCTCCAGATGGGGGCCTTCACGCGAAGCGACAAGGAGATCGAAGCCGACATCGAGAAGGTTTTCACATTGTTCCCGCGGCTGAAGGAGCGTCGCAACCAGCTCGCCGGCACGATGTCCGGCGGCGAGCAGCAGATGCTGGCCATGGGACGGGCATTGATGGCGCGTCCCAAGGTGCTGCTGATGGACGAACCTTCGATGGGGCTGTCGCCCATCATGGTCGACAAGATCTTTGAGGTGGTGGAGGACATCCACAAGCAGGGCGTGACCGTGCTGCTGGTCGAGCAAAACGCTAGCCGGGCGCTGCAACTGGCCGACCGGGGCTACGTGATGGAGTCCGGCGAGATCACCATGGACGGCGAGGCCAAGGCCTTGCTGAACGATCCCAAGGTGCGCGCGGCCTACCTGGGCGAGTGAACCCACACCGCGGGCTGCGGCGTGATGCATCTCACCGTCTTGGCTGGGACACGCGGGTTTGCCTGAGGGCCCGCGGCAGCCCGGCGATGGCACCATCGCGCCGCCGCGCCTTGCGCGCACGACCGAGGAGATGTGATGTTGGGACGGTTCCTGATTTCCTGGATGCTGGGGGCCAGCCTGGCCGTGGCGGCCCAAGCCCAGACGGGCAAGCCGGTGCGCATCGGCCTGATCGCGCCGCTGACCGGCGGCTCGGCCGACTTCGGTAACAGTGTGCGCTACGGGGCCGAGCTGGCCATCAAGGAGATCAACGAGGTGGGAGGCTTCCTCGGCCGCCCGCTGGAGCTGGTCGTTCGCGACGACAAGGCCGTGCCCGACGAGGGTCGCCGGGTGTCGGAGGACCTGGTGCTCAAGGAGAAGGTCGATTTCACGATCGGCTTTTGCAACACCGGCGTGGCCATGCGCTCGCTCGACGTGTTTCAGGACAACCGGCACCTGCTGATGGTGCCGTGCTCCCAGGGCACCGCGGTGACGACCAAGTACCCGCCGGCGCAAAGCTACATCTTCCGCGTGGCGCCGCCGGACATCCTCAATGCCCGCTTCCTGGTGGGCGAGATCGTGGACCGCCGCAAGCTGCGTCGCGTGGCCATCCTGGCCGACCGCACCGGCTACGGGGAAGGCGGGGTCAAAGACATCAGCGACGAGCTGGCCAAGCGCAACCTGCAGCCGGTGTTCGTGGGCCGTTTCGACCTGGGCGTGAAAACCTTGGTGGAGGAGCTGCGTGCCGCCCAGGCCGCCGGAGCCGAGGCGCTGGTGGTCTACACCGTCGGGCCCGAGCAGGCGGCGGCCGTGCGCAGCCGCGCCGAGCTACGCTGGCAGGTGCCTTACTTCGCGCCATGGCCGCTGTCGTTTCGCAGCGTGCTCGAGCAGGCCGGAGCCGAGGCCCTGGAGGGCACGATGATGGCGCAGACGATCATTCAGGATGTCGCCAACGAACGCCGCACATCTTTTTTGGCGAGCTACTTCCGTCACTCGAAGGAAAAGCGCATCGGCTCATTGATGGCCGCGGCCCAGACCTACGATGCGGTCTACTTGATGCTGCGTGCGCTGTTCCAGACCAAGGGGGACGTCTCCGGCGATGCGCTGAAGAAGGCGCTGGAGAATTTCGATCGCCCGCACCGGGGCGTGGTCACGACCTACAGCGATCCTTTCAGCGCGAGCGACCACGACGCCTTCTCGGTGAACATGATCTGGCTGGGTGTGTGGCGGCGCGGGGAAATCCAGTTCTATTACCCAGAGGACGCCAAGCGCTCGGCCTTCATCCGACGCAAAGAGTCCTGATCCGGCGGGGACGGCACGGGGGCGCACGAACGCAGAGGAAAGTGGCGGCATGTGTCTTGCAAGACCGCGCCAGGGTGGACTGCACTGGAGGGTGGATCCGATGACGAGACGACGGCGATGGACGATGGCGCTGCTGGGGGCGTGCCTGTGCGCGACGGGGTGGGCCCAGCCGGCCGCGCCCGTGAAGGTGGGACTGATCGCACCGCTGAGCGGTGGCTCCTCGGACCTGGGGCTGAGCATGCGTCATGCGGCCGAGCTCGCAGTCAAGGAGATCAATGCCGTGGGCGGCTACATGGGCCGTCCGCTGGAACTGGTGGTGCGCGACGACCAGTCCGATCCTCAGCAGGGGCGGCAGGCGGCGCAGGAGCTGGTGCAGCAGGAGAAGGTGGCCTTCACACTGGGCTTTTGCGACACCGAGGTGACGGTGCAGGCCTTGGAGATCTTCCAGTCGCGGCGCCACGTGCTGATGGTGCCGTGCGACCAGGGCACCGCAGTGATGGCGCGGCCGCCCGCTGGCGGGGGCTACGTTTTTCGCTTGGCGCCGCCCGACGAGCTGACCGCGCGGGTGCTGGTGGGCGAAATCGTCGATCGGCGCAAGCTGCGCAAGGTGGCGGTGCTGGCCGACCGCACCACCCATGGCGACAGCGGTCTGAAGGATCTGGGGGAGGAGCTGGCCCAGCGTGAGCTCAAACCGGTCTACGTCGGGCGCTTCGATCGCGGGGTGAAATCGCTGGTCGAGGAGATGCGCCAGGCCCGAGCGGCCGGCAGTGAAGCGCTGATCGTCTGGGCGCGCGCGCCGGATCAGGCGACCGCCTTGCGGGCCCGGTCGGAGCTGCGCTGGGCGGTGCCGTACTTCGCGCCGCCCACGCTCGCCTCGCGCAAGGCGCTGGAGGGCGCCGGCGTGGCCGCGCTGGAAGGCGCGGTGATGACCCAGACGGTGCATCTCGATGCGGCCAATGAACGCCGGGCGACCTTCCTCACCAGCTATTTCGCGCACAGCGGCGAAAAGCGCATCGGCTCGTTGACAGTGGCCGCTCAGACCTATGATGCGGTCTACCTGCTCGTGGCGGGGTTGTTCCAGTCTCGCAGCCCCGAGGGGGGCGAGCCGCTGAAGTTGGCTCTGGAAAACCTCGAGCGTCCGCACCGTGGGGTGGTCACCACCTACGAGCGCCCCTACACTGCGCGCGACCACGAAGCCTATTCGATCAACATGCTCTGGCTGGGCGTGTGGCGCGGCGGCGAGGTGCAGTTCCTCTATCCCATCGACGCGCAGCGCGCCAGCGTGATCCGGCGCAAGGAGTTCTGATCGCTTGCCGGGGCGGGCCCGGCGCCTAGAATCCGCGGCGCGCCCCGCTTCTTGCCGGCGCATGCCTGCCATGGATGCCCCGCCCCTCACTTTCTCCGTGCCAACCCAGCAGGACGGCCGCATGCCTGTCGCTGCCGCCGACGCGCTGCGCTGTTGGCACGACAGGCCGGCGCTGGCCTGGCCGACGCGAGCCGGCCACGAGACGGTGCTGGGGGTGATCTGCCATGGTGGCGCGACCGATGAAGCCCAGGCGGCCCCCGAACCCCTGTGGCCGCCGTACCCCGTGCCGGAACGCTGGCAGGTGCACGGGCCGGTGCGCCAGGGGCGGCTGGGCTGCGTGCGCTATCGTAGCAACGGGGTTTGGGTGTTCGGCACGGCCCGGGCCGACGACCGCAGCCCCGGGGGCATGGAGGCCGCAGCCTGGCGGGCCTATGCCGACCTGTTCCGGGTGCTCGAACGAGAGGGGTGTGCTCACCTGCAGCGCCTGTGGAACTACCTGCCCGACATCCATGGCCTGGACGACGGCCTGGAGCGCTACCGCCGCTTCAACCTGGGTCGGGCGCGCGCCTTTGCTGAGGCCGGGCGCGGCCTGGGGGCGGGGGCGCCGGCGGCCTGCGCGATGGGCACGCGTACCGGGCCGCTGACGGTGCATTTCTTGGCTGGGCGGCAGCCGGCGCGGGCGATCGAGAACCCGCGCCAGGTCAGCGCCTACCACTATCCCCGGCGCTACGGGCCGTGCAGCCCCACCTTTTCGCGTGCGGCCCTGGCCGATCTGGGCGGGGGCGTGCGCGTGCTGTTCATCTCGGGCACGGCCAGCATCGTGGGGCACGAATCGGTGCATCTGGGCGATGTGGCCGCCCAGACGGCCGAATGCCTGCGCAACATCGATGCCGTGCTCGGGGTGGCCCGGGAGCACCTGGCCAGCTCATGGAGTTTGGAGGCGCTGCGCGGGCGACTGGAATGCACGGTCTATGTGCGCCGGCCGGCGGATCTCGATCTCGTCCGCGCCGTCGTGACCTCCCATCTGGGGGCCACCTCGCCGGCGGCGCAGGCGGCCACCTACCTTCGCGCCGATGTGTGCCGCGCCGAGCTGCTGGTGGAAATCGAGGCTCAGCTGGCGCTGGGCGGCTGAGCCCAGGCTTCGGCCTGGAGGGTGGCCTCGCGCAACGGCCGCAGGCTCATCGCCAGGGCAGCCACCGACACCGGCAGTGCCAGCGCAAAGGTCAGCGCCAGTGCGTGGCCAATGCGTTGCTCGTCGGCGAACACGAAATCGGTGCAGGCCGCCACGAGGCTTGGGCCCAGCACCGACCCGAGGACGGTGGTGAGCATCAGGCCCAGGGCCGAGACCTGGCCGCGCATCTCATTGGGGGTGACGAGTTGGATCGTCGAGTTGCCCAGCGAGACGAAGAGGCTCGACAGGAACAGGCCCGGGCCGAAGGCCAGCAGCGAGGCGGTCGGGGAGGGCAGCAGCGGCGTGGCCACCAAGAAGGGTGTGGCGGCTGCCAGGCTCCAGGCGGCGGTGCGCAAGGTCGCATCGCGCCGCCCCCGGCGCAGCAGGAGGCCGGCCCACCAGCCGCCCACGACGATGCCCAGGGTGCTCAGGCCGAGGATCATGGCCCCCAGCACCGGGCCGATGCGCTCCACCGGCAGGCCATGCACGCGGACATAGAAGGTGGCCATCCACGCCAGCAGTGCATAGGTGACGCAAAACGCCAGGCTGATCCCGACCACGTAGCCCAGCGCCAGCCGCCGCCGCTCCCGCAGGAAACGCACGACGGCCGAGACGGGCAAGGGCCGTCCTGCGGCCACGGTGTGACGCCGCAGGGGTTCGCGCACGGTGAGCATCAGGGCGGCCACCAGCAGCCCGGGCAGGCCCACGAGCATGAAGGCGAGCTGCCAGCCCTTGACCGCGCCCAGCAGCGGCAGCACGACGTCTGCGCGTTGGGCCAGGCCGCCCACCAGCCCGCCGATGGCAAAGGCCGCCCCTGAGCCGAAGGCCGTGCCCAGCGTGAACACCGACAAGGCCAAGGGCAGGCGGTGACGCTCGAAATAGTCGCTGATGATCGAATAGGCGGCCGGCCCCAGCGTAGCCTCGCCCACTCCCACGCCCGCACGGGTGAGAAAGAGCTGCCAGTAGTGCTGCGCCAGACCGGCCGCGGCGGTCATCAGGCTCCAGAAGGTGATGCCCGCGGCCACGATGTTGCGCCGGTTGGCGCGATCGACGAGCCACCCCAGCGGCAGCCCGGCCAGGCAGAAGAACAGCGAGAAGGCCAGGCCCTGCAGCAGGCTGATCTCGAAGTCGCTGATGCCCAGGTCGCGCCGAATCGGCTCGACCAGGAGCCCTACGAGCAGTCGGTCCACCAGGGACACCACGGCGGCCAGCATCAGCACGAACACCACATACCAAGGATAGGTGCTGCCGGCTGGGTGCGGCTGAGCCTGGGACGACGCGAGGGCACCCGGAAGGGTCATGAAGCGGCGGGTGAGGGCGATGACGTCGCCAGCGTAGCAGAGCCGGGGATGGCCCGCGAGGGCCGCCCGCATCGGGCGGTGCGGAGATGGGAGTCATGCACGGGAAGAATAAGACTTAGTCGCTCCATGCGCTGGATGGATTCGAAGGGCCTCCCTACAGTGGCGATCCAGATCCCACACGGCCCCAGCGGGGCCGGTCCCACGATGAAACCGGCGAGCCCGCCGGCCGGAGACAAGACGCATGGAAGTGTCCTTCAGCAAGGAAGTCCAGGCCCTGCGCCTGGGGGCCGGTGACACCTTTCACGGCGAGGGCATCCTGGCCATCACCAAGGCCTTGCTGCAGTCGGGCGTGGCCTACGTCGGCGGCTACCAAGGCGCGCCGGTGTCGCACCTGCTGGACGTGATGATCCAGGCCAAGGACTACATGCAGGAACTGGGCGTGCATGTGGAGGCCTGCTCGAACGAGGCCTCGGCGGCCGCGATGCTCGGCGCCTCCATCCATTACCCGCTGCGTGGGGCGGTGACCTGGAAGTCCATCGTCGGCACCAACGTGGCGGCCGATGCGCTGTCAAACCTCGCCTCGCCGGGCGTCAAAGGGGGGGCGTTGATCGTCGTGGGCGAGGACTATGGCGAGGGCGCCAGTGTGATCCAGGAGCGCACGCATGCCTATGCGCTGAAGTCCTCGATGCTGATGCTCGATCCGCGGCCCGATCTGGCCAATATGGTGCGTTTGGTCGAGGAGGGCTTCGCGCTGTCCGAAGCCTCGAACATGCCGGCCCTTTTGGAACTGCGCATCCGGGCCTGCCATGTGCGCGGCAGCTTCGTCTGCAAGGACAACGTCCCGCCGCCGCTGTCGACCCGGCATCTCATCGAAGAGCCGGCGGGCTTCGACTACATGCGCCTGGCGCATCCGCCAGTGACCTTCCGCCACGAGAAGCTCAAGGTGGAAGAGCGCCTCCCGGCCGCACGACGCTACATTGCCGAGCACTGTCTCAACGAGTGGTTCACGGGCCGGCGCGACGATGTGGGCCTGATCGTGCAGGGCGGGCTATACAACTCGTTGATCCGCGCCCTGCAGCTGCTCGGCCTGGCCGATGCCTTTGGCAGCAGCGAGCTGCCCATCCTCGCGCTCAACGTCACCTTCCCGCTGGTGCCCGAGGAGATCGCGCGCTTTTGCGCCGGCAAGCGCGCCGTGCTGGTGCTCGAAGAGGGCCAGCCCGAGTACATCGAGCGCGACATCCTGGGCCTGCTGCACCGGCGCGACCTCCAGACCCCGCTGCACGGCAAGGACCTGCTGCCGGCCACCGGCGAGTACACGGTGGAGGTGATGGCCGCGGGGCTGGCGACGTTCGTGGCGAGGTACCTGCCCGACCATGCTCTGGAGAGTGCGCGTGCCTGGCTGGAGGGCAACGCCAGGCGCCGCCAGGACGTGGCGCAGCAGCTCGGGGCGCCGCTGCCGGCACGCCCGCCCGGCTTCTGCGTCGGCTGTCCCGAGCGGCCGGTGTTCGCCGCGCTCAAGCTCGCGCAGCAGGACGTGGGCCCGGTGCACATCGCCGCGGACATCGGCTGCCACGCGCTGGCCACCTTCGAGCCCTTCTCGTCGGGCCACTCCATCCTGGGCTACGGCATGAGCCTGGCCAGCCGCGCGGGCGTGTCGCCGGTGATGCAGCGCCGCGTGCTGTCCATCATGGGCGACGGGGGCTTCTGGCACAACGGCCTGCTCACCGGCGTGCAGAGTGCGCTCTTCAACGGTGACGACGCGGTGCTCGTCATCATGAAGAACGGCTACACCTCGGCCACCGGCACGCAAGACATCATTTCTACGCCCGACGAGGAGGTCAAGGCGCGGGCCGAGGACAAGCAGCAAAGCCTGGTGGACCGCAACACCACGATCGAGTCCACCCTGCGGGGCCTGGGCGTGCAGTGGATGCGTACGGTGCACACCTACCACGTCGATGCGATGCGCAAGACGCTGCAGGAGGCCTTCACCACCGACTTCAACGGCTTGAAGGTGATCATTGCCGAAGGCGAATGCCAGCTCGAGCGACAACGCCGCATCAAACCCTGGATCGCCGAGTTGCTCAAGGCTGGCCGGCGCGTGGTGCGCGTGAAGTACGGCGTCGACGAGGACGTGTGCTCGGGCGACCACGCCTGCATCCGCCTGTCGGGTTGCCCCACGCTGACGCTCAAGGACAGCCCCGACCCGCTGAAGGCGGACCCGGTGGCGACCGTCATCGACGGCTGTGTGGGCTGCGGCCTGTGCGGCGCCAATGCGCACGCGGCCACGCTGTGCCCGTCGTTCTACCGCGCCGAGGTGGTGCGCAACCCGAGGTGGCACGAGCGGCTACTTGCGGCCGTGCGTCAGACCGCCTTGCGCTGGCTGCAGCCGGCCTGAGCACGGCGCCCCTGCGATTCTTCGTCCCACAACACACCAAAGGAGACTCTGCCATGACGACCTGGATCTCGTTTGCTGCACTCACCCGTCGCGCGCTGTGCGCCGCGCTGTTGGGGGTGGCGGCCGCCTCGGCGGCGGCCCAGGACTATCCGACCCAGCCGATCCGGATGATCGTGAGCTTCCCGCCCGGTGGCGCAGCCGACGTGATCGGCCGCGCCATCGCCACCGGACTGAGCGAGACCTTCAAGCACAACGTCATCGTCGAGAACCGGCCCGGCGCCAATGGCAATATCGGGGCCGACGCGGTCGCCAAGGCCGCACCCGATGGCTACACCCTGCTGATGAGCTCGGGCGGCACGATCACGGCCAACCCCTTCTTGTTCAGCAAGATGTCCTTCGACCCCGAGAAGGACCTCACCCCGGTTGCCTCGACAGCCGTCGTGCGCCCGTACCTGATGGTGCATCCCTCGCTGCCGGTCAACACCGTGCAGGAGTTCATCGCCTATGCCCGCGCCAACCCGGGCAAGCTCAGCTATGGCTCGGCCGGCAACGGCAGCTCGCTGCATCTGGCCGGCGAGATGCTCAAGCGCGAGGCGAAGATCGAGGCCACGCATGTGCCCTACCGCGGCGCAGCGCCGGCGCTGAACGATCTGCTGGCCGGACAGGTGCACTTCATGTTCGACTCCGGGCCGGGCCTCAAGCATGCCGAAGCCGGCAAGCTCAAGCTGCTGGCCGTGGGCAGCCCGCAGCGCGCCCCCCAGCAGCCCAAGACGCCCACCCTGGCCGAAGCCGGCCTGGCCGGATTCGACGCGGACACGGTGTTCGGCATCTACGCTCCGGCCGGCACGCCGCCGGCCATCGTCAACATGCTCAATGCCGAGATCAACAAGGTGCTGCGCACGCCGCAGGCCGTGGCGGCCATCAACGCCATCGGGGCTGACATCCAGACGATGAGTGTCAAGGAGTTCGCCGATCGCCTGCGCGCCGAGCGTGCCCGATTGGGCGCCTTCATCAAGCAGGCCGGCATCAAGCTCGACTGAACCAACGAAGACCATGTCCCCGACCTCTCGTGCCGACCGTCCCGTCACCGTCCTGATCTGCGCTCTTGGCGGTGAGGGCGGCGGAGTGCTCTCGCAGTGGCTGTTCGAGACGGCGCTGCACTGCGGCCACAGCGCGCAGAGCACCTCCATTCCCGGCGTGGCCCAGCGCACCGGTGCCACCACCTACTACCTGGAGATCCACCCGCGACCCGATGCCGAGTTGGGGGCACGCCGTCCCGTCTTCAGCCTCTACCCGGTGCCTGGGGCGCTGGATCTGCTGGTCTCCTCAGAGTTGCTGGAGACCGTGCGACAGATTGGCCTGGGGATGGTCAGCCCCGAGCGCACCACCGTGATCAGCTCCAGCAGCCGCGTGCTGACCGTGGCCGAGAAGATGCAGCTTGGCGACGGCCGCGCCAGCACGGACCAATTGCTGGCGATGGTGCAGCGTTACAGCCGCGAGGCGCGCGTTTTCGACATGGCGGCGATGGCCCAGCAGTCCGGCACCGTGATCAGCGCGGTGCTGCTGGGGGCGGTGGCGGCCAGCGGCCTGTTGCCGTTTACCCGCGACGCCTATGAGGCAGTGATCCGCGCGTCGGGCAAGGGGGTGCAGGCGAGCCTGCGGGGTTTCGGGCAGGCCTACGACACCGTGGCCAGCGCGAGAGTGCAGCAGGCCGTGGTGCTGCAGGCGGCCCAGGCTGCCGCGGCGTCGCGGGCGCCCGCGCAAGCGGCGCTGCCGGCCGAACTGGCGCTGCGCTTTCCCGCCGCCACCCACGAGATGATCGCCGCGGGTCATGCGCGCATGCTCGAGTACCAGGATGCCGCCTACGCGGCGCTCTACATCGAGCGCCTCGGCCGGGTGCTGCAGGCCGAGCGCAGCATCGACCCCCAGGGCGCGCACGGATGGGCCATCACCCGCGAGACGGCACGCTACCTGGCGCTGTGGATGGCCTTCGACGACATCGTACGCGTGGCCGACCTCAAGTGCCGCGCCAGCCGTTTCGAGCGCGTGCGTCGCGAGGTGCAGGCGGCCGATGGGGAGCTGGTCTACCTCTACGACCACTTCAAGCCGGGCGTGCCAGAACTCGCCGCCTTGCTGCCCCAAGGTCTGGCCCGACCCCTGCTGCGATGGGACCGGCGCCGCATCGCCGCCGGCAAGGAGCCTTTCGCCCTGGCGCTGAAGATTGGCACCCACACCTTCGGCGGCGTGCTGGCCCTGCGGGCGCTGGCCAGCCTGAAGGGGCTGCGCCGCCGCGGCAGTCGCTTCGCTCTGGAGCAGTCCCTGATCGAGCGCTGGCTGGCCGGCGTGGAGCAGGGCACGCGCGCGCTGTGGCGGCTGGGCTACGAGATCGCCGAATGCGGCCGGCTCATCAAAGGCTATGGCTCGACCAACGAGCGCGGCAAGGACAACTTGCTGCACATGCTCGATCACTTGGCGACGACGGCGTCATTCGACACCCCCGAGCAACGTGCGGCCGCCATCCACGCGGCTCGTGTGGCGGCCCTGGCCGACGATGCCGGCAAGGCACTGGACCAGGCCCTGGTGCGGCATGGTGCGCCACCGCGTCCCCTCAAGCCCCAACCCATCCGGTGGTACAAACGGCGCCCTGCTTCCTGAGATCCTGTCCGCCATGAGCCGCATCCATCACCTGCCCATCCATGTCGAGTTTGGCGACTGCGACCCGGCCGGTATCGTCTGGTTTCCCAACTTCTTCCGCTGGTTCGACGCCGGTTCGCGGCGCTTCTTCGTCGCCTGCGGCGTGCCGCCCTGGAAGGAGCTGGAGAAGACCACGGGCATCATTGGCACCCCGCTCGTGGACACGCAGGCGCGCTTCGTGCGCCCGGCCAGCTACGGCGACGAGATCGTGGTGGAGACCCACATTCCCGAGTGGCGGGCCAAGAGCTTCGTGATGAAACATCGCATACTGCGCGGCGAGGAACTGTTGTGTGAGTGCACGGAGGTGCGCGTGTTTGCGCAGCGCACCGGCGCCGACCCGCATGCCATCCGCGCCGTGCCCATCCCCGAGGACATCCGCGCCCTGTGCGGCTGATCTCCAGCTGATCCTCAGGCTGCTGCGGCCACCGCGGCGTGCAAATCGGGCACGAGGTTGTGCGCACCCAGGTGGGCGGCAAAGCCCGAACGATCCATCAGGCTGCGCGGCTGTTCGTTCAGGTCGCACAGCACCAGGCGGATGCCCCGGCGCTGCAGGTTGCGGTGCAACTGCTCCAGCGCGTCCAGGCCGGTGGTGTCGATGGAGATCAGGCGGTGCATTTCCAGCACGAGCACCCGCGTGTCCGGGTGCAGTCGCTGGGTGATGGCCTCCACCTTGGCCACGGCGCCGAAGAAGAGCGCGCCGTAGAGCTTCATCGCCTGCACCGTGCAGGGCACGCCGGCCGGCAGGGGCAGCGGTTCGATGCGAAACAACGTGCTCATGCGGTAGATGAAGAACACGCAGGCCATCACCAGACCGACCTCCACTGCCACGGTGAGGTCGAACACCACGGTGAGCACGAAGGTGCCCACCAGCAGCACGCGGTAGGGCACCGAGAACTGGCGCAAGCGCACGAACTCGCGCCATTCGCCCATGTTCCACGCCACGAAAAGCAGGATGCCGGCCAGAGCCGCCAGCGGTACATGCGAGGCCAGCGGCGCGGCCACCAGCACCACGGCCAGCAGCGTGAGCGCATGCACGATGCCCGCCACCGGGCTGGTGGCGCCCGAGCGCACGTTGGTGACCGTGCGCGCGATCGTGCCGGTGGCCGGAATGCCGCCGAAGAAAGGCACGACCATGTTGGCCACGCCCTGACCCATCAGCTCCTGATTGGGGTCGTGGCGGGGGCGTTCGCTCAGGTTGTCGGCCACCCGTGCGCACAGCAACGACTCGATGGCGCCCAGCATCGCAATCGTGAGTGTGGGAATGAAGAGCTGGCGGATCCCGTCCCACGAAAACGCCGGCCATTGCAAGGTGGGCAAGGACTGGGGAATGCCACCGAAGCGCGAGCCGATGGTTTCCACCGGCAGCGCGAACAGGGCCGTGAGCGCGGTGGCCAAGCTCAGCGCCACGATGGTGCCGGGCAGACGGGCCACCACCTTGAGCCCGCGTTGCATGGGCGAGCGGGCGATGGCCGGCAGCGCATAAAGCTTGGGCCAGAGGATGACGATGGCCAGGCAGGTCAGGCCCAGGCCCAGCGCCATCGGATTGAAGCCGTGCAGGTGGCGGCCCAGCGTCGCGATCTGGCTGAAGAAGTCGGCCGGCAGGGCATCGATCGACAGGCCCAGCAGGTCTTTCACCTGCGACAGCGCGATCAGCACCGCGATGCCGTTGGTGAAGCCGATCACGATGGTGACCGGGATGTAGCGCACCAGCACCCCGAGCTTGAACAGGCCCATCAGGAACAACAGACCACCGGCCAGCACGGTGGAGATGAGCAGGTTGCCCAGGCCGTAGCGCTGCACGATGCCGTAGACGATGACGATGAAGGCACCGGCCGGCCCGCCGATCTGCACGCTGGAGCCGCCCAGGGCCGAGATGAGGAAGCCGGCGATGATCGCGGTGATGAGGCCCTGCTCGGGCTTGACGCCCGAGGCGATGGCAAAGGCCATGGCCAACGGCAAGGCCACGACGCCGACGGTCAGGCCGGCCGAGACGTCGCGCGCGAAGCGTTGACGGCCGTAGTCCTTCAGTTCGTCGAGGAGGCGGGGGCGGAAAGAGGCGAGTTCGAGTCCGGCGGGAAGTCGTATGCCCATGGTGTGTTCGGCAGATCCTGGCGAGCCCTGCTCCGTCAGAGCGTCATCTTCGAGCCTTCTGGCAGGCCTGGTCAAGCATGGACGAGCGTCGTGCTCCACCTTGTTCACCGACTGAGGTAGGCTCGCCGCTGCCGATCTTGCCGATGGAGCCTGCCGATGCCCGCCTCTGCCCGCCTCGATGATCCTCGCGCCTTGCTGCGCCACCTGCTCGATGCGGCCATCGCACGCGCGCAACCCCACCGGTGCCTGGCTGGGCGTCTGCCGCCGCCTCCGCGCGGGCGCACCCTGGTGCTGGGCGCCGGCAAAGCCGGTGGGGCGATGGCCGCCGCGGTCGATGCCCTGTGGCCGAAGGACGCTCTGCTGGACGGCCTGGTGGTGACGCGCTACGGCCATGTGCCCCCGGCCTACCGGGCGGCGCCCGGGCGCATCGAGGTGGTGGAGGCGGCTCACCCGGTGCCGGATGCCGCTGGCGAAGCTGCGGCGCAACGCATCATCGACCTCACCCGCGGCCTCACGAAGGACGACCTCGTGCTGTGCCTCATCTCCGGCGGCGGCTCGTCCCTGCTCAGCGCGCCCGCGCCGGGCCTGACTCTGGCCGACAAGCAAGCCCTCAACCGCGCGCTGCTCGACAGCGGTGCCTCGATCGGCGAGATGAACTGCGTGCGCAAGCACCTCTCGGCCCTGAAGGGCGGGCGGCTGGCGGCGCTGTGTGCGCCGGCCCGGGTGGTCACACTCGTGATCTCCGACGTGCCCGGCGACGACCCCAGCGTGATCGCCAGCGGCCCCACGGTGCCCGATGCCACGACCTGCGCCGATGCCCTGGCCATCGCGCGCCGCTACGGCTTGGCGCTGCCCGCGGGCATCGAAGCCGCCTGGGGGCGTGGCGAGCTGGAGACGCCCAAGCCGGGCGATCCCGTCTTCGACGGCCACGAAGTGCATCTGATCGCCACGCCGCAGCAGGCCTTGGAGGCCGCCGCCGAGGCGGCTCGGGCGTTGGGCATCGCGGCGCACATCCTCAGCGACGAGATGGAGGGCGAATCGCGCGTGGTGGGACAGGTGCATGCCGCCCTGGCCCGTCAGGTGGCCCGGCGCGGCCAGCCCTTTGCGCGGCCCTGCGTGATCCTCTCTGGCGGGGAAACGACGGTGACCGTGCGTGCGGCGGGCGGCCGGGGTGGCCGTGCCACCGAATTCCTGCTGGGAGCGGCCCTGGCTCTGCGGGGCCAGCCCGAGGTGTTCGTGCTGGCCGCCGACACCGATGGCATCGATGGCGTGGAGCACAATGCCGGCGCCCTCGTCACGCCCGACACCCTGGTGCGCGGCGAGGCCTTGGGTCTCAAGGCCCGCGACGCCCTCGACCGCCACGACGCCTACCGCTATTTCGAGGCCCTGGGCGACCTCGTGGTCACCGGGCCCACCTACACCAACGTCAACGACTTCCGGGCGATCTGGATCGCGTGAACACCGGGGGCTTGAACTTTTTCGGCCGAGGCCCATCTGAGGCGGCGGATCGTCCCGTCACGGTTTCCTGAGCTGTCCTTCATCCTCATGAACTCGACACTCATGCCACCGCCGTTCCGGCCCTGCTTCGGCTTGTCCAAGGCTTTGCGCGCCGGACCGCCCTGAGGCCCGGCGCTCAGCGCCCGCCAAGGCGCCGCGTTTCCATTCGCATTTGTCCTGCCCGCCGGGGTGCATTGCGCAACCCGGCGTGCTCCCGTTCCTTCCGAGGAGGAGCCTCCCATCATGATCCAGGTGGAACACCTGACGCGCCGCTATGGCGCTCTGACCGCGGTGGACGATGTCAGCTTCGACATCGCCCGCGGCGAGGTGGTGGGCCTGCTGGGCCACAACGGCGCCGGCAAGACCACCATCATGAAGATGATCACCGGCTACCTCGAGCCCACGTCGGGCTCGGTGCGCGTGGACGGCCTGGAGGTGGGCCGGGACCGGCGCGCGGTACAGGCGCGCATCGGCTACCTGCCCGAGAACTGCCCGGTCTGGCCCGAGATGACGGTGATCGACTACCTGGATTTCCAGGCCGCATTGCACGGGGTGGCGCCCGAGCGGCGCGAGCGCGCCGTGGCCCGTGCGATCGCACGCACCGCGCTGAAGGACAAGGCCACGGCAGCGATCCAAACGCTCTCGCGCGGCTACCGGCAGCGCGTGGGTGTGGCCCAGGCCCTGCTGCACGAACCCGACATCCTGATCCTCGACGAGCCCACCAACGGCCTGGACCCGACGCAGATCCTGCAGATGCGCGAGCTCATCGGCGAGCTGGCGCGCCAGGCCACGGTGATCGTCTCCACTCACATCCTGCAGGAGGTGCAGGCCAGCTGCGAGCGGGTGCTGATCATGCGCGCAGGCCGGCTGGTGCTCGATGCCCGGCTCGACGCGCTGCAGCGCGGCGCCGGCCTGTTCGTGCAGGCCGAAGGCGATGTGGCCGGAGCCTTGCGCGAGGTGCCGGTCGTGCAAGGCGTGAGGGCCCAGGCCGGCGAGGCGTCCCCGCGATCCTGGTGTGTCGATGCACCGATCGACGCGGCTCCGGCCGTGGCCGAGGCGCTGGCACGTGCCGGCGTGCGCCTGCACGCCCTGCAGCCGCGCCGGCGCGACCTGGAGACCGTGTTCGCCGAGGTGAACGGCCTGACCTCTGCGACTGACCGGGAGGTGACCCATGCGTGAATGGCTGCGGGAAATCGGGCGCATCGCCCGCAAGGAGTTCCGGGGGCATTTCGCCAGCCCGGCGGCTTATCTCTTCATCGCGGCCTTCCTGGCGGCGACGTTGTTCGTCGTCTTCTGGGTCGAGGCCTATTTCGCGCGCAACATTGCCGACCTGCGTCCGCTGTTTCGCTGGATGCCGCTGCTGCTGATCTTCCTCGTCGCGGCCCTCACGATGCGCAGCTGGTCCGAGGAGCGCCGAGCCGGCACGCTGGAGAGCCTGCTGACCGCGCCGGTGCGGCCGGCGAGCCTGGTGCTGGGCAAGTTCCTCGCCACCTGGGCGCTGGTGGCGCTGGCCCTGGCGCTGACCTGGCCGCTGGTGTTCACCGCGGCCTGGCTCGGGCCGCTGGATCCGGGCCCCGTGGTGGGCGGCTATGTGGCCACGCTCTGCCTGGCCGCCGCCTATGTGGCCATCGGCCAGACCCTGAGCGCGCGCACCGACAACCCCGTCGTCGCCCTCATCCTCACGGCCGCAGTGTGCGGGCTGTTCTACCTGGTGGGTGCCGACTTCTTCACTGCGCTGTTCGGCCATGGCGTGGCCGGCGTGCTCGCCCTGCTGGGCAGCGGCTCGCGTTTCGAGTCGATCACCCGTGGCGTGCTCGATCTGCGCGACCTGTACTACTACCTCTCGATCGTCGGTGTCTTCCTGCTGCTCAACCTCTATGGCCTGGAGCGCCTGCGCTGGGCCGGCAACCCCTCGCAGCCGGCACACCGCCGCTGGGCCTGGGCCCTGGGCCTGGGCGTGGCCAACCTCGTGGCCGCACACCTGTGGCTCGCGCCGCTGTCGCTGGCGCGGCTCGACCTCACCGAGGGCCGCCAGTACAGCCTGTCCGAGGCCACGCGGGCCCAGCTCGCGGCGCTGGAGGAGCCGCTGCTCATCCGCGGCTATTTCTCGTCGCGCACCCATCCGCTGCTGGCCCCGCTGGTGCCGCGCATGAAGGACGTGCTCGAGGAATACGCCGCGGCCGCCGGGGGGCGTGCCCGCGTCGAATTCGTCGACCCGCAGCGCGACCGCCAGGCCGAGGAGGAAGCGGCCTCGCGCTACGGCATCCGGCCCGTGCCCTTCCAGACCGCCAGCCGCCACCAGGCCGCGGTGGTCAGCTCCTACTTCGACGTCGTCGTGGCCTATGGCGACCAGCACGAGACCCTGGGCTACCGCGACCTCATCGAAGTGAAGGCCCGCGGCGAAGGCGAACTCGACGTCGTGCTGCGCGACCCCGAATACGCTCTGACGCGTGCCATCCGCAAGGTGGTGCAGGCCTACGAGGCCGGTGGCAACCCCTTGGAGCGGCTGGAGCAGCCGGTGCGCCTGGCCGCCTATGTCTCGCCCGACGAGCGCCTGCCCGATCCGCTGCGGGAACTGCGCGGTCACCTGGCGGCCCTCGGCGAATCGCTGCGCGAGCGCTCGCAAGGCAAGCTCGAGCTGCACTTTGCCGACCCCGACGCCGACGGCGGCGTTCTGGCGCGCGAGCTCCAGCAGCGCTACGGCTTCGGCCCGCAGGTGGCCAGCCTGGTCGACCCCAAGCCCTTCTGGTTCTACATGGTGCTCGAAGGCGGCGAGGGCCAGGCCGTGCAGGTGCCGCTGCCCGAGCCGCTGGAGCGCGAGGCCCTGCAGCGCAACCTCGATGCCGCCTTGCAGCGCCTGGCGCCGGGGTTCCTGCGCACGGTCGCGGTGTGGCGCCCGCAAGGCTATGGCAGCCCGGGCTTCGGCCGGCTCACCGACATGCTGGGCGAGGGCGCGCGTGTGCTCGACACCGATCTGAGCGACGGCCGCGTGCCTGCCCAGGCCGACCTGCTGCTCGTGCTCAGCCCCGAGAACCTCAACGACAGGCAGCGCTTCGCGATCGACCAGTTCCTGATGCGCGGTGGCAGCGTCGTGCTGGCCACCTCACCCTTCCAGGTCGAGGTGGGCGGCAGCCTCACCGCGCGGCGCCAGACGTCCGGCCTGGAAGATTGGCTCGCCCACCATGGGCTTCGCATTGGCGCGCAGATGGTGCTCGACGAGCGCAACGCCGCACTGCCCGTGCCCGTGGAGCGCAGCCTGGGCGGCCTGACCGTGCGCGAGATCCGCATGCTGCCCTATCCGCACTTTCCGGACCTGCGCGGCGAGGGCCTGGACGCACGGCATCCCATCACTGCCTCGCTGCGCCAGCTCACGCTCAACTGGGCCTCACCCATCGAGGTGGACGAGGCCCGGCAGGCCGGCCGGCAGGTGGCCCGGCTGCTGCGCAGCTCCAACGCGAGCTGGGTGTCCGACAGCCTCGAGGTGCTGCCCGACTATCGCAGCCACCCCGAGACCGGCTTTGCCGTGCAAGGCGAGCGCGGCCCGCGGCTGCTGGCCGTGGCCCTGGAGGGCCGCTTCGAGTCCTACTACCGCGGCAAGGACTCCCCGCTGGCCGAGGACGGAGCCTCCCGGGCCCTGGGCGTGATCGAGCACTCCCCGGACTCGGCGCGGCTCGTGCTGGTGGCCAGCAATGCCTTTGGTTCGGACGCCGCCATCGACCTGGCCTCGCAGGGCCTGAACACCCTGTACCTGCAACCTGTGGCCTTCGTGCAGAACGTCATCGACTGGGCGCTGGAAGACCGCGCGCTGCTGGCCCTGCGCGGGCGCAGCCAGTGGGCGCGCACGCTCGAACCGCTGCCCGAGGGCCATGCGGCACGCTGGGAGGCGGCCAACTACCTGCTGGCCGCGCTGGGCCTGGCCGTGGTCGTGCTGTGGCGTCATCTCGTCGCGCGCGCCGACCGGCGCCGCCATCAACGTGTCCTCGCGGAGGTCTGAACGATGATCCAACCACGCACCTTGTGGATCCTGGCGGGGCTGCTGGGCGTGCAACTGCTGCTGGCCCTGGCGCTGGGCCTGTCGGGACGTGACGATGCCCTGCGGGCTCCTGCCCGCGAGCCCGTGCTGGCCCTGTCGGCCGACCAGGTGGACCGCCTCGTGATCGAGGCCCGCGGGCCCGGCGAGCGCATCGAACTGCGCCGCCAAGGCGAAGGCTGGCTGCTGGCCGGCGGGCCCGAGCCCTTCCCGGCGGCTCCGGGCGAGGTGCAGCGGCTGCTGGAGCGGCTGCTGGCGCTGCGCCAGGGCGTGCCGGTGGCCACCCGGGCCGAGGCCCACGAACGTTTCGGGCTCACCGACGACCGCTACGAGCGCCGCATCGTGCTGGCCCGTGGCGACCAGACGCTGGCCACGCTGGTGCTGGGCAGCTCGCCGGCGCTGCGCCAGTCGCATGCGCGCGTGGCCGGGCGTGACACCGTGCATGTGGTCGAACTGCCGGCCTACGAGGTGTCGGTGCGCGCCGATGACTGGCGCGATCTCGGCCTGCTGGCCGTGGCGCGCCAGCGACTCGAGCGGATCGAGGTGGCCGGCCTGGTTCTGCGGCCGGCCGCCGACGACGCTGCCGGCGAAGGCCGCGAAGGACCCCGCTGGCAGGCCCAGGGTCTGCCCGAGGGGCGACGCCTGGACCCGCAGGCGGCCGAGCGCCTCGCCGGCCTGCTGGCGACCCTGCGTGTCAGCCGCGTGCTGGCGCACGACGACCTGCCGGCCCAGGCCTGGCAGTCACCGCAGGCGCGCTGGAGCCTGGTGCGCCAAGGCGAATCCTCGCCGGTGGACTACGTCCTGGCGCGCGGGGCCGCGGACGATGCCTATCGTCTGAAGGTGTCCAGCCGTCCCGAGGTCTTCGAGCTGCCGGCCGCCACCGCCACGCAGTGGATCGAGGCCACCCGCCTGGACCGCCTGGCGCCGGCCGGCGGCTGAGCCTCTCGTGCGCCGGCCGGCTTCACGGGCCGCGCCCGCCCGAGGGCCGCAGCAGCACCACCAGGGCGCCCGCGCCCCCGTCCAAGGCGCGCGCCTGGGTGAAGGCGATCACCTCGCTCTTCTGCACCAGCCAGGACTTCACCTTGGCCTTGAGCACGGGCTCACGCCCCGGCGAGCCGTTGCCCTTGCCATGCACCACCCGCACGCAGCGCAGGCCCTGCCTGACGGCCTCGCGCAGGAAGGCGGCGAGCTGCTCGCGCGCTTCGTCGCGGCGCAGGCCATGCAGGTCGATCTGGGCCTGGATCACCCAATCGCCGCGGCGCAGGCGGCGCACCACCTCCGGCCCCACGCCGGGGCGGCGGAAGGACAGGGCCTCGTCGGTGTCCAGCAGGGTCTCGACGTCGAACTCGTCGGAAATCGCCTCGCGCAGCACCGAGCGTTCATCCAGGGCGCGCTGCTGGGGGTGCGGCGCGGGCCGGGGGCGCTGCAACTCGGCGCGTCCGCGGTCCTTCAGGACCTGCACCGGCCCCACGCTGCGGGCGAACAGCTCGCGTTCGCGCCGCTCGCGTGCCTCCTGCTCGCGCCGCCTCGCCTCGCGCTCGGCGGCCTCGCGCGCCTGCGCCTGCAGCACCTGCTTGATCGCGGCCAGGTCGGCCAGGCTGCGGGCTTTCATCTACAGCAAACCCCGCTCGGCAAACGACACCACCTGCTCGCGCGCCACGACGAAGTGGTCCAGTACCCGCACGTCCACCAGGCCCAGGGCCGATTGCAGCGTGCGCGTCAGGTATTCGTCGGCCTTGGACGGCTCAGCCACGCCGGAGGGGTGGTTGTGGGCCAGCATCACGGCCGCCGCGTTCAGCGCCAGGGCCCGCTTGACCACCTCGCGCGGGTAGACGCTGGTCTGCGTGAGCGTGCCGCGGAAGAGCTCTTCCATCGCCAGCAGCCGGTGCTGGGCATCCAGGAAGAGCACCGCGAACACCTCGTGGGGCAGGGCGGCCAGCTTCAGGCGCAGGTAGTCCTTCACCTGGGTGGGCGACTCGAACACCGGCCGGGCCTGCAGCGCCTGGGCCAGGGCCCGACGGGCCAGCTCCAGCACGGCCACGAGCTCGGCCCGCTTGGCCGGGCCCAGGCCCTTGACGCGCTTGAGCTCATCGGCCCCCGCATGCAGCAGCCCGGCCACGCCGCCGAAGCCCTGAAGCAGTTGCTGGGCCAGTTGCAGCACGGGCGTGCCCTTCAGGCCGGTGCGCAGCAACAGGGCCAGCAGTTCGGCGTCGGCCAGGGCGGCGGGGCCCAGGGCGAGCAGTTTTTCACGCGGGCGGGCGTCGGTGGGCAGATCCTTGATCGACATGGGTGATCCGGGGCAGGAGGCCGTCCGAGGGGCACGGCCGGGGGATGGGGCCGGACTTCTACAATGTCAGCCAGTCTACAAAACCGGAACGCGCGCCGTGGCCACCGTCCAACCCGGGTCCTTCCTGACCCTGCATTACCGCCTGGCCGGCCCCGACGGGGCCGACATCATCAACACCTTCCACGACAAGCCCGCCACGCTGTCGCTGGGCACGGGCGAACTCGCCCCGGCCATGGAACAGCGCCTGCTGGGGCTGGAGGAGGGCACCCGCCGCGTCTTCGAGATTCCGGCCGGCGAAGCGTTCGGCGAGCGCAATCCCGAGCTGCTGCAGCGCGTCAAGCGCAGCCTGATGGATGAGCTGGGCGATCCCGACGCCGACTACCACCCCGGCGACGTGGTGCAGTTCCCCACGCCCGATGGCACCGGCCGCTATGCCGGTGTGGTGCGCGAGGTCGGCGACGACTGGATCCTGTTCGACTTCAACCACCCCCTAGCCGGTCTGCCAGTGTCCTTCGAAGTGCAACTCATCGGGGTGCTGTGATGGCGGCGGTCGAACGGGCATCGTTGCAGGAAGTCGTCCTGGCCGAGCCGCGCGGCTTCTGCGCGGGCGTCGACCGTGCGATCGAGATCGTCGAGCGCGCGCTGCTGAAGTACGGTGCGCCGGTCTACGTGCGCCACGAGATCGTGCACAACACCTATGTGGTCAACGACTTGAAGGCCAAGGGCGCCATCTTCATCGAGGACTTGGCCGAGGTGCCCGAAGGCGCCACGCTGGTCTTCAGCGCCCACGGCGTGCCCAAGGCCGTGCGCGAGGAAGCCCAGCGCCGCGGCTTCACGGTGTTCGACGCCACCTGTCCGCTGGTCACCAAGGTGCACGTGGAAGTGGCCAAGCTGCACAAGGAAGGCTACGAGTTCCTGATGATTGGCCACAAGGGCCACCCCGAGGTCGAAGGCACCATGGGCCAGTTGCACGACGGCATCTACCTCGTCGAGGACGTGGCCGATGTCGAGCGGGTGCAGGTCAGGAACCCGGCCCGCTTGGCGGTCGTGACCCAGACCACCCTGTCGGTGGACGACGCCGCCGAGATCCTGGCGGCCGTGCGCCGGCGTTTCCCGCAGGTGCGCGAGCCCAAGCAGCAGGACATCTGCTACGCCACGCAGAACCGGCAGGATGCCGTCAAGCTGCTTGCCCCGCAGGTGGACATCGTGATCGTCGTGGGCAGCCCCACCAGCTCCAACAGCAACCGCCTGCGTGAGCTGGCCGATCGCCTGGGCACCCCGGCCTACATGGTCGACCGCCCCGACGACCTGCGTCCCGAGTGGTTCGCGGGCAAGCAGCGCGTGGGCCTGACGGCCGGCGCCTCGGCGCCCGACATCCTGGTGCAGCAGGTCATCGCGCGCCTGCGGGGCCTGGGGGCCACCGCGGTGCGCCGCATGGACGGCATCCAGGAAACCATGCGCTTTCCGCTGCCGCGCGGCCTGGGCGACAAGTCCATGGGCCAGCCGCCCAGCCCCTCCCATCTGCACGCCAGCCCACGCTGATCCCCTCCCCCAGAAGACGATCACACCATGCTCGACATCAACCTGCTGCGCAAAGACCTCGACGCGGTCGTGCAGCGCCTGTCCACCCGCAAGTCGCCCCAACCCTTCCTCGACGTCGAGCGCTTCACCGCGCTGGAAGCCGAGCGCAAGTTCATCCAGACGCGCACCGAGGAACTCCAGGCCAAGCGCAATGCGCTGTCCAAGCGCATCGGCCAGCTCAAGGCCCAGGGGCAGGACACCGCCGCGACCATGGCCGAGGTGGCCGGCATCGGCGACGAACTCAAAGCCAGTGCCGAGCGGCTCGACGTGGTGCAGCAGGAACTCAACGCGCTGCTGATGTCCGTGCCCAATCTGCCGCACGACAGCGTGCCGGTCGGCGCGGACGAAACGGCCAATGTCGAGGTGCGCCGCTGGGGCACACCCCGCCGCTTCGACTTCCCCGTGAAGGACCATGTGGACCTGGGCGCCCCCCTGGGCCTGGACTTCGAGACCGGCGCCAAGCTCTCTGGGGCGCGCTTCACCTTCATGCGCGGCCCCATCGCGCGGCTGCATCGGGCCTTGGCCCAGTTCATGCTGGACGTGCATACCACCGAGCACGGCTACACCGAGTGCTACACCCCCTACATCGTCAACCGCGAGGTGCTGGAAGGCACGGGGCAGCTGCCCAAGTTCAAGGACGACATGTTCTGGGTTCTGCGCGGCGGGGATGAACAGTCGCACGAACAGTACCTCATCTCCACCTCGGAGATCTCGCTCACCAACACCGTGCGAGAGCAGATCCTGCCGCTGGAGGCCCTGCCGATCAAGCTCACGGCCCACAGTCCGTGCTTCCGCTCCGAGGCCGGCAGCGCCGGGCGCGACACCCGCGGCATGATCCGCCAGCACCAGTTCGACAAGGTCGAGATGGTGCAGATCGTCCATCCCGACAAGAGCTACGAGGCGCTGGAGGAGATGGTGGGCCATGCCGAGGCCATCCTCCAGAAGCTAGGCCTGCCCTACCGTGTGATCACCCTGTGCACCGGCGACATGGGCTTCGGTGCGGCCAAGACCTACGACCTCGAAGTGTGGCTGCCCGCACAGGGCACCTACCGTGAGATTTCGAGCTGCTCCAACTGCGAAGCCTTCCAGGCCCGCCGCATGCAGGCGCGCTTCAAAAACGCCCAGGGCAGGAACGAACTCGTGCACACCCTCAACGGATCGGGCCTGGCCGTGGGCCGCACGCTCGTGGCCGTGCTCGAGAACTACCAGCGCGCCGACGGCAGCATCGAGGTGCCTGAGGTGCTGCGGCCCTACCTGGGCGGACTTGCCGAGCTACGAATCTGACAAGCTATAATGCAAAGCTTCGCTCGCGGTAGACCGCCCGCGAGTGAAGCACCCAGGAAAGGTGGCAGAGTGGTCGAATGCGCCGGACTCGAAATCCGGTATACGGGTCTCCCGTATCGAGGGTTCGAATCCCTCCCTTTCCGCCAAGCCCCTCACTACAGGGCTGCCAACGATGGATCTGCGCACTCGATTCAGTGTCTCCACACGAGGGATTTCTGTGCCAGGGGCACCCATCTTGAAGAACGGCCACTGCTGCGCTGTGCCGAACCGCAGCAAACCGGAGCCAATTCGGCCGTGGCCCGTTACCGTCAAATTCCTGCCGTAGAACCCCCGCGACTCGTACTGCACCTGCATACCTGATGGCCGGTCGAGTCGTAGATGTCAATAGAGCAGGTGCGAGCAGCACCAATGAACGAGTCCCTTCGTGGGAAATCACTGACAGATGCAGGGCATACGATTTTGCTACGATCGATGCAACTGGCAGCCCAGCATCCTGACACGATCAGGAATCGCAGGAAGGAGCGACGACATGGAACACCTACGCAACCTGATCATTGGGGTGGGTGACGTGCTGTCTGCATTCGGGACGGCTCCGAAATACCGTTATCCGAGCCCAGGTGACCGTACTGCCGACATGAGAAACATCGCTGGCGACATCAAGCGGGTTGGCGTTGACATGAAAAGGGCCGCAACGAAGGCCTTGAGGGAGGAGCAGCGTGGGAAGGTCGACTACGGCACAACTCAAGGATAGAGAGCGGCACGTCACGCTGTCTCAGCACGAGACGGACGCACCCATTCTGCCCATCGCACAGATCGAGAAGCTCCGGGAACTTGCGCCCGGCAGGGTTGAGTGGTTCTTCGACGAAACCACAAAAGAGGGCGATTTCCGCAGGGCTGAAACGAGCCGGGTGAACAGCTTCGTGTTCGTGGAGCGATTGCTGGGAATCCTGGCGGGGCTTTTCATTGGCTCGTCCGCGTTGTACGCCTCATACCACTTGGCCATGGCTGGGCACGACTGGGTCGCGGCAATCATCGGTGGAACGACAGTGGTCGGACTTGTGTCGGCGTTCGTCGTGGGCGTCAAGCGACGAACGGAGCGCAGTTGACGCTGCGCCGGACCGATTGCCCCAACGACGACGGATATTCGCGGCAAGTCACACAAGGTGACCTGACTCTGCGGGCATCGGCCGCCTACCGGGACGGCGACTTCGGCCCCGCAATGAACCACGCAATGACGCCGATCACGGGCAGCACGATGATCAGCACGATCCAGAACACCTTGGATCCGGTGCCGGCGCCGCTGCCGGCCACCTTCACGATCGCGTAGACGACGACGATCAGCCAGAGCAGGCCGAAGAGTCCGCCAACTTCGATGCCCATGGGGGCCTCCCTCGGAAGTGGATGGAGCCGCCACGATAACAGGGTCAGGTGGGGGCGCCATCGCCAGATTTTCTTCGGTACCGACCATCACCGATCTGACTTGGATCCGGCACGAGGTGTCGAAAACCACCAACAATCCATTCGCGGCAGGCGCACCATGGCGGCAATCGTCACCCTGGTCCGTGCCATGAACCCGTCACTCCTTGCCCCTTTGCCGTTCCATACCCCGAGCCCGATGGCCGATGCGCCCCTGAGGCGTGCCATCACCGCGGCCGCGCGCCGGCCCGAGCCGGAGGTGATGGCGAACCTGTTGGAGCGTGCTCGGCTGCCGCAGGGCTTGGCCGCCCCGGTCGAGGCCCTGGCCCGCCGCCTCACGCAGCGTCTGCGCGAGCGCCAGGCGGGCGCCGGGCGGGCGGGTCTGGTGCAGGGCCTGCTGCACGAATACTCACTGTCGTCACAGGAGGGCGTGGCGCTCATGTGCCTGGCCGAGGCCTTGCTGCGCATCCCCGATGCCGCCACGCGCGATGCGCTGATCCGCGACAAGATCGCGCACGGTCAGTGGCAGGCCCATCTGGGACGCAGCCCCTCGCTCTTCGTGAACGCAGCCACCTGGGGCCTCTTGATCACCGGCAAGCTCGTGGCCACCCACAGCGAGACGGGCCTGTCGGCCTCGCTCACGCGACTGGTCGCCGCCGGCGGTGAGCCGCTGATCCGCAAGGGGGTGGACCTGGCGATGCGCCTGATGGGCGAGCAGTTCGTCACCGGCGAAACCATCGGCCAGGCGCTGCAGCGCGCGAAGGCGCGCGAGGCCGAGGGCTTCCGCTATTCCTACGACATGCTGGGCGAGGCGGCGATGACGGCCGGCGATGCGCGACGCTACGCCCAAGCCTACGAGACGGCCATCGAGGCCATCGGACGGGCTTCGGGTGGGCGCGGTGTGATCGACGGGCCGGGCATCTCGATCAAGCTGTCGGCCCTGCATCCGCGCTACCACCGTGCGCAGCGTGAGCGGGTGATGGACGA
Source organism: Caldimonas sp. (assembly GCF_046291045.1). Classification (GTDB taxonomy): domain Bacteria; phylum Pseudomonadota; class Gammaproteobacteria; order Burkholderiales; family Burkholderiaceae_C; genus Caldimonas. The sequence continues at coordinate 173,237 of NZ_JBKBSL010000001.1, read as the reverse complement.
GCTTTATCCCGTGCTGCTGGGCCTGGCACAGCGGGCCAAGGCGCACGATCTGGGCCTGAACATCGATGCCGAGGAGGCCGAGCGGCTGGAACTCTCGCTCGACCTGCTGGAGCGACTGTGCGGCGAGCCCACGCTGGCCGGGTGGCAGGGTCTGGGCTTCGTGGTGCAGGCCTACCAGAAGCGCGCGCTGCCGGTGATCGAGCACCTGATCGACCTGGCCCGGCGCCACCGGCGGCGGCTGATGGTGCGACTGGTGAAGGGTGCCTACTGGGACAGCGAGATCAAGCGCGCCCAGGTGGACGGCCAGGACGACTACCCCGTGTTCACGCGCAAGGTGCACACCGATGTCTCCTACCTTGCGTGCGCGCGTGCCTTGCTCGCGGCTCCCGAGGCGGTGTACCCGCAGTTCGCCACGCACAACGCGCAGACGCTGGCGGCCGTCTACCACCTGGCCGACCCCTCGCGCTGGCAGCCGGGGCAGTACGAATTCCAGTGCCTGCACGGCATGGGTGAGCCCTTGTATGCACAGGTGGTGGCCCCGCCCGAGGCGGGCGGCCTGGGGCGCCCCTGCCGCATCTACGCGCCAGTGGGCACGCACGAGACCTTGCTGGCCTACCTGGTGCGCCGCCTGCTGGAAAACGGCGCCAACACTTCCTTTGTGCACCGCATGGCCGACACCGCCGTGCCGCTGGACGAGCTGGTGCGCGACCCGGTGCAGCAGGTGGAGCAGGCGGCGTCGCAGGAGGGGGGGCTGGGTCGGCCGCATCCGGCCATCGTGTTGCCGCGCGATCTCTTTGGCGCGGCCCGGCGCAATTCGCGCGGGCTGGACCTGGCCGACGAGCGCGTGCTGGCGACGGTGTCCGAGGCCCTGGAGGCGACGCGGCGACAGGCCTGGCGTTGTGCACCCCTGGTGGCCGATGGCACGACGATCGAGGGCGAGGTCGTGCCGGTGTGCAACCCGGCCGACCCCGAGGACCGGGTGGGCACGGTGGTCGAGGCCTCGTCCGAGCTCGTCGATCGGGCCGTGCAGCAGGCCCGCCCCTGGGGCTCGACGCCCGCGCGCGAGCGTGCCGAAGTGCTGGACCGCGCCGCCGACGCACTGGAAGCCCGCATGCCCATGTTGATGGGTTTGCTGATGCGCGAGGCGGGCAAGACGGCCGCCAATGCCGTGGCCGAGGTGCGCGAGGCGGTGGACTTCCTGCGCTTCGATGCGGCCCAGCTGCGCGCCGAGTTCGACGGTGTGGACCACGCCCCCCTGGGCCCGGTGGTGTGCATCAGTCCATGGAACTTCCCGCTGGCGATCTTCGTGGGGCAGGTGGCGGCTGCACTGGCGGCGGGCAACGCGGTGCTGGCCAAGCCGGCGGAGCAAACCCCGTTGATTGCCGCGCAGGCGGTGCAGATCCTGTGGCAGGCGGGCGTGCCGCGCGAGGCCTTGCAATTGCTGCCGGGCCGTGGCGAGACGGTGGGCGCGCGCTTGGTGGCCGATGAGCGCATCCGAGGGGTGCTGTTCACGGGTTCGACCGAAGTGGCCAGGCTACTGCAGCGTGCCCTGGCCGGCCGGTTGGACGATCGCGGCCAGCCGCTGCCACTCATTGCAGAGACGGGGGGGCAAAACGCCATGATCGTCGACTCCTCGGCCTTGCCCGAGCAGGTGGTGGCCGATGTGCTGGCCTCGGCCTTCGACAGCGCGGGGCAGCGTTGTTCGGCGTTGCGTGTGCTGTGCCTGCAGGAGGAGGTGGCCGACACCATCCTCACCATGCTGAAGGGGGCGATGGAGGAGCTGGCGCTCGGCCGCCCCGACCGCCTGGCCGTGGATGTGGGTCCGGTGATCGATGCCGATGCCCGCGCGCGCATCGAGGCCCACGTCGAGGCCATGCGCGCACGGGGCCGCCGCATCCACTCGCTTCATGAGCGTCATGGCGGGCCCTTGCCGGCCGGCTATTTCGTGCCGCCCACGCTGATCGAGATCGAGCGGCTCGATGAACTCCAGCACGAGATCTTCGGCCCGGTGTTGCATGTGCTGCGCTACCGGCGCGAGGCGCTGGACGAGCTCATCGCGCAGATCAACGCCACCGGCTACGGCCTCACGCTGGGCCTGCACACTCGCATCGACGAAACCGCGGAGCATGTGCTGCGCAGCGCGAACGTGGGCAATGTCTATGTCAACCGCAACATGATCGGTGCGGTGGTGGGTGTCCAGCCTTTCGGTGGCGAAGGCCTGTCGGGCACCGGACCTAAAGCGGGCGGGCCGCTGTACCTGTACCGCTTGCTGGCGCGGGGGCCGGGCGAGGTGCTCGCGCGGGCCCTGCGAGGCCACCCCGCGTCGATGCCGCCAGCGCTGCAGGCCCTGCACGACTGGGCCTTGCGCGAAGGGGCCTTCGAGCAGCCCGCGCTGGCCGACGTCTGCGAGCGCCTGGCGGCGGCATCGCGGGTGGGCCTGGTGCAGACCCTGCCGGGCCCCACCGGCGAGCGCAACACCTATCGCCTGTCGGGTCGCCACGCGGTGCTCTGTCTGGCCGATGCCGATGCGGACCGTCTGGTGCAACTGGCCGCGGTGCTGGCCGTGGGGGCGCACGCCGTCTGGCCCACCGACGCTGCTGCGCTGGCCGCTCGCCTGCCGGCTGAGGTGGCCCGGCATGTCGAGCTGCGCGCCGACGCCCTGCAGGCCCCGGGCCGGCTGGATGCCGTGCTCCTGCACGGCAGTGCGAACTCGGCGCTGACCGTGCAGCGGGCCCTGGCGGAACGCCCGGGCCCGGTGGTGAACCTGACGCGCCTGGCGAGCGGCGAGACCGCAGTGCCCCTGGAGCGCCTGGTTCTTGAGCGCTCGGTGAGCGTGAACACGGCCGCCGCTGGTGGCAACGCGTCCCTGATGACGCTGGCGTGACGGCCCAGCCCACACTGACGGTGTCATCGGCGTTTCATCGCGGGAGGCGAGGATGGTCAGGCTACCGGGCTGCGTTGGCCCTGCAGGAGTTGCCATGCTTCCCGCCGTTGGACCTCGGGCTGTTCTCATCCCCGTCCAGACGCCGGCTGGCCGCCGTTGGCGTCGGGTCGGGCGCTTCCTGCGCGACATTGCGCGCGGTCTGGCCACGCTGGCGTTGGGCTATGCCCTGGTGATCGTCGTTTTTGCTTGAAGGCGATCAGGGCACCGGGCGACCGGTGCTGGCCGTCCATAGCGCATGCCAGGTCGGCGCATCCAGCGGCAACGACAGTGCCGCCACCGCCTCGCGCATCGCCTCGATGCGGCGCGAGCCCACGATGGGGTGGGGCCGGCAGGGCAGTCGCAGCAGCCAGGCATGCGCCGCCGTGGCCGCGCTGCAGCCGTGCTCGCGTGCCACGGATTCCAAGGCGGCCCGCACGCGCCGCTCGGGCTCGCCTTCGCCGGTGAAAAGCCGGCCGCCGGCCAGCGGCGACCAGATCATCGGTGACAGCCGCAGTCGCTGCATTTGATCGAAGGTGCCATCGTGCAAAGGCGCCAGGTGCAGCAGCGAGCACTCCACCTGGTTCGTGACCAGGTTCGTGCGGCTGGCCAGCAACTCGAACTGCGCTGGCGAGTAGTTCGACACGCCGAAGTGCTTGACCTTGCCCGCCGCGCGCAAGTGCTCGAAGGCCTCGGCCACCTCGTCGGCCTCCAGCAGCGGGTCGGGGCGATGCAGCAGCAGGAGGTCCAGGTGATCGGTGCGCAGGGCCTTCAGCGAATGCTCCACGCTCGCCACGATGTGGCCGCGCGAGCTGTCGTAGGCCTTCACGCGGTGCTGCGGGCGCTGCGGCGACACGAGCTGGATGCCGCACTTGCTCACCAGTTGCAGGCGCGCGCGCAGGTGCGGCGCCAGTGCCAGGGCCTCGCCGAACAAGGCTTCGACGGTGTAGCTGCCGTAGATGTCGGCATGGTCGAAGCTGGTCACGCCCAGGTCCAGGCACTGCTCGATCCAGCGCAGGCGTTCCTGCGGCGTCCAGCCCCACTGGTGCAGGCGCCAGCAACCGGCCACGATGGGTGAGAGCAGGGTGGGGTGGGCAGGTTTCATGGCGGTTACCTCGGCTGGAAACGAACGAGGCGCCCGCAAGGGGCGCCTCGTCCAGTGGAGTGATGAGGGCTCAGACGTTGAACAGGAAGTGCATCACATCGCCGTCCTTGACGATGTAGTCCTTGCCCTCGGCGCGCATCTTGCCGGCATCCTTGGCGCCTTGCTCGCCCCGGTAGGCGATGAAGTCGTCGTAGGCGATGGTCTGGGCGCGGATGAAGCCGCGCTCGAAGTCGGTGTGGATCACGCCGGCGGCCTGGGGGGCCGTGGCGCCGATGGGCACGGTCCAGGCGCGCACTTCCTTCTCGCCGGCGGTGAAGTAGGTCTGCAGGCCCAGCAGCTTGAAGGCGGCGCGGATGAGGCGGTTCAGGCCGGGTTCGTCCTGGCCCATCTCTTGCAGGAACATCAGCCGGTCTTCGTCGCTCATGTCGGCCAGCTCGGCCTCGGTCTTGGCGCAGATGGCCACCACCGGAGCGTTTTGCTGCGCGGCGTAGGCCTTCAGGCGGTCCAGCAGGGGGTTGTTCTCGAAGCCGTCCTCGGCCACATTGCCCACGAACATCGCCGGCTTGGCGGTGATCAGGCACAGCGGCTTGAGCACGATCCGCTCTTCCTTGCTGAAGTCGATGGTGCGCACCGGCTGGCCCTCGTTCAGCGCGGCCTCGCATTTCTTCAGCACGTCCACCAGGCGCTGGGCCTCCTTGTCGCCGCCGGCCCGGGCCACCTTGGCGTAGCGCTGCAGGCTCTTTTCCACCGTGGCCAGGTCGGCCAGACACAGTTCAGTCTGGATGACCTCGATGTCGGCGATGGGGTCGACACGACCGGCCACGTGGACCACGTTGTCGTCCTCGAAGCAGCGCACCACATTGACGATGGCGTCTGTCTCGCGGATGTGGCTGAGGAACTGGTTGCCCAGGCCCTCGCCCTTGGATGCGCCCGCCACCAAGCCAGCGATGTCCACGAACTCGACGATGGCCGGCACCACCCGCTCGGGCTTGACGATCTCGGCGAGCTTGTGCAGGCGCGGGTCCGGCAGTTCCACGATGCCCACATTGGGCTCGATGGTGCAGAAGGGGTAGTTCTCGGCGGCGATGCCGGCCTTGGTGAGGGCGTTGAAGAGCGTGGACTTGCCCACGTTGGGCAGGCCCACGATGCCGCATTTCAGGCTCATGGCGGGCGTCTTTCGGGCAGGGGGAAACTTGCAATTTTAGCGGCGCGCCTCCAAGGCCCTAGAAGCGCAGGTTGGCCGTGCCTGCGGCGCCTACACGCAGCAGGCGCTCCACGCCCTCCAGCACGATGGCATTCATGCCGAAGGTCAGGCCGCCGTCCATGCGGGCGTCGGCCCGGTAGCCCGCCAACGCGTCGCCCACGGCATGGCCCGTCTCGGCCGTGGCCGGGTCCACGTCGGGGATGGAGCAGCGCACGCAAGGCTTCACGAGCTTCAGGCGCACGGGGCCCTCGTCGGTGGGGATGCTCAGCTCGTCGAGGTGATCCTCCCCATGGGCCACCAGCGTGTCGTCCACCGCCTCGAGCACGAGGTTGGGACGGAAGCGTTCCATCGTCACCGCTGGCTGTCCCCGGGCGGTCAGGCGCGTGTTGAGCTCGTCCAGCGCCGAACGGGTGACGACCAGCAGCGGGAAGCCGTCGGCGAACTGGTTTTCGGCTTCGAGGCCGCCGGTCCACTTCAGGCTGGACAGGCGTTTGTGCTCGGGATCGAAGCGCACCAGACGCACAGGCCGGCCCAGGAAGTCGCTGAACCATTGGGCGGCCAGGTCGCCCATGTCGTAGGCGGGCACGGTGTCGTTCCAGACCGTCACGCGCGTAGGGGCCTCCACGGTGTCGTAGGCGATGTGCAGGGCCAGCATGCCCGGGGCGCGCAGCACCATGTCGGCCGCGCGCAGGGTCGGTCGGATCAGGGCCATGCGCGGCAGTTCGCGCTGGCTGAGGAAGTCGCCGCGCTCATCGACCACCATCCAGGCGCGGTCGAACTCCAGGCCGGTCTCGACCACCAGGGCTTCGTGGACCGGCACGGCGGCACAGGACTTGATCGGGTGCACGTACAGCGCCCCCACGCGGAAGTTCACGTCGCTCACTTGAAAAGTCCTTTCAGCTTCTCTTTCAGTTGGTCCTTCGCCACGTCTTCCAAGCTGCGCGGGGCCGCTGGCTCGGACGCCGCAGCGTCGGCAGGCGCAGCCCGCCCGCCCAGTCGGCCCTTGAGCTCGTCCTCCAGTCGGCTGCGCAGGCGGGAGGTGGCGGCCTGGGCGGCCACGGCCGACCAGCGCACGTTCCACTCGATGGCCTCCAGCGGTCCGGTCAGCCGCACCGGCACGATCAGGCCGCGCAGGGCGTCCCGCTCGGGGCCGCCTTGCCCCTGGGCCGTGGAGGTGACGGCGGCGCGCACGGTGTAGTCGATGCGGTTGCGGCCGATGTCGATCAGCCCCTCACCTGCCACGCGCAGGAAGGGGCTCTTCATGTCGAGATCGTCGCTGCGCGCCACGCCCTCGGCGATCTGGAAGCTCACGCTCATCTCCGAGAAATCCGTCTGCTCGGTGGCACGGGCTTGCTGGAGCGCATCGCGGTTGAGCGTGAGGGCGGCCCGGGCTCCGCGCAGTGCACGGGCCAGGTTGAAGCCCTTGACCGCGCCGTCACGCACCTGCAGCGCAGCCTGGCCAGCCAGGGCCGAGCGCAGCGCCTCCACGGTGGGGCCCTGGGTGCTCACATCCACCTGCAGGTCGCCGCGTCCGGCGATCAGATCCTTGCCGGCCACATCGCGTACCGCAGCGCCCACGTCGATGCCCCGGGCCAGGCCGCGCAGGGCGAGCCGGCGGCTGCCGGCCTGCGCGCGCGCGCTGCCATCGATGCGGCCCCCCCAGAGGCGGCCGGCCAGGGTGGGCACGACCAGGGTGCCGTCCTGCACCTCGGCCTGCAGGTGCACGTCAGCCAGGCGGTAGTGCCGGTAGGCGAGTTCGCCGGCCTGCAATTCCAAGCGGCCCTGCACGGCCTGCAGGACGGACAGATCCACCGCCCTGGGGCCTGCGGGGGCGCTGGCAGGCTGTGGGGCGGGTGCGGCCGAGGGGGCCAGCACCTCGTTGAAGTCGAGCCGGTCGAAGCGGGCCTGGGCCTGCACCGTCGGCACGGCGGTGGACAGATCCAGGCGGCCGGACGTGGTGAAACGGTTGTTGCCGAGCCGGCCCTCGAGCTGCCATGGCGACGGCCCGGCCGAGCCCTGCGCCTGTCCCTGGAACTGCAGGGTCTGCGGTTGCAAGCCCGGGGTCTCCACGCGTGCGCTGCCGCGCAGGTGGAGCAAGGCGACCTGCAAAGGCTGGGGCTGCACCGTCAGCAGGGCCTGGGCCTGGCCGTCGAGCACATGAGCGCCGCTGCGGCCCTTCAAGCGCAGCAGCAGGTCGGGCAGCTCGACGCGGTCGAAGCGGCCGCGGGGCGCCGCGCAACGGAACTCGGCCTGCACGGTGGTGGGGCCGGAGGCCGCCATCCGACCCTGCAGCGGCCCTCCCTTGATCGCATCGCCGGCCACCTCCAGCGAGGGCCAGTCGAGATCGAGGGCCAGGGTCTGGGCGTCCATCCGGGCCTTCAGGCGCAGAGCCAGGGCATCGACGACGAGTGACCTGCGCTCGGGCTCGAAGCCGAAGCGGGTGATGCTCAGGCTGCTGTCGTGCCACTGCATCGCACCGCGGGTGGCGCTCCAGGCCAGGTGCAGGCCTTCGGCCTGCACCGCGTGCTGCGGGCCGTCATAGGCCAGCATGCCTTCGAGCCGTGCTGTGACGTCGGTCCAGCCCAAGGCCTGCCCCTGCACGCTCAGGGCCATCTCGCGCAGCGCCAGCGACGTGGTGTCGAGGTCGAACTGCACGCGCGCACGACCCTGGACATCCACCTGGGCGGCCGGTTCGTCCATGCGGGCTTGCAGATCGAATTCGATGTCGGTGGGCACCTGGTGGGCCAGGCGGCCGGCGCGCAGGCGGCGCCACAACACCTCGCCGCGCACGGCCGCGGGCCGGTCGTCGAGGTGCACCCGCAGGTTCTCGACCAGGACGCCCTGCACGTCCAAGCGCAGCGAGCCGGTGGCGGCCGACGGTGCCGCGGGCGCCGGGTTGTCCAGGGGCGGACGGGGCTGGAGCAGGTCGTCGATGTTGCGTCGGCCTTCGCTGTCGCGCGTGAGGCGGACGCTGGCATTGCGCAGTTCGACCCGGTCGACTTCCAGCGCACCGCGCAGCAACGGCCACAGGGCCACCGACAGCGAGGCCTGCTCGACGCTGGCAAACGTCTCGGGCCGCTGGCGTTCGCTCAGCGAGGCCCGCTCGATGCGCACGGCCAGCCGCGGCAGCAGACGCAGGCTCACCGGCCCTTCGAGCTTCAGTTCACGCTGGTGGTGTTCACGCACCCAATCGACCGCCAGGCCCTTGTAGCGTTCGGCGTCGAACTGCAGGACCAGCCAGGCGGCCGCGATCATGGCCAGGGTCGCCAGACCGGCGGCCAGCCATGCCGCACGTCGGGGCCACGGGGACGAGAAGGGGGGCATGGACAGGATCATAGAGCCCCGGCCCCTACAATGAGCCTTCATGACCCGTTACGACGTTTCCATCCTGGGCCACGGCATCGTCGGCAAGACGCTGGCGCTGGCCCTGGCGCGCGAAGGCCTGCGCGTGGCGATCAGCGCACCGCCGTCGGCGACACCCGTCGAAGACGTGCGCGCCTACGCGCTCAACGCCAGATCGGTGGCCCTGCTCGAAGGACTGAAGGTCTGGCCCCATCTGCCTGCAGGGGCGGCCACGCCCGTCTACGACATGCGTGTGGAGGGCGATGCCCCGGGCGCCGCGCTGGAGTTCTCGGCCTGGCAACAGGGGGTGCGCGAGCTGGCGTGGATCGTCGATGCGGCGGCCCTCGAGCAGGAACTCGCGCGGGCACTGCAGTTCCAACCGCATGTGACGGTGGTCGATCGGCCGGTCCAGGCCGAGCTCGAGGCCATCTGTGAAGGCCGCTACTCCGCGCGCCGCACGGCGCTGGGGGTGCAATGGACGCGGCACGACTATGGTCAGACGGCGCTGGCGGCCCGGCTGGTGGCCGATGCCCCGCACCGGGGCGTGGCTCGACAGTGGTTCCGCAGCCCCGATGTGCTGGCCCTGCTGCCTTTCGATCGTCCGCAGGCCGACTGCTCCTACGCCCTGGTGTGGTCGTTGCCCCAGGCCCAGGCGCAGGCCTGGCTGGAGGCGCCGCCGGGCGCACTGGACCGGGTCTTGAACGAGGCCACGGGCGGCGTGGTCGGCCGGCTCCAACTGCACGGCGCCTGCGTGGGCTGGCCGCTGGCGCTCGCCCGGGCCGACCGCGTGTGCGGCCCGGGCTGGGTGCTGCTGGGCGATGCAGCCCATGTGGTGCATCCGCTGGCCGGACAGGGGCTCAATCTGGGCCTGGCCGACGTGCAGGCCCTGGCCGGGGTGCTGGGCGCGCGCGAGTCCTGGCGTCGCCTGGGCGACGAGCGACTGCTGCGCCGCTATGCGCGAGAGCGCAGTGCCCCCACCTGGGCCATGGGGCAACTCACCGATGGCCTGCTGCACCTGTTCGCAGCCTCGTCCCCACCGGTGAAGGAACTCCGCAACCGTGGCCTGGGTCTGGTCAATGCCCTGTCTCCCCTGAAGCGCTGGCTCACAGCCCGTGCGCTCGATGCCTGAAGGAATCCGTGATGTCTTTGCGCTCCACCCTGGCCGCGCTGCTGCTGGCAGCCCTGGCCCTGCCCGCCGGGTCCAACGAGGCGGTGATCCGCAAGAAGTTCGAGGCCCGCGTGCCGCCGGATGCAAAGCTGGAGATCCTGCCCACGCCGGTGCCCGGCCTGTTCGAGTTGCAGGTCGGCCATGAGGTCTACTACACCGATGCCCAGGGCAACTATCTGATCCGCGGCGAGCTGATCGACCTGGAGGCGCAGCGCAACCTCACCCAGGAGCGCGTGGCCCGGCTTACGGCCATCGATTTCGCCAGCCTGCCGCTCAAGGACGCCATCGTGATGAAGAACGGCTCCGGCAAGCGCAGGATCGCCGTCTTCGCCGACCCGAACTGTGGCTACTGCAAGCGCTTCGAGCGCGACGTCCAGCAGGTCAAGGACGTGACCGTCTACACCTTCCTCTACCCGGTGCCCATCGGCCCCGATTCGCAAGCCAAGTCGCGCGACGTGTGGTGCGCCAAGGACCGCCTCAAGGCCTGGCAGGATCTGATGCTGCGCGGCATCGCTCCGCCGCCGGCGCCGGCCGGCTGCGATTGGAAAGCCGTGGAACGCTCCACCGAGCTGGCGCGCAAGCACCGCATCAATGGCACGCCGGCCCTGATCTTCGAGGACGGCACGCGCATCCCCGGCGCGCTCAACACCGCCCAGATCGAGCAGCAGCTCGCCCAGGTCAAGGCCCGCTGAGCGCATCGGATGATCCACTACCGCATCGAACCGCACAGCCTGCAGGCCCACCTCTACCGCGTGGTGCTGCGCATCGCCCGTCCCGAGGCCGATACCTCGGTGTCGCTGCCCGTGTGGATCCCCGGCAGCTATCTGGTGCGCGAGTTTGCCCGCCACCTCCAGCACCTCACGGCTCGGCAAGGGGCGCGCACCGTGCCGCTGGAGCAGCTCGACAAGTGCACTTGGCGGGCCCGCTGCACCGGCACGGCCGCGCTCGAGATCGAATACCAGGTCTACGCCTTCGACACCTCAGTGCGCGCTGCCTACCTCGACGCCCACCGCGGCTTCTTCAACGGCACAGGGGTCTTCCTGCGCGTGCATGGCCGCGAGGATGAGCCCCATCGTGTCGAGCTGCGTGGCCTGCCCTACGGCTGGCAGGCGGCCACGGCCTTGCCGGCGGTGCGCACCGATGCGCGGGGGCAGGGCGTGTACGAGGCGGCCGACTATGACGAACTGGTCGACCACCCGGTGGAACTGGGGCGTTTCTGGCGCGGGTGCTTCAAGGCCCAGGGTGTGGAACACGAGTTCGTCGTGGCCGGGGCGGCCCCGAGCTTCGACGGCGAGCGCCTGCTGCGCGATACCCAGCGCATCTGTGAGACGGCCATTGCTTTCTGGCATGGTCGGCGTAAGCCGCCCTTTGCGCGCTATGTCTTTCTGCTTAATGTTGTCGACGACGGCTACGGCGGCCTGGAACACCGCGCCAGCACTGCGCTGATCTGCAGCCGGCGCGACCTGCCGCGCCTGGGCGACGAGGGCCTGTCCGACGGCTACGTCACGCTGCTGGGCCTGATCAGCCACGAGTATTTCCACGCCTGGAACGTCAAGCGCCTGCGGCCGGCGGAATTCGCGCGCTACGACTACAGCCGCGAGAACTACACGCGGCTGCTGTGGTTCTTCGAAGGCTTCACGTCCTACTATGATGACCTGCTGCTGTGCCGCGCCGGCCTGATCGACGAGGCCCGCTACCTCAAGCTGCTGGCGCGCACGATCACCAACACCATCACGCTGCCGGGTCGCCAGGTGCAAAGTGTGGCCCAGGCCAGCTTCGATGCCTGGGTGAAGTACTACCGCCCCGACGAGAACACCGTCAACGCCACGATCAGCTACTACACCAAGGGCGCACTCGTCGCGCTGGCCCTGGATCTGCGGCTGCGCCTGGAAGGGCAGGGGACACTGGACGAGGTGATGGCCTGGCTGTGGCGCCACACCGATGGCGGCCCGATGGACGAGGCTCTGTTCGCACAGGCGCTGCAGGCCGTGAGCGGGCGCAGCTACCGCCGGGAGATCCAGTCCTGGGTGCACGGCACCCAGGATCTGCCTCTGGAAGAGCTGTTGCGTGCCCATGCGGTGCGCTGGCAGCGCGAGGCGCCGAGTTGGGCCCAGCGTCTGGGGGTGCGTGCGGGCGAGAACGGTGCGGTGACGGTGAAGACGGTGCTGCGTGGCAGCGCCGCCGAGCGCGCCGGGCTGGCCGCAGGCGACGAGCTGTTGGCCGTGGACGGTTGGCGCCTGCGCAAGCTCGACGATCTCTCGGTTTACCTGGCGCATGCCGGCAGGCCCGGCAAGGCGCTCCTGCTCGTCAGCCGCGACCAGCGCGTGCTCGAGCTGGCGGTGCAGTTCCCTGCGGGGCTCGGGTCCGTGGCGCTGGTGCCGGCCGATCCGGCCGAAGCCGCCGCACTGGAACGCCGGCGTGCCTGGTTGAAGGCCCGCTGACGAGGGCCCTGCCCCACGTGGGGCCCAAGCGGCTCAATACGGGTCGATGAAGCGGATACGGAAGGCCTCGGCCGTCGTCGGACCGCGGTTGTCCTGCAGCACCCGCTGGGCCATGGTCAGCACCGGCTTCATGTCCGCCCAGGCCTTGGACTTCTCCAAGCGCACGGCCAGGTCGTCGCCCATGGGCCCGAGCTGCTCGGAGACGAAGCGGGCGGCCTGTTGGCGCAAGGTGACGAATTCCGAGCCCGTGGGGCCCTGGCTGAAACCCGATTCGGCCGGCGCAGGCACGCTGTCGGGAGCTTTTGCCCCGTTCGACGCCGACCGCTGGGCGGTGACGGCGATCACCTCGATGTAACCCTGATCGCGCAACTGCTGGAGCAGGTCATGACCATCGCCGGGGATCATGCGCAGCAGCTCCTCGTCCGTGCGCTTGCCATCCACCATGATCAGCGCCGAACGCAGTTTCATCGCCAGCTGGTTCTGGCGGGTGGCGATCTCGGCCTGCCCTTTTTCTGTTTTGCGGTACACCGTAGCCATCGGTCACCCTGGTTGCGCGCGATGAACACAGCTTAGCGCGCCACGGGGCGCCACGCCACCAGGAAAGCACCGCCCCGGGGGCCGCGCCGGGGCTGCGGCCCGGTCGGATTTCACGCCGCGGGCGGGGCCGTATAGTGAGGGGCTTCGAAAGGAGAACCCCGTGAGCGAACCCCTCATCCTGACCCAGGTGCGCGGCCAGGCCGCGCTGAAGGTGGGTGTCATCACCCTGAACCGGCCCAAGCAGCTCAACGCCCTCAACGATGCGCTGATGGATCAGCTGGGCGAGGCCCTGCTGGCCTTCGATGCTGACGAGTCCATCGGCTGCATGGTCATCACCGGCAGCGAGAAGGCCTTTGCGGCCGGGGCCGACATCTCGGCCATGGCGAAGTGGACCTACATGGAGGTCTACAAATCCGACTTCATCACCCGCAACTGGGAAACCCTCAAGCGCGTGCGCAAGCCGGTGATCGCCGCGGTCTCCGGCTTCGCGCTGGGTGGGGGCTGCGAGTTGGCGATGATGTGCGACCTCATCATCGCCGCAGACACCGCGAAGTTCGGCCAGCCCGAGATCAAGCTGGGCATCATCCCCGGTGCGGGCGGCACGCAGCGCCTGCCGCGCGCGGTGGGCAAGGCCAAGGCGATGGACCTGACGCTCACCGGGCGCATGATGGATGCGGCCGAGGCCGAACGCGCCGGCCTGGTGTCGCGCGTGGTGCCGGCCGACAAGCTGCTGGACGAGGCCTTTGCTGCGGCTGATGCGATGTGCAGCTACTCGCTGCCCAGCCTGATTGCGGCCAAGGAGTGCGTCAACCGGGCCTATGAGGCGCCACTCAACGAAGGCTTGCTCTTCGAGCGCCGTGCTTTCCACGCCCTCTTTGCCACCGAGGACCAGAAGGAGGGCATGGAGGCTTTCCTGGCCAAGCGCCCCCCGGTGTTCAAGCACCGTTGACCCGTGCACGGCGGCTCAGCGCGCCGCCAGTGCCTCCAGCAGGCGGCCATGCAGGCCGCCGAAGCTGCCGTTGCTCATGCACAGCACGTGGTCGCCCGGGCGGGCTGCCGCCAGCACCTGCGCGATCACTGCGTCGATGCTGTCGGCCACCTGGGCTTTGGCGCCCATCGGGGCCAGGGCCTGGGCGGCGTCCCAGCCTAGACCGCCGCTGTGACAGAAGGCGAGATCGGCCTGCTCCAGCGACCACGGCAGTTGCGCCTTCATCGTACCCAGTTTCATCGTGTTCGAGCGCGGTTCGAAGACGGCCAGAATGCGCGCCGTCCCCACGCGCCGGCGCAGGCCGTCGATCGTGGTGCGGATGGCCGTGGGATGGTGGGCGAAGTCGTCATAGACCGTCACGCCGCCGGCCCGCCCGCGCACTTCGAGCCGCCGGCGCACGTTGCGGAAGGAGCCCAGGGCCTCGGTCGCCGCCTGCGGGGCCACCCCCAGGTGCTCGGCCGCGGCGATCGCAGCCAGCGCGTTCAACTGGTTGTGCTCGCCCAGCAGATCCCAGCGTACCCGGCCCACCGCCCGACCGTCGCGGCGCACCTCGAAGTCGTGCGGCTCCCCCAGGGCCTCGAAGCCCCCGGACCCGCCGAAGCGCACCACCTCGCTCCAGCAGCCCTTGTCGAGCACTCGCTGCAGGCTGGTCTCGCGGGCATTGACCACGAGGCGGCCGCTTGAGGGCACGGTGCGCACGAGGTGGTGGAACTGGCGTTCGATCGCCGCCAGGTCGTCGAAGATGTCGGCGTGGTCGAACTCCAGGTTGTTCAGCACGGCGGTGCGCGGCCGGTAGTGCACGAACTTGCTGCGCTTGTCGAAGAAGGCAGTGTCGTACTCGTCGGCCTCGATCACGAAGGCGGGCCCCGACCCCAGGCGGGCCGACACCCCGAAGTTGTGCGGCACGCCACCGACCAGGAAGCCCGGCTGATGTCCGGCGGCCTCCAGGATCCAGGCCAGCATGGACGTGGTGGTCGTCTTGCCGTGCGTGCCGGCCACGGCCAGCACATGGCGGCCGTGCAGGACGTTCTCGGCCAGCCACTGCGGGCCGCTGGTGTAGCGCAGGCCCGCATCGAGCACGGCCTCCATCAGCGGGTTGCCGCGGCTCACCACGTTACCCACCACCCAGACGTCGGGCCGCAGCGCGAGCTGGTCGGCGCCGTAGCCCTCGATCAGCTCGATGCCCAGCTCGCGCAACTGGTCGCTCATGGGCGGATAGACCCCGGCATCGCAGCCGGTGACGCGGTGGCCCGCCTCGCGGGCCAGGGCGGCCAGCCCGCCCATGAAGGTGCCGCAGATGCCGAGGATGTGAAGGTGCATGCGTGAAGCCCGGCGCGGACCGGGAATCAGGGAATCAGGCGGCGAAGGCGGCGCGGGCGGCCTCGACGGTGGCGGTGATGTCCTCGGCCGTGTGGGCGGCGCTGACGAAGCCGGCTTCGTACAAGGCGGGGGCGAGGTAGACCCCGCGCTCGAGCATGCCGTGGAAAAAGCGGTTGAAGGCGTCTTTGTCGGTGGCCATCACCTGCCCGTAATGCTGAGGCAGCTCGCGCGCCAGGAAGAAGCCGAACATGCCGCCTTCGCAGTCGACGGCGAGATCGACGCCGGCCTCACGCGCCGCGCCCTGCAGGCCGTCCACCAGCGAGCGGGTGCGCGCCGACAAGGCCTCGAAGAAACCGGGCCGGGCGATCTCGCGCAGCGTGGCCAGGCCGCAGGCGGTGGCCACCGGGTTGCCTGACAGGGTGCCGGCCTGGTAGACCGGACCCGTGGGCGAGAGGTGCTCCATGATGGCGCGCGGGCCGCCGAAGGCCGCCAGCGGCATGCCCCCGCCGATCACCTTGCCGAAGACGCTGAGGTCCGGCTGGAAGCCCGGGATGAGCCGGCCGTACAACCCCTGCGCGCCGTGCAGGCCCACGCGGAAGCCGGTCATGACCTCGTCGAAGACCAGCAGCGCGCCGTGCCGCGTGCACAGCTCGCGCAGCCGGGTCATGAACGGCACGCTGGCGCGCACGAAGTTCATGTTGCCGGCGATCGGCTCGATCATCACGCAGGCGAGCTGCGCGCCGTGTTCGGCAAAGGCGGCTTCGAGCTGATCGAGGTTGTTGTACTCCAGCACCAGGGTGTGCTGCACGGCCTCGGGCGGCACCCCGGCACTGGTGGGGTGGCCGAAGGTGGCCAGTCCGGAGCCGGCCTTCACCAGCAGCGCATCGGCATGGCCGTGGTAGCAACCTTCGAACTTGATGAGCCCGGGCCGGCCGGTGGCGCCGCGCGCCAGGCGGATCGCGCTCATCGCTGCCTCGGTGCCCGAGCTCACCAGACGCACCTGTTCCATCGAGGGCACCAGGGCCAGGATGGCCTCGGCCAGCTCGATCTCGCGCTCGGTGGGCGCGCCGAAGGACAAGCCCTCGGTCACGGCCCGCTGCACGGCCTCGACCACGGCGGGGTGGCCGTGACCCAGGATCATCGGGCCCCAGGAGCCGATGTAGTCGATGTAGCGGCGGCCCTCGGCGTCGTACAGATGGGCGCCTTGGGCTCGCGTGATGAAGCGCGGCGTGCCGCCCACGGCGCGGAAGGCGCGCACGGGCGAGTTGACGCCGCCAGGGATGACCTTGCGGGCGCGTTCGAAGAGTTGGTCGTTGGTGGCCATGCGATGCTCAGGCGGGCAGGGCCGTCGGGCCGGCCCGCGGCGGTTCAGTGGATGTGGCGAGAATCGGGGGTTTCGCCCTCGTCGGCCTCGTTGGAGCCCTCTTCGGCCCCCTCCGCCGGCGGCAGGGCCCAGAAGAAGCGGTCAGGAATCACCCCGCCCATGCCGGGCCGGAAGCCGGCATCCAAGGTCTGGTCGAGGAAGGCCAGCGCCTCGGCGGCGGCATCCGTGACCTCGGCCCCATTGGCCAGCATCGCCGCCAGCGCGGCCGACAGCGTCTCGCCGGCGCCGACGAAGCCGGTGTCGAAGCGCTCGAAGCGTTCACCGCTGACCGGCCCCTCGGCCGTGGCCAGCACGTTGTCGACGTAGTGATCGGGCAGCTGGATGCCGGTGACGAGCACGAAACGCGTGCCGTGCTCGGCGGCCGCCACGGCCAGCTCGCGTGGCGAGGCCGGCCGGTCGGCATCCCACTCGGGCAGGAGGAAGTCGGTGAGGGTCTTGTGGTTGCCCACCAGCACCGACGCTTGCGGCAGCACCAGTTCGCGAAATGCCTCGTGGTAGGCCTCGTGTGCGGATTCCTCCATCCAGGGCAGGCTGGGCAAATAGGCCACGAGCGGCACGTCCGGGTAGTCGGACAACACCTCGGCGACGGCGCCAATCGTTTCCGCACTGCCGAGGAAGCCCACCTTCCAGGCGGCGATGGGCGTGTCTTCGAGGATGGTGCGGGCCTGCTCGACCACTGCCTCGTCGTCGAGCACATGGTGGTCGAAGACCTCAGCGGTGTCGCGCAGCAAGATGGCCGTGACCACGGGCAGCGGGTGCGCTCCCATCGCGCACAGGGTGGCCACGTCGCCGCCCAGGCCGCCGGCCCCGCTGGGATCGTTGGCGTTGAAGCTCATCACGCACGGCGGGGCGCCGGCGTCCTCGGGGGCGCCGGGGGCCGGGGCCGGGTCTTGGGGGGTCTGGGACATGGGTGCGGGCCGGTGCGGTGGGCGAGGGCGGTTACAGCAGCACTTCACATGAACAATCACGTGTAAGTTCGCACAAACCCTCGCGGTTTTGTGTGTTCACAAGGCTACAATGCCTCGCATCATTGTAGTGAAACTGATACAAAGTGAGCGAGTCTCGAACCTGGATGTGCCTGATTTGCGGATGGATCTATGACGAGGCCGCTGGCGATCCTGAACACGGCATCCCGCCAGGCACTGCCTGGGCCGACGTGCCGATGAACTGGGTCTGCCCCGAATGCGGCGCTCGCAAAGAAGACTTCGAAATGGTGCAGATCTAGCGCAACAGACGCGAGAACAGCCAGTTCAAGTCGTTGAGGAGAGGGCTTCAGTGAGCGACACCGCTGCTTCGATCAGTCAGACCGCGTCCGAGGGGGCCACCAAGGTGCTCGTCATCGACGACAGCAACACCATCCGCCGCAGTGCCGAGATCTTCCTCAAGCAAGGCGGCTACGAGGTGGTGTTGGCCGAGGACGGCTTCGACGCGCTGGCGAAGGTCAACGACCACGAGCCGCACCTGATCTTCTGCGACATCCTGATGCCGCGGCTCGACGGCTACCAGACCTGCGCGATCATCAAGCGCAATCCCAAGTTCTCCGCGGTACCGGTGATCATGTTGTCCTCCAAGGACGGCCTGTTCGACAAGGCGCGCGGGCGCATGGTCGGCTCGCAGGACTACCTGACCAAGCCGTTCACCAAAGACCAGTTGCTACAGGCTGTGGAACAGCACCGCCGTATTGCATGAATCCTCGGGCGCCCCCCAGCAGGCGCCCTTTCTCATTGAGTACGTACGTTTGCACGGGGCACCCAAGTTGGGGCCCTGACCGAGTGAGGTAGAAAGCCATGCCAGTCAAGAAGATTCTGTTGGTCGACGACTCGAAGACCGAGCTGCATCATCTGTCCGAGCTGCTGACCAAGCGCGGCTACAGTGTTCGCACTGCCGAAAATGGAGAGGAAGCGTGGCGCCGTCTGGCCGAAGAAAAGCCCGATCTGATCCTGATGGACGTCGTCATGCCGGGTCAGAACGGTTTCCAGCTCACGCGCTCGATCACGCGCGACCCCAACTTCGCCGACGTGCCCGTGATCATGTGCACGAGCAAGAACCAAGAGACCGACAAGGTCTGGGGCATGCGCCAGGGCGCACGCGACTATGTGGTCAAGCCCGTGGATGCCGACGAGCTGATCAGCAAGATCCGCGCCTTCGATTGATGAGCCGTCGCGGCCCTCGCAGCGCGGATCTGCGAGGCTGCATTTTCCGCAACCACAGACACACACCATGGCGAACAAAGAAGCGCTGCGTGAGCTGCAAAGCCGGCTGGCCGAGCGTTTGCAGGCCGCGCGCACCGAGGCGCGCACGGCCAGCTGGCTGGCGGTGGAGTCCGCGGGTCGGCGTTTCCTGTTGCCGCTGCAGGATGCCGGCGAGATCTTTCCGTTCTCGTCGTGCGTGAGCGTGCCTCACACCTCGCCCTGGTTTCTGGGCGTGGCCAACCTGCGCGGTGGCCTGCACGGCGTGGTCGACCTGGCCGCCTTCCTGGGCCTGAAGGCTGCGAACGTGCCAGGCGCCGACGGCCTGCGGGAGCAGGCTCGGCTGATCGCGCTCAACCCGTCGCTGGACATCAATTGCGCCTTGCTGGTGGAAAGGCTGGCCGGCCTGCGCAGCCGCGACCAACTCCAACCGGCCGACGATGGCGTGGACGAGCGCACGGTGCGGCCCGGCTTCGTGGGCAAGCGCCTGAGAGATGCTCAGGGCCGCGTGTGGCAGGAGCTGCACCTGGCGGCGCTGGCGCATGACGAGGCATTCCTGAGGATCGTGGGCTGACGGGGCGCCTCGCGCGGCGACGACCGGCCTGGTATGACTGACGTTCGAGCAGAAAGCTAGAGGGGAATATGAGTTTCATCAGCAAGATCACCGGCAAGGGCAAAAAAGGGCCGGGCGAGGACTCGCTGGGCAAGCCGTACGACGATGCCTCCGACGACCTGCCCCTGCCGGGGCCGGACGCGACGATCAGCCTGGAAACCCGGCCCGCCGGGGCGTCCTCCGCGGACAAGGACTCGTCCATCATCTCCGAGGTGGCTCCGTCGGAGTTGCCGGGCGAGTTCGCGCACACGCGCATGCAAGCCGGCGACGCCGGCGAGTCCCGCTCGCGGCTGCCTCTGATCGGCCATTTGCCAGTGGCCCAGCAGCAGCGCATCCTGGGCGCCTTGACCGTGCTGGGTGTGGTGGGTCTGCTCGCGGTGGTGGGCATCTCGCAGAACAACGCCAACAACGTGGCTGCCCAGGTGCGAACCACCGGTGAAGCGCTGATGCAGTCGCAGCGCCTGGCGAAGTCGGTGTCCCAAGCCTTGGTGGGCAGCCCTCAGGCCTTCCCGGAGGTGCGCGAAAGCTCGAACGTGCTGGCGTCAGGCACGCGGGCCCTGCGCAACGGCAGCCCCGACGTTCCGCCCGTGTCGCCCGACGTGCAGCAGGCCCTCGAGCCCATCATGCCCCTGGTCGATCGCGCCGAGAAGAACGCCGGCATCGTGCTGGCTCAGCAGGACATCCTGACCCAGGTCGGGCAGGCCCTGCGCACCATCAACCGCCAGTCGGCCGACCTGCTGGAGATCGCCGAGACCATCTCCTCCCTGAAGCTGCAACAAAACGCCTCGCCGTCGGAGATTTCCGCAGCGGGCCAGCTCGTGATGCTGACGCAGCGCATCGGTAAGTCGGCCAACGAGTTCCTGACGATGGAAGGCGTGTCGCCCGAGGCCGTGTTCCTGCTGGGCAAGGACTTGAACTCCTTCCGCGAGATTGCGCAGGGCCTGCTGGAGGGCAGCGCCGAACTGCGCCTGCCGCCCACGCGCGACGAACAGACCAAGGAGCGCCTGCAGGCCCTGCAGGCGCTGTATGAGCAGACACGCTCGCAAGCCGGGGCCATTCTGGGCAACCTGCAGGGCCTGGTGTCGGCCCGAGAGGCCCAAGTGGCGATCATCGACGACTCCGAGGCGCTGCGCAAAGGCCTCCAAGACGTGCAAGAGCGGCTGTCCGAGAAAACCGGCTTCGGTGCCCTCAATGTCGTCGTGCTGCTGGTGTCCATCGCGCTGGCGCTGGCCGGCCTCCTCGGCCTGCTGTACGTGTACTTTCAGGCCGAGCGTGCGCGGGCGCAGCTGGCCGAACAGCAGCGCCTAGAAGCCGAACGGCAGGAACAAGAGGCCAAGCGCGTCAACGATGCGAACCAGGCCGCCATTCTGAGGCTGATGAACGAACTGCAGACGGTGGCCGAAGGCGACCTGACGCAGCAGGCGACCGTGACGGAGGACATCACCGGCGCCATCGCCGACTCGGTGAACTACACGGTGGAGGAATTGCGCACCCTGGTGTCGCAGGTGCAGGGCACGGTGTCGCGGGTGACCGAGACCACGCAGCAGGTGGAAGCCACGTCCACCGAACTGCTGGCCGCCTCCACCGAACAGCTGCGAGAGATTCGCGACACCGGCGAGTCGGTGCTCCAGATGGCCAGCCGAATCAACGATGTGTCGGCCCAAGCCCAACAGTCGGCCCAGGTGGCGCGCCAGTCGCTGAAGGCCGCGGAACAGGGCCTGCAGGCCGTGCAAAACGCCATCGGTGGCATGAACGCGATCCGCGAGCAAATCCAGGAGACCTCCAAGCGGATCAAGCGGCTGGGTGAGTCGTCGCAGGAGATCGGCGAGATCACCGAGCTGATTTCCGACATCACGGAGCAGACGAACGTGCTGGCGCTGAATGCCGCCATTCAGGCGGCCTCCGCGGGTGAAGCCGGCCGCGGCTTCTCGGTGGTGGCCGAGGAAGTGCAGCGACTGGCCGAGCGGTCCGCCGATGCGACCAAGCAGATCGCGGCCCTGGTGAAAACCATTCAGACCGACACGGCCGATGCCGTGGCGGCCATGGAGCGCTCCACCCAGGGCGTGGTGGAAGGGGCGAAGCTGTCGGACAACGCCGGCACTGCACTGGGCGAGATCGACCGCGTGTCGCGTCAGCTCGCCGAGCTGATCGAGCAGATCTCGGCGCAGGCCTCCCGCGAAGCCGAGTCGGCCAACATCGTGGCCGGCAACATTCAGCACATCTTTGCCGTGACCGAGCAGACCGGTGAAGGCACGCGATCGACGGCCCAGCTGGTGCGCGAACTGTCCAAGACCGCCGAGGAGCTGAAACAATCGGTGTCGCGGTTCAAGATCAGCTGAGCAGGGTGGGGCACTGGATGGACAGCAGCAACCGTGACAGCCTGACGGCCGACGACCTCAGCGCCTTGGCCTGGGTCCAGGACGAACTGCGCAAGTCGCTCGACAACGCCCACAAGGCCCTGCGGCGATTCCTCAAAGAGGCCGGCAGCGCGGCGGGCTCGGATGTCGATGCCGTCGACCCCTCCGTTCTGCGCACTGCGCGTCAGCAGATTCACCAGGGTGTCGGTGCGCTCGAACTCGTGGGGATGCCGGCGGCCGCCAGCGTGCTGCGCGCCAGCGAGGCGGCCATTCAACGCTACATCCAGAAGCCCCAGAAGCTCGACGCTGCAGCGGTCGAGACCCTCGAGAAGGCATCGTTCGGCCTGCTCGACTATCTCTCGCGTGTGCTGGCCGGCCGCAAGGTCTCCGCGGTGTCCCTCTTTCCCCAGTACCGTGCGGTGCAGGAGTTGGCGGGGGCTGATCGCATCCACCCCGCCGACCTGTGGAGCGCCGACTGGCACTGGACAGAGGTGGCCGACGCCGCGGCTGCGAGCCCGCGCAGCGCCGATGCGGCCACGCGCGGCGAACTCGAGGCCCTGCTGCTGGCGTTGATGCGCGGCCGCGCGACGGCCCGCACCGCGCAGCGCATGAGCGACCTGTGTGCGGGCCTGGGTGTCAGCGCCCCATCGATGCACGCCGCCACGTTCTGGAGGCTGGCAGCGGCCTTCTTCGAAGCCGTGGCCCAGGGTCTGCTGCCGCTGGACGTCTACAGCAAACGTGTGGCTTCGCGCATCCTGGCGCAGTTTGGCATGATCGAGCGCGGCGAGTCGGCCGTCTCGGAGCGCTTGGCTCAAGACCTGCTTTTCTTCTGCGCTCAGTGCCGCCCCGGGGACGCGCCAGCACCGCGTGTGCAGGCCGTGCGTCGGGCTTATGGCCTGGAAGACCATGAGCCCGTCAACTATGAAGTGTCTCAGCTCGGCCGCTTCGACCCGGCCTTGCTGGTGCAAGCGCGCAAGCGCGTGGCTGCCGCCAAGGATGCCTGGTCGGCCGTGGCTGGCGGCGAGATGCACCGCCTGACCGGGCTGAACGAGCAATTCAGCCTGGTGGGGGATTCCCTGCGCAAGATCTATCCGGCCGGCGAGGCCCTGGCCGAGGCCCTGATGCATTCGGTGGCCCAGACGGTGGAGTCGGCCAGTGCCCCCCCGGCCCCCCTGGCGATGGAAGTGGCCACCAGCGTGCTCTACCTGGAGGCCTCGCTCGAGGACGCGGATTTCGACGACCCGCAGCTCGCCGAGCGCAGCAACCGCCTGGCCGAACGCATCGAGTCGGTGCGCCGGGGTGAACCGGCCCAGCCTCTCGAATCCTGGATGGAGGATCTGTACCGCCGGGTCTCGGACCGCCAGACCATGGGCAGCGTGGTGCAGGAGCTGCGCGCCTCGCTGGCCGAGGCCGAGAAGCAGATCGACCAGTATTTCCGCAACCCGGCCGACCGCTCCGCGCTGGCGCCCGTGCCCGGCCAGCTGGCGGCCATGCGCGGCGTGCTCTCGGTGCTGGGCATGGACCAGGCCTCGCAGGCCGTGCTGCGCATGCGTGACGTGGTCGACGAGTTGCTGGCCACCGAGGTCGATCCGCAATCGCCGTCGGCTGCCGCCACCTTCGAGCGGCTGGCCGGCAATCTCGGCGCGCTGGGCTTCCTGATCGACATGCTCAGCTACCAGCCGCAGATGGCGAAGTCGCTGTTCACTTTCGACGCCCAGCGCGGTGAGCTACGCCCAGTCATGGGCCGTTCGACCGAGCCGCCGGCACCGCCGGTGACGCTGGTCGAGCCCCGGCTGATCGAGCAGGCCCAAGCCTTGGCTGCCCAGGTCGAGCGGGAGGATCTCTCCCTCGAAGACCTGTCCGCCCAACTGCGGAGCCTGTCTGACCAGGCCGTGGTGGCCGACCAGCCCGCGCTGGCCGAGCCGTTGAGTCAGGCCCAGTCTGCGGTCGAGCAGGCCGCACGGGGCGAGGCCGACCTCGAGACGGTGCGCGAGCAGGTCGTGCAGGCCGTGGCCGATTTCGTCTCCACGGCCTCCGATGCAGCCACCCTGGCGCCCGAACCGGCCGCCGCGCCGGTGGCTGCCCCGGCCACGCCGGGCCCGTCCGGCCTGGAAGACGATGACGAGATGCGCGCCATCTTCCTCGAGGAAGCCCAGGAGGTGATGGGCACGGCCGGTGCTGCGCTGGACCTGTTGACGCGCTCGCCCGACGACATCGAGCAGCTCACCACCGTGCGCCGCGCGTTCCACACGCTCAAAGGCAGCTCGCGCATGGTCGGACTCCACGACTTCGGCGAGGCGGCCTGGGCCTGTGAACAGCTCTACAACACCTGGCTGGCTGACCAGAAGCCGGCCAGTGAAGACCTGCTGTCCTTCACCGGCGAGGTGCTCGACTACCTGGCGGCGTGGATCGGCGAAATCGCCGCGCGCGTGGATCACCCGACCCACCACAGCGCCCCTGTGCGCGCCGCTGCCGATGCGATGCGGCTGGAAGGCCGGCGTCTGGCCGTGCATGCCCCGGGCGGCCCGACGGCCGTGTCGATGCCCGCCGAATTGCCAGCGGCCGAACCGCCGGTCCCGGCCGCACCGGGGGTGGAGTTGCCGGCCTTCACGCTGGACCTTTCCGCCTTCGAGGATGCCGCCGCTGCCGTGGCGAGCGCCGAACCCGTCTTTG
The DNA here is from genome assembly GCF_046291045.1 of Caldimonas sp. Taxonomy (GTDB): domain Bacteria; phylum Pseudomonadota; class Gammaproteobacteria; order Burkholderiales; family Burkholderiaceae_C; genus Caldimonas. The sequence goes on along the minus strand of NZ_JBKBSL010000001.1, from coordinate 148,996 downwards.
CCGAGCCCCCCCTGGCCGGGTTGGAAGACCCGATGCCTGTCGCCGAGCCGGCCGCCCCTGCCGAGGTGAGCGTCGATTTCGGAGGGATCGACCTGGATCTGGGGGCCGCCGAGACCATCGAAGCGGCTGCGGCGCCGCCCGATGAAGTCCTTCCCCCTGCCTTCGCGCCGGCTGAACGGCAGGAGGCCCCGCCCGTTCCGCAGGCGTCGCCGTCCGAACCGGTGAACGATCAGGTCAAGGTGGTCGGTCATCTGCGCATCGGCATCCCGCTGTTCAACATCTACCTCACCGAGGCCGACGAGCTGTCGCGGCGCTTGAGCACCGAACTGGCCGAATGGGCGCTGGAACTCGACCGCCCGGTCGGCGAGGCGGCGATCGCCCACGCGCATTCGCTGGCCGGCTCGTCGTCGACCGTGGGCTTTACCGATCTGTCGCAACTGGCGCGTCGCCTAGAGCACGCGTTGATGCGCTCGCAGGCCATCGGACGCGGGGATGCCGACGAGGCGCGGCTCTTCGTCGATGTCGCCGACGAGATCCGCCGGTTGCTGCACCAGTTCGCCGCAGGCTTCCTGAAGGAACCCTCACCGGAACTGCTGGCGCGACTGGCCGAGTACGAACTGCACTCGGCGCATGCTCTGGAGTCCTTGCATGCAGGCAGCGACCTCGAAGATTCCGTGCCCGGGCAGTTGCCGACGACGCAGCCCGCCGCCGACGTCCGCGCCGCGGCCGGGTCTGAGGCCCAGGTGGCCTCGCCGGTCGAGGGGGAGCCGACCGAGCCGGCCCCGCTAGCCTCGCCCGCCTCCATGCTGGGCTCGCTGCCGGACTTGGGGCGCACCGAGCTGCGCGAGCTGCCGGCCCTGCAGGCCATAACCTCCGGGGCCACTCATGTGACGGGCCTGCCCGGTGAGGGCCTGGACATCGATGACGATATCGATGCGGTCGACGCAGTCGATGCCGACTTGTTCCCCATCTTCGAGGAAGAGGCCCAGGAACTGCTGCCCCAGCTCGCCAGCGAACTGCGCGAATGGCTGCGTCAGCCTGGCGACGCGCGTGCGGGCCAGGCCTGCATGCGCACCTTGCACACCTTCAAGGGGGGGGCACGCCTGGCCGGCGCCATGCGCCTGGGCGAACTCGCCCACCGCCTCGAAACCTCGATCGAACGCCTGCTGGCGCGCGGCGACGTGAGTGCAGAAGATGTCGAGCCGCTGGAAGGGCGCGTGGACGTGATCACGGCGGTGTTCGAAGCCCTGCGCCGCCAGGATGCGCAGGCCTATGCCGATGCCACGGCGGCAGTCCAGGCCCGTCCGCAGGAGGCGGCAGTGCTCGAGGCCCCGTCCTCCCCCCTGCCGCTGATGGAGCATGTGGATCTGCCGGTGGCCGATGGGCCGTCCGACCCGCCGGCTCAGCCGGACGTCGCGCCGGTGGCCGACTCGGATGCGCCGGCTGCGGATGCCACCGCGTCGGTGGACGAGCCGGACATCGATTGGTCCCGCTTCGTTCGCGCCGCCTCCGGCGCCGGGGCCGTCCAGACCTCGGTGGCGCGCGCGGCCGCACCCACAGGCCAGGCCGCTGTGCGGGTGCGTGCCCAGTTGCTCGACCGCCTGGTCAACCAGGCCGGCGAGGTGAGCATCACCCGGGCCAGGCTGGAGTCCGAGGTCAGCCAGATCAAGGGGTCGCTGTCCGACCTGACCGACAACCTGGAGCGGCTACGCCAGCAGTTGCGTGACATCGAACTGCAGGCCGAGACGCAGATGGCCTCGCGCATGGAGCAGGCCAAGGCCGAGGGCCTGGCCTTCGACCCGCTGGAGTTCGACCGCTTCACCCGCTTTCAGGAGATCACCCGCATGATGGCCGAGTCGGTCAACGACGTGGCCACGGTGCAGCGGGCTCTGCAGCGCACGTTGGAGACCACCGAAGACGAATTGGCCGCCCAGGCCCGCCTGACGCGCGAGCTGCAGGATGACCTGCTGCGCACCCGCATGGTGGAGTTCGAGGGCCTGTCCGAGCGCCTGTACCGTGTCGTGCGGCTGGCCGCCAAGGAAACCGGCAAGCAGGTGCGCCTGGACATCGTCGGCGGCGCGATCGAAGTCGACCGCGGTGTGCTCGACCGCATGACCGCTTCCTTCGAGCATCTGCTGCGCAACTGCGTCACGCATGGCATCGAACTGCCGCAGGAGCGTGCAGCGGCAGGCAAGGATCCGGTGGGCACCATCGTCGTGGCCTTGCACCAGGAAGGCAACGAAGTCGCCATCGAGTTCCGTGACGACGGTGCGGGCCTGAACCTTGCGCGCATCCGCGAGCGCGGCCTGGCCATGGGCCTGATCGCACCCGACGAGAACCCCAGCGACGCCGACCTCGCCAACCTCATCTTCACGCCAGGCTTTTCCACCGCCGAGACGGTCACCGAACTGGCCGGTCGCGGGGTGGGCATGGACGTGGTGCGCTCGGACGTGAACGCCATGGGTGGCCGCATCGAGACCGCCACGGCGCCGGGCCAGGGCACGAGCTTCAAGCTGGTGCTGCCGCTGACCACGGCGGTCACGCAGATCGTGATGCTGCGCTGCGGCGACGTGACGGTGGGCGTGCCGGCCAACCTGATCGAGATTGTGCGGCGCGCCTCGCCCGAGGAGGTCCGGCGTGCCTACGAGACCTCGGTCTACCTGCTGGGCGAGCAGATGCTGCCCTTCTTCTGGCTGGGCGCGCTGTTGCAATCCAGCGGGCGGGGCCAGGAAAGCGGGCGCACCCTGCCCGTCGTCGTGGTGCGAAGCGCGCAGCAGCGTGTGGCGCTGCACGTGGACGAAGTACTGGGCACCCAGGAAGTGGTGGTGAAGAACCTCGGGCCCCAGTTGTCGCGGCTGCCAGGTCTGGCCGGCATGACGCTGCTGGCCTCGGGCGCGGTGGCGCTGATCTACAACCCGGTGGCGCTGGCCACGGTGTACGGCGAGGCCGCACGCGCCCTCACGGCCGCAGCGATGCAACCGGCGGCCGAGGCCCAGCGCCAGGCCGAGGCGGCCGAACGCCGGCGTGCCGCTGCGCAAGAGCCTGCCACACCGCTGGTGCTGGTCGTCGACGACTCGCTCACGGTGCGCCGCGTGACACAGCGCCTGCTGGCGCGCGAGGGCTACCGTGTGGCTCTGGCCAAGGACGGCTTGGAGGCCCTGGAGCGGCTGGCCGAGGAGCGACCGGCGGTGGTGCTCAGCGACATCGAGATGCCTCGCATGGACGGCTTCGACCTGGTGCGCAACCTGCGGGCCGATGCCCGGCTGGCCGATCTGCCGGTCATCATGATCACCTCGCGCATCGCACAGAAGCACCGCGACTACGCCGTCGAGCTGGGGGTCAACCACTACCTGGGCAAACCCTATAGCGAGGAGGAGCTGCTGGCACTGATCGGCCGCTACGTCGCCCAAGCCGCAGCTGCCCAGCCGGTGCATTGAATCGAGACGGAGGTCGCGCCACATGCCCCACACCGTCCCGTCGGCCATCGACCACCTGGCAGCCCTCACGGGCTACCGGGACCGCGACTTGCTCGACGTGACCCTGGCGCATGCCCTCATGGACCTGCTCGCGCCCCTGGGCGTAGCGGTGTACAAGCTGGCAGGGGAGGAGCAGGGCGACCAGCGCTGGCTGCTGCGCGCGCGCATCGACGCGGGGCAACCCACGGCGGTGTCCGACCCGCCCTGGGTGGCCTTCGAGACCCTGCCGGCACGCGAAAGCCTGCCTCACCACGATGCCAGCCTGCGCCGGCAGGCGGTGGTCGAGCTCGGCCCCTCGCCGGATGGCCAGGCGCCGCAGACCACGACGGTGTTCCCGCTGGTGGCCGAAGGCGAGGGCCTGGGGGTGATCGAAGTGCGCAGCGCCCAGCGGCTGACCGCCGGGATGAAGCGCACCGTCTGCAGCATCCTGCGCATCTACCGCAATTTCCATGGCTTGCTCGACTACAGCGAGCGCGACACCCTGACCGGCCTGCTCAACCGCAAGACCTTCGACGAGGCCTTCCTCAAGACGGCGCACCAGGGCAGCGGGGTCGCTGCAACGGGCGACGGCGACCGCCGCCATGATGACGCGGGCCTGAGCAAGCACTGGCTGGGGGTCGTGGACATCGACCACTTCAAGCATGTGAACGACCGCTTCGGCCACCTCATCGGTGACGAGGTGCTCCTGCTGGTGGCGCGCATCCTGCGCAGCACTTTCCGTTTTCACGACCGGCTTTACCGGTTTGGTGGCGAGGAGTTCGTCGTGTTGCTGCGCTGTCCCCAGGAGGCCGACGCGGCCCTGGCCTTCGAGCGCCTGCGTGCCAACATGGAGGCCTATACCTTCCCCCAGGTGGGGCGTGTGACAGCCAGCATCGGCTTCACCGAGGTGCGGCCCGGCGATGCGCCCAGCGCTGCCTTCGAGCGGGCCGACCGTGCCGTCTACCATGCCAAGCAGAACGGCCGCAACCAGGTCTGCAACCACGAGGCCCTGGTGCGAAGCGGCGTGCTCGCCCCTGCCGGCAAGGTGGGCGACGTCGAGCTCTTCTAGGGCCTGTTCACGCGATGGAGAGCCTCACGCTCGGGGCCCCGGAGCCTCAGCGCCCCGCCTGCTTCACGACGGCATAGCGCGCCAGGGTGCGCTCGCGCGCCACCTCGTGCTGCACGAGCGGCTCGGGGTAGGTGGTGCCCAGCATCACGCCGGCGGCCGCCAGATCCACCGGCCGGGCTTTCCAGGGCGCATGCACCAGCGCATCGGGCAGCCGGGCCAGTTGCGGCAGGTAGCGGCGGATGAAGCGGCCGGCGGGGTCGAACTTCTCGCTTTGCGTGACCGGATTGAAGATGCGGAACCAGGGTTGCGCGTCGCAGCCGGTCGAGGCCGCCCATTGCCAGCCGCCGTTGTTGGAAGCAAGGTCGAAGTCGTTGAGCTTCTCGGCGAAGTAGCGCTCGCCCCAGCGCCAGTCGATGCCCAGATCCTTGACCAGGAAGCTGGCCGTCACCATGCGCAGGCGGTTGTGCATGTAGCCCGTCTGGTTCAGCTGGGCCATCGCGGCGTCCACCAGCGGGTAGCCGGTCCGCCCCTGACACCAGGCCTGAAACAAGGCCTCAGCGGTCTTGCCCTGCTCCCAACGGATGCGGTCGTATTCCGGGCGGAAGGCGCGATCCACCACGTGCGGGTGGTGGTGCAGGATTTGCTGGTAGAAGTCGCGCCAGATCAGCTCGCTGAGCCAGGCCTCGGCCCCCCGGGAGCCCGCCTGCATGCGCTCCCAGGCCAGGCGGGCCAGTTCGCGGATCGACACCGTGCCGAAGCGCAGGTGCACCGAGAGGTAGCTGGGCCCCTTGACGGCCGGGAAATCACGGGTGTCGTGATACTGGTCGATGCGCTCCAGGAAGTCCTCGAGCAGCGCGCGTGCGCCGCTGCTGCCGGTGGGGATGGGCAGCGCGTGCAGCCCGGTGCTCGCAAAGCCGAGGTCCGCCAGCGAAGGGGGGCCGTCGCGCAGCCCCTCGGGCCTCGGGGCCAGGGCAGCGGCATGGCGGGCCACCGGATAGGCCTGCACGTAAAAGGGCGTCAGCTTCTTCAGCCAGGCGGTCTTGTAGGGGGTGAACACTCCGTAGGGGGTTCCAGCGGCCGTCAGCAGTTCGTCGGCCTCGAACACCACCTGGTCCTTGCTGGTGTGCCAGGCAATCCCGGCTTCGGCCAGGGCCCCGCGCACGCGGGCGTCGCGCTCGCGCGCCGCGGGCTCATGGTCGTGGTTGGCATAAACCGCCTGCACGCCCAGACGCCGGGCTAGCGCGACGATCTCGTCGCGGGCGCGGCCATGCCGCACGATCAGCCCTCCTTGCTCGTGCCCGTGGGCTTGGGCCAGGGCGCGAAGCTGGGCGTCCAGGTCGACCAGGCTGTCGCGGATGAACTCGACCCGTCGGTCGGCCCGGGGCAAGGGGTCGAGGATCTCCGTGTCGAAGACAAACGCGCACCACACCCGTCGCGCCGAGCGCAGCGCGTGGTACAGAGCGGCATGGTCCTGCGAGCGTAGATCCCGGCGGAACCACACGAGTGCGGTGTCAAGGGACTTTTCCATGGGGCGCGATGTTGGCAGAGGAATAGAATTCCCGCCATGGCCGCAGACCATTGCATCGACCTCACCAACCAGTTCCTGATCGCCATGCCCGGCATGGCCGACGACACCTTTGCCGGCGCGGTGGTCTACCTGTGCGAGCACACCGACAAAGGGGCTCTCGGCTTGGTGATCAACAAGCCCATCGACATCAAGCTCAAGAACCTGTTCGAGAAGGTCGACCTCACGCTGGATCGGGACGACCTGGCCGAGGAGCCCGTTTATTTCGGCGGACCGGTGCAGACCGAGCGCGGCTTCGTGCTGCACGAACCCCTGGGAGAAGACGGCGGCCACTACAACTCCTCGCTGCGTATCCCGGGCGGGCTGGAGATGACCACCAGCAAGGACGTGCTCGAAGCCCTCTCCCACGGGGCCGGCCCCAAGAAGGTGCTCGTGACCCTGGGCTACAGCGGCTGGAGTGCCGGCCAGCTCGAGGATGAGATCGCCCGCAACGGCTGGCTCACCGTGCGGGCCGAGCCGTCCATCATCTTCGACACCCCCGTCCATCACCGCTACGAGCGTGCGCTGTCCCTGCTGGGCATCGACCCCGGCATGCTCACCGGCGAGGCCGGTCATGCCTGAGCCGGCCCAGCGGCTCCTGGCCTTCGATTTCGGCACGAAACGGGTGGGGGTGGCCAGCGGCAACACCCTGCTGGGCACGGCTCAGCCGCTGGGCACGGTGACCGCCCAGGGGCAGGCCCGCTTCGACGCCCTGGGCCGGCTGATCCGCGAATGGCAGCCGCAGGCGCTGGTGGTGGGGGTGCCCTTCCACCCGGATGGCGCCGAGCACGAGAACACCCGTCGCGCTCGGCGCTTTGCGCGCCAGCTCCATGGCCGCTTCGGCCTGCCGGTGCACGAGGTCGACGAGCGCTATACCACCACCGAGGCGCTGGCCGCCGGTGCGCGCGATGCCGATGCGGCGGCCGCCTGCCTCATCCTCGAGCAGTACCTGCGCGAGGCCACCCGGGAGACCCCTGCATGACCATGCTCCACCTCGATGCCGAGGCGCTCTACGTCGAACTGCGCCAAGGAGTACGCCCCCTGCTGCGCCCCGATGCCGTCTTGGTGGGCGTGTGGTCGGGCGGGGCCTGGCTGGCTGAGCGCCTGCAGCGCGACCTGGGCCTGCCCGGCGAGCACGGCGTGATCTCCAGCGCACTGCACCGCGACGACTTCGGCTCGCGCGGCCTGTCCGGCGCGGCCGACCACACCCGGCTGCCCTTCGAGGTGAAGGACCGTCACATCGTGCTGATCGACGACGTCCTCTACACCGGACGCACCACCCGGGCAGTGCTCAACGAACTCTTCGACTTCGGCCGCCCGGCCAGCGTGACGCTGGCGGTGCTGGTGGATCGGGGCGGGCGCGAACTGCCCATCCAGCCGGCCTTCTCCGCTGCTCGGGTGGTGCTGCCGGCCACCCAGCGGCTGCGCCTGGCCCGCAGCGAGGCCGGCCACTTCAGCTTCGACATCCAGACCGCCCAGCTCTGAGCACAGGAACGACGCCCCCATGCTCTACAAACGCAATCCGCAGCTCAACAAGAACGGCGAGCTCATCCACCTGTTGTCCATCGAGGGGTTGCCGCGCGACGTGATCCATCACATTCTGGATACCGCGGGCACCTTCCTCAGCGTGAACGAGCGCGAGGTCAAGAAGGTTCCGCTGCTGCGCGGCAAGAGCGTGTTCAACCTCTTCTTCGAAAACAGCACGCGCACGCGCACCACCTTCGAGATCGCGGCCAAGCGCCTGTCGGCCGACGTCATCAACCTCGATATCGCGCGTTCTTCCACGGCCAAGGGCGAAAGCCTGCTCGACACCATCGCCAACCTCAGCGCGATGCACGCCGACATGTTCGTCGTGCGCCACAGCGAGTCCGGTGCCCCCTATCTCATCGCCCAGCACTGTGCACCGCACGTCCATGTGGTCAATGCCGGCGATGGGCGCCACGCCCACCCCACGCAGGGCCTGCTGGACATGTACACCATCCGGCACTACAAAAAAGACTTCACGAAGCTCACGGTGGCCATCGTCGGCGACATCGTGCATTCGCGCGTGGCACGCTCGGACATCCATGCGCTGTCCATCCTGGGCGTACCCGAGATCCGCGCCGTGGGCCCCAAGACCCTGGTGCCTGGTGACTTGCGCGAGATGGGCGTGCGCGTGTGCCATGACCTCAAGGAAGGCCTCAAGGGCGCGGACGTCGTGATCATGCTGCGCCTGCAGAACGAACGCATGAGCGGAGCGATGCTGCCCAGCGCCGGCGAGTTCTTCAAGAGCTTCGGCCTCACGCCCGACAAGCTCGCCTGGGCTGCGCCCGATGCCATCGTGATGCACCCCGGGCCCATCAACCGCGGCGTCGAGATCGACTCCGCCGTGGCCGACGGCACCCAGAGCGTGATCCTGCCGCAGGTGACCTTCGGCATCGCCGTGCGCATGGCCGTGATGTCCATCATTGCCGGAAACGAAGCATGAAGATCCTGATCAAGAACGGCCGCCTGCTCGATCCGGCCAGCAACACCGACTGCCTGGGCGACGTGGCCATCGCAGCGGGCCGCATCGTCGCGCTGGGCGCCGTGAGTAGCGACTTTCATCCCAACCGCACCATCGATGCACGGGGCCTGGTCGTGGCGCCCGGCCTGGTCGACTTGGCGGCGCGGCTGCGCGAGCCCGGGCACGAACACGAAGGCATGCTCGAAAGCGAGATGGCCGCAGCCGTGGCCGGCGGCATCACCAGCCTGGTGTGTCCGCCCGACACCGACCCGCCGCTGGACGAGCCCGGCCTGGTCGAGATGCTCAAGTTCCGCGCCCGCAACCTCAACCAGGCGCGGGTCTATCCGCTGGGGGCACTCACGCGCCAATTGGCCGGTACCACACTGACCGAGATGGTCGAACTCACCGAAGCCGGCTGTGTGGGTTTCTCGCAGGCCGAGATGGCGCTGGCCGACACGCAGGTGCTGATGCGCGCGCTGCAGTATGCCTCTACCTTCGGGTACAGCGTGTGGCTGCGTCCCCAGGACGCTCACCTGGGCCGGGGCGTGGCTGCCAGCGGGCCGGTGGCCACGCGCCTGGGCTTGTCCGGCGTGCCGGTGATCGCCGAAACCATCGCCCTGCACACCATCTTCGAACTCGTGCGGGCCACCGGTGCTCGCGTGCACCTGTGCCGCCTGAGCAGTGCGGCCGGCCTGGCCCTCGTGCGCGCCGCCAAAGAAGACGGACTGCCGGTCACCTGCGACGTCAGCATCAACCAGTTGCACCTGACCGACGTGGACATCGGCTACTTCAATGCCGACATGCGCCTGACCCCCCCTTTGCGCCAGCAGCGTGACCGTGACGCCATCCGCGAGGCCCTGGCCGACGGTACCATCGATGCCCTGGTGAGCGACCACACCCCGGTCGACGACGACCAGAAGACCCTGCCCTTCGGCGAGGCCGAGCCCGGAGCCACCGGGCTGGAGCTGTTGCTGAGCCTGGCGCTCAAGTGGGGCCAGGAAAGCGGCGTGGGCCTCATGCGGCCGTTGGCGGTGCTCACCAGCGAGCCGGTGCGGGTGCTGGGCGAGGCCCTGGGCTCGCTGGCCTCCAGCACCGGCCGCCTGGTGGAGGGCGGCGTGGCCGACCTGTGCGTCTTCGATCCGCAGGCCCGTTGGCAGGTGCGGCCCGAAGCCCTGCGCAGCCAGGGCCGGCACACGCCGTTCAGCGGCTACGAACTGCCCGGGCGGGTGCTTTACACCGTGGTGGCCGGGCAGGTGGCCTTTGAGGCGGCCGAGCGGCTCGACCCGCACACTGTCTGAGAATGCTGCGTCCACTGCGCGCCGCTTGGCGCCTGCTCCGCGTGGCCGTGCATGTGCTGCATGGCCTGGCCATCGTCCGCTGGCGTTTTGGCGCTCTCGATGCCGCCGGCCGGCGCGAGCGGGTGCTGTGGTGGTCGCGTGCGTTACTGCGCCATCTGGGCATCACACTGGTGGTGCAGGGCACGCCGCGGACGGGGGCCAAGCTCTTCGTGGCCAACCACATTTCCTGGCTGGACATTGTGGCCATCAATGCCACGGCGCCAGCCCGATTCGTCTCGAAAGCCGAGGTGCGCCACTGGCCGGTGCTGCACCAGCTCGTGACGGCGGCCGGCACCCTCTATCTGGAGCGCGACAAGCGCCGCGATGCGCTGCGTGTGGTGCATCAGGTCGCGCAGGCCCTGCAAGACGGCGACACCGTGGCCGTCTTCCCGGAGGGTACCACCGGCACGGGCCATCAACTGCTGCCCTTCCATGCCAACCTGCTGCAGGCGGCCATCGCCACCAGCACGCCGGTGCAGCCCATTGCGCTGCGCTACAGCGACCACCGGGAGGCGGTCAGCTCGGCGGTCGCCTATGTGGGCGACACCACGATCGTGCAGTCGCTGTGGTGGGTGGCCTGCGCCGACGGCCTGCAAGTCACGGTGAGACTGCTCGAACCCCTGGGCTCGCGTCACGCAGACCGGCGTGCGTTGGCGCAGCATGCCCGAGACAGGATCGAGCACGCGCTGAACCCTGTGCAGCCGACGTGAGCAAGCGCCGAGCATCCAGTCAGGGCGAGTCAGGGCGAGCGGCGCTGACGAGCTGCATGGGCGAAGCAGCCCACCTCTGAGCGGCTGGCTCGTCAGGCCTTGCCCTGCCGGGCCACGGCTGCCGCCGCCTCGGCAGCGGCCTGGGCATCACCCAGGTAGTAGCTCCTGATCGGCTTCAGATCGACATCGAGCTCGTAGACCAGCGGGATGCCGTTGGGGATGTTCACGCCGACGATGTCGCTGTCGGAGATGTTGTCCAGATACTTCACCAGGGCACGGATGCTGTTGCCATGCGCCGCGATCACCAGACGCTGGCCTGCACGGATCGCCGGAGCGAGCGTCTCGTTCCAGTAGGGCAGCACACGCGCCACCGTGTCTTTCAGGCACTCCGTCAGCGGGATCTCCTCCGGGCGCAGCCGCGCATAGCGGATGTCGTTGCGCTGGCCGCGCGGATCGTTGGGGTCCAGCGCCGGCGGCGGCGTGTCGTAGCTGCGGCGCCAGATAAGCACCTGCTCGTCGCCGTACTGCCGGGCCATGTCGGCCTTGTTCAGGCCCTGCAACGCACCGTAGTGGCGCTCGTTGAGGCGCCATGAGTTCACCACCGGCAGCCAGGTGCGATCCATCTGGTCCAGCACGTGCCACAGCGTCCAGATGGCCCGCTTGAGCACCGAGGTGTAGGCGACGTCGAAGTCGTAGCCCGCCTCCTTGAGCAGCCGCCCGGCCTGTCGGGCCTGCTCCACGCCGGTGGGTGTGAGCTCCACGTCGGTCCAGCCTGTGAAGCGGTTCTCGAGGTTCCAGGTGGACTCGCCATGGCGGATGAGCACGAGCTTGTACATGCGGGCAATCTCCTCGAGATGGAAGCAATGAAGCGCACCGGCCGACCCGGCGGGAAAACCGCAAATTCTATAATCCGTCCCCGTTGCAACACCGCAGCGACCTGGCTGCGCCAAAGTCACCAAGGGTGTACGTTTCCGTGGACTTCTTCATCAACAACTGGATCCTCATTCTGGCTGCCTTCGTCTCCGGCGGCATGCTCGTGTGGCCGCTGGTCACGCGCGGCGCGGCCGGCAGTGCGGTCAGCCCCAGCGAGGCGGTGCGCCTCATCAACCGCGAGAAGGGCGTGGTCATCGACGTGTGCGAACCGGCCGAGTTCGCCCAGGGGCACATCAAGGATGCAAAGAACATCCCGTTCGGACAGTTGGAGTCGAGCACGCAATTGCCGTCGAACAAGGCCCTGCCCCTGATCGTGGTATGCGCCACCGGCGCACGTGCCTCACGCGCTGCCGCTACGCTTCGCAAAGCCGGTTACCAGAACACGCATGTTCTGGCCGGCGGCATGGCCGGCTGGCGGGAAGCCAATCTGCCGGTCGAGAAGTCCAGTTGAGGGAGAGCCCCGTGCCTACCGTGACGATGTACACCACCCAGGTGTGCCCCTACTGCATCCGCGCCAAGCAATTGCTGCAGCAGCGAGGCGTGCACGACCTGCACGAGATCCGCGTGGATCTACAGCCCGAGGAGCGATTGCGCATGATGGAGCGCACCGGACGGCGCACCGTGCCCCAGATCTTCATCGGCGAGGTGCACGTCGGCGGCTGCGACGATCTGTATGCGCTGGATCAACGCGGTGGCCTCGAGCCGCTGCTGCGAGGGCAAGCCGCGGCCTGACACGCTCCGCGGCGTCGCCAGCCTCGGCCATAATCGATGTTCTGCAGCCCGCACACCAACCGTCGGTTGCGGGCTTTTCACTTTCCGAGGACGATTCCATCATGGCCGAGCAAGACCAGACCCCCGTGTTCCAGATCCAGCGCGTCTACCTGAAGGACCTCTCGCTCGAGCAACCCAACTCGCCGCAGATCCTGCTGGAGCAGGAGCAGCCCCAAGTCGAGATCAACCTGGGCATCGAGGCCCAGCCCGTGGCCGACGGCATCTTCGAAGTGGCCGTGATCGCCACCGTGCACACCAAGATCAAGGACAAGACGCTCTTCCTCGTCGAAGCCAAGGAAGCCGGCATCTTCGAGATCCGCAACATTCCCGAGGAGCAGGTCAACCCGATCATCGGCATCGCCTGCCCGCAGATCGTCTATCCCTATTTGCGCGCCGTCGTGGCCGATGCGATCACCCGTGCCGGCTTCCCGCCCGTGCATCTGGCCGAGGTGAACTTCCAGGCCATGTACGAGGCCCAGCAGGCCCAGGCCCAGACCCAGGGCAACGGTGGCGGCTCGCCGATCATCACCAACGCTTGAGGGCCGGGGTGCGTCCATGCCCCTGAGCCTGAGCATCCTTGGCGCCGGCGCCTGGGGGACGGCGCTGGCCATCCGTGCGGCGGCTCGCCATCCCACCATGCTGTGGGCCCGTGATGCGGCCCAGATCGCGGCGATGTCGGTCGAGCGCCGCAACCAGCGCTACCTGCCCGAGGCATCGTTCCCCGAGGGTCTGCAGCTCACGGCGGATTTCGACACGGCCGTCGCCCATGCCGAGGGCGGCCTGCTGGTGATTGCCACGCCGATGGCGGCGTTGCGTGAGACGCTGGCACGTCTGCCGCGTACGGCGCGAGCCTGGTGGCTGTGCAAGGGCTTCGAGGCCGGCACCGGCCTGCTCGGTCACGAGGTGGCGCGCGAAGTGTGCCCCGAGGTGCCCGTGGGCGTGCTGTCCGGCCCGAGCTTTGCACAGGAGGTGGCCCGCGCCCAGCCCACCGCCCTGGTGGCGGCCAGCGTCGACGAGGCTCTGCGTGACGCGGCGGTCGAGGCCTTCCATGGCGAGGCCCTGCGCATCTACCCTTCGGCCGACCCGGTGGGCGTCGAGGTGGGCGCAGCGGTCAAGAACGTGCTGGCGATCGCCTCTGGCGTGTGCGACGGCCTGGGCCTGGGGCACAACGCCCGCGCGGCGCTCATCACCCGCGGCCTGGCCGAGATGACACGCCTGGGCCTGGCGCTGGGCGCTCGCGCCGAGACCTTCATGGGGCTGTCGGGGCTGGGCGACCTGGTCCTCACTGCCACCGGCGACCTGTCGCGCAACCGTCAAGTGGGCCTGCGCCTGGCCCGCGGGCGGGCCCTGCCAGACATCCTGCGCGAACTCGGTCATGTGGCCGAGGGGGTCTACAGCGCCCGCACGGTGGTCGACCGAGCCCGTCGGGCCGGCGTGGACATGCCCATCTCAGCTGCCGTGGTGGAGTTGCTGGACGCCCGACTGACGCCTGCGCAGGCCGTGCGACTGCTGATGTCGCGCGCCGTCACCGAAGAATTCAAACCCCCGGCCTGAGCTTGTGGGGCCGGCCGGCAATGAGCAGGAGACCCTGATGCAACGACGACACCTCTTGGCGGCGGTGGCCGCCACACTCGCCGGTGCGCTGCCCGCGCGCGCCCAGGACTGGCCAGCCCGCCCCATCCGCATGATCGTGCCTTTTCCGGCCGGCACCTCGCCCGACCTGGTCGCCCGCATGGTCAGCGAACCCCTCGGGGCGGCCCTGGGCCAGAGCGTGGTGATCGAGAACCGGCCGGGCGCCGGCGGCAACATCGGCACCGGGCTGGCCGCCAAGGCCGCCCCAGACGGCTACACCTTCCTGTTCACCATCCAGGGCCCGCTGGTCACCGCCCCGATGCTCAACAGAAGCCTGCCCTACGACCCCGTCCGGGATCTGGCGCCGGTCACCCTGGTGGCCACCAGTCCGAACGTGCTCGTCGTCGATCCGCGTCTGGGCGTGGACACCCTGAACGACTTCGTGCGCGTGGCTCGCTCGCGTCCAGGCCAGCTCAACTACGGCTCGGTGGGCAACGGCAGCGCATCGCACCTGGCGATGGAACTGTTCAAAACGCGCGCTGGCATCGACCTCGTGCACGTGCCCTATCAGGGCTTCCCGGCCGTGGTCAACGCCATCCTGGCCGGCCAGGTGCAGGCCGGCTTCATGGTGCCCGGGCTGGCGATGGGCCAGGTGCGTGCCGGCAAGCTCAAGGCCCTGGGCGTGACCACGCTGGGCCGCAGCAGCGCTTTGCCGGAGCTGCCCACCTTCGTTGAGCTGGGCTACCCCGACTTCGAGGCCATCTCCTGGCAGGCCGTGCTCGCTCCGGCCGGCACCCCCAAGCCCATCATCGACCGCGTGGCCTCGGAGCTGGTGCGCATCATCAAGAGCGATGAGGTGCGCACGAAGATGCTGGGTCAGTACTTCAGCGCCGTCGGCACGGCCCCGCAGGCCCTGGCCCATCTGATGCACAGCGAGCGCGAGCGTTGGGGTCGCGTGATCCGGGCGGCCGGCGTTCAGCCCGAGTGAAGCCAGCGGGCGTTTTCAGCTGCCGCCGGCATAACCCAGTTGCCGCCAGGCATCGAAGACGGCCACGGCCACTGCATTGCTGAGATTCAGGCTGCGCTGGCCCGGCCGCATCGGCAGGCGCACGCGCTGCGACGGCGCGAAGCGCTCGAGCAACGCGGCATCGAGCCCACGGGTCTCGCAACCGAAGACCAACCAGTCGCCCGCGCGCCACTGCATCGCTGCCAGCGACTGACTGGCGCGCGTCGTGAAAGCGAACAGCCGATCCGGCGGAGGCTCGGCATCGCGCAGCAGGGCCTCCCACGAAGCATGCCGCAGCACGTTGGCGTACTCGTGGTAGTCCAGTCCGGCGCGACGCATCAGGCGGTCTTCCATCGAAAAGCCCAGCGGCTCCACCAGATGCAGCGTGCACCCGGTGTTGGCCGCCAGCCGAATGACATTGCCCGTGTTCGGCGGGATCTCGGGCTCGACCAGGACGATGTGGAACATGGCGTGCATTGTCGGGCACGCCGGCACTCCCGGCGCCTCAGGCGCCTCAGGCGCTCGGCGTGCGCGTCAGCACCCAGGCGTGCACCGCCTGGGCGCCGGCATGACGCAGGGCCTTCGCCACCGCGGAGATCGTCGCGCCGGTGGTCATCACGTCATCCACCACGGCCACGCGCCGGCCCTTCAGATCGGCGCCGCGCGGCTGCGGCACGGTGAAGGCTCCCCGCAGGTTGCGCTGCCGCTCAGCCAGATCCAGCCCCACCTGCGTGGGTGTCTCGCGCCGGCGCAGCACCAGATCGCTGCGCGCCGGGCAGCCCAGGCGGACGCCGAGACGCCACGCCAGTTCCCAGGCCTGGTTGTAGCCGCGCTCGGCCAGTCGGCGCGCCGACAGCGGCACCGGCACGATGCAGTCGATCGCCGCTGGCGCGTCGTACCGCTCGACGGCAGCGAGCAGGTGTTGCGCCAAGGTGTCGGCCAAGTCCAAAGCGTCGTGGAACTTGAAGCGCTCGACCAGCAGATGCCAGGGATAGGCATGGTCCCAGACCGCGACCGCATGATCGAAGGCCGGCGGATGCGTGACGCAGCGCCCGCAGCGAGGCTGGCCCTGCGGCGCCGGCGCCGCGCAGCCGTTGCAGCGCCAGCGCGGCGGCGCATGCCGCTGCAGGCAGTCGCTGCACACCCGCCCGTCCTGCCAGCTGCGACAGATCGCGCACTGACTCGGCAGGCGGCGTCCCAGGCGTTCAGCGGCTTGGACCAAGCGTGAGAACATGGGCGCTCAATATACTGCGGGCCCATGCCCGATCCCTCCTCAACGATGGCAGCAGCGCCGACCTCGCCGAGCCAGCGCAACCTCGACCCCGTCGCGCTGGACGTGCTGTGCCGTCGCTTCGGCGGCCCAGTGCCGTGGCTTCACCAGGAGGTGGCCCAGCGCATGGCCGCTCGCCTTGCGATCGTGAAAGCACGGCCCTCGCGCATCCTGAACTGGTGGGCGCAACAGGGCGGCGGCCACGAGCTGCTGCGCCGGCATGCCCCGCGCGCGCAGATCCAGGCCGTCGAGACGCGCGCCGTGCTGCAACGCCAGGCCGACGAGTCGCCCTGGTGGCAGCGCTGGCGGCCCGGTCGCAGCGCGGCGCTGGCCGACGATGCGGTGCCGGCGCGTTCGGCGCAACTGCTTTGGTCGAACATGATGCTGCACTGGGCGGCCGACCCCGTCGAGGTGATGCGGCGATGGTACGAGGCCCTGGAGGTCGACGGCTTCGTGATGTTCTCCTGCTTCGGGCCGGACACATTGCGCGAAGTGCGCACCGTTTTTCAGCGCGACGCTTACGGACCCGCCGGGGTGGACTTCGTCGACATGCATGACCTGGGCGACATGCTGGTCCACGCCGGTTTTGCCGACCCGGTGGTCATGGACATGGAGACCCTCACCCTGACGTGGGACAGCAGCGAGCGCATGCTCGCCGAGCTGCGCAGCCTCGGGCGCAACATTCATCCCCAGCGATTTGCCGGGCTGCGCACCCCGCGCTGGCGCGAGCGCTGGCTGACCGGGCTGCCGCGTGGCGAGGACGGTCGCTGGGCGCTCAGTTTCGAGATCGTCTATGGACACGCCTTCAAGCCCGCTGCGCGCGTGAAGGTGGCGGCCCAGGCGCAAGTGTCCTTGGACGACATGCGCGCCATGGTGCGCAGGGCCCGCCCGCTGGGTCGCTGAGCAAGGAGGGCGGACGATGTGCACAGGTCTTGACCGGGCTCAAGCGGCATTGTGAGGGCTGTTTGCGGTAAGTTAAACTCTCGCAGTTTGGTTGGGTAGGTGCCACTGAGCTTCGTGCGCGGGCGCTTCCGAACCAGGTGAGTGGAGCAGTAGCACCCATGGTGGCGGCCACTTCGGCATGGACTCCTCGCGACGGCGCACCCGCACAAAACGGAGCGACGGCGGCGCATGGAGACGCGCCGCGGTGGATCCTCAAGCGCAACTGCTGCCTCACGCCGCGCCAACTGCTGAGGGTCTATGCGGTGATGTGCGCGGTGTCATTCGGCATTGCACTGGCGTTCTGGGCCATGGGGGCCCGGCTGGTGTTGCCGTTTGCCTGGATCGAGATGGTCGGCCTGGGGCTCGCCCTGTGGGTCTATGCACGCCACGCGCTCGATCGCGAAAGCATCGCCATCGAGCGAGGGCAGGTGCATGTCGAGCAGGAAGTGGCCGGACGTGTGACCCATGTCATCTTCGAGGCCTCTCGGGTGCGTGTCAGCCAAAGCGGCGGCGCGCAGGCGCTGGTCGAGCTGACCGGGCCGGGCCTGGAGGTGGCGGTGGGGCGGCACCTGCGGCCGGCATGCCGGGCCCGACTGGCCGACGAATTGCGCGCAGCCCTGCGCGGCCCGCACGGGCAGGGGTGAGCTGGGGTTTGGAAACTGAGATGACCACGATGAAGATCATGAAAGCTCTTTGGCAGCAGGCAGGGCGTCTGGGCCTCGGTCTGGGGGCCTGGCTGGCCTCCACCGCCGCGCTGGCGTCCGTCAACAGCCTGCCCGGCGGTCCAGCCGTCAACCAGCTCAACCTGCATCCGCCCGTCACGCGCATTGCCGAGGAGCAGCACTTCCTGCATTGGATGATGCTGATCATCTGCCTGGTGATCTTCGTGGGGGTGTTTTCGGTGATGTTCTATTCCATCCTGAAGCACCGCAAATCGCTGGGCGCCAAGTCCGCCAGCTTCCACGAGAGCACCACGGTCGAGGTGATCTGGACGGTCGTGCCGTTTCTGATCGTGATCGGCATGGCCCTGCCGGCCACCAAGGTGGTCGTCGCCATGAAAGACACCACCAACGCCGACATCACCGTCAAGGTCACGGGCTATCAGTGGAAGTGGGGCTACGACTACCTCAACGGTGAAGGCAGCGGTGTGTCCTTCCTGTCTACGCTGGACACCACCCACCGTCAGATGTCTGATGCCGGCCAACCTGCTGGTGACGACTACCTGCTCAAAGTCGACAACCCGCTGGTGGTGCCAGTCAACAAGAAGATCCGCATCATCACCACTGCCAACGACGTGATTCACGCCTGGATGGTGCCGGCCTTCGGCGTCAAGCAAGACGCCATTCCCGGTTTCGTGCGCGACACCTGGTTCCGCGCCGAGAAGACTGGCGACTACTACGGCCAGTGCGCCGAGCTGTGCGGTAAGGAGCATGCCTACATGCCCATCCACGTCAAGGTCGTGACCGACGACGAATACAGCAAGTGGGTGGAAGAGCAGCGCAAGCTCATGCAAGCCAAAGCCGATGACCCCACCAAGGTGTGGGAGCTGGCCGATCTCGTGGCCCGCGGCGAGAAGGTCTATGCGGCCAATTGTGCCGCCTGCCATAAGGCCGACGGGTCGGGGGCCGGCCCGATCAAGGCCCTAGACGGCTCGCCCATCGTGCTCGATGCCGACAAGAGCAAGCAGATCAACATCCTCCTCAACGGCGCAGGCAACGGTGCGATGCCGTCGTGGAAGCAGTTGAGCGATACCGAGATCGCCGCGGTGATCACCTACGTGAAGAACAGCTGGTCGAACAAGACCGGCGCGCTGGTGCAGCCGGCTGACATCACCGCCGCCCGCTGAGCAGTAGAAGAAAGGACCGACGAAACATGAGCGCCGTTCTCGACAACCACGGGCATGCAGCGGGCGGCCACGCCCATGACGACCACGCCCATGACCACCCGCATGGCTGGCGCCGCTGGGTGTTCGCCACCAACCACAAAGACATCGGCACCCTGTACCTGCTGTTCAGCTTCACGATGCTGATGATCGGCGGCGTGCTGGCCTTGCTCATCCGCGCCGAACTGTTCCAGCCGGGTTTGCAGGTGGTGAACCCCGAGCTCTTCAACCAGCTCACCACGATGCACGGCCTGATCATGGTGTTCGGTGCGATCATGCCGGCCTTCGTGGGCTTCGCGAACTGGATGATCCCGTTGCAGATCGGGGCCTCCGACATGGCTTTTGCGCGGATGAACAACTTCAGCTTCTGGCTGATGATCCCCGCGGCCATCATGCTCGTGGCGTCCTTCTTCATGCCCGGCGGCGCGCCCGCCGCGGGCTGGACCTTGTATGCCCCGCTGACGCTGCAGATGGGCCCGTCCATGGATGCCGGCATCTTCGCGATGCATATCCTCGGCGCCTCGTCGATCATGGGCTCGATCAACATCATCGTGACCATCCTCAACATGCGCGCCCCGGGCATGACGCTGATGAAGATGCCGATGTTCTGCTGGACGTGGCTGATCACCGCCTACCTGCTGATCGCGGTGATGCCCGTGCTGGCCGGCGCCATCACGATGACCCTGACCGACCGCCACTTTGGCACGGCCTTTTTCAACCCGGCCGGTGGCGGTGACCCCGTGATGTACCAGCACATCTTCTGGTTCTTCGGGCACCCCGAGGTCTACATCATGATCCTGCCGGCTTTCGGCATCATCAGCCACATCGTGCCGGCGTTTGCGCGCAAGAAGCTGTTCGGCTACACCTCGATGGTGTATGCCACGGCCTCGATCGCGATCCTGTCGTTCATCGTGTGGGCCCACCACATGTTCACGACGGGCATGCCCGTGACCGGCCAGCTCTTCTTCATGTACGCGACCATGCTGATCGCCGTGCCCACAGGCGTGAAGATCTTCAACTGGATCGCGACCATGTGGAAAGGCTCGATGACCTTCGAGACCCCGATGCTGTTCGCCGTGGGCTTCATCTTCGTGTTCACGATGGGCGGCTTTACCGGCCTGATTCTGTCGATGGCCCCCATCGATATTCAGCTGCAGGACACCTACTACGTGGTGGCCCACTTCCATTACGTGCTTGTCGCAGGCTCGTTGTATGCACTGTTTGCGGGCTTTTACTATTGGGGTCCGAAGTGGACGGGCGTCATGTATTCCGAGACGCGCGGCAAAATCCACTTCTGGGGTTCGCTGATCTTTTTCAACATCACCTTCTTCCCGATGCACTTCCTGGGCCTGGCCGGCATGCCGCGCCGCTATGCCGACTACCCGATGCAGTTCGCCGATTTCAACGCGATTGCCTCGGTCGGCGCCTTCGGCTTCGGGCTGATGCAGGTCTACTTCTTTGTCTTCATCGTGCTGCCCATGATGCGAGGCAAGGGTGAAAAGGCGCCCCAGCGTCCCTGGAACGACCCCGATGGGCAAGGCGCCGAAGGTCTGGAGTGGGAGGTGCCATCGCCCGCGCCCTTCCACACCTACGAAAACCCGCCCAAGCTGAATGCGGCCGCCAACAAGGTGGTGGGCTGAGACGCAGGGCGGAGGATCTGCACCATGACGCCTGAGCAGCGCAAGCGCAATGTCCGCCTCGGTCTGATCCTGGCGAGCATCGTGGCGGCATTCTTCGTCGGGTTCATCGTGCGGATGGCCTATTTCGGTGGTTGAAAGCATGTCCACGCAGCGCGAATCGGCACGCACCGCCATTCGTCGGGACAACCGACGCATGGTGGGTAAGCTGCTGGTCGTCGCGGTTGCGATGTTTGGCTTCGGCTACGCGCTGGTTCCCATGTACCGCGCCATCTGCGATGCATTGGGGATCAACGTGCTGTCGCTGAGCGAGCGGCTGGTGCCCGGAAGTGCCTCGCACCGGGCCACGGCCGTCAACACGCAAGTCGATACCTCGCGCACGATCACGGTCGAGTTCGACGCGAACGCTCGTGGACCTTGGGATTTCAAACCGGCGATGCGCTCCATCACCGTGCATCCTGGCGAGATGGCCACGGTCATGTACGAGTTCCGCAATGTGCAGAACCGCGCCATGGCAGCCCAGGCCATCCCGAGCTACGCCCCCAAACAGGCCACGGCCCACTTCAACAAGCTCGAGTGCTTCTGCTTCAACGAGTACACCTTGCAGCCGGGCGAGTCCAAGCAATGGCCGGTGGTCTTCGTGATCGACCCCAAGCTGCCGCGTGATGTGACGACGATCACGCTGTCCTACACCTTCTTCGAGGTGAAGGGCAAGGGAGTCACGGCACCGGCCAGCCTCCAGTCGGCGACCCCGGCTCAGGAGATGCGCCTGTGAACGCGCCCCATCAGCCGGGTGCCGGCCTGCGCGAGGCCGTCAGGCGTCGCGGTTCGCTGTGGCAGACGGTCAAGGCCGTGTCCTGGTCTTTCTTCGGGGTGCGCCGCTCGGTCGATCATGCCGAGGACGTGAGCAAGCTCAACCCGGTGCATGTGGTGGTCGTTGGCCTGGTCCTGGCGGGGCTGTTCGTGCTGGGGCTCGTGGGGCTGGTCAACTGGGTGATCGGCAGTGGGGTGGCTGCCGGGGTTTGATGACGATTGAACACGCCCCGTCGATGACGGGGCCAAGGATCGAGAAGAGTTCTTAGGAGAAAACATGTCGGCAGCGACACATCAGGGCCAGACGCCTTACTACTTCGTTCCCGGGCCTTCGCGGCACCCGGTCATGGCCGCCATTGGTCTGTTTTTCGTGATCTTGGGGGCCGGGCAGTGGATCAACGGACACGGCTGGGGCGCCTACTCGCTGCTCTTTGGCTTGCTGTGGTGGGCGGTGGTGCTGTTCCAATGGTTTGGCGACGCCATCCGGGAAAGCGAAAGCGGCCTGTATAGCGATCGCATCGACGTGTCCTACCGCTGGAGCATGAGTTGGTTCATCTTCTCGGAGGTCATGTTTTTCGCGGCGTTTTTTGGTGCGCTCTATTGGGCCCGTGCCCATGCGGTGCCGATGCTGGCCAATCTGGACCACCAAATCTTGTGGCCCGATTTCAAGGCCTTGTGGCCGAGCCAGCAGCCCGGCGTGACCGCCTCGCCTGCCGGCACGGTCGAGCCCTTCCAGACCATGGGGCCTTGGCCGCTGCCCACGATCAACACGGCGCTGCTGCTGGCCTCGGGCGTGACGCTGACCATCGCGCATCACGCGCTGCGCGAGAACCAGCGTGGCAAGACCATCGCCTTCATGTGGCTCACCGTCTTGCTGGGAGCCATCTTCCTGGTCGTGCAGGGCTATGAGTACATGCACGCCTACCGCGACCTGAACCTGAAGCTGTCCTCGGGGATCTACGGCTCGACCTTCTTCATGCTCACCGGCTTCCACGGCTTCCACGTGTTCGTGGGCATGCTGATGCTGCTGTTCATCACGCTGCGCCTGCACAAGGGGCATTTCACGCCGGAGCGGCATTTCGGCTTTGAAGGCGCCGCTTGGTACTGGCACTTCGTCGATGTGGTGTGGCTGGGCTTGTACGTCGTCGTCTACTGGATGTGATCGGCGTCCGCCTCGTGACCAGAGGCGGATCCACGCCGACGACAACGCCGCTGCGATGCAGCGGCGTTTGTTCTTCGAGCCCGACGATCGGGCTCGGAGCTACTTGATCACCGGCACCCCGGTGGGTTGGATCCAGCCCAGTTGGTGGGCCACCAGGATGCAGATGAACAGCAGGATGGACAGGCCCACGCGCAGACTGAGGGAGCGCACCATGTTGTTGGTCTTGGGCTTGCCGTCGCGTCCATCGCGCATCATGAACACCAGGGCGCTAGCAAGACTGGCCAGGATGAGCACGAAGGCGACGACAATGAAGATCTTCATGCACGGCATTATGCGCCGAGCGGCCGGCCATGGCTGAAACCCGGGCACAGGCCCGCTGGCGGGCTTGGGTGGTGCTGGGCGCCACGTTGGTGGGCATGGCCGTGACGGCCTCGCTCGGGCGTTGGCAGCTTAACCGGGCCGCTCAGAAAGAGGCCCTGCAGGCGATGATCAGTGCACGCGCCGGCCTGCCCCCGGTGCGGCCCGAGGAGCTCGCACCGGGCGCACCCGTGCCCGAGGACTGGTTGCACCGCCGAGCCCGTGTGCGAGGGCGCTGGCTGAGCGATCACACGGTCTTCCTCGACAACCGCCAGATGGCGGGCCCGCAGCCAGGCTTTTTCGTCTTGACGGCCCTGGAGCTCCAGGGGCGGGGGGACGTGCTGGTCGTGCAGCGCGGATGGATCCCCCGCGACGTGGTCGATCGGACGCGGATCCCGGCCGTCCCCACCCCCGAGGATGAAATAGTCGAGCTGACGGGCCGGATTGCCCCCCCGCCGGCCAAGCTCTATCAGTTCTCCGAGGAGCCGCCCGGTCCGATCCGGCAAAATCTAGACCTCCAGCGCTATGCTGAGGAAATCGGCCGGCCGGTGTGGCCGGTGTCTCTCGTCCAGACCGATTCGGCACCGCCCGTCGCGGACGGCTTGCTGCGCCAGTGGCCTGAGCCTTCGGTGGACGTTCACAAGCACTACGGCTATGCGTTCCAGTGGTTCGCGCTGTGTGCACTGATGGCAGGTTTGTATGTCTGGTTCCAAGTCCTCCGTCCCCGGCGTCAACGCGGCTGAGACCGTCGTGGCGGCGCGCGAGGTCGAGCCCTTGAGCTTCACGGTGCACAGCATGCCGCGCCCGAACCTGGACGAGCGCTCGCGCAAGCGCATGGGGCGGCTCAAGATGATCCTGGTGCTGCTGGTGTGCGCCGCCCCCGTGATCGCGTCGTACTTCACCTACTACGTGATCCGCCCGGAAGGCCGAACCAACTATGGCCAGTTGATCGATCCGCAGCGGCCCCTGCCAGCCCTGAACCTGCGCGACCTGCAAGGCCGGCCGGTGGCGGCCGAGAGTCTGCGCCACCAATGGCTCATCGTGGTGGTGGGCGCTGGTGCCTGCGACGCAGTGTGCGAGCGTAACTTGTACCTGCAGCGTCAGTTGCGCGAGATGACCGGCAAGGACCGCGACCGCATCGACAAGGTCTGGCTGGTCATCGACGAGGCACCGATCGCCCCGCCATTGCTGCAAGCCATTGCCGGAGCGCAGGTGCTGCGTGCCTCTCGCGAGGAAGTGGCCGCCTGGCTCGAACCCGAGGCGGGCCAGTCGCTGGAGGCTCACCTGTACATCGTCGATCCGCTGGGCCATTGGATGATGCGTTTTCCCGCGCAGGCCGATCCCGCCAGGGTCAAGCGTGACCTGAGCCGCCTGCTCAATGCCTCGCGGCATTGGGACCAGGCGGGCCGCTGAGCTGGCCATGGAAACGCAAGCGCTCTACGACCTGACACCGATCGCGCGCCTGGCGCTGCTGGGCATCGTGATCGCCCTGGGCCCGATGGCCTGGGTGTGGCTGCGCAACCGCCATGCCCCTGCGGCCGTGCGACTGGCTGCGCTCACGGCCTTGACCCTGTTCCTCACTTTCGACCTCGTCGTCTTCGGCGCCTTCACCCGGCTCACCGATTCCGGCCTGGGCTGTCCGGACTGGCCTGGTTGCTACGGTGCGGCCAGCCCCGTGGGCGCGCGCGCAGAGATCACTGCGGCCGAAACCGCCATGCCCACCGGGCCGGTCACGCACAAGAAGGCTTGGATCGAGATGATCCACCGCTACTTGGCCACGGGGGTGGGGGTGCTGATCCTGGTGATGGCCGTCACGAGTTGGCTGGAGCGTGCCCGCCTGGCACTGTCGCCCTGGTGGGCCACCGCGACCTTGGTGTGGGTGTGCGTCCAGGGGGCCTTCGGAGCCCTTACGGTGACCATGAAGCTCTACCCGGCCATCGTGACCGCGCATTTGCTGGGCGGCTTGCTGCTGTTGGCCCTGCTGACGGCCCAGCACCAGGTCTATCGCGCCCGTCCGCTCGCGCTGAGGCCGGGCCTGCGCTGGCTGGCCTGGGGGCTGTTCGCGCTGGTGTGGGTGCAGATCGCCCTGGGCGGCTGGGTCAGCACCAACTACGCCGTGCTCGCCTGCCCCGATTTCCCCACCTGCCATGGCCAATGGTGGCCGGCGATGGACTTCCAGCAGGGCTTCCAGATCGCCCGGCCGCTGGGCGAGCGTCGTGACGGCGGCTATCTGAGCTTCGATGCGCTGACTGCGATCCACTACACGCACCGGCTGGCGGCCTATGGGGTGCTGGCCGCGTTGATGGCCTATGCGGCGCTGCTGTGGCGCGAAGGCCGGCCGCATCGTCGCCAGGCCGGCTGGCTGCTGGCCGGCGCGGTGTGGCAGTTCGTGAGCGGCCTGAGCAATGTGGTGCTGGGCTGGCCGCTGGTGGCGGCGCTGGCCCACACCGCGGGGGCCGCGGGCCTGGTGATCGTGCTCACCGCCTTGCTGACCCGGGCGCATCTGGCCCGGCATGGTGAGGTCGCCCCGCGTGCGACCGCGGCCTCCTTGGCGCCGGCCGGCGGCCGGGTCGCCTCCTAGAACCCCCCAAGCCTTCGCTCATGTCTGGAACCCTCGCCACTCTTGCTGCACGGCCCTCGCGGGTCTCGCAGTTCTACGCGCTGACCAAGCCGCGCGTGGTGCAGCTCATCGTCTTTTGTGCCGTCATCGGCATGCTGCTGGCCGTGCCGGGCCTGCCCGACTGGCGTGTGGCCTTGGCCGCCACCACAGGCATCTGGCTGGTGGCCGGCGCGGCGGCAGCTTTCAACTGCCTGGTCGAGCAGCACATCGACGCACGCATGCAGCGCACTGCTTGGCGGCCCACGGCCAAGGGCGAGCTCACCACCCTCCAGACCCTGCTGTTCTCGGCGTTGCTGTGCGGCGCGGGCATGGCCCTGCTGTATCTGGCGGTGAACCCATTGACGATGTGGCTGACCTTCGGCACGTTCGTGGGCTATGCGGTGATCTACACCGTGGTGCTCAAGCCGCTGACTCCGCAGAACATCGTGATCGGCGGCGCATCGGGCGCGATGCCACCGGTGCTGGGCTGGGCTGCGATGCGTGGCGAGGTGGGACCCGAGGCGTTGATGCTGTGCCTCATCATTTTTCTGTGGACGCCGCCGCATTTCTGGGCGCTGGCCCTGTACCGTGCGGAGGACTACCGCAAGGCCGGGCTGCCGATGCTGCCGGTCACGCACGGCGCCGAGCTCACGCGCTTGCACATCTTCCTGTACACGCTGATGCTGTTTTCGGCCACCTTGCTGCCCTTCGTCTACGGCATGAGTGGCTGGCTGTATCTCGTGGCGGCTGTGGTGCTGGGGGCTCGGTTCATCGCGTATGGCTGGCGTCTATGGCGGGCCTATTCGGACCACCTGGCGCGGCGCACCTTCCGTTTCTCCATCGTGCACCTGTCGCTGCTGTTTGCCGCTTTGCTGCTCGACCACTACCTGAGGCCCTGGCTGTGATGCAACGTCGTTCCCTCGTGCTGCTGAGTGCAGCTTCTCTGGTGCTGGCCGGCTGCGACCGGGTCAAGGAATTGTTCGGCGCGGGCGCGCCCCGATTCCACGCCATCGACATCACCGGCGCCGAGTACGCACGCAATTTTGTGCTGAGCGATGTTCAGGGGCGCGAGCGCACGATGGCCGACTTCAAGGGCAAGGTGGTCGCGATCTTCTTCGGCTTCACCCAGTGCCCCGATGTGTGCCCCACGGCCCTGCACGAGCTGGCCCAGGTGAAGCAGGCCTTGGGAGCCGAGGGTGAGCGATTGCAGGGGGTGTTCATCACTGTCGATCCCGAACGCGACACACCCGAGCTGCTGGGGGCCTATGTGCAGGCGTTCGATCCGAGTTTTGTGGCTCTGCGTGGTTCACCCGAACAGACGGCCGCCGTGGCCCGCGAGTTCAAGGTCTACTACAACAAGGTGCCGGGCAAGACGCCCGACAGCTACACGATGGATCACACGGCCGGCCTGTATGTCTTCGATGCGCAGGGTCGGGTGCGTCTGTTCGCACGCCACGGTCTGGGGGCCGACGCGCTGACCCAAGACATCCGCCGTCTGCTGGCTTCGGGCTGAGTCGGCACGGGCCTTGACCGATGCCAAACCGCTCAGGGGCGTTTCCAGGAAGGTTCCGTCCCGCGTTTTGACCTGAGACAAGGATTCTTCCGGCCTCCCGTGGTGTCATTTCCTTGATCCCACCCGGTCCGTCACGGGCCTCGTCATCAAGGAGGACACCCCATGCTGCAAGGAAAAGTCTCGCTCGTGACCGGCGCCTCGTCCGGCATTGGCCGCGCCATCGCGCTGGCCTATGCTCGCGAGGGCGCCAAGGTCGTCGTTTCCGACGTGAACGTGGCGGGGGCAGAGGAAACCGTGTCGCTGGTGCGACAGCAAGGCGGCGACGCGATCTTCGTGCCGGCCGACGTGAGCCATGCTGACGATTGCCAGCGTCTCGTCGAGCGCACCGTGGCGCACTACGGTCGGCTGGATGCGGCGTGCAACAACGCCGGGATCGGTGGCGAGCTCGGCCCGACGGCTGACTATGCCGATGAAGCCTGGCAGCGGGTGATTGGCGTGAACCTCACCGGCGTCTTCTACTGCATGAAGCACCAGATCCCCGCGATGCTGCGCCAGGGGGGCGGGGCCATCGTGAACATGGCCTCGATCTTGGGGCAGGTGGGCTTTGCCGGGGCACCGGCTTATGTGGCCGCGAAACACGGGGTGGTGGGGCTCACCAAGACGGCGGCGCTGGAATACAGCGGCCAGGGCCTGCGCATCAATGCCGTGGGGCCGGCCTTCATCCACACGCCAATGATCGCGGGTTTGGAGTCCGACCCGGCCACCGCGCAACAGCTCGTCAGTCTGCACGCGGTGGGGCGCCTGGGCCAGCCCGAGGAGGTGGCCGAGCTGGTGGTGTGGCTCAGTTCGGACCGCGCATCCTTCGTGACGGGCGCTTACTACGCAGTCGATGGCGGCTACCTCGCACGCTGAGCCCATGGCTGCCGCGCCGTCGGGCGAGCCGGCGACCACGCCAGCCTGGCACGCCCAGCCGGCCGAAGCCGTTTTGCGGGCCCACGACACCCACCCCGACGGCCTGACGGTGGCAGAGGCGCGCCGCCGCTTGGCCCGACACGGCCCCAACCGTCTGGTCGTGGCACCGACGGTGCATCCGCTGTGGCGTTTGGCCCGCCAGTTTCACAACCTGCTGATCTACGTGCTGTTGGCGGCCGCCCTTGTGACGGCGCTGATGTCGCATTGGGTCGATACCGGCGTGATCCTGGCCGTGGTGATCATCAACGCCGGGATCGGCTTTCTCCAGGAAGGCAAGGCCGAGCGGGCGCTGCGGGCCATCCGACACATGCTGTCGCCGCGTGCGGTGGTGGTGCGCGAGGGGCATGCGCACGATGTCGATGCCGCCGAGCTCGTCCCCGGCGATGTGGTGCTGTTGGCCGCGGGCGACCGCCTGCCGGCCGACGTGCGGCTGCTTCATGCCCGCAACCTGCGCATCGACGAGGCCATGCTCACGGGCGAATCGGTGCCGGTGGACAAGCGGATCGACCCGGTGGAGCCGCGGGCAGCGGTGGGTGATCGCTTCAACATGGGCTATGCCGGCACCCTGGTGACCCAGGGCCAGGCACGCGCTGTCGTGGTGGCCACGGGCAGCCGCACCGAGATCGGCCGCATCGGGCGCATGCTCGAGACGGTGGAGACGACGACCACGCCGCTGCTGCGCAGGATGGCCGTATTCGGGCGCTGGCTCACGCTGGCGATCCTGGGCCTGGCGGGCCTGCTCTTCGTCTTCGGGATCGCTGTGCGCGGGGGATCGGCCGAGGACATGTTCATGGCCGCCGTGAGCCTGGCGGTGGCGGCCATCCCCGAGGGGTTGCCGGCGGTGATGACCATCACGCTGGCGCTGGGGGTGCAGCGCATGGCCGAGCGCCACGCGGTGATCCGGCGCCTCCCGGCGGTGGAGACCCTGGGCTCGGTCACGGTGATCTGCTCGGACAAGACCGGCACGCTCACGCGCAATGAGATGACGGTGCAGCGGGTGGTGCTGCGCGAGGCGGTGCTGACGGTGGAAGGCGCAGGCTATGCGCCCCAAGGACTTTGGTCGGCGCAGGGGCAGGGGATCGAGGCCGATGACCTTGCCAGCCGGTGGCCGGTCGCCCACCGGCTGGCGCAAGCCGGCGTCTTGTGCAACGACGCCGGCTTGCGGGAGGTCCAGGGTCAGTGGCAGCTCGCCGGGGATCCTACTGAGGGTGCCTTGCTGACCCTGGCCATGAAGGCCGGTGTGGATCCGGCGGTACTGCGTCGGCGGCACCCGCGGCTCGACGCGATCCCTTTCGAGTCCGAGCACCGCTACATGGCCACGCTGCATCCGGACGATGCCGGTGGGCGCTTCGCGGTGGTCAAAGGCGCACCGGAGCGGGTGCTGGCCATGTGCTCCCATGAGGCGGGAGCGCGGGGCGAGTCGCAGCCCTTGGATGCCGCCTGGTGGCAGGCTCGCATCGACGAGCAGGCCCGAGAAGGCCGCCGCGTGCTGGCCCTGGCCTGTAGGGCGCTGCCCGCAACGCAGGGCCGGCTGGACGTGGCCGATGTCGAGCAGGGCCTGACGCTGCTGGGTCTGGTGGCCATCATCGATCCACCGCGCGAGGAGGCGATGGCTGCCGTGGCGCAATGCCTGCAGGCCGGCATCCGAGTGAAGATGATCACCGGCGACCACGGCGTGACGGCCAGCGCCATCGCCGCCCAGCTCGGCCTGGGCCCCGGTCTGGTGGCGATGACCGGCCCCGAGATCGAGGCGCTGGATGACCAAGCCTTGCGTGAGGCGGTGCGCTCCACCGATATCTTTGCCCGTGCCAGCCCCGAACACAAGCTGCGCCTGGTGCGCGCGCTGCAGGCCAACGGCGAGATCGTGGCGATGACGGGCGACGGCGTGAACGACGCGCCCGCCCTGAAGCAGGCCGATGTGGGGGTGGCCATGGGCCGCAAGGGCACAGAGGTGGCCAAGCAGGCCGCCGCCATGGTCCTGGCTGACGACAACTTCGCCTCCATCGCGCACGCGGTGGAGGAGGGGCGCACCGTCTACGACAACCTGCGCAAGACAGTGACCTTCTTGCTGCCCATCAATGGCGGCGAGTCGCTCACGCTGCTGGTGGCGGTGCTGTTGGGCGTGTCCTTGCCCATCCTGCCGGCGCAGATCCTGTGGGTGAACATGGTGAGCTCGATTGCGCTGGCCATGGTGCTGGCCTTCGAGCCGCGCGAGGCCGACGTGATGCGCCGTCCGCCACGCGCGCCCGACGAGCCGCTGCTGTCGGGCTTTGTTCTTTGGCGCATTGCGCTGGTGTCCACGCTGTTCCTCACGGGCATCTTTGGCATGTATGAATGGTCGTTGGCCCAGGGGCACAGCGTGGAGACGGCCCGCACCGTGGCGGTGAACACGCTGGTGGTGATGGAAGTCTTCTACCTCTTCAGCGTGCGCTACCTGAAAGCCCCGTCCTTCACCTGGCAGGGAGTGCAGGGAACGCCGCGTGTGCTGATGGCTGTGGGCGGCGTGGTGCTGCTGCAGATGGCCTTCACCTACGCACCGTGGATGCAGGCGCTGTTCCAGACCGAGGGCCTGAGTGTGACCCAGGGTCTGCAGGTGATTGGCGTGGGGGTGGCTGTGCTCGTCCTGCTGGAACTGGAGAAACTCGCGGTGCGGCGCCTGAAGCTCGCCTAGAAGCTGCCGAACACGCTGCCCAGCGTCACCACCACTGCCAGCGACACCAGCGGCACCGCCACGGCCACGACGAAGATGTCCGCGTAGGACTGGCGGTGCGTGAGCCCGCAGATCGACAGCAGCGTGATCACCGCGCCGTTGTGGGGCAGGGCATCGAGCCCGCCGGTGGCGATGGCCGTGACCCGATGCAGCAGCTCGGGTGCGATGCCGGCCGCCTGACCCAGTTCCAGGTAGGTCTGTCCCAGTGTGCTCAGCGCGATGCTCATGCCGCCCGAGGCCGATCCGGTGATGCCGGCCAGCACGTTCACGGCCACCGACAGCGAGATGAGCGGATTGCCGGGCGACAGGCCCAGCACCGCGTCGCGGATCAGCGCGAAGCCGGCCAGGGAGGCGATCACCGCGCCGTAGCCCACCTGCGAGGCGGTGTTGAAGATGGGCAGCACGGCGGCCGACGCGCCGGCATCGACCGTCTCGCGCCACGAAGGCAGGCGCCGGCCCAGTGTGGCCAGCAGCCACACGATGGACACGGCCAGTGCCACGATGATGGCCCACACGCCGCGCACGGCTTCCAGCGAGGTGTTGCCATACATCGCCTCGGCGAGATAGGCGGTGTCCAGTCGCGGGAGCAGTTGTTCGGCCAGGATGTAGTTGAGCACCACGACCAGCACGATGGGCGACAGCGCCAGGGCCAGGCCGGGCGGGGCCGTCGCCGCAGCACTGGGCGCGGCTTCGGCGAGGTCATAGCCCTCGCCCTGGGCATGCTCGCGCAGCTTGCGGTCCACGGTGACCGGCGCCTGGGCGTCATCGCCGTAGTGCTCGCCCGCGGCACGGGCCCCCGCGGCGCGCCGCAGCAGCCAGGCCAGGCCCAGCCCCAGCATCACCGCGCCACCGATCACCCCCAGGCCGGGCGCCGCAAAGGGCGTGGTGCCGAAGTAGGGCATGGGAATCGCGTTCTGGATGGCCGGTGTGCCGGGCAGGGCCGTCATCGTGAAGGTGAAGGCGCCCAGCGCGATGGCCGCGGGAATGAGCCGCTTGGGGATGGACGCGGCGCGGAAGAGCTCGGCGGCGATGGGGTAGACCGCAAAGGCCACCACGAAGAGCGAGACACCCCCGTAGGTGAGCACCGCGCAGGCGAGCACCACGGCGATGAGGGCGCGCTCGCCGCCCAGGCGTGCCACGATGCCTTCGGCAATGGCCCGTGCCGCACCGGTGGCTTCCATGAGCTTGCCGAACAGGGCACCCAGCAGGAAGAGCGGGAAGTACAGCACGATGAAGCGGCCCAGGGCCGGCATGAAGACCTGGGTGTAGCTGGCCAGCAGCGGCGTGCCGGGGCTGAAGAGCACGGCCGCGAGCGCCGCCAGCGGCGCCAGCACCAGGATGCTCATGCCCCGGTAGGCCAGCGCCATCAGGAGGGCCAGTGACAGCAGGATCCCGGCGATGCTCAGCATGGTGTCTCCAGGAAAGCGGGTGTCCTCAGCGGTAGTCGGAGAGGTCCAGCGTCGAACGGCGGCCGATCTGCCCGAAGTGGCGCGCCAGCCAGGCGTCCGCCGTGTCGTGGCCCAGACGGTAGAGCTGCTGCAGGAAGCTCCAGCCGGTGCGCAGCTTGCTCGCAGCGCCGAAGTCGGCCAGTGCCTCGGTCGCGTCGATACGGTGCAGCTTCAGCGCGGCGATCTGGCGGAAGAGCGGGCGGCGCGTGTCCTCAGCATCGGGGCCTTCCTCGTCCAGCAGCTGCTGGAGCAGGGCGATGGAACGCAGTTCCTTCACCAGGCTGCTGTTGAAGGTGATCTCGTTGAGCCGGTCCAGGATCTGCTGCGAGGTGGTGGGTACGGCGTCGCGGCACGACGGGTTGATTTGCACCAGCACCAGGTCGTGCGCCGGGCTTTCGGTGATGAGCGGCAGCAGCGACGGGTTGCCGAGGTAGCCGCCATCCCAGTAGGGCTCACCGTCGATCTCCACGGCGCGAAAGAGCATGGGCAGGCAGGCCGAGGCCATCACCACATCGGGCGTGAGCTCGTGCTGGCGGAACTCGCGCAGCCGCCCCGTGCGCACGTGGGTGGCCGAGATGAACAGCTGCACCCGGTCGCAGCGGCGCACGCGCTCGAAGTCGACCTCGGAGGTGACGATGTCGCGCAGGGGGTTGATGTCCAGCGGGTTGAGCTGCTGGGGCGAGAACATGCGGCCCAGCCAGTCGAGATAGCCCTGCATGGGTGAGGCGGCCAGAGTCCAGCCGCCGAAGAAGGCGGCAAAGGGCTCGGCCAGCGCGCCACCCCCGGCGCGGCTCACGCGTGTCCAGAAACGCCGCAGGGCTTCGCGCGCGCCGGCCCGGCCGCCGGCCATCAGGCCGTCGGCCAGCACCACGGCGTTCATCGCGCCCGCGCTGGTGCCGCTGATGGCGTCGAATTCGATACGTTCTTCTTCGAGCAGTCGATCCAGCACGCCCCAGGTGAAGGCGCCGTGGGCGCCGCCTCCCTGCAGCGCCAGATCGATGCGTCGGATGCGTCGCCGGCTCATGCAGTTCAGTCTACGGGTTGGCCCCTGATCGACCAAACCAAAGACCGAGCGACTTCAACGACAACGGCCCCCGAAGGGGCCGTTGTGTGCGAAGGGCGGGGGTCGGGTCAGGCGTACTCGGCCAGGGCCTTGCGCATCTTCTTCATGGCCGCCGCCTCGATCTGGCGGATGCGCTCGGCGCTCACGCCGTACTCGGCCGCCAGTTCGTGCAACGTCATGCCGCCGGTGCCGTTGTCGTTCACCTTGAGCCAGCGTTCTTCGACGATGCGACGGCTGCGCTCGTCCAGAGTGTCCAGGGCCCGCGCGATGCCGTCGGTGGCCAGCACGTCGCGGCGCTGGGCCTCGATCACGCGGGTCGGTTCGCGGCTTTCGTCGGCCAGGTAGGCGATGGGGGCATAGCTTTCCTCGCCATCATCGATGGTGGGCTCCAGGGCCACGTCGCCACCGGACAGGCGGGTTTCCATCTCGATGACGTCCTCACGCTTGACCTTGAGCTCGCGGGCCACCGCGTCGATCTCGCGGTCTGTGAGCGTGCTGCGGTGGAGCTCGGCCTCCTCGGCATCGTCTTTGAGGCTTTGCTTCATCGAGCGCAGGTTGAAGAACAACTTGCGTTGGGCTTTGGTGGTGGCCACCTTGACCATGCGCCAGTTCTTCAGAATGAATTCATGGATCTCCGCCTTGATCCAGTGCAGGGCGTAGCTCACCAAGCGCACGCCTTGGTCCGGGTCGAAACGCTTGACGGCCTTCATCAGGCCCACATTGCCTTCCTGGATCAGATCGCCATGGGGCAGCCCGTAGCCGAGGTACTGGCGCGAAACGGACACCACCAGGCGCAGGTGCGACAGCACCAGCTTTCCCGCGGCTTCCAGGTCGCGGTGATCGCGCCAGCGGCGGGCCAGCGCGGTTTCTTCTTCCTGCGTGAGCAGGGGCAGGCGATTGACGGCCGTGATGTAGGCGTCCAGGTTGCCCAGCGAAGGCACCAGGGCCCAAGGATCACGGACGGTCAGGGCAGCGGTTGAGGTGTTCATGGCCGTCATAGACATCCCGAACCTCCTTTCGTTCCCAGAATATTAGCACTCGATCAAAGAGAGTGCTAAACCCTCCTTCGGGGGAACCCGGACCCATAGAGATAGGGTATCTATTCAGGTGTTGTATTTGGTAATTTCAAAGGCCTGGGCGAGCAAAGCATAGGATCGCCGGCGCACGGCCGGGTCGTGGGCCCAGGTGTTGATCACGAGTTCATCGAGCTCCAGCGCGTCGGCCAGGCGACGCAGTGAGTCCGCCACCGTCTGGGCGCTGCCGACGAAGGCCTTGCGGCGCAGAGCCTCGACGCTGGGCCATTCGTCGGCGGTGAAGCCTCGGCGGGCCACCTCATCGGGCGGCAGCAAGGGGCCGAGCCGCCCGCGCATCCGGTCCACCCGCCAACGTTCCCGGCTCAGGGCGTGGTGGCGGGCCTCTTCGTCACTGTCGGCTGCCAGGGCCCAGACGCAGATCGTGGCCTGGGGCTTGGGGTGGCGTTCGCTGGGGCGGTAGAGGCTGCGATAGAGGTCCAGCGCCTGTTCCACCCCCTGACCATCCATGAAGAAGTAGGCGAAGGCATAGGGCAAACCGAGGTGGGCCGCCAGCCGCGCGCCGTAGTCGGAACTGCCCAGCACCCACACCGTGGGAATGCGCGCCCAGGGGGCGTCGAGGGAGGGCGCCGGCGCGCGCGGATGGGCGACGATGCCCTGGTGCGCCTGGCCGGCCAGCCAGGCCTGCAGGTCCTGGATCTGCTCGGGGAAGCGTTCGGCGGCCGCATAGGCATTGGGGTTGAGGGCCACCGCGGTGCGCATGTCGGCGCCGGGCGCGCGGCCCACGCCCAGGTCGATGCGGCCCGGAGCCAGGGCGTCGAGCACACGGAACTGCTCGGCCACTTTCAGGGCCGCGTAGTGAGGCAGCATGACGCCGGCGCTGCCCAGGCGGATGCGCTGGGTGCGTGCGGCGATGGCGGCCAGCAGGATCTCGGGGGCCGTGCCCACGATGGTGGGCAGACTGTGGTGCTCGCTCACCCAGAAGCGGTGGTAGCCCAGGGCCTCGCAGTGGGTCGCCAGGTCGAGCGTGTCGCGGATGGCGGCGTCTTCGCTGGCGCCGGCCAGCGAGATGGATTGGTCGAGGACGGACAGCTTCATGGCGGCATTGTCGGCAGGATGGCCCGAGCCTGCCGGCGGCAGGGTCAGACGGCGGACAAGACCTTCACATGGCCGGCGGTGCCGTAGGCCAGCAGTTTGTCGTCGGCCGTGATCAGGGTGGCGCCATGATGGCGAGCGGTGGCGACGATGATCCGGTCGGCCGGGTCGCCATGGGGGTCGCCGGGCAAGCGCGAACTGGCCACGGCGATCGCCGGCTCCAGCGGGGCGAGCCGCAGGCCGGGCAGGGCCAGCACCTGCTCCATCCATTCCTGTGCGTCCTGGGTCAGCGCCAGACGGTCCTTGGCCACCAGCATGCCGATCTCCCAGGGCGTGATGGCGCTGACCCAGGCTGCGTTGCGTTGCGCGGCCTCTTCAATGCGCTGGCGGGCGGGCAGGGACAGGCGGGTGTCGCCCGCCACCAGCCACACCAGCACATGGGTGTCGAGCAGGACGGCGCCGGCCATGCGGTCGGTCACCGAGCGGCCTCCCAGGCTTCGCCCACCGGGGCGATCAGGTCCTGTTGGGCGAGCACACTGCCTTGCAGGGCGCCAAAGAGCGGGCGTTCGGCCGGGACCGGGACCAATTGCGCCACCGGCCGACCGCGCTTGGTGATGGTCAGCGGTGCATGGGAGGCGGCCACTTCATCCAGCAGTTGCAGGCAGTGGGCCTTGAATTCACCGGCAGGGATGGTGGAGGCAGGCATTTGAATGTATTCATGGTCAGAAACTATGGTCATATTTTCCGTGGGCAGGCCTGAAGGTGCAAGGAACGCGGAAAAAGCCATGGTCGACAGCCTGGATGGGTGAACGCATGGGCAACGGGTCTGGAATCATATACTGTGTTTTTATCCAGTTATTAGGTCCGCCATGCACCTGCTGTCCTTGCCCTCTGGGGTGGCCGCCGCCGTCTGGCAAGGCGACGCTTTGCCCGGCGCCGGCGAGGCCCCGGTGTGCCCCACCGGCTTTGCCGCACTGGATGCCTTGCTGCCCGGCGGGGGCTGGCCCTGCCAGGGCCTGAGCGAGATCCTGCTGCCGGCCTGGGGGCTGGCGGAATGCCGGCTGACGGCGCCAGCCCTGTCGCGAGCCCTGGCGGGAGACGGGAAAGGCAAGGCCGTGCTCTTCATCGGCCCGCCCGAGCCGCCCCACCTGCCCGGCTGGCGCGCGGCGGGGCTCACGGCGGCCTCGATGGTCTGGGTGGACACGGCCCGACCCGAACAGCGCTTGTGGGCGGCCGAACAGGCCCTGCATTGCCCTCAGGTGGCGGCCTTGCTGCTGTGGCTGCCCCCCGGGCGGGGGCAGACGGCGGGGCTGCGGCGGCTGCAGGTGCACAGCCTGCAGGGGCGGCGGCCGGTGTTCGTGTTCCGGCCGCTGGCGGCGCAGGCCGAATCCTCGCCGGCGCCCCTGCGCCTGGCCCTGGAAGCCAGCCGGCCGCTGGCCCTGGTGCTGCGCCTGCTCAAGCGCCGGGGGCCGGCGCACGAGCGGTCGATCGAATTGCCCACCAGGCCGGAGGGCCTGGGCGAGGTGCTGGCCCACAAGCTGGCGGCCCGCGCCGCGTCACCCGCCGTTCCCTCGGAGCTGTCCGATGCCTCCTCACCCCTGCTGGCTCGCTCTGTGCCCCGGCCCGGCTTGCACCTCGTCGCCGGCTGAGAGGCTGGCGCAGCCGCTGGCTGCGGCCTCGGCCGAGGCCTTGGGCTGGTGGGCGCTGCAGTTCACCCCCCGGGTGTGTCGCCACGACGAGGCGGTGCTGATGGAAGTGAGCGGCAGCCTGCGCCTGTTCGGGGGGGAGCGGGCCTTGCATGAACGCATCGTGGCCGGGGCGACGGACCTGGGCTGGGCACAATGTGCCGCGGCCCCCACGGCCCTGGGGGCGCTGGCCTTGGCACGCTGCGGGCGATCGGGCGCTTGGAGCATCGGCCTGGAGGCCCTGCTGGACGGCTTGCCGCTGGACAGCCTGCGCGAAGTGGCGGCCGAAGCGGCCTGGCTGAGCCGTTTGGGCTGTCGCCACCTGGGCGATGTGCGCCGGCTGCCCCGTGCCGGGCTGGCGCGGCGCAGTGAAAGGGCCTTGCTGCAGACGCTGGGTCAGGCCTATGGCGAAGAGCCCTGGTCGGCGCCGTGGCTCACGCTGCCCGAAGTCTTCGAGGCCCGGCTGGAACTGCCTGGGCGGGTGGAATCGGCCCCGGCCCTGATGTTCGGGGCGCGTCGCCTGCTGCTGCAGCTGTGTGGCTGGCTGGCCGCCCGCCAGGCCGGTCTGCGCAGCTTCGTACTGCGCTGGCGGCACGACTTCCATCGCCGCGACGACCCGCCGCTGGGCGAGCTGCCGGTGCGCACCGCCGAGCCCACCCGCCAGGCCGGGCATCTGCTGCGCCTGCTGGGCGAGTGGCTGGCGCGCGTGCGCCTGGCCGCACCGGTGGGGGAACTCTCCTTGTTCTGCGACGAGATCGAGCCGCTGGTCGAGGCCACGCCCTCCTTGCTGCCCGGGGCGGTCGAGGCGGTGGAGGGTGAAAGTCTCGCGCAATTGATCGAGCGCCTGTCGGCCCGGCTGGGCTCGGCCCAGGTGTGCCGGCCGGTGCCTCGTTCAGACCACCGGCCCGAGGCGCAGCAGACCTGGCGGCCCGCCGCCCAGGACGATGCGCCGGCGATGGTGCCCTGGCCGTCAATGCCGCAACCCGCCTGGTTGCTGAGCGAGCCCTTGCCGCTGGCCACCCGTCGGGACAGGCCGCAGCTTCATGGGGATCTGACGATCCTGGCGGGCCCGCACCGGGTAGAGGCCGGCTGGTGGGACACTCCGGGCACGGCCGCCGCGCGCGACTACTGCGTGGCCTGGAATGAACGCGCGGGGCTGGTGTGGATCTACCGTGAGCGCCGCCTGGAAGAGGGCGGCGGCTGGTTCCTGCACGGGCGCTTCGGATGAGACCGGCCATGGATCTGCCCGACTATGCCGAGCTGCACTGCCTGAGTCACTTCAGCTTCCAGCGCGGGGCGTCCTCACCGAAGGAGCTGGTGGAGCGTGCCCTGGCGCTGGACTATCGTGCGCTGGCGATCACCGATGAGTGTTCGCTGGCGGGTGTGGTGCGGGCCCATCAGGCCCTGGTCGATGCGTGCGAGGTCGCGAAGGAACAAGGCCAGCCTCAGCCTCGCCTGCAGTTGCTGATCGGCAGCGAATTCCAGGTGGACGCCCTCGTGCCCTTCCGGCTCGTGGCCCTGGCCCGCGACCGCGCAGGATATGCCCACTTGAGCCAGTTCATCACCGACCTGCGCCGCGCCAGCCCCAAGGGCTGCTACCACCTGGATGCCAGCGACTTGCGCGCCGACCGCCTGGCTGGCAACGAGCTGCTGTGGGTGCCGCAGCGCGGTGCGGCACTGGAGACCCTGTGCGCCCAGGCCACAGGGTTCCGACAGACCTTCGGCGAAGCCGCCTGGGGCGTGGTCGAGCTCTTTCACGAGATCGATGACACGCTGTGGCTGCACACCCTGCGCGAGGTGTCGCGGCGCAGCGGCCTGCCCCTGGTGGCGGCGGGCGACGTGCACATGCACCTGCGCTCGCGCAAGCCGCTGCAGGACGTGCTCACTGCCATCCGCCTGGGCCGCCCGGTGGCCGAGTGCGGCACGGCCTTGCAGCCGCATGGCGAGCGCCACCTGCGTTCGCGCTCGACGCTGGCACGGCTCTATGGCGCCGAGCTGATGGCGGCCACGCTCGAGGTGGCCTCGCGCTGCCACTTCCGCCTGGATGAGCTGAAGTACGAGTACCCCGAGGAGGTGGTGCCTGAGGGGCAGACCCCGGCCGGCTGGCTGCGCCACCTCACCGAGCAGGGCGCGCGCGAGCGCTATCCCGCAGGCGTGCCGGACCC
The DNA here is from genome assembly GCF_046291045.1 of Caldimonas sp. Taxonomy (GTDB): domain Bacteria; phylum Pseudomonadota; class Gammaproteobacteria; order Burkholderiales; family Burkholderiaceae_C; genus Caldimonas. The sequence goes on along the minus strand of NZ_JBKBSL010000001.1, from coordinate 109,750 downwards.
CGTGCAGCGCCAGATCGAGAAGGAGTTGGCGCTGATTGCCTTCAAGCGCTACGAGAAGTACTTCCTGACCGTGCACGACATCGTGCGTTTCGCGCGTTCGAAGGGCATCCTCTGCCAGGGCCGAGGCTCGGCCGCCAACTCGGCGGTGTGCTACTGCCTGCACATCACCGAGATCGACCCGGCGCGCGCCAACCTGCTGTTCGAGCGCTTCATCAGCGCCGAGCGCGACGAGCCGCCGGACATCGACGTCGATTTCGAGCACCAGCGCCGGGAGGAAGTCATCCAGTACCTCTACGCCAAGTACGGCCGCAGCCGCACGGCGCTGGCGGCCACCGTCATCTGCTACCGCACGCGCAGCGCCATCCGCGACGTGGGCAAGGCCCTGGGCTTCGGCGAGGCGCAGGTCGATGCCCTGGCCAAGAGCCATTTCTGGTGGGACAGTCTGGAGGCCCTGCCCGAGCGCCTGGCCGAGGTGGGGCTGGATGCCTCCGACCGCCGCGTGGCGCAGTGGGTCGAACTGGTGGGGCAGCTGCGCGGCTTTCCGCGCCACCTGAGCCAGCATGTGGGCGGCTTCGTGATCGCCAAGGGGGAGTTGTCGCACATCGTCCCCATCGAGAACGCGGCGATGCCCGAGCGCACCGTGATCCAGTGGGACAAGGACGACCTCGAATCCCTGCGCCTGATGAAGGTCGACGTGCTCTCGCTGGGCATGCTCACCGCCCTGCGCCGGGCGCTCGATTTCGTGAGCCGACGCCGCGGCATGCCCTTCCGGATGCAGGACATCCCCGACAAGGACGAGGCCACCTACGCCATGATCCGCCGCGCCGACACCGTGGGCGTGTTCCAGATCGAAAGCCGTGCGCAGATGAGCATGCTGCCGCGCCTGCAGCCGCGCAATTACTACGATTTGGTGGTGGAGGTGGCCATCGTGCGACCCGGGCCCATCCAGGGCGGCATGGTGCACCCCTACCTGAAGCAGCGCGAGAAGCAGCGTGCCGGCCGCGACGTGGTGGCCGAACTGCCTACGCCCGAGCTGCGCGAGGCGCTGGGCCGCACCCTGGGTGTGCCCATCTTCCAGGAACAGGTGATGCAGCTGTGCATGCTGTGCGCCGGCTTCACCCCCGGTGAAGCCGACCGGCTGCGCCGCGCGATGGCGGCCTGGAAGCGCCACGGCAATGTGCACCCGTTTCGCCAGCGCATCGTCGATGGCATGACGGCCAACGGTTATCCGCTCGAGCTGGCCGAACGCCTGTTCAAGCAGATCGAGGGCTTCGGCGAATACGGCTTCCCGGAAAGCCATGCCGCGTCGTTCGCGCTGCTGGCTTACGACAGCGCCTGGCTCAAGTGCCACGAGCCCGCGGCCTTCCTGGCGGCGCTGCTCAATGCCCAGCCCATGGGTTTCTATTCGCCCAGCCAGCTCGTGCAGGATGCCAGCCGCCACGGGGTGGAGGTGCGCCCGGTGGACGTGAGCCACAGCGAGGTCGAGGCGACCCTGGAGGATCTCACGCGCCAGCCGCAGCCAGCGGTGCGTCTGGGCCTGCAGCTGGTGGCGGGGCTGAGTGCCGCGGCCGCCCAGCGCATCGTGCTGGCGCGCGCTGAAGCGCCGTTCATCGACGTGCAGGATCTCGCCCGCCGTGCGCGGCTCGACGCCCAGGACCTGCGCCAGCTCGCTGCCGCCGATGCCCTGAGGAGCCTGGCCGGCCACCGCCGCCAGCAGGTCTGGGAGGCCACCGCCTGGACACCCCCGCCGGCGCTGCTGGAGGACGCGCCCATCGACGAACCCCTCCTGCAACTGCCGCTGGCCGGCGAGGGCGAGGAGATCGTCTTCGACTATGCCGCGCTGGGCCTCACGCTGCGCCGCCATCCGCTGGCCCTGCTGCGCGAGCAACTCCGCCGGCGGCGCCTGCAGACGGCCCGCGAGCTGCATGACCTGCCGCACGGCCGGCGGGTGCGTGCCTGCGGCATCGTCACCGGCCGCCAGCAGCCGCAGACGGCCAACGGCACCATCTTCGTCTCCCTGGAAGACGAAAGCGGCGTGGTCAACGTCATTGTCTGGCGCCGTGTGCACGAGCGCTTCCGCCGCGAGCTGCTGCACTCGCGCCTGCTGGCCGTGCAGGGCGAGTGGCAGCGCGAAGGCGAGGTGCGCCACCTGGTGGCGCAGCGGCTGGAAGACCTCACGCCGCTGTTGGGCCGCCTGGCCGATGCCGGGCTGCACAGCCGGGACTTCCATTGAGCCTGGGCGGGACAATGGGGCGAGCCGCGTTACGCTTGGGGCCTTTGTGACACGACAGGTGGCCATGACGAAGACTTCCCCTCTGCACGTGGGCGTGCTCACCGGCGGCGGCGACTGCCCGGGACTCAATGCCGTGATCCGCGCGGTCACCAAGTCCCTCATCAACGACTGCGGCGCGCGCGTCACCGGCATCGAGCGGGGCTTTCTCGGCCTGATCGAGCGGCGCGTGGTGCCGCTGGACCGGCGGGCCGTCAGCGGCATCTTGCACCAGGGCGGCACCATCCTCGGGGCGCACAACAAGGCCGACCCGTTTGCCTGGTTCGGCGCCGGCGGGGCCGATGTCTCCGGTGCGGTGATGGACTACGTGCGCGAGCTGGGCCTGGACGCGCTGGTGGCCATTGGCGGCGATGGCACCATGGGCATCGCGCACCGCTTCCAGCAGCTGGGCCTGCCGGTGGTGGGCGTGCCCAAGACCATCGACAACGACCTGATGCACACCGAGCGCACCTTCGGCTTCGACAGCGCGGTGGCGGTGGTGGCCGAGGCCCTGGCGCGGCTGGAAACCACGGCGCGCAGCCACGGCCGCGTGATGATCGTCGAGACCATGGGCCGCTATGCCGGCTGGATCGCGCTGGAAGGCGGCCTGGCCGGTGGGGCTGACGTGATCCTGCTGCCCGAGATCCCCTACGACCTGGAGGCGGTGGCAAAGCTGTGCCGCCAGCGCGAGGCCGCCCAGGGCTTCACGCTCATCTGCGTGGCCGAAGGCGCCCGGCCGGTGGGCGGCACCATGACCGTGGCCGCCCACCTGGCCGACAGCCCCGACCCCATCCGCCTGGGCGGCGTGGGCAACGTGCTGCGCGAGCAGTTGCAGCCGCACCTGCAGGGTGAAGTGCGCAGCACCCTGCTGGGCCATGTGCAGCGCGGCGGCACGCCCACGCCCTATGACCGCGTGCTGGCCACCCGCTTCGGCTGCCATGCAGCCGCCATGGTGGCGCGCGGCGAGTTCGGCCGCATGGTGGTGCTGCGTGGTGACGGCTGCGACAGCGTGCCGCTGGCCGAGGTGGCCGGGCGCACCCGCACGGTGCCGCTCGGACATCCCCTGCTGACGGCAGCGCGTTCGCTGGGCATTTCTCTGGGCGAAGCCGGGGCTTGAACGAAGGGCGTCCCAGGGCGCCGCAGTCGTGTTCGAGACGGTGGGACAATCGCAGGCATGAGCACCACGCTGACCTTCACCCGCCCCGACGACTGGCATCTGCACGTGCGCGACGGCGCCGCGATGGCCGCCGTCGTGCCGGACACGGCGCGCCAGTTCGCCCGCGCCATCATCATGCCCAACCTCAAGCCGCCGGTCACCACCGCCGAGCAGGCGCTGGCCTACCGCGAACGCATCCGTGCGGCCATCCCGCCGGGCCTGAGCTTCGAGCCGCTGATGACGCTCTACCTCACCGACAACCTGCCGGCCGACGAGATCGCGCGGGCCAAGGAGGCCGGGGTGGTGGCGCTCAAGCTCTACCCGGCCGGAGCCACCACCAACAGCGATGCCGGCGTCACCGACATCCGCAAGACCTACAAGACGCTGGAGGCCATGCAGAAGCACGGCTTGCTGCTGCTGGTGCATGGTGAGGTGACCGACCCGGAGATCGACCTCTTCGACCGCGAGAAGGCCTTCATCGATGACAAGCTCATCCCGCTGCGCCGCGACTTCCCCGAACTGAAGATCGTCTTCGAGCACATCACCACGAAGGAAGCCGCGCAGTACGTGACCGAGGCCGACCGGTTCGTGGGCGCCACCATCACGGCGCACCACCTGCTCTACAACCGCAACGCCATCTTCCTCGGCGGCATCCGGCCGCACTACTACTGCCTGCCCGTGCTCAAGCGCGAGGAGCACCGCCGCGCCCTCGTGGCCGCTGCCACCTCGGGCTCGCCGAAGTTCTTCCTCGGCACCGACAGCGCCCCGCATCCGGCCCACCTGAAGGAGCACGCCACCGGGTGCGCCGGCTGCTACACCGCGCTGTCGGCGCTGGAGCTCTACGCCGAGGCCTTCGAGGCGGCCGGTGCGCTCGACAAGCTGGAGGGCTTCGCCAGCTTCTTCGGTGCCGACTTCTACGGCTTGCCGCGCAACACCGGTACGGTCACGCTGAAGAAGACGCCCTGGCAGCTGCCTGAAACCCTGCCCTTCGGCGAGGCCACGCTCAAGCCGCTGCGCGGCGGTGAGACCCTCGCCTGGCGGATGGTGGACGAGGCCTGACGATGGAACGCAAGCCGAGGGTGGCCCTGCTCATCGATGCCGACAACTCGCCGGCCTCCAAGATCGACCTGATCCTGAACGAACTTTCCACGTTTGGCGAGACCAATATCCGCCGGGCCTACGGCAACTGGAAGAAGCAGGAGTTGAAGGGCTGGGAGGAGGTGCTGCACGAGCACGCCATCCGGCCGATGCAGCAGTTCGACTACACCAAGGGCAAGAACGCCAGCGACATGGCGATGGTGATCGATGCGCTGGAACTGCTCTACACCGACCAGCCGGACGCCTTCGGCATCGTGTCCTCGGACGCCGATTTCACGCCGCTGGTCATGCACCTGCGAGCCAAGGGGGCCGCGGTCTATGGCTTTGGCGCGCAGAAGACGCCCGAACCCTTCGTCAACGCCTGCTCGCGCTTTCTTTTCCTCGACAAGCTGCGCGCCGACGGGCCTGAAGAAGAGGAGACCGAGGCCGCGCGGGCCCCGTTGCGCGTCTCGACCGCCCAGCTGAAGCAGGACACGCGTCTGGTAACCCTGCTGCGCAATGCGGTGCAGGCGGCTGCCGGCGACGACGGCTGGGCCCGCGTCGGCGCGGTGGGGCAGCAGATCGGCAACCAGGCGTCGTTCGACCCGCGCAACTACGGCTATGCCACGCTCACCAAGCTGCTGGCGGCCACCCAGCTGTTCGAGCTGGCCAACGAAGGGACGTCCTCGGTGGCCGTGCGCGACAAGCGGCGCGCGCGCAACCCCAAAGCCTGAGTATGTCCGCGCCGGGCTTTGGCGGCATCGACTGGAGGCGGCCCTGGTTCGCAGGCCTTGCCCAGCCCGGCCAAGAGCTGGCGGGTCTCATCGTGGGTGGGGCGAGCGTGGCCGACGCACTCAACACCTGTGGCGGCCCGGTGCGTTTCTTGCCCCAGGAGGCGCTGCCCGATGGCGAGGCCTACGAGGCCTTCATCTTCCGCACCGGCTGCGTGCCCACGCGCAACAACCTGCACGACTTCTTCAACGGCCTGATGTGGCTGTCGCGGCCCGCGCTCAAGCGCCGCCTGAACGAACTGCAGGCCGCGCAGATCGCGCAGGCCGGTGTGGGCGCCACACGCGGGCCTGTGCGCGACGCCCTGACGCTGTTCGACGAGAACGCAGCCCTGCTGCAGGCGCCGGCCGAATTGGTCCAGGCGCTGCGCGAGCGTCAGTGGCGCAGGCTCTTCATCGATGACCGGGCGCTGTGGGCCCGGGCCCGCCTCGAACTCTTCGGCCATGCCCTGCTGGAAAAGCTGGTGACTCCCTACAAGAGCATCACCGCCCATGTCTGGGTGGTGGAAGAGGGCGCCGCGCCCGACCTCGGGCTCACCCCCGAAGGCCTGGCGCCCAAGCCCTTCCTGCCGCTGCCTGTGCTCGGGGTGCCGGGCTGGTGGCCGGCCAACGAGGCCCCGGCCTTCTACGACGATGCCGAGGTCTTCCGCCCCCATCGGCGAGCGGCCCGGCTGCCGGCCTGAGATAATTGCCATGTGAAGCAAGCCAGACCGCCGCTGGTGCAGGTGCCGAAAGGCCGCACTGGAGGAAGGTCCGGACTGCACAGGGCAGCGTAGCAGGTAACACCTGTCCGCCGTGAGGCGAGGATCAGAGCAACAGAGACGAGTCGGGCCGCGGCGCAAGCGGCGGTCCGGGTGAAACGGGCAATCTCTACGCGCAGCAACACCAAATAGGCACACGTCGATCCGGCCCGGGGAGTGTGTGGGTAGGTGGCATCGAGCCGCATCCGTGAGGGGCGGCCCAGAGGAATGGCGGTCACGACGGGGCAACCCGCCGCACAGAATCCGGCCTATCGGCTTGCTTCACACATTTCAAGCATCACAAGCCGATGAATCCCGACGCCCACAAGATCTGGCCCGCTCCGCGCTGGGCCCTGGCCGTGCTGCTCGCGCTGCTGGGCATGCTCGGGCCGTTTTCCATCGACACCTACATCCCGGCCTTTGCCGGCATTGCTCGCTCGCTGGGCGCCACGCCGGTGCAGATGCAGCAGACGCTGTCGGCCTACCTGTTCGGCTTTGCCTTCATGAACCTCTTCCACGGCGCGCTGTCGGACAGCTTCGGGCGGCGACCGGTGGTGCTGTGGGGGCTGGCGGTGTTCACGATCGCTTCGGCGGGCTGTGCGCTGTCGCAGACCATCGGCCAGCTCGTCTTCTTCCGCGCCTTGCAGGGCCTGTCCACCGGGGCGGGCATCGTGGTCTCGCGCGCCATCATCCGCGACATGTTCCCGCCAGCCGAAGCCCAGCGCGTGATGGCCCAGGTGACGATCTACTTCGGCGTGGCGCCGGCCATCGCGCCCATCATCGGCGGCTGGATCTTCGTACTGTCGGACTGGCACCTGATCTTCTGGTTCCTGACCCTCGTGGGCGTGGCGCTGTGGGGGGCCAACTACCGGCTGCTGCCCGAGACGCTGCACGTGGACCATCGCCAGGCCTTCGAGGTGCGCCACCTGCTGCGCGGCTACTGGCAGTTGTGCAGCGACCCGCGCTTCGTGCTGCTGGTGCTGGCCAGCGGCGTGCCCTTCAACGGGCTGTTCCTGTACGTGCTGTCGGCCCCGGCCTTCCTGGGCGTGCACCTGGCCCTGTCGCCTACCGAGTTCTTCTGGTTCTTCGTGTTGAGCATCGGGGGCATCATGGGCGGGTCGTGGTGGAGTGGTCGTCTGGCCGGCAGGATCGCGCCCAAGCGCCAGATCCGCCATGGCTTCGTGATCATGGCGGGGGTGGGCGTGCTCAATCTCGCGGCCAATCTGCTGTTCCAGGCCCATGTGTCCTGGGCCCTGTGGCCGATCGCGGTGTTCGCCTTCGGCTGGGCGCTGATGGTGCCGGTGGTCACGCTGCTCGTGCTCGACCTCTTCCCCCAGCGCCGCGGCATGGCCTCGTCGCTGCAGGCGGCCGTGGGCTCGCTGGCCAACGCCCTCGTGGCCGGGGTGCTGGCGCCGCTGGTGATGGGCAGCACGGTCGCGCTGGCGGCGGCTTCGCTGGCCCTGATGGGGGTGGGACTGGCCGCCTGGATCTATCTTCGCCACCGCTGGCCCGAGATAGGGGGGCCAGTGGAGGGCTCGCCAGCCTCGACCCGCCCCGCGCACTGACATCGAGTCAAGGCGGGCCGGGCCTCGCCGCGCGAGATGGCATACCTCAGCCATCACTTTCATACCTGTTCGCAAGTCCTTATTTTTGCTGGACTTTTTGTGCGCAAATTTCTCGGAAATCAATTGTAAGTGATTGATTTCATTGGAGATTTTTCAGATTTCGCTTGACCGTCGAAGGGGGGCTCGCTAAAGTGGGAGAAAGTGCAACTTAGTGGGGTTTTGTGTCTTCAGTGGTCTTCCAAGGGGCTTCGGCCCTGTCGCTCGATGCCAAGGGGCGCCTGACCGTCCCGGCGCGGCATCGCGACGTGCTGGCCACCTTGTGCGCAGGACAACTGACCCTGACCAAGCACCCCGAGGGCTGCCTGATGGTCTTTCCCCGTCCGGCCTGGGAGCAGTTCCGCGACAAGATTGCTGCGCTGCCGATGTCGGCGGCCGGCTGGAAACGCATTTTTTTGGGCAATGCCCAGGATGTGGAGATCGACGGCGCCTCGCGCGTGCTGATCTCGCCCGAGTTGCGCGCAGCCGCCGGCCTGAACAAGGAAGTGATGCTGCTGGGCATGGGCAGCCACTTCGAACTGTGGGATGCCGAACGCTACGCCGCCCACGAGGCCGCGGTGATGCAGCAGGGCATGCCCGAAGTGCTCAAGGACTTCAGCTTCTGACGGTCATGAGCGCCCCCATGCCTCCCGTCCACGAGCACCGCACCGTCTTGCTGCACGAGGCGGTGCAGGCCGTGCTGACCACGCCCGATGGCACCTACATCGATGGCACCTACGGCCGAGGCGGACACTCGCGGCTGCTGCTGTCGCGTCTGTCGCCGCAGGGCAGGCTGCTGGTCTTCGACAAGGATCCGGAAGCCGTTGCCGATGCTGCGCGGGTCCAGGACCCGCGTTTTGCTATCGAGCATGCCGGTTTTGCGACGATGGCGCAGGCCTGCGCACGCCGCGGCATCGATCGCGTGCACGGCGTGTTGCTGGACCTGGGCGTCTCCTCGCCCCAGATCGACAACCCCGAGCGCGGATTTTCCTTCCGCCACGACGGGCCCCTGGACATGCGCATGGATCCCTCGCGTGGCGAATCCGCTGCCGAGTTCCTCGCGCGCGCCGACGAAAAACGCATCGCGGAGGTCATACGCCACTATGGGGAAGAACGGTTTGCTCTACCGATTGCAAAGGCGCTTGTTGCTCGCCGCTCGAGCGGGCGGCCCGTTCGAACCACGGCCGAGCTTGCCGACGTCGTGGCTCGTGCGGTCAAGACGCGCGAGCCGGGCCAGGATCCTGCCACGCGCACCTTTCAGGCTCTTCGGATTTTCGTCAACGCCGAGCTTGAGGAGCTCGAACAAGGGCTGAGCGCCGCCCTGTCGCTGCTGGCTCCGGGCGGGCGGCTGGCGGTGATCAGTTTCCACTCGCTGGAGGATCGTCGCGTCAAGCAGTTCATCGCCGGTCACTCGCGTGCCGAGGTGAAGCGGGGCAGCCCACAAGCCCTGGGCCTGGCCCCGCTGCCCGAGCCGCTGCTCAAGGCCGTGGCGCGCATCCGCCCGTCGCCGGCCGAGGTGGCGGCCAACCCGCGCTCGCGCTCGGCCATCCTGCGCGTGGCCGAACGCACCGCCGTGGCGCTGGAGGGGGCATGAGTCGCCTCAATGTCCTCCTCTTCGTCGGGCTGATCGTCAGCGGCCTGTACCTGGTGCATGTGTCCTACCAGGCCCGCCGCCTGTTCACGCAGGTGGAGCGTGCCCAGGCCGAGGAACGCGCGCTGGAGACCGCGCACGAGCAGCTCCAGCTCGAAAAGCGCACCCAGGCCACTGCGCTGCGCGTGGAGAAGCTCGCGCGCGAAAAGCTGCAGATGCGCACGCCCACCGCGGCCGTGACGCAATACGTGCATTACGAGGGCGCGGCGTCGGCCGCGCAGGGAGGGGCGCGGTGAAGGGGCTCGTCCGCCTGCTGCTGCGTCGCGACGGCACCGCCGCGCTGCCGCCGCGGCGCCGGTTGCGCAAGCCGGCGGCGCACGCGCTGCACGAGGTGCGCTATGCCACCAGTCCGCTGCTGGCGTCCAAGACGCCGCCATGGCGTTCGAAGTTCCTCGTGGCGTGTATCGGACTGTCGTATTGTGTGCTTTTGGGTCGTGCGGCCTACGTGCAGATCATCGGGTCGGATTTTTTTCAACGACAGGGCGAAAGCCGCTACGCCCGCACCCTCGAGCTCCCGGCCAACCGCGGCCGCATTCTTGACCGCAACGGCCTGATCCTGGCCTCCAGCGTGCCGGCGCCGTCGATCTGGGCCATTCCCAAGGACTTCGATGCCGATCGCGGGCAGCGTCGCGAGCTCGCCCGCCTGCTTGGCATGACCGCGGCCGAGCTGGACAAGCGTTTGGGAGACAATCCGAATTTCGTCTGGCTGCGTCGCCAGATCGACGAGGACGTGGCCGAGCGCGTGAAGGCGCTGGGGCTGAAGGGCGTGCATCAGGTCAAGGAGTACAAGCGCCGCTATCCCGAAGGCGAAGCGGTCGCCCATGTGGTGGGCTTCACCGACATCGAAGATCGCGGGCAGGAAGGCGTCGAGCTGGCCTTCCAGCAGGAGCTGGCCGGCCGCCACGGGCAGCGCCGTGTCATCCGGGACCGGTTGGGGCGCATCGTCGAGGACATCGGCGAGAGCGTCGCGCCGGTCGATGGCCGAGACATCCAGTTGTCCATCGATTCGAAAATCCAGTTCTTCGCCTACCAGCGCCTGCGCGATGCCGTGGCCGAGCACAGGGCCCAGGCCGGGTCGGTGGTGGTGCTCGACGTGCGCAGCGGCGAGGTGCTGGCCTTGGCCAACTACCCGAGCTACGACCCCGCCAAGCGCGAAAACCTCAGCGGAGCCCAACTGCGCAACCGGGCGCTGACCGACACCTTCGAGCCGGGCTCGACGATGAAGCCTTTCGTGGCGGCGCTGTCCCTGGAGACGGGGCGCGTTTCGCCGAACACCGTGATCGACACCGGGGCGGGCTGGATGACGATCACCGGCTCGACCATCCGCGACACCCATGCTTACGGCCGCCTCACGGTGGCCGAGGTGATCCAGAAGTCCAGCAACGTCGGCACCGTCAAGCTGGCGCAGCAGATCCCCTCGCGCGAGATGTGGGAGATGTTCACCGAGATCGGCCTGGGCCAGAAGCCTCAGCTGCCCTTTCCGGGGGTGGTCAGCGGCCGCCTGCGGCCCTACAAGACCTGGCGGCCCATCGAGCATGCGACGATGAGCTACGGCTACGGCCTGTCGGTCTCGCTGTTTCAGCTGGCGCGGGCCTATACGGTGTTCGCGCGCGATGGTGAGCTCGTTCCCGTGACCTTGCTGAAAGATCCCGAGCCGGCGCCCGGCCTGCGGGTGTTCTCGCCGCGCGTGGCCCAGACCACCCGCCGCATGCTGCAGATGGCCGCCGGTCCGGGGGGCACGGCACCCTTGGCCCAGACCGTGGGCTACTCGGTGGGCGGCAAGACCGGCACGGCGCGCAAGCAGGAAGGTAAGGGCTACGCCGACAAGAAGTACCGTTCGTGGTTCGTCGGCCTGGCGCCGGTGGAGCAACCGCGCATCGTCGTGGCGGTGATGATCGACGAGCCCTCGGCCGGCAAGTTTTATGGCGGGGCCGTGGCCGCGCCCGTGTTTGCCGAGGTGGTGCAGCAAAGCCTGCGCATGATGGGCGTGCAGCCCGACATCGCCGTGCAGCCCCAGATCGTTGCGCGCCATGTCGAGGGCGTGGAGGAGAGCTTCTGATGGGCTTGCGCGTGTTCGACACCGTGATGGCCGCCGAGGCCTGGCTGCGCGAGCAGGGCTGCACCGACCTGGCCATCGACAGTCGCCGCATCCGGGGCGGCGAGGCCTTCATCGCCTGGCCGGGGCATGCCACCGATGCGCGACAGCACGTGGCAGCCGCCCTGGCCGCCGGCGCCCGAGCCTGCCTGGTGGAACGAATGGGCGTCGAGGCTTTCGGCTTCGACGATGAGCGCATTGCGGCCGTGCCGGGCCTGAAGGCCGCCACCGGCGTGCTGGCCGACCGTTGGTTCGGCCTGCCTTCGTCGCACCTGGACCTCGTGGCCGTGACCGGCACCAACGGCAAGACCTCGACCGCCTGGTGGGTGGCGCAGGCGTTGGCGGTGCTGGATCGGCCCTGCGGCCTGATCGGCACGCTGGGCGTGGGACGGCCCGGCTCGCTCACAGCCACCGGCTTGACCACCCCCGATCCGGTCACGCTGCACCGCAGCCTGCGTGCCTTCGTCGACCAGGGCCTGAAAGCCTGTGCCATCGAGGCCTCTTCGATTGGCCTGGACGAGCGTCGTCTCGACGGCACGCGCATTGCGGTGGCGGCCTTCACGAACTTCACGCGTGACCACCTGGACTACCACGGTGGCATGGCCGCCTACTGGGAGGCCAAGGCCCAACTCTTCGCCTGGCCGGGCCTGCGCGCGGCCGTCGTGAATCTCGACGATCCCAAAGGGGCGGACCTGGTGGCACGGCTGAGTGGCCGCAGTGTGGACCTGTGGGGCTACGGCCTGCAGGCCGCCGCCGGCCTGCGAGCGCGCGCGGTGGGCTATAGCGGCGGCGGCCTGGGCTTCGATCTGTGCGAAGGCTCGCAGGCGGTGCCGGTACGCACCACGCTGATCGGTGACTACAACGTCCACAACTTGCTGGCCGTGGCCGGCTGCCTGCGCGCCTTGGGCGTGCCGCTGGTGCGGGCCGCACAGGCCTTGCAGTCGCTGGGGCCCGTGCCCGGGCGCATGCAGCGGCTGGACGAGGAGGGCGTGGCGTCGGTGGTGGTGGACTACGCCCACACACCCGATGCCCTGGACAAGGTGCTGACCGCCCTGAAGCCCTTCGCTCGGGAGCGCGGAGGGGCGTTGTGGTGCGTGTTCGGCTGCGGCGGCGACCGCGACAGCAGCAAGCGTCCGCAGATGGGGGCGATCGCCCAGGCGCGTGCCGACCGCGTCATCGTCACCAGCGACAACCCGCGCAGCGAGCCGCCGATGCACATCATCGAGCAGATCGTCGCCGGCATGCGTCCGGCCCCCACGCTGCAGGCCATCGAGGACCGCCGCCTGGCCATCGCCACCGCGGTGGCGGCGGCCGATCCGCGCGACGTCATCTTGCTGGCCGGCAAGGGCCACGAGGACTATCAGGACATCGGCGGCCAACGCCTGCCTTTCTCGGACGTGGACGAGGCCCGCGCGGCCCAGCAGGCTCGGAGGGCGCGTTCATGATGACCCTGGCCCTGGCCCAGACCCTGCTACCCGGCTCGACCCTGGTGGGCGATGGCCAGACGACGCTGCTGCGCGTGCATACCGACACCCGCAGCTTGCGCGCGGGCGACCTGTTCGTGGCCCTGCGCGGTCAGCGTTTCGATGCCCACGAGTTTCTGTCTCTGGCGCGCGACGCCGGGGCCGCTGCCGCCGTGGCCGAGCGCGGCTTGCCCGAAGCGGGCCTGCCCGGCCTGCTGGTGCCCGACACGCGAGCGGCCCTGGGACAGCTCGCCGCAGGCTGGCGTCAGCGCATGCACCTGCCGCTGATCGCCGTGACCGGCAGCAATGGCAAGACCACCGTCACCCAGATGATCGCATCCATTTTGCGCGCGTGGGTGGGGGAGGAGGGCGCGCTGGCCACCCAGGGCAATTTCAACAACGACATCGGCGTGCCGCTGACCCTGCTGCGCCTGCGTCAGGACGACGAGGTGTGGCACCGCGCCGCCGTGGTGGAGTTGGGCATGAACCACCCGGGCGAGATCGAGCGGTTGGCGCGTTGGGCGGCACCCACGGTGGCCTTGGTCAACAACGCGCAGCGCGAGCACCAGGAGTTCATGCACGGCGTGGAGGCCGTGGCCCGGGAGAACGGTGCGGTGATCCAAGCCCTGGGCCCCACCGGGGTGGCCGTTTTTCCGGCCGTCGATGCCTACACCGGGCTGTGGCGCGCCTTGGCCGGCACGCGGCCCGTGCTGCGCTTTGGCGAGACCGCGCAGGCCGACGTGCGCGGCCGTGCGCACTGGGGCGGCCAGGGCTGGGCCCTGCAGGTCGACACACCGGTGGGCACGTTCGACACCGTGCTGCACATCGCCGGACGCCACAACGTTCACAACGCCTTGGCCGCAGCCGCCTGCGCCCTGGCCGCCGGCGCCCCGCTGGAGACGATCGCGCAGGGGCTGGAGCGGTTCGAGCCGGTGACCGGGCGCTCGCAACTGCAGACCCTCGTGCTCGACGCAGCCCCGGTGCTGCTGGTCAACGACAGCTACAACGCCAACCCCGATTCCGTGCGTGCGGCCATCGACGTGCTGGCTGAACTGCCCGCGCCGCGCTGGCTGGTGCTGGGGGACATGGGCGAGGTGGGCGACCAGGGGCCAGCCTTCCACGCGGAGGTGGGGGCCTACGCGCGCGAACGCGGCATCGAGACGCTTTGGGCGGTGGGTGCGCTGAGCCTTCATGCCGCCCGGGCTCACGGCGCAGCAGCGGTGCATTTCGCGTCAACCGCCGATGCCGTGGCGGCGTTGGGCCAGCGGCCCGGTGGCGCGCGCAGTGTGCTCGTCAAGGGGTCGCGGTTCATGAAGATGGAACAGGTGGTGCAGGCGCTGCAGGCCCTGTGCGCTTCAGGACAGGACGACATGGTGCGCCCGCAACTGGGCGGCGGCGCTCGGGGAAAGGATCTGCCATGCTGATCACGCTGGCGCAATGGCTGCAGGGGCTGTCGCCCGATTTCGGTTTCCTGCGCGTGGTGCAGTACCTCACTTTCCGCGCGGTGATGGCGGCCATGACGGCGCTGCTCATCGGCCTGGTTTTCGGCCCTTGGGTGATCCGCAAACTCACCGAGTTGAAGATCGGCCAACCCATCCGCGAATATGGTGTGCAGGCCCACCTGTCCAAGCGGGGCACGCCCACCATGGGCGGCGTGCTGATCCTGCTGGGCGTGACCGTCTCTACGCTGCTGTGGTTCGACTGGTCCAACCGCTTCGTCTGGATCGTGCTGCTCGTGACGCTGGGCATGGGCGCCATCGGCTGGGTCGACGACTGGCGAAAGGTCGTGCAGAAAAACCCCGAGGGCATGCGCTCGCGCGAGAAGTACTTCTGGCAGTCGCTCATCGGCCTGGTGGCGGCCACCTATCTGGCCTTCGCGGTGTCCGAGTCGTCCAACCTGCGCGTGCTCGAGCTCTTCGTGCGCTGGGTGCAATCGGGCTTTGCCAACCCGCTGCCCCCCAATGCCGACCTCTTCGTGCCCTTTTTCAAGACGGTGAGCTATCCGCTGGGGGTGTGGGGCTTCATCATCCTGAGCTACCTGGTCATCGTGGGCTCGAGCAATGCCGTGAACCTCACCGACGGCCTGGACGGCCTGGCCATCATGCCGGTGGTGATGGTGGGCTCGGCCCTGGGTGTCTTCGCCTACGTGGTGGGCAATGCGGTCTACTCGCGCTACCTGCTCTTTCCTTACATCCCCGGCGTGGGCGAACTGCTGATCTTCTGCGCGGCGATGGCCGGCGCGGGGCTGGCCTTCCTGTGGTTCAACACGCACCCGGCCCAGGTCTTCATGGGCGACGTCGGGGCCCTGGCCCTGGGCGGCGCGCTGGGCACGATCGCGGTCATCACGCGACAGGAGATCCTGCTGGCCGTCATGGGCGGCATCTTCGTCGTCGAGGCCCTGTCCGTGATGCTGCAGGTCGTCTACTTCAAGTACACCAAACGCAAGTACGGCGAGGGCCGGCGCATCCTCAAGATGGCGCCGCTGCACCACCACTTCGAGAAGTCCGGCTGGACCGAGACGCAGGTGGTGGTGCGCTTCTGGATCATCACCATGCTGTTGTGCCTGGTGGGCCTGACCTCGCTCAAGCTGCGCTGAACACGAACATCGAACACTTGCCATGAAGGATCTGCAAGGCATCACCGTTCTCGTGCTGGGCTTGGGCGCCTCGGGCCTGGCCATGGCGCGCTGGTGCGTGCGCTGCGGGGCCCAGGTGAAGGTCTGGGATTCGCGCGAACAGCCGCCCCAGGCGGCCGCGCTGCGTGACGAACTGCCCCAGGTCGAGTTGTTGTCGGGCGAGCTTGGGCCCGCGCACGCGGAAGGCGTGCAGCGCATCCTCAAGAGCCCGGGGCTGTCCCCTCATGACGAGCGCCTGCAGGGCCTGCTGGCCGAAGCCACCCGGCGGGGGGTACCGGTGCAGGGCGAGCTCGACCTCTTTGCCCGGGCCCTGGCCGAACTGAAGGCCGAACGCCGCTATGCACCCAAGGTGGTCGCCATCACCGGCACCAACGGCAAGACCACCACCACCGCCATGGCCGCGCTGCTGATCGAGCGCGCCGGCCGCCGCGTGGCCACGGCGGGCAATATCGGCCCGACGATGCTCGACACCCTGGGCGCGGCCCTGGACCGGGAGCCCAAGGCCGACCCTGAACGCGAGACGCCCACCTGTGCCGAGGACATCGATTCGGCGCCCGCCCCGGCCGAAGCGGTGGTGGTGGACGAGGATGCCGAGGCCGTCGAGGCCATCCATGAGGCCGAGCGTCACATCGAAGAGACCCTGGAGGCCGTCGCCGCCCTCGGTGGCGAGGACGAGCCGGCCATCAGGATCGTGCCGCCCCCCCCTCCGCCGCCGGTGTTCGAGCACTTGCCGGACGTGTGGGTGCTGGAACTGTCCAGCTTCCAGCTCGACGGCGTGTCGGGCTTCGAGCCCACCGCCGCCGCGGTGCTCAACCTCAGCCAGGATCATCTCGACTGGCATGGCAGCATGGACGCCTACACCGCTGCCAAGGCACGCATCTTCGGGCGTGAGGCGCTGATGGTGATCAACCGCGATGATCCCCTGGTGGAAGCGATGGTGCCGCCCCCTCAGACCGTGGGAAAAGGGCGCTCTGCCAAGGTGATCGAACGCCAGGTGGTGCGCTTTGGCCTGGACGCCCCCACCCGACCCGGCGACTATGGGCTGATGGTCGAAGGTGGCATGGCCTGGCTGGTGCGGGCGATGCAAGCCGACGAAACCCTGAAGGCCACGCGCCGCCGCAAGGACGAGGACGCTGACGAGGAGCTGCACATCCAGCGCCTGATGCCGGCTGACGCGCTTCGTGTGCGCGGTCGCCACAACGCGGCCAACGCCCTGGCGGCGCTGGCGCTGGCCACTGGCATCGGCTGCCCGCTGGCCCCGATGCTGCACGGCTTGCGCGAGTACGCCGGCGAGCCGCACCGCGTGCAGCACGTGGCCACCGTGGGCGGCGTGGACTATGTGGACGACAGCAAGGGCACCAACGTGGGCGCCACCGTGGCCGCCCTGAATGGCCTTGGCGCCGACCGCATGGGCCGTCGTCTGCTCGTGATCCTGGGCGGCGATGGCAAGGGCCAGGACTTCAGCCCGCTCACCGAACCCGTGCGGCGGCATGTGCGGTTCGTGGCCCTGATCGGCCGGGATGCGGCCGCCATCGAAGCCGTGCTGGCGGGCACGGGTGTCACGCAGGCCCGCTTCGACAGCCTGGAAGCGGCCGTGCGCGGCTGTGCCGAGCGGGCCGAGTCGGGCGACGTGGTGCTGATGAGCCCGGCCTGCGCCAGCCTGGACATGTTCCGCAACTACGGCCATCGCGCCGAGGTCTTCGTCGCCACCGTGCAGGCGCTGGCCGACGAGCGGGGGCAGGTGTCATGACCGCCGCATCGCACACCACCGGCGGCTGGGACGCCTTCAAGGCGCGCCTGGCGTCGCTGTGGCCGACCGGCGGCCGCAAGAAGCGCCGTGACGTGCCGGTACGCGACTGGGTGAGCACGGGCCAGCCCGCCCGTCTGCAGGGCTTCGACCAGACCCTGGTGTGGGTGGTCGTGGCCCTGCTCGCGCTGGGCCTGGTGATGGTCTATTCGGCCTCGGTGGCCCTGCCCGACAATCCGCGCTTTGCGCGCTATGCCTCTACGCACTTCCTCGTGCGCCACGCGCTGTCGATCGGTCTGGCCTTCATCGCCAGCCTCGTGGTGCTGCAGATCCCGATGCAGGTCTGGGAAAAGCATGCGCCCTGGCTGTTCGTGGGAGCCCTGGTGCTGCTGGTGGTGGTGCTGCTGCCCTTCATCGGCAAGGGCGTCAACGGTGCACGCCGGTGGATCCCGCTGGGCATCCTGAACTTCCAACCTTCGGAACTGGCCAAGCTAGCGATCGCGATGTATGCCGCGGGCTACATGGTACGCAAGATGGACGTCAAGCAGCGCTTTTTCCAGGCCGTGGCACCGATGGCCGCCGCGCTGGTGGTGGTGGGCGTGCTGTTGCTGGCTCAGCCTGACATGGGTGCGTTCATGGTGATCGCCGCCATCGCGATGGGCATTCTTTTCCTGGGAGGCGTGAACGGACGCATGTTCTTCCTGATGGCCGCACTGATCGTGGCGGCCTTCGTCGTGATGATCAGTGCCAGCGAATGGCGGCGCGAGCGCATCTTCGCTTACCTCGACCCCTGGAACGAGGCCTACACCCTGGGCAAGGCCTACCAGCTCTCGCATTCGCTGATCGCCTTCGGCCGCGGCGAGATCTTTGGCCAAGGCCTGGGCTCCAGCGTCGAGAAGCTGCACTACCTGCCCGAGGCCCACACCGACTTCCTGCTGGCCGTGATCGGCGAGGAGCTGGGCTTCATTGGCGTGGCCGCGGTGATCTTCGCCTTCTTCTGGCTCACGCGGCGCATCTTCCACATCGGCCGCCAAGCCATTGCGCTCGACCGGGTCTTCTCGGGTCTGCTGGCGCAGGGCATCGGGATCTGGATGGGCGGGCAGGCTTTCATCAACATGGGCGTGAACCTGGGCGTGCTGCCCACCAAGGGTCTGACCTTGCCCTTGCTGAGCTACGGCGGCTCGGCCATCTTGATGAACTGCATCGCGATCGCGGTGGTGCTGCGCATCGATATGGAAAACAGGCAGCTCATGAGGGGGGGGCGAGGATGAGCCACCACCTCGTGATCATGGCGGCCGGCACGGGCGGACACATCATTCCGGGCCTGGCCGTGGCCCAGGAAATGCAGCGTCGCGGCTGGAGCGTGAGCTGGCTGGGCACCACCACCGGCATGGAAAACCGCCTGGTGCCGGCCGCCGGCATTACGCTGGACACCATCGGGTTCTCGGGCCTGCGCGGCAAGGGGTGGTGGCACACCCTCACCGGCGGCATCCGCCTGCTGGCCGCCTTCGTGTCGTGCTGGCGCATCCTGGGCCAGCGCCGAGCCGATGCCGTGCTGGGCATGGGCGGCTATGTGTGCTTCCCCGGCGGTGTGATGGCCGCGGCACGTCTCAAGCCTTTGGTGTTGGTGAATGCCGATGCCTCGTTGCTGATGAGCAATCGCGCGCTGCTGCCGGTGGCCGATGTCGTGGCCTTTGGCTTCGACGGGGCGGCCGCCGCGAAGACCAAGCGCTGTGTGGTCACCGGCAACCCGGTGCGCGAGGAGATCGAGGCCCTGCCTGGCCCTGAGGAGCGCTTCGCCGGCCGCGACGGCCCGCTGCGTGTGCTGGTGGTGGGCGGCAGCCTGGGCGCGCGTGTGCTCAACGAGACCGTGCCCAAAGCCTTGGCACGGATCCCGGCCGATGAGCGTCCGAGCGTGGTCCATCAGACCGGCGCGCTCAACCGCGATGCGGTCAAAGCGCTCTACCAGGCCGAGGGCCTGGACCCCGAGCGCGATGTCGAGGTTCTGCCTTTCATCGACGACATGGCCCGCCGGCTGGCCGAATGCGACGTGGTCGTCTGCCGCGCCGGCGCGGTCACCGTGAGCGAGCTGTGCGCCGCCGGGGTGGCCAGTGTGCTGGTGCCGCTGCTGGTGAGCACCACCTCGCACCAGCGCGACAACGCCCAGTACATGGCCCAGCACGGTGCGGCCCTGCACTTGCCGCAGGACGAGCTCACGCCCGATCGCCTGGCGCAGACCCTGCGCGGCCTGGACCGCCAGACCCTCCAGACGATGGCGCGCAAGGCCCGCAGTCTGGCCCGTCCGCGCGCCGCAGCCCGCGTGGCCGACGAGATCGAAAAACTGGTGCATGCCCACCGCGGAGGTGCACGATGAAACACGCGGTCAAACACATCCACTTCGTTGGCATCGGAGGAGCCGGCATGAGCGGTATCGCCGAGGTGCTCTTCAACCTCGGCTATACCGTCTCGGGCTCGGACCAGAACGACAGCGCCACGGTGCGTCGCCTGGCGGCGCTGGGCCTGAAGGTGATGATCGGCCACGATGCCGAGAACATCGCCGGGGCGGACGCCATCGTCACCTCCACGGCCGTGCGCGGCGACAACCCCGAGGTGATCGCCGCCCGCGCGCGTCGCGTGCCGGTGGTGCCGCGCGCGGTGATGCTGGCCGAGCTGATGCGCCTGAAGCAGGGCATCGCGATCGCCGGCACGCACGGCAAGACCACCACCACCAGCCTGGTGGCTAGCGCGCTGGGCGAGGCTGGCGTCGATCCCACCTTCGTGATCGGCGGGCGCCTGAACAGCGCTGGCGCCAATTCCCGCCTGGGGTCGGGGCAGTACATCGTCGTCGAGGCCGACGAGTCCGATGCTTCTTTCCTGAACCTGATGCCCATCGTCTCGGTCGTCACGAACATCGACGCCGACCACATGGAGACCTACGGCCACGACTATGCGAGGCTGAAGGCGGCCTTCGTCGATTTCCTGCACCGCATGCCCTTCTACGGTGCGGCCATCCTGTGTGCCGACGACCCCGGCGTGCGCTCCATCATCCCGATGATCTCGCGTCCGGTGGTCACCTACGGCTTCGGTCCGGATGTGCAGGTTCGTGCCGTTGACGTGCGCGCCGAAGGCAGTCGCATGCACTTCACCTGCCAGCGCCGCAATGGCGTGGCCATGCCCGACCTCGAGGTCACGCTCAATTTGCCTGGGGAGCACAACGTGCTCAACGCCCTGGCCGTGATCGGCGTGTGCACCGAACTCGAGCTGCCCGATGCCCCTGTGCTGAAGGCCTTGGCGGAGTTCAAGGGGGTGGGCCGGCGCTTCCAGCGCTACGGCGACCTGCCGGCCGCGGGGGGCGGCCGCTTCACGCTGATCGACGACTACGGCCATCACCCCGTCGAGATGGCCGCCACGCTGTCCGCCGCGCGCGGGGCCTTCCCGGGCCGACGTCTGGTGCTGGCCTTCCAGCCGCACCGCTACACCCGCACGCGCGACTGCTTCGAGGACTTCGTCAAGGTCATCGGCCAGGGCGCCGATGTGGTGCTGCTCACCGAGGTCTATGCCGCCGGCGAAGCGCCCATCGTGGCCGCCGACGGCCGCTCGCTGGCACGCGCCCTGCGTGTGGCGGGCAAGCTCGATCCGGTCTTCGTCGACGAGATCGGTGACATGGCCCAGGCCATCGTCGACCATGCGCGTGACGGCGACGTGGTCATCACCATGGGGGCGGGCAGCATCGGCGGGGTGCCCGCCCAGGTGCTGGAGTTGTTGAAGGAATCCGCATGAAGTTTGACCTGACGTCGATCGATGTGAAGGCGCTGGGCAAGGTGGCCGTGCTGATGGGCGGCCTATCGGCCGAGCGCGAGGTCTCGCTGATGTCCGGCACGGGCGTGTTGCAGGCGCTGCAGTCCCAAGGGGTGGATGCCCATGCCTTCGATCCGGCCGAGCGCGACCTCTGCGAGCTCAAGCGCGAAGGCTTTACGCGCTGCTTCATCGCCCTGCACGGCCGCTTCGGAGAGGACGGCACGGTGCAAGGCGCACTGGAACTGCTGCGCATCCCCTACACCGGCTCGGGCGTGATGGCCTCCAGCATGGCGATGGACAAGGTCATGGCCAAGCGCGTCTGGCGTTTCGAAGGGCTGCCCACGCCAGACTGGCGCATGGTGGGCAGCGCCGAGGAAACCCGTGCGGCCCTACAGGCCCTGGGCGCGCCAATGATCGTCAAGCCCGCTCGCGAGGGCTCCACCATTGGCTTGACCAAGGTGGAACGCGTCGAGCAGTGCGATGCGGCCTATGCCCTGGCCGCGAAGTACGACCCCGAGGTGCTGTGCGAGGAGTTCATCGCCGGTGACGAGACCACCTGCCCGGTGCTCGGCGAGGGGACATCGGCCCAGGCCCTGCCGGTGATCCGCATCGTGGCGCCCGAGGGCAACTACGACTACCGGAATAAGTACTTCACCGACACCACCCAGTACCACTGCCCGAGCGGCCTGCCGGAGGCGGAAGAGCGGGAGATCCAGCGCATCGTCGTGCAGGCCTATCGCACCCTGGGCTGCCGCGGCTGGGGCCGCGCCGACGTGATGATCCGTGCCAGCGACCGCCGGCCCTTTCTGCTGGAGATCAACACGTCGCCGGGCATGACCGGCCATTCGCTGGTGCCGATGTCGGCGCGTGCCGCCGGGCTGTCCTACGAGCAGCTTTGCCTGTGGCTGGTGTCGCAGGCCGGGTTGGAACACCGTGTGAGTGCCTGAGCCATGCCATTGGACATCCGCCTCATGAACGCCACTGCTGCCGTGCTGTGCGCATTGGCTGCGCTGGTCTTCCTGTGGGCGGCGGCAAGCTGGGTGGCGCGCTGGCCTATGTTCTCGATCCGGGCCATACGCATCGACGGCGACGTGGCCCGCAACTCGGCAGCCACGATCCGTGCCAACGCCCTGCCACGGATGAGCGGCAACCTCTTCACGATGGATCTTGCGCGCAGCCAGCAGGCGTTCCAGGCTGTGCCCTGGGTGCGCCAGGCCGTGGTGCGTCGGGTGTGGCCCAACCGGCTGGCCGTCACGCTCGAGGAGCATGTGCCGGTGGCCTACTGGCGCGGCGCCAAGGGCGAGGACCGCATCGTCAACAGCTTTGGCGAGGTCTTCGAGGCCAACCTGGGCGACGTCGAGGACGAGAACCTACCCACGCTGATCGGGCCCGAGGGCAGCGCGGCGCGGGTGCTGGCGCTGTACCGCGAGGTGGCCCCCGTGCTCGCTCGCCTGGGCTCGCCAGTGGTGCAGCTCGGGCTGTCCGAGCGCGGCCACTGGCACGCGGAGCTGGACGATGGCGCGCGCATCGAACTGGGCCGTGGCAGTGCCGAAGAGGTGCTGGCCCGCATCGACCGGCTGGTGGCCACGATCGGCCAGGTCACCGCACGCTACCCCGGACCGCTCGAGTACGCCGACCTGCGCCATCGTGACGGCTACGCGGTGCGCATCCGAGGGGTGACCACACAGACGACCCCGGCTGCAAGGAACTGAGGATTTTCATGGCCAAGGAATACAAGGATCTCGTCGTCGGACTGGACATCGGCACCGCCAAGGTGATGGCGGTCGTGGCCGAGGTGCTGCCCAGCGCAGAGCTGCGGGTGGCTGGGTTGGGCGTGGCTCCCTCGCACGGGCTCAAGCGTGGCGTGGTGGTCAACATCGATGCCACTGTGCAGTCCATCCAGCAGGCGCTGAAAGAGGCCGAGATGATGGCCGACTGCAAGATCACACGGGTCTACACCGGCATTACCGGCAGCCACATCCGCGGGCAGAACAGCACCGGCATGGTCATCGTGCGCGACAAGGAGGTCACGCCCATCGACGTCGCGCGCGTGGTCGAGACCGCCAAAGCGATCAACATCCCCAACGACCAGAAGCTGCTGCTGGTCGAGCCGCAGGAGTTCGTGATCGACGGCCACGAGGTCAAGGAGCCCATCGGCATGAGCGGCGGGCGCTTGGAGGTCAAGGTGCACATCGTCACCGGCGCGCAGAGTGCGGCCGAAAACATCATCAAGTGCGTGCGCCGCTGCGGCCTGGAGGTCGAGCAGCTCGTGCTCAACCCCAGCGCCTCGGCAGCGGCCGTGCTCACAGAGGACGAGAAGGACCTGGGCGTGTGCCTGGTGGACATCGGTGCCGGCACGACCGACGTGTCCATCTTCACCGACGGTTCCATCCGTCACACGGCCGTGATCCCCATCGCCGGCGACCTGATCACCAGCGACATCGCGATGGCACTGCGCACGCCCACCAAGGATGCCGAGGAGATCAAGGTCGAGTCCGGCGTGGCCAAGCAGATGCTGGCCGACCCGGACGAGCAGGTCGAAGTGCCGGGTCTGGGCGACCGCGCTCCGCGCATGCTCAGCCGCCAGGCCCTGGCCGGCGTGATCGAGCCGCGCGTGGAGGAGATCTTCTCGCTGGTGCACCAGGTGATCCGCGAGAGCGGCTACGAGGAGCTGCTGTCCTCTGGCATCGTGCTGGCCGGCGGCTCGGCCGTGATGCCCGGGATGGTCGAACTGGGCGAAGACATCTTCCTCAAGCCCGTGCGCAAGGGCATCCCGACCTACTCGGGTGCCCTGCATGACATGGTGGCCAACCCGCGCTCGGCCACCGTGATGGGTTTGCTGGAGGAGGCGCGCCTGTCGCGCGTGCGCGGTCACCGGGCGGCCCAGCAGGCCGGCTCGGTGCAATCGTTCTTTGGACGGGTGAAGGACTGGTTCATCGGGAATTTCTGAGCGTGGGGCCCGAAGAAGACCCCGCATGTGTTTCTTGTGTGATGGCAACTGCAACGACGAAGGAGGTTCATCATGGCTATCGAGATGATTGAAGAGTTCAACCTGGGCACGCAGATCAAGGTGATCGGCGTGGGCGGCGGCGGCGGCAACGCGGTCGAGCACATGATGGCCCAGGGCGTGCAGGGCGTGGAGTTCATCTGCGCCAACACCGACGCCCAGGCCCTCAACCGCTCGTCGGCGCACAAGCTCATCCAGCTCGGCACCACGGGCCTGGGCGCGGGCTCCAAGCCCGAGGCCGGCAAGGCCGCGGCCGAGGAGGCCGTCGATCGCATTCGCGAGGCCGTGGAGGGCGCTCACATGCTCTTCATCACTGCCGGCATGGGCGGCGGCACCGGCACGGGCGCCGCGCCAGTGATCGCCCGGGTGGCCAAGGAAATGGGCATCCTGACCGTGGGCGTGGTCACCAAGCCTTTCGAGTTCGAAGGCAACCGCCGCATGAAGCAGGCCGACGCCGGGCTGGCCGAGCTGGAGGCCAATGTCGATTCGCTGATCGTGGTGCTCAACGAGAAGCTGCTGGAAGTGCTGGGCGACGACATCACCCAGGAGGAGGCCTTCTGCCAGGCCAATGACGTGCTGAAGAACGCCGTGGGCGGCATCAGCGACATCATCCACATCCCCGGCCTGGTCAACGTCGACTTCGAGGACGTCAAGACCGTGATGAGCGAGCCCGGCAAGGCCATGATGGGCACGGCCGTGGCCTCGGGCCCCGACCGCGCCACCAAGGCGGCCGAGGCGGCCGTGGCCTGCCCGCTGCTCGAAGGCATCGACTTGTCCGGTGCGCGCGGTGTGCTGGTGCTGATCGCCGCCAGCAAGAGCAGCTTCAAGCTGAGCGAGTCGCGCAACGCGATGAACACCATCCGTCGCTACGCCGCCGAGGACGCTCATGTCATCTATGGCACCGCCTACGACGAAAGCCTGGGGGACCAGCTGCGCGTGACCGTGATCGCCACCGGGCTGTCGTCCCAGGCGCGCCGCCAGCAGGCGCCCATCAGTGTGGTGCACCCGCAGCCGGTCCTGCGCACCGGCACCGACAATATTCCGGTGCTGAACGCGACCGTGCACGCCCCGGCGCAGGCGCCCCAGGGACATGACTATGCCAGCCTGAACACCCCGAGCGTGTGGCGCTCGGGTCGCACCCAGGCGGCCGCCAAGGTCGACGCGCTGGCCAGCAACGGGATGGACGAGATCGAGATTCCGGCCTTCCTGCGCAAGCAGGCCGACTGAGATTCTCTGGCCGGAACGCAGTCTCGATCAGGCTATCGAAGCGATAGCCTGTGCCGGGCTGCCTCCACCCCATTGGAAGTGCAAGGTCTATAGACATTGCCTAAAATGAGGGCATCATGCTCCAGCAACGCACCCTGAAGTCGCTGACCCGCGCGGTTGGCGTCGGGTTGCACAGCGGTCAGCGCGTGGAACTCACACTGCGCCCCGCGGCACCCGACACCGGCATCGTGTTTCGGCGCGTCGACCTGCCCGTGCCGGTCGAGATCCCCGTGTCGGCCACCGCCATCACCGACACGCGGCTGAACTCGACCCTGTCGGCCGGCGGCGACCCTGGTGCGCCGGGGGTGCATACGGTGGAGCACCTGATGTCCGCGTGTTCGGGCCTGGGTATCGACAACCTCTACATCGATATCACGGCCGAGGAAGTCCCGATCCTGGACGGCTCTGCCGCCTCCTTCGTCTATCTCCTGCAAAGCGCCGGGATCGAACTCCAGCGCGCGCCCAAGCGCTTCCTGCGCATCCTCAAGCCGGTCGAGGTGCGCGAGGGGGAGGGCCGCAGCCTCAAGTGGGCGCGGCTCGACCCCTACCATGGCTTCAAACTCGCCTTCGAGATCGACTTCGACCACCCGGCCGTCAACCAGACCGGCCAGCGCGTCGAGTTCGACTTTGCCAGCGGCCGCTACAGCCGCGACATCGCCCGCGCACGCACCTTCGGCTTTACCAAAGACGTCGAGATGATGCGTTCGCGCGGCTTGAGCCTGGGCGGCAGCATGGACAACGCCATCGTCGTGGACGACTACCGCGTGCTCAATGCCGAAGGGCTTCGCTATGACGACGAGTTCGTCAAGCACAAGATCCTCGACGCCATTGGCGACCTCTATGTCATCGGCAAGCCCATGCTGGCCGCCTACAGCGCCTACAAGTCGGGCCACGCCCTGAACAACAAGTTGCTGCGCGCCGTGCTGGCCGATGCCAGTCAGTACGAGATCGTCACCTTCGAGGATGAACGCCAGGCGCCGCAAGGCTTCGCGCAACTTGCGCCGGCCTGGTAAGCGGGCCGCCGATGCTGGTCTTTCGCCTGGCGATCCTGTTGCTGCTCTTGGCCGCGATCGTCTGCTTTGGCCTGTACCTGCTGCGCAACGATCGGCGCTGGCTCCGCCTGGGGGTGGCCATCACGAAGTGGACCCTCGTGGCGGCGCTGGGCTTTTTCGCGGTGCTGATCGCCGAAATGATCTTCTCGCCCCGTCAGTAACTGCGACCGCTCTTGATCTGAGCGTGCGTGCGTCGCCGCAGCGTGCCGCCGGCCTTGGCCACTGCCGCGAAGGACAGGCTCGCGTGAGCGTGGCAGATCGCCAGGCCCAGGGCATCGGCGGCGTCCTTGCCGGGCTCGCCGGGCAGGTGCAGCAGCCGCGCCACCATGGCCTGGATCTGTTCCTTGCGCGCCAGACCGTGGCCGGTGATGGCCTTCTTCATCTGCAGCGCGGTGTACTCGTGCACCGGCAGGTGGCAGCTCACCAGGGCGGCCAATGCGGCGCCGCGGGCCTGGCCCAGCAGCAAGGTGGACTGCGGGTTGACGTTGACGAAGACGATCTCCACCGAGGCCACGGTGGGCTGGTAGCGCGCCACCACCTCGCGGATCCCCTCGTAGAGGATCTTCAGGCGAGCGGGCAGGTCGCCCTGCTCGGCGCTTTTGGTCTTGATGGTGCCGCTGGCCACGTAATGCAGGCGCGGGCCTTCCACATCGACGACACCGAAGCCGGTGGTCTGCAAGCCGGGGTCGATGCCGAGCACCCTCATAGCCGCAACTCGAAATACCAGCGCACCGAATGGAAGAACACCGGCGCGGCGAAACTCAGGGCTGCGATGCGATCGAGCAGCCCCACGGCGCCGGTGACGGGGTGGCCCTCGGCATGCCAGGCCGACTGTACGCCGGCGTCGCGCTTGAGTGCCTTCATCACGAAGTGGCCGAACATGCCGGCGGCACAGGCGATGAAGCTCATCGCAAAGGCCTGGCCGGCCTTGAACGGGGTGATCCAGTAGAGCAGGGCACCGCACAAGCTGCCGATCAGCACGCCGGCTCCCGCGGCCCCCCAGGAAAAGGACGTGCTGATGGCTGGGGCCACTGGCGTCAAAGGCCAGTGGCGGGCCACGTAGGCCTGCACCAGCAGGCTCGTCTGCACCACGAAGACCAGCAGGAAAAGCAGGAAGGCGCCGCGCTGCGCGTACCCCGCGAACTCGAGCAGCAGCAGCGCGGGGGCATGGCTCAAGCCATAAACGCACACCATGATGCCCCATTGGATCTTGGCGTTGCGTTCCAGGAAGCGCTCGGGATCGTTGGCCAGTGCGCTGATCACCGGGATCGCAAAGAAGACGTAGACCGGGATGAAGACCGAGAACAGGTCGAACTGGCGTGTGCCGACCAGGTAGTACTGCAGCGGCAGCACGATGAAGAAGGCAAGGATCAGACTGCGGTGGTCACCACGGCGTGTGTGGCTGAGCGTAATGAACTCGCGCAGCGCGTAGAACGACAGCAGCCCGAACAGCAGCATCGACACGAAGGCGCCGGCGATCCAGGCGATCCAGAACACCGACACCCACACCCAGGAGTCGCGCAGCACGCGCTTGAAGCGCTCGACACGGCCGACCTGCTGCTCGTTCTGTGCCTTCAGGCTCATCAACGTGGCCATCATCGAGGCCAGGGCCAGCAGGCCGAAGACGATGAGAAAGAGCAGGCCGATCTGTTCGCCCGCGGTCCAGCCTCGCAGCGTCTTAAAGAGGCTCATGCCCCAGCCCTCCCGGGCCTGCGCAGGGCGATCACGGCGGCGCGGGCACGTTCCAGGAAGGCGCGCTTGTCCTCGCCGGGCTCCAGACGCATCGGCGCCCCGAAGGTCACCGAGCACAGGATGGGCACGGGCACCACCTCACCCTTGGGCATCACGCGCTGAACGTTGTCGATCCAGCACGGGATCAACGGGACGTCGGGGAACTGCTGCGCCAGGTGGTACAAGCCCGACTTGAAGGACTGAGGCTCGCCCAGGTTGCTGCGTGTGCCTTCGGGGAAGATGACGAGCGAGTCGCCGTGCTTCAGGGCTTCGACCAGAGGTTCGAGCGGATCTTGATCGTCGGTGCGCTGTCGGTTCACGTAGACCGCATTGAACACCTCGCGCGTGATCCAATGCCTGAGCCGCCCGGCGGTCCAATAGTCCTTGGCCGCGATCGGCCGCGTCTGGGTGCGCAGCTCACGGGGCAGCGCGCACCAGATCAGCACCCAGTCGAGGTGGCTCTGGTGGTTGGCGAAGTAGATACGCTGCTCGGCCTTGGGAATACAGCCCAGCCAGTGACCTTGCGCGCCGGTGATCAGGCGCGCCAGGGCCGAAAGGAGCACTCCGGTGGCGTCCGCAAGGGTCATGAGCCGCGCGCGGGCGCTCAGTGGCGGAAATGACGCACGCCGGTGAGCACCATCGCGATGCCACGCTCATTGGCGGCAGCGATGACCTCGTCATCGCGCACGCT
The DNA here is from genome assembly GCF_046291045.1 of Caldimonas sp. Taxonomy (GTDB): domain Bacteria; phylum Pseudomonadota; class Gammaproteobacteria; order Burkholderiales; family Burkholderiaceae_C; genus Caldimonas. Next base: position 80,983 of record NZ_JBKBSL010000001.1, on the reverse strand, counting down.
GCCGCCGGGCTGGATCACGCAGGTGGCGCCGGCGTCACAGACCACGTCCAGGCCGTCACGGAAGGGGAAGAAGGCGTCGCTGGCCACAGCCGAGCCCTGAAGGCTCAGTCCCGCGTTGCCGGCCTTGATGGAGGCGATGCGGGCCGAGTCGATGCGGCTCATTTGGCCGGCGCCCACCCCCAGGGTCATGCCGCCGCCGCAGAAGACGATGGCATTGGATTTGACGTACTTCGCCACGCGCCAGGCGAACAGCAGGTCGGCCAGTTGCTCGGGCGTGGGCTGCTTCTTCGTGACGACCTTCAGTTCGTCCAGACGCACCTCGCGGTTGTCGGCCGTCTGCAGCAGCAGGCCCGAGCCCACGCGCTTGGCGTCCATCAGGTTGCGACCCTGCTCCCAGGCCGTGGCGCCTCCTGGCGGCAGGGCAATCTCGAGCAGGCGGGTGTTGGACTTCGACGCGAAGATCGCACGAGCCTCCTCGGAGAAACCCGGTGCGATCAGCACCTCGACGAACTGCTTGGCCACGAGTTGTGCCGCCGCGCCGTCCACGGCCCGGTTGAAAGCGATGATGCCGCCGAAGGCGGAGGTCGGGTCGGTCTTGAAGGCCTTGGCATAGGCCTCGGCTGGATCGGCACCGAGCGCCACGCCGCAGGGGTTGGCATGCTTGACGATCACGCAAGCCGGGGTCTCGAAGGACTTGACGCACTCCCAGGCCGCGTCGGCATCGGCGATGTTGTTGTACGAGAGCTCCTTGCCCTGGAGCTGACGGGCCGTGACCAGAGAGCCCGGAGCGGGGTGGAGGTCGCGGTAGAAGGCTGCCTGCTGGTGCGGGTTCTCGCCGTAGCGCAGATCCTGCACCTTCACGAAGCGGCCGTTGCTCTGCCCGGGGAAGAGGCTGCGCGTGCCGTCGGGTTGCAGCGACGAGAGGTAGTCGCTGATCGCGCCATCGTAATCGGCGATGCGGTTGAAGGCAGCCACGGCGAGCTTGAAGCGTGTCTCGGGCAGGGTGGTGCCGTGGCGCTGCAGTTCCTCGATGACCCCGGCGTACTGGCCGGGGTCGGTCAGCACGGTGACGTCCTTCCAGTTCTTGGCGGCAGAGCGCACCATCGCCGGGCCGCCGATGTCGATGTTCTCGATGGCATCGTCCAGGGTGCAGCCCGGCTTGGCCACCGTGGCCTCGAAGGGATAGAGGTTGACCACCAACAGGTCGATGGTGCCGATGCCATGTTCTTTCAACGCGGCCATGTGCTCGGGCAGGTCACGACGCGCCAGCAGGCCGCCGTGCACGCGCGGGTGCAGGGTCTTCACGCGGCCGTCGAGCATCTCCGGGAAGCCGGTGAGTTCGGCCACTTCGGTCACAGGCAGGCCAGCCTCGGCCAGGAGCTTGGCGGTGCCGCCGGTGGAGACGAGCCGGATGTTGAGTGCACTGAGCGCGCGCGCGAGTTCGACGATGCCGGTCTTGTCCGAGACCGAGAGCAGGGCGGTGAGTGGCGTATTCGACATGGGTGGGCCTTGGTCTTACTTGATCAGTTTGTGCTCGACGAGCTTGCGTCGCAGGGTGTTGCGGTTGATGCCCAGCCATTCGGCCGCGCGCGACTGGTTGCCTTCGGCATGCTGCATCACCACCTCCAGCAGCGGCTTTTCCACGACGGAGATGATCATCTCGTGCATGGAGTGAGGTTCCTCGCCGCGCAAGTCCTTGAAATAGGCCTCCAGGCTCGCGCGGATGCATTCTTCGATTTGCTTCTTGCTCATGCGACCTCGGGTTCGGGCTGTTCGGCCTCCATCGCCGGTGCATCGGGCAGATGCACGTGGTGCTCCGACAGCGCTTCAAAGTATTGATTCAAGGCAGAGATCTGCGCCTGGCAGGTCTCCAGGCTGTTGATGTGCCGGCGCAGGGACTCGCCGCCGGGCAGGCCGCGCACGTACCAGCCGATGTGTTTGCGGGCGGTGCGCACGCCGCTCCACTCGCCATAGAGGCTGTAGTGGTCGTGCAGGTGCTCGATCAGCCAGCCCTGCACCTCCCGCACCCGTGGCGGGGCCCGATGGGTGCCGGTGGCGAGGAAGTGCTCGATCTCGCGGAAGATCCAGGGACGGCCCTGGGCCGCGCGGCCGATCATCAGCGCGTCGGCTCCGGTGTGACGCAGCACGGCCAGGGCCTTCTCGGGCGAATCGATGTCGCCATTGGCCACCACCGGCACCTTCACGGCAGCTTTCACCGCGGCGATGGTGTCGTACTCGGCCTGACCCTGGTAGCCCTGCTCGCGGGTGCGGCCGTGCACGGTGATCAGCGCCGTGCCGGCCTGTTCGGCCGCGCGGGCCAGGCTGACCGCGTTCTTGTGCTGTTGGCACCAGCCGGTACGCATCTTCAAGGTCACCGGCACGCCCTGCGGTGTGCACACCGCCACCACCGCCTCGATGATGGACAAGGCCAGCGCCTCGTCTTGCATCAGCGCGGAGCCGGCCCACTTGCTGCACACCTTCTTGGCCGGGCAGCCCATGTTGATGTCGATGATCTGCGCGCCGCGGTCGATGTTGTAGGCGGCCGCCTCGGCCATCATCGCCGGCTCGGTGCCCGCGATCTGCACTGCGATGGGCTCGACCTCGCCCTCGTGGTTGGCGCGTCGCGAGGTCTTCAGGCTGTTCCACAGCTCCTTGCGCGAGGTGACCATCTCGCTGACGGCATAGCCGGCCCCCAGCCGCTTACACAGCTGGCGGAAGGGGCGGTCCGTGACCCCCGCCATGGGCGCGACGAAGAGCGCGTTGGGCAACTCGTAGGGGCCGATGCGCATGAGAGGGACAGGGGGAAGTGCTGAAAAAGGAGGCAGAGTATAGCCTCGCAAGCTTTCAGGAAAAGCAACGCTCGGCCCACGGACTTGCTGCAGCGCACACCGATAATCGCGGGCGATGGAAGCCTGGCTCTACTCTCTGCTCAACGCACTGGCCCTGCCGCAGTTCGGCCTGAGCACCGTCTTTGTGGTGGCCTTCGTGTCGGCCACACTGCTGCCCATGGGCTCCGAGCCGGCCGTCTTCGGTCTGATCAAGCTCAACCCCGAGCTGTTCTGGCCGGCCATCGGGGTGGCCACCGTGGGCAACACCCTGGGCGGGGCACTGAATTGGTGGCTGGGCTACGGTGCCCACCAGGCCTATGACCGCCTCACCCACAAGGAGCACCCGGTCAAGGCGCGCGCGCTGCTGTGGCTGCGCGATTTCGGACCTCGGGCCTGCCTGCTGTCATGGCTGCCGGTAGTGGGCGATCCCTTGTGTGGCGTGGCTGGTTGGCTCAAGCTGCCGTTTTGGCCCTGCGTGCTCTACATGGCCCTCGGCAAGTTCCTGCGCTACCTGTTCATGACCTCAGCGCTGCTGTGGCTGTTTCCCGGCATGGTCGAGTTGCCCCGCTAGTTCACTTCGCTTCACCATCTGCCCCGGCTTGCTTGATCAGCGCCAGCAAGTCGATGGGCATGGGAAAGACGATGGTCGAGGCCTTGTCGCTGGCGATGGTGCTCAGGGTTTGCATGTAGCGCAACTGCATCGCCCCGGGCTCGCGGGCCAGCATGCGGGCGGCTTGCATCAGCTTTTCCGAGGCTTCCAGCTCGCCGTCGGCATGGATGATCTTGGCGCGGCGCTCGCGTTCGGCCTCGGCCTGCTTGGCAATGGCCCTCACCATCGAGTCGTTGAGGTCCACATGCTTGATCTCGACATTGGCCACCTTGATACCCCAGGCATCGGTCTGCGCATCGAGCACCTGCTGGATGTCCAGGTTCAGCCGCTCGCGCTCGGCCAGCATCTCGTCGAGCTCATGCTTGCCCAGCACGGCGCGCAAGGTGGTCTGGGCGAGCTGGCTGGTGGCCACCATGAAGTTCTCGACCTGGATGATGGCCTTTTGCGGATCCACCACGCGGAAATAGACCACCGCATTGACCTGCACCGAAACGTTGTCGCGCGAGATCACGTCCTGGGTGGGCACGTCCAGCACGATGGTGCGCAGATCGACCTTGACCATCTGCTGCACACCGGGGATCACGATCACCAGGCCCGGCCCCTTGACCTTCCAGAAACGGCCGAGCTGGAAGACGACGCCGCGCTCGTATTCACGCAGGATGCGCAGCGAGGCGGCGATCAGCGCAAGCACCGCGATGGGCAGCAGGCCGCCGAAGCCGAGGGCGCCAAGGTCGAAGATCATGGTCACTCTCCTTGAGGTTTGTCGATGGGCAGGACATCCAGAACCAGGCCGTCGCGCCCGCGCACCTGCACGGTCTGTCCGACCTGCAGGGCCGCTGGGCTGCGCACACGCCAGCGCTCGCCGGCCACCTCGACCCAGGCATCGTCGGCATTGACGCTGACGACCCGGGCCTGCTGGCCCACGATCGTGGCGTCTGCGCTGACCAGGGCGCGCCGGCGCGAGCGCAGCGCCATCCCGGCCAGACCGATCACCACGGCGGCGCTGAGCACGGCCATCGCGGCGATCAGGCCCAGCGGGATGCCGAAGCCGGGCACCTCGGTGTCAATGAGGATCACGGCACCCAGCACGAAGGCCACGATGCCGCCCAGGCCCAGCACCCCGAAGCTGGGCATCAGCACCTCGGCCACCATGAACGCCAGACCCAGGGCGATCAGGGCCAGCCCGGCGTAATTCACCGGCAGCAACTGCAGGGCATACAGCCCGACCAGCAGGCAGATGCCACCCAGCACGCCCGGCACCAGCGCACCGGGGTTGGAGAACTCGAAGAACAGGCCGTAGATTCCCACCATCATCAGGATGAGCGCCACGCTGGGGTCGGTGATCACGGCCAGCAAGCGGATGCGCCAGTCCGGCTCCTCGCGCACGAGGCCCGCGCCGGCGGTCCGCAGCGTCAGCGCCCGGCCCTCGATCTCGAGGCGGCGGCCGTCGAGCTGTGTCAGCAGTTCGGGCAGGTCGCGGGCGACGTGTTCGATCACGCCCTGTGCCAGCGCCTCGTCCGCACTCAGGCTGGCCGCCTCACGCACGGCCTTCTCGGCCCATTCGACGTTGCGCCCACGCATCTGCGCCAGTGCGCGGATGTAGGCGACTGCGTCGCTGAGCTGCTTCTGGCCGGACACGGTAGGGGCCGGGCCCGTTGGCGGCGCCGGCTCCGAGGCTCCGGAGGCCGCAGGCTGCGCGGGTCGTCCGGGCCGCGCAGGCGGCTGGGCCGGTTCGGGAGCGCCGCCGATGGCCACCGGCGTGGCAGCGCCCAGGTTGGTGCCTGGGGCCATGGCCGCGATGTGGCTGGCATAGAGGATGTAGGTGCCCGCACTGGCCGCGCGGGCGCCACTGGGACCAACATAGCTTGCCACCGGCACCGGGGAGGCCAGAACGTCGCGGATGATGCGACGCATCGAAGTGTCCAGGCCGCCGGGGGTGTCCATCTGCAGCACCACCAGTTGGGCCCCGTCGCGCTGGGCGTGGGCCAGTCCGCGTCGGACGTGCTCGGCCGTGGCCGGACCGATGGCGCCCTCGATCGTGATGACCGTGACAGGGGACGCAGGCGCGGCATCGGCGGCGGGCCGGGGCGTGGCCAGGGCTGCCGCCACAAAGGCCACCCCCAGGGTGGCGCACCACCACAGGATCAGGGGCAGCCGGGCAATGCGCATGGTCCGTGGGTCCGGGCAGTCCAGTCCGTGTGCCGCGCCCGCGGCGCGAGGCGGGCGACTGACCCATTATGAAAGGCCCGCAATCCCGCGTCCACCCGGGGGTGAACCCCGGCCGGATTCAGTCGTGCACGCCCGGGCCGGGGGAGAAGCGGTCCACCGCGTCGGTGATCAGGCCGTCGATGCCCAGGCTGATCAGACGACGAGCTTCGGCCGGGTCGTTGACCGTGTAGGCGAGGGCCTTCATGCCAGCGGCATGGATGGCCTCGATGCTGGAGCGGTCGAGCAGGTCGTACTGGGCCACCACGGCCGCGCACTGCAGGGCCTGGGCCTGGGCGATCCCGTCTTCGGGCCAGCGGTCCAGCAGCAGCCCGCGCGGCAGTTCGGGCTGGGCTGCCAGGGCGGCTTGCAGGGCTGCGGGTCGGAAAGACGTCAGCAGCGGCGGTGCGACCGGTGGTATGCGGCTGGTGGCCCACAGCTCGGCGCAGCGGCGCGACACGACCGCACCCGTGAGGCTTTCGGTGCCGGGCGTGGGCTTGATCTCGACATTGAGCATGAAGCCGTTGCGCAACACATAGCCGGCGATGGCCTCGAGCGTGGGCAGCGGCTCGCCGGCATAGGCGCGGCTGTGCCAGCCCCCGGCATCGAGGCGGCTCAAGGCGGACCATGTCTGCTCGCCGGCCACCCCCTGGCCATCGGTGGTGCGATCCAGGGTGGCGTCGTGCAGCAGGAAGGGCTGTCCGTCGCGGCTGAGCTTCACGTCGCACTCGAAGGCCCGGTAGCCGAAGCTGGCGCCATGACGGAAGGCCGCCAACGTGTTCTCGGGCGCCAGCTTGCCGGCGCCGCGGTGGGCGATCCACAAAGGATAGGGCCAGCTCATGGGAGGCGTCTGTGCGTGTGGGCGTCAAACCAGTGCAGTTTGTCGGGCTGCGCGGTCACGTGCAGGGTTTCACCGAGCTTGGGATGCTGGTGGCTGTCATCGGCGCGCACCACCAGCGCAGCCGTGCCCAGTTTGCCGTAGATCAACCGCTCGGCTCCCAGCACTTCCACCATTTCGACCACCAGCGGCCAACCGGTCTCACCCAGCACCAGATGCTCGGGACGGACACCCAGAATCACCGCACCCGTGACCGGGGCCGAAGCGGACTGCGGCAGATCCAGCTCGAGGCCGCCCACGACGTAGCGCCCAGTGGTCGTGGCCTGGCCTTCCAGCAGGTTCATCGGCGGCGAGCCGATGAAGCCGGCGACAAAGGTGGTGGCCGGGCGGGCATAGACCTCGTCGGGCGTGCCGATCTGTTCCATGTGACCGGCGTTCATCACGATCATGCGCTGGGCCAGGGTCATCGCCTCGACCTGGTCGTGCGTGACGAACAGGGACGTGATACCCAGCTCGCGATGCAGCTTCTGGATCTCCAGGCGCGTTTGCACGCGCAGCTTGGCGTCCAGGTTGGACAGCGGCTCGTCGAACAAGAAAACCTGGGGCTCGCGCACGATGGCCCGGCCCATGGCCACACGCTGACGCTGGCCGCCCGAGAGCTGGCGTGGCTTGCGGTCGAGCAGGTGCGACAGCTCCAGGATGCCGGCGGCCTTGTCCACACGGCGGCGGATCTCATCCTTGGGCAGCTTCTGGATCTTCAGTCCATAGGCCATGTTGTCGAACACGCTCATGTGCGGGTAGAGCGCGTAGTTCTGGAACACCATTGCGATGTCGCGATCGGCTGGCTCCAGATCGTTGACCACCCGCGATCCGATGAGGATCTCGCCGCTGGAGATCTCCTCCAGGCCGGCGACCATGCGCAGCAGCGTGGACTTGCCACAGCCCGAGGGGCCGACGATGACGATGAATTCGCCGTCGGCGATCTCGGCGTTGACCCCATGGATGACCTGCAGAGACTGCTTGCCCTGGTGATAGCGCTTGATGACGTTCTTGAAAGTAAGGGATGCCATGTGCTCGTTCTTGCTTATTTCTCGGTGTCGACCAGGCCCTTGACGAACCACTTCTGCATCAGGATCACCACCAGAGCTGGCGGCAGCATGGCCAGGAAGGCGGTGGCCATCAGCACGTTCCACTCGGTGTAGGCCTCGCCCGACACCAGGCGCTTGATGCCCAGCACGATGGGGTACATGTCCTCGTTGGTCGTGATCAACAGTGGCCAGAGGTACTGGTTCCAGCCGTAGATGAACTGGATCACGAACAGCGCCGCGATGCTGGTGCGCGACATGGGTAGCAGCACGTCCCAGAAGAAGCGCATCGGGCCGGCGCCGTCCACCCGGGCCGCTTCCACCAGTTCATCGGGAACCGTCAGGAAGAACTGGCGAAACAAGAAGGTGGCGGTGGCCGAGGCGATCAGCGGGATGGTCAAGCCCGCATAGCTGTTGAGCATGCCCAGCTTGGACACCACCTCGTAGGTCGGACCGATGCGCACCTCCACCGGCAACATCAGGGTGACGAAGATCATCCAGAACACCAAGTTGCGCAGCGGGAAGCGGAAATAGACGATGGCAAACGCCGAGAGCAGCGAGATGGCGATCTTGCCGATGGCGATCACCAGCGCCATCACCAGGCTGACCCCCATCATCGGCAAGGCGGCGGGCACGGTGCTGCCGGCGGCGGTCTCTCCTCCAAACAACGCAACCTTGTAGGTTTCCCACAGGTGGGTGCCCGGCCGCAGCGACATGGGGATCGTGGAGGCGATCTCCTGCGCGGTCTGGGTCGAAGCCACCAGCGTCAGGTACACCGGGAAGGCCACGATGGCCACGCCAACGATCAGGATGAAGTGGGACAGGAAGGTCAGTCCCGGGCGTCGTTCGATCATGTCAGTACTGCACCTTTTTCTCGACGAAACGGAACTGGATCACCGTCAGCCCGATGACGATGGCCATCAGCACCACGGATTGCGCGGCCGAACCTCCCATGTCCAGCGCCTTGAAGCCGTCGTAGTAGACGCGATAGACCAAGATGGAGGTGGACTTGCCCGGCCCGCCTTGCGTGGCCGCATCGATGATGGCGAAGGTGTCAAAGAAGGCGTAGACGATGTTGATGACCAACAGGAAGAAGGTGGTGGGCGACAGCAGCGGGAAGACGATGGTCCAGAAACGCCGCCAGAAGCCGGCCCCATCGATGGCTGCGGCCTCGATCAGCGACTTGGGGATGGATTGCAGTCCGGCCAGGAAGAACAGGAAGTTGTAGGAAATCTGCTTCCACACCGCGGCCATCACGATCAGCGCCATGGCGTGGTTGGGGTTGAGCAGGTGGTTCCAGTCTAGGCCCAGCAGGCGCAGCAGGTAGGCGATGGTGCCGAAGGGGGAGGCAAACATGAACAACCACAGCACTCCCGCCACCACGGGGGCCACGGCGTAGGGCCAGATCAATAAAGTCTTGTAGACGCCTGCGCCCCGGATCACGCGGTCGGCCATCACGGCCAGCAACAGCGAGACGGTCAGGCCGATGACCGCCACCAACACCGAAAACACCGCCGTGGTCTGGAAGGATGCGACATAGGTCTCGTCGTGGATCAGACGCTCGAAATTCTCCAGCCCGACGAACTCGGTGGACATCCCGAAGGCATCCTGGGACAGCACGCTCTGGTAGAGCGCCTGGGCCGCCGGCCAGAAGAAGAAGACCAGGACCACAGCCATCTGGGGAGCCACGAGCAGCCAAGGCAACCACCAGGACTTGAATCGGACGCGTTTTTCCATGGGTTCAAACAATCAACGCCTGCCGCATGCACACAGGCATGGGCAGGCGCAACAAAGCCCGGCCCGGACGCCGGGCTGGGCAAAGGGGCGCGATTTTACGAGCGGCCGCTGTTGGCGCGTTCGAAGCGTTCGAGTTGCTCGTTGCCGCGCCGCACGGCGTCATCCAGGGCCTGCTTGGCCGTCTTGCGGCCGGCCCAGACCTGTTCCAGCTCCTCGTCGTTGATGGTGCGGATCTGCACGAAGTTGCCCAGGCGGATGCCGCGCGACTTGTCCGTGGTCTTGCGGATCATCTGTTCGACCGAGACATCGGTGCCCGGATTTTGCTTATAGAAGCCCGATTTCTCGGTCAGCTCATAGGAGGCTTTGGTCAGCGGCAGGTAGCCGGTGCGCTGGTGGCTCTTGGCGGCTTCCTCGGGCTTGGACAAATGGGCGAAGAATTGGGCCACGCCCTTGTACTCGTCATCTTTCTTGCCGGCCATCACCCACAGGCTGGCGCCGCCGATCACGGTGTTTTGCGGTGCTCCGGGCACGTCCGGGTAGTAGGGCAAGGTGGAGATGCCGCTTTCGAATTTGGCGTTGCGCTTGATATTGCCATACAGGGCCGATGAGCCGGTCATCATGGCGCACTCGCCCGAGACGAAGGTGGCATCTGCCGCGTTGCCGCGGCCCTTGTAGACGAACAGTCCCTGCTTGGCCATGTTGGCCAGGTTCTCGATGTGGCGCACGTGCAGCGGGCTGTTGAACGTCAGCCGCGCATCGATGCCGCGCATGCCGTTACCCTTGGTGGCGAACTCGGTGTTGTGCCAAGCCGAAAAGCTCTCCAGCTGCGTCCAGCTCACCCAGCTCGTGGTGAAGGGGCACTTGTGGCCGCTGGCCTTGAGCTTGGCGGCAGCCAGGGTCACTTCCGGCCAGGTCTTGGGCGGGTTGTTTGGGTCCAGACCTGCCGCCCGGAAGGCGTCCTTGTTGTAGTGGAAGACCGTGGTCGAGCTGTTGAACGGGAAGCTCAGCATCTGGCCGTTGGGGGCGGTGTAGTAGCCCGCCACTGCCGGCACGTAGGCGTTCGGGTCGAAGGTCACGCCGGCCTTCTTCATCACCTCACCCACGGGCACGATGGCGTTGCGGCTGGCCATCATCGTGGCAGTGCCCACCTCGAAGACCTGCAGGATGTGCGGGGCATTGCCGGCTCGGAAAGCGGCGATGGCGGCCGTCATCGATTCGTCATAACTGCCCTTGAAGGTCGGTACGACGCGGTAGGTGCTCTGGCTGGCGTTGAAGTCCTTGGCCAGGTCGTTCACCCACTCACCCAGGGCGCCACCCATCGAATGCCACCACTGGATTTCGACCTGGGCCTGGGCCGGGCCGGCCAAGGTGGCCGCCAGGGCCGCGGACAGCGCGAGAAGTTTCAGTTTCATGACGACTCCGTGAAAGGTATGCGGGAGGGAACAAGGCCCGCGAAGGCTAGTGCCTGTTTGTGACAGGAGCGTTTCTGTCATGGAAGGTGCGGGCTCGCAACCGGGTTACTCCCATGGTTTGCGCCTGCGCAAAGGTGGCAGCCCGTTCGTGCGCACCACCGACAGTAGGCGCGGCGCCCACGCGGTCTCCCCGGGGCGGCGCCTGCGGCCTTGCTGCGCTGCGGTAGGATTCACGTTTGCGCCCTCCCAGACCCAGCCCCACGCGCCAGGCGCCCATGAATGCACCGCTGCCCCTGAAGGATCTCACCGCTTCGGCGGACGCCCCGGTCGACGCGCCGCCGCGTCTGCGCGAGATTCCCTACAACTACACCTCTTTTTCGGATCGCGAGATCGTCATCCGCCTCCTGGGGCAGCGAGCCTGGGAGGTGCTGGAGCGCTTGCGCGATGAGCGCCAGACGGGCCGCTCCGCGCGCATGCTCTACGAGGTGCTGGGCGACATCTGGGTGGTCGAGCGCAATCCCTACCTGCAAGATGACCTGCTGGACAATCCTGGGCGCCGCCGTCTGCTGATCGAGGCCCTGCACCACCGCTTGCGCGAGGTGGAAAAGCGCCGCACGCCGCAGCTCGACCCCGAGCGCGATGCCCTGGTCGGCGAATTGCTGGTGTGCGCCCGCGGGGCCGTCGAGACCTTTGATCGCCGCTTCGACGAGGTGGCGAGCCTGCGCCGCCGCGCGTTGCGGGTGCTGGGGCGCCACACCCGGCGCGACAACATCAAGTTCGACGGCCTGAGCCGCGTCGCCCACGTCACGGATGCCACCGACTGGCGCGTGGAGTATCCCTTCGTCGTGCTGACGCCCGACACCGAGGCCGAGACGGCCGCCCTGGTGAAGGACTGCATCGAGCTGGGGCTGACCATCATCCCCCGGGGGGGCGGCACCGGCTACACCGGCGGAGCCGTCCCGCTGACCTGGAAGAGCGCGGTGATCAACACCGAGAAGCTCGAGGCCATGACCGAGGTGGAGATGGTGAGCCTGCCCGGCGTGGACCATCCCGTGCCCACCATCTGGACCGAGGCCGGTGTCGTCACCCAGCGGGTGGCCGATGCCGCCGAGCGGGCCGGGTACGTGTTCGCGGTCGATCCCACCTCGGCGGAAGCCTCCTGCGTGGGCGGCAACATCGCGATGAATGCGGGGGGCAAGAAGGCCGTGCTCTGGGGCACCGCCCTGGACAACCTGGCGTCCTGGCGCATGGTCACGCCCGAGGCCCAGTGGCTGGAGGTGGTACGCCTGAACCACAACCTAGGCAAGATCCACGACGTCGAAGTGGCCAGCTTCGAGCTGCGCTATTTCGAGGCCGACGGCAAGACGCCGATCCGCACCGAGCGGCTGGACGTGCCCGGACGGACCTTCCGCAAAGAAGGTCTGGGCAAAGACGTCACCGACAAGTTCCTGGCGGGCCTGCCCGGCATCCAGAAAGAAGGCTGCGACGGCCTCATCACCAGCGCGCGTTGGGTGGTGCACCGCATGCCGGCGCATGTGCGCACCGTCTGCCTGGAGTTCTTCGGCAATGCCCGAGAGGCCGTGCCCAGCATCGTCGAGATCAAAGACTTCATGTTCGCCGAGGCCAAGAAGCCTGGCGGAGCCATCTTGGCGGGACTGGAGCACCTCGACGACCGCTACCTCAAGGCGGTGGGCTATGCCACCAAGTCCAAGCGCGGCACCTTGCCCAAGATGGTGCTGATCGGCGACATCGTCGGCGACGACCCAGATGCCGTGGCGCGTGCCGCCTCGGAGGTGGTGCGCATCGCCAACGCCCGCTCGGGCGAGGGCTTCATCGCCATCTCGGCCGACGCGCGCAAGAAGTTCTGGCTCGACCGCAAGCGCACGGCGGCCATCAGCCGCCACACCAACGCCTTCAAGATCAACGAGGACGTGGTGATTCCCCTGCATCGCATGGGCGAATACACCAATGGCATCGAGCGCATCAACATCGAGCTGTCGCTGCGCAACAAACTGGCCCTGATCGACCGCCTGGAAGCCTTCTTCACCCAGGGCGACCTGCCGCTGGGCAAGACCGACGACGCCAACGAGATCCCCAGCGCCGAATTGCTGGAAGATCGGGTGCAGCAGGCCCTGGCGCTGCTGCGCGAGGTTCGCGAGCTGTGGTCGCAGTGGATGAGCCAGCTCGACGTGGTGCCCGCCGATGGCCAGCGCAGCATTTTCGAGCGACTGCAGGACCACAGCCTGCGCGCGTCGTGGAAGACGCAGATCCTCAGGCCGCTGCAGACGGTGTTTGCCGGTGCGGCCTTCGCGCCCATCCTCGACGAATGCCGGCGCATCCACAAGGAGGTGCTGCGCGGCCGCGTCTGGGTGGCCCTGCACATGCACGCCGGCGACGGCAACGTGCACACCAACATCCCGGTCAACTCCGACAATTACGAGATGCTGCAAACCGCCCACGAGGCGGTAGCGCGCATCATGAAGCTGGCGCGCAGCCTGGACGGGGTGATCTCGGGTGAGCACGGCATCGGCATCACCAAGCTGGAGTTCCTCTCTGACGAGGAGATCCGTGACTTCATGGCCTACAAGCAACGCATCGACCCCGAAGGCCGCTTCAACAAGGGCAAGCTGATGCGCGGTGCGACGGTGAACGGCGAGGTGCTGCATGCCGACCTCACCAATGCCTACACCCCGAGCTTCGGGCTGATGGGGCATGAGTCACTGATCATGCAGCAGTCGGACATTGGCGCGATCGCCAACTCGGTCAAGGACTGCCTGCGCTGCGGCAAGTGCAAGCCGGTGTGCGCCACCCACGTGCCGCGCGCCAACCTGCTGTACAGCCCACGCAACAAGATCCTGGCCACCTCGCTGCTGATCGAAGCCTTCCTTTACGAGGAGCAGACCCGCCGCGGGGTGTCGATCAAGCACTGGGAGGAATTCGAGGACGTGGCCGACCACTGCACCGTGTGCCACAAGTGCCTGTCGCCCTGCCCGGTGAAGATCGACTTCGGCGACGTGTCGATGAACATGCGCAACTTGCTCCGCAAAATGGGCAAGAAGAGCTTCCGTCCGGGCAACAAGATGGCGATGATGATGCTCAACGCCACCCGACCCGAGACCATCAAGCTCTTGCGCACGGCCATGGTGGGTGTGGGTTTCAAGGCCCAGCGCCTGGCCAATGACCTGCTCAAGCGCCTCGCGCGCAAGCAGACGGCCCGCCCGCATGCCACGGTGGGCACCGCTCCGGTCAAGGAGCAGGTGATCCACTTCATCAACAAGAAGCTGCCGGGGGGGTTGCCCAAAAAGACGGCGCGGGCCCTGCTGGACATCGAGGACAAGAACTACGTCCCGATCATCCGCAACCCCAAGGCCACCACGCCCGAGACCGAGGCGGTGTTCTACTTCCCCGGCTGCGGCTCGGAGCGCCTGTTCAGCCAGGTGGGTCTGGCCACGCAGGCCATGCTGTGGCATGCCGGTGTGCAGACGGTGCTGCCGCCGGGCTACCTGTGCTGCGGCTACCCGCAGCGCGGTTCGGGCCAGTATGACAAGGCTGAGAAGATCATCACCGACAACCGGGTGCTCTTCCACCGCGTGGCCAACACGCTGAACTATCTCGACATCAAGACCGTGGTGGTGAGCTGCGGCACCTGCTACGACCAGCTCCAGGGCTACGAATTCGACAAGATCTTCCCGGGCTGCCGCATCGTCGATATCCACGAGTACCTGCTGGAAAAGGGCATCCGGCTCGACGGCCAAGGGGCCTATCTCTATCACGACCCCTGCCACAGCCCGATGAAGCAGCAAGACCCGATGAAGACCGTCAAAGCCCTGGTGGGTGAGCAAGTGCTCAAGAGCGAGCGCTGCTGCGGCGAGTCGGGCACGCTGGGCGTCACCCGGCCGGACATCGCCACGCAGGTGCGCTTCCGCAAGGAGGAGGAGATCCGCAAAGGCGAGGCCGCGCTGCGCTCTGGCGGCGCCGTGGGTGCGCAGGACAACATCAAGATCCTCACCTCCTGCCCGAGCTGCCTGCAAGGGCTGTCGCGCTACGGCGAAGACCTGCGCAGCGGCCTATTGGAAGCCGACTACATCGTCGTGGAGATGGCTCGCCGGATCCTGGGCGAGAACTGGATGCCCGATTATGTGAAAGCCGCCAACGACGGTGGCATCGAGCGCGTGCTGGTCTGAGGCGGGTGGCTCGCATGCAGGCGGACCTCTCCATCGCCGACGGGTTCGAGCCCGCGCAACACCCGGTCGCCGGCTGCGAGCTGTGTCACCAGCCCGCAGGCCGGCTCGTAGCGCGCCTGCCGGGCTGGCGCGTGGTCCGTGTAGACGATGAAGCCTTTCCGGCCTTTTATCGGCTCATCTGCCGTGAACATGTCTCGGAAATGAGCGATCTCTCGTCGGCCGAGCAACGGCGTTGTCTCGCGTGGATGATGGCGATCGAGGCGGTGCTGCGCCGGGAGCTGGCCCCTGCCAAGATCAACCTGGCCTCGCTGGGCAATGTCGTGCCCCATCTGCACTGGCACGTGATCGCCCGCTTCGGCTGGGATTCCCATTTCCCGCAGCCCGTCTGGGGGCAGCGACAGCGATCGGTGGAGGACTCGGTGCTCGAGCTTGTGCGCGAGCGTCTGCCTGCGGTGGACCGGGCACTGGCTGCGGCGCTGCGCGAAGTGCCCTGAGGCGATGGCCCCTCCCCGGGACGAGGGTTGGCCATCGACGGCTTCGGTGATGTAATCGTGAATTTGGACTCCGGCGGCTATGCTGCGCCAGCCACAGGTTCATGGATGTTGCTCTCATCGACCGTTGCCCGAAGCGCCGTCAGGATGACCGGCGGCCACGCTTGATGTCCGACGAAGCGCATGCGGTGGCGCGTGCCCGCCCGGGGACTTTGCTGCGCGCGCTGACCTTGGTGGCTGCGGGGCTGTCGGCGATCGGGCAGGCGCAGGCCGCCCAGGCTCCCATCAAGGGTTTTGCCATCACGGGCGACAACCCCCTGAGCGCGGCCGAGACGGCCGCCCTGCTTGCCCCCTTCTTGCACCGTGAAGGCTCGCAGGCCACACTGAGGCAGGCTAGCGCGGCGCTGGAGCAGGCCCTGCACGAACGGGGGCATGGCCTGTACCGCGTCGTGCCTCCGCCGCAGGTTCTGTCCGACACCATCACGCTGAAGGTGCTGCGCCAGACCATCGACCGCGTCCAGGTGGACGGGACGCGCCGGTACTTCGACCTGGCCAACGTGCGCGCGGCCCTGCCGGAGCTGCAGGAGCAGACCTCGCCGAACCTGCGGCGTCTGGCGCGCGAGACCGCCATGGCCAACCAGAATCCTTCACGCCACCTGCAGGTGGCGCTGACCCCCGGGGCACAACCCGACACAGTGTCGGCCATCGTGCAGGTGCGCGAGCGCCGGCCCTGGAAGGTCGGTCTGGCCTGGAACAACCAGGGCACGCGCGAGACCGGACGCGACCGCCTCACCCTGGCTGCTGGCCATGACAACCTCTTCGGCCGCGATCACGGATTGACCTGGGCCTACACCGTCTCGCCGGAGGGCTCCTCGGACGTCCGCCAGTACGGCGTGCGCTACCGGGTGCCCTTGTATGCCTGGGGCGGGGTGGCCGAGGTCGAACACCAGCGCACCGACGTCGTCGGCCCCTTCGGACTCGAGCCGGCCGGGCCGGAGCATCCCACCTTCCAGGCCTCGGGGGCGGGCCATGAGACGAGCCTGGGCTACATCCACCACCTGGCGGTTGGGGCGCACCGGCGGGCCCAGGTTTCGGTGACGGTCCGCGACCGCCTGTACCGCGCCGGTGAGGTGCCCGGCAGCGCCCTGCAGGCGCAGGACCGCCGCAGCCGCCCTGTGTCGGTGGACTACGCGGCGCAGACCGAAGGAGAAGGTGGGGCTTGGTCCTGGGGGTACCGGATCGGCGTCGTGATCAACCTGCCCTACGGGCGCGCGAACGAACTGGCGGCCTACCAAAGCGAGGATCCGGCGATCGAGACCACCCGCTGGAAGGCATGGCGCGCCACCGCCCATGCCGTGGCCTCGTTTGGCCCCGGCTGGCAAGTGGCCGGGCGGCTTCAGGCGCAGGGCAGCTCCGACCTGTTGCTGGCGGGGGAAGCCTTTGCGTTGGGTGGCACGGGCTCGGTGCGCGGCGTGCCCGAGCGTGCGTTGTATGGCGACTCGGGTCTGTCGGCCACGCTGGAAGCGAGCACTCCGCCGTGGTGGCAGGGGCTGCGTGCCCTGGCGTTCATCGATGCGGGCTGGGTGCGCAGCGACGTTGCCGACAGCCCGCTGCGCCGGCGCGAGGACCGCCTGGCCAGCGTGGGACTGGGGCTGCGCTACGCCCATGCCAGCGGGGCGAGCCTGCGGGCCGATTACGGTCGCGTGATCGCCGGCAGCCGGGCTGACCACAACCTTCATCCCACCTCGCCCATTCCAGGGGACGATAAACTGCATGTGAACGTGTCGCTCGTGTTCTGAGCACCCTCGCAGGGTGCAGTGCCACGCTCCCGTCCGCACGGCGCGCGCGCCAGGAATTGACCTCATGGCCGGCCTTGACAAGTCCACCCCCGTTCCCACCGAGATCACGGTACACCAGCGCTCGCGCGTGCTCGAGCTGCGTTTCAGCGACGGGGCGCATTTCCGCGTGCCGTTCGAACTGATGCGGGTGTACTCCCCCTCGGCCGAGGTCCAGGGGCATGGCCCCGGCCAGGAGGTCTTGCAGACCGGCAAGCGCGAGGTCGAGATCGTCGCGCTGGAGCCGGTGGGCCACTATGCTGTGCAACCTACGTTCAGTGACGGCCACGACTCCGGCATCTTTTCCTGGGATTACCTCTATTTCCTCGGGGCCGAACAGGATCGCCTGTGGGCCGACTACGAGCGCCGCCTGGCGCAGGCCGGGGTCGATCGCGATGCGCCCATGCCCGACAAGGCCGCCGGGGGATGCGGTCATCATCCCTGAGCCGTCGGGCATGCCCCGCTGCGGTGCGGGGTTGTCGTCGCGGCCTGCCGGCCCGGCACTTACGATGTGAACCATGAGCACCACCCATTTCGGTTTCCAGACGGTCGACGAGGCGGAGAAGGCGCGGCGCGTGCGCAGCGTCTTCGACTCGGTGGCATCGCGTTACGACTTGATGAACGACCTCATGTCGGCAGGTCTGCACCGGGTCTGGAAGGCCTACACGCTGGCCGTCTCGGGGGCACGCCCGGGGCACAAGGTGCTCGACATCGCCGGCGGCACCGGCGATCTGGCGCGTGGCTTTGCCCAGCGCGTGGGTCCGTCCGGCCTGGTCGTGCACACCGACATCAACGAGGCCATGTTGCGCGTGGGCCGCGACCGCTTGATCGACGAAGGCCGGCTGCTGCCCACCGCCCTGTGCGATGCCGAGGGATTGCCCTTCCCCTCAGACCGCTTCGACATCGTCAGCGTGGCCTTCGGCCTGCGCAACATGACGCACAAGGACAAAGCATTGGCCGAGATGTGCCGGGTGCTGGTGCCCGGCGGCAAGCTGCTGGTGCTGGAGTTTTCCAAGGTCGCTGCGCCGCTGTCCAAGGCCTACGACTGGTACTCCTTCAACGTGCTGCCGCGTTTGGGCCAATGGGTGGCCGGCGACGCCGACAGCTACCGCTACCTGGCCGAATCCATCCGCATGCACCCTGACCAACAGGCCCTCAAGGCCCTGATGAAGGAGGCCGGCTTTGGCCATGTGGACGTGCACAACCTCACTGCCGGCGTGGTGGCCTTGCATGTGGGCATCAAGTGCTGAAATCCCGGCGGGGCGCCGCAGGTCGGCCCACGGCCTGGGAGTCCTGCCCCCGCGTCTGGTGCTTGCCTGGTCCGGGCTGCTGCCCGGCATCGGCCACGCCCAGACGGAGACCGACGTGGGCATGCTCACCAGCGTGGCTGCCGGGCTGGGCCTGTCGCGGCTGACCCACAGCCTGGGATGGGGGACAGGAGCGGCCGAGTGGCTGCTCGCACTGGGTGTGGCGGTGCTGTTGGGAGGGCTGGCCTGGCGGGGCTGGCGTCGCCGGGCCGGTCCCGGGCAACCCACCGTGGCGGCGGCCCCCGACCGGCGGGGGCGTGAGGCCGCCCGCTCCTTCCTGGCCAGCAGCGAGTACGACCCATCGCATTTTGCCCCCGAGTCGAGCGTGCACCTCGGACGGGGGGCCGATGCCAGCGCGGGCGAGCGTCGCGCCGGTCCCTGGTGGGGGGTGCCCGAAGGGTTCGATTCTGCAGGCTTCCTGGACGCCGCCAAGCGCAACTTCGTCGTCCTGCAGCAGGCCTGGGACGCCGCCGACCTCGCCCGCCTGGGTGAGCTGATGACCGACGACATGTTGGCCAATGTGCGCGCGCAGCTTGCCGAGCGGGGGGACCAGCCCAACCGCACCGATGTCGTCACCCTGCAGGCCACGCTGCTCGGCGTGGAAGACTTGGGAGCTCACTATCTCGCCAGCGTCGAGTTCTCCGGGATGATCCGCGAGGAAGTGAGCGCTGGCGCCTCGCCCTTCCGCGAAATCTGGAACCTCACGAAAGCCCGCGACGGCCACCAGGGCTGGCTGCTGGCCGGCGTGCAGGCGCTGCAGTAAGGCCGTCCTCCCTTACTTGGGGGCTGGCTGGCGCAGCCCTCCCAGGGCTAGACTGGCTGCGTCGATTCCGATCCTCGGCGCCGCAGGTGCGTTCGAGGGCCTCCTGTCGTGGGTTTCGCATTGGAAATGAAGACGTTGAATCCTTCCCGTCGTTTGCCCCCAAGGAAACCCACGAAAAAGCGCAGTTGGCTGCTTTTGCTGCTGGCGTTCCTTTGGGGGATGTGGACCGGGGCCCAAGCGCAGCGCGCAGAGCACATCCTGGGCCCTGGAGACGTGATCCGCATCGCCGTCTACCAAAATCCTGATCTCAGCTTGGAGACGCGGATTTCCGAATTGGGGGAAATCGCATTTCCCTTGGTCGGCACGGTCCAACTGGCCGGGCGATCGACCACGTCGGCGCAAACCGAGATCGCGCGGCTGCTGCGCGAGGGCAACTTTGTCAACAACCCCCAAGTCAGCGTTTTGCTCGTCCAGGTGCGCAGTGCCCAAGTATCGGTGCTGGGCCAAGTGGCGCGTCCGGGTCGTTATCCCATCGAGAGCACCAACACCAAAGTGTCGGAAATGATCGCCGCTGCTGGTGGCGTAACCCCAGACGGGGGCAATCTCGTGACACTCACCGGCACCCGCGAGGGGCAGCCGTTCAGGCAAGAGATCGACCTGCGGGCCGTTTTGCAGGGCGGGCGCGCCGATCTCGACGTCGCCGTGGCCAACGGAGACACCCTTTTCGTTGACCGCAGTCCGGTGTTCTACATCTACGGTGAAGTGCAGCGTCCGGGTGCTTACCGGCTGGAGCGCGGCACCACCCTGATGCAGGCCCTGGCCCAAGGCGGCGGTCTGACCCAGCGCGGCACCGAACGCGGCATGCGTGTGCACCGCAAGGATGCCAATGGCAACGTGCGCGTGCTGGAGCTCAAGCTGACCGACATCGTCGAGCGTGACGACGTGGTCTACGTCCGCGAATCGATTTTCTGAGCTCGCCACCATGCTGCAACTCACGCCCATCCAGTATTGGCGGATCTTCTGGGCTCGGAAGTGGTTGATCCTCGCCGTGTTCGTCGCGGTGGCGTCGGCGGGCATCTTGTTCGTTCTCAGCTTGCCCAAGCAGTACACCGCCAATGCCATGTTGGTCGTGGAGGTCCGGCCGGACCCGGTGCTGGGTCCATTGGCGGCACCCTTCAGCATGGCCACCGAGCTGGAAATCCTGCGCAGCGACAAGGTGGCTTCAAGAGTCGTCACCAAGCTGGGGATGCAGAACGATCCTGGCACTATCGAGGCCTGGATGAAAGACACCGGAGGCAAGATCCCGCTGGAGCGGCATTTGGCTGGGTTTATCCAACGCAACATGACGGTGGAGCCTCTACGCGGGAGCAATGTTTTGAGCGTGAGTTTCAAGCATGTGGATCCTGCCACGGCGGCTGCGGCGGCGAATGCGATTGCCCAGACGGCTATCGATGTGTCCATCGAGATGCGCATCGAGCCAGCGCGGCAGTCTGCCTCTTGGTTCGAAGAACAAGCCCGTTCCTTGCGAGCGGAACTGGAGGCGGCCCAGGCCAGGCTGTCCAAGTTTCAGCAGCAAAAGGGCATCGTGGTCACCGACGAGCGCCTGGATCAGGAGACGGCCCGATTGAATGCCCTGATGGCCGAGCTCGCGCTGGCCCAGGCCGAACGGGTGGACGTTCTTGGGCGCCAGCGCAATGCGGGGGAAACCTCGCCAGACGTTCTCCAGAGCGCGCAGGTGCAGGCCATACGGAGCCAGTTGACGGCTGCGGAAACGCGCCTGAGCGAGATCAGCCGTAACCTAGGCGTCAACCATCCCCAACGCATCCAGATCGAGGCTCAGATTGCTGAACTGAGGCAGCAGCTCAATGCCGAAATGCAGCGCGTATCGGGCAGCGTGGCGGTGGCCAGCCGGGCCAGTGCCCAGAAGGTAGAGGCACTGCGCGCGATGGTAGAGACGCAGAAGCGACAGCTTCTCGAGATGCGTTCAGCAAGGGATCAGATCGCTGTACTCATGCGCGACGTCGAGACGGCACAGCGGGCTTATGACACCGTGAGCCAGCGTAGCAGTCTGCTCAACCTCGAGAGCCAGTCCAGCCAGTCGATTCTGCGTCTGCTCAGCCCCGCCGTGGAGCCTCTCGAGTACACCAGCCGCAAGGTCAAGATCGGTGTGCTGGGCTCGCTGGTTGGCGGCTTGGGCTTGGGCCTGCTGCTGGCCCTGGGCCTGGAGTTCTGGGATCGCCGCGTTCGCGGTGCGGAGGATGTGGACGGTATCGAAGGCATCCCCTTGATTGGGACGCTCGGGACGGGGGCTTCGGGTTCTGCGCGCCGCCCAAGCCTTCCTCGCCCCCATCCCCCTGGTGCACCTCCTGCCCTGCAGCTGCCGGGGGCCAGCGGATGAAGATGTCGATCTCGGTGGTGCCGTCCGTCCAGCGGATGAACCGGCCGATCGGGGCGATCCTGGTCGATGCGGGCAAGTTGTCTGCGCAGGAGGTTGAGCAGGTTCTGCAGGCCCAGCGCCAACACGATCTGCGGTTCGGCGACACCGCCGTGAAGCTGGGACTTCTCACACCGCAGGACGTGCAGCACGCGCTGGCCGAGCAGTTTGCCTTTCCCTACTTGCGTCCCTCGGAGGATCGGCGAGCCATGAGCGCCGAGCTCGAGGCGGCTTTTGAGCCGTTTGGCAAGGCAGCCGAGCGGATTCGCTCGCTGCGCAGCCAGCTCATGCTGCATTGGTTCAACAAAGCTGAACGGCGCCAGGTGCTTTGCGTCGTGGGTGCACAGCCGGGAGAAGGTCGCAGCTACCTGGCAGCCAATCTTGCGGTGGTCTTTGCCCAAGCGGGTGAGCGAACGCTGCTCATCGATGCCAATCTGCGCCGCCCCAGGGTCCACGAGATGTTCGCCTTGAACAACCGCAGCGGACTGTCGACCTTGCTGTCGGGGCGCTCGGGCAATGAAGCCATCGTGCACATCACCGAACTTGCGGGACTGTTCGTGCTGCCGTCGGGACCGACGCCTCCCAATCCCCTTGAGCTTCTCGGTCATGTGACCTTTGCCGACCTGCTCAACAGTGCCCGGGCGAGTTTCGACATCGTCATCCTGGACACGCCGGGGCTGACCGATGGTGATGATGCCATTCTGGTCACTGCCCGTGCAGGCGCGGCGCTGGCCGTGGCGAGATCGCGCCATACCAAGGTCGATGCCTTCCGCAGCATGCTGGCGGAGATCAAGGCCATGGGGATTCAAGTGACTGGCACGGTGCTGAACGATGTTCCCGCCCAACGAGCGACTGCATCGTGAATGCGAGGCGCGGTCGTCGATCGAGCCCACGCGAGCAGTCCTAGCCGCTTCGAAGGTGGGCCTCCTGGCCGCGTGATCGATCATGCCCGAACATCTTCGAGCTCTCGTTGTCATCCTCGGGATCGCGATCCCAGCCTTCTGGCTGGCTCGTCGGGCGCTGTGCGACGGGTTGATGACCGCGGAAGATTTCGACCGGCGGCGCAAACTGTGGTTTGCGGTCACGCTTCTGGCTTTCCTGTCCCACAGCTTCTGGCTCTACATCGTCCTGTGTGGTGCCTTGCTGCTCGTGGCTGGTTCGAAGGAGCGCAACCCGGGAGCTCTGTATGCACTGCTGATCGTAGCCGTTCCGGGTTTCGAGCAGCCCGTTCCAGGGATGGGTTTGATCAACTACGTATTCGACATCAATCATGTTCGGTTGCTCAACTTGGCAATCTTGCTCCCGGCAGCGCTAAGGCTGTCAAAGGATGGACCACTGCCCAGCATAGAGCCGTGGAAGATCATAGATCGACTGCTCTTGGCTTACCTGTTGTTCTCGTTCGTCCATCGAGGGACCTTCGACTCAGCAACCGGGACACTTCGCTTTGGTTTTTACCTTTGGATTGACATTTGGCTACCCTACTTTGTGTTGACCCGGTCGCTGCGCACTGAAAAGGATCTCAAGGAGTGCATGGCCGCCCTTGTGCTGGCAGTTTCCATTACTGCAGTGATTGCCGTCTTCGAGACAACTCGGTACTGGTTGGTGTACGAGAGCTTGCGCTACGCACTGCAATTACCTGAAGTACTGCCCATGTACCTGACACGAGGAGAAGGGGGTAGCCTGCGAGCGAACGTCACGTCGTTGAACGCTATTGCGCTGGGCTACACGATGATGATCGGTTTGATCTTCGGGCTGGCCTTCAGCAAGGCGGTCACATCGCGATGGCAGTTCTATTTGTTGATTGGCGTCCTGGTGGGCGGCCTGATTGCGGCCTTGTCCAGAGGGCCTTGGGTCGGGGCGGCCGTTGGGGTGTTTGCAGCCATGGCTCTTGGACCTGGCGGCGTGAAGCGTGCCATCAAGCTGATGATGTTGGGCGCGGTCGGCTTTGGGATCGTGCTGCTCACCCCCTATGGTGCCAAGGTCATCGACTTGCTGCCCTTTGTCGGGACGGTGGAGCCGGGCAGTGTGGAATACCGGCAAAGACTGTTCGTGGTATCGATGATCGTCTTCTGGGAGAGCCCCATCTTTGGACTTCCCGACTACCTTCTTCACCCCGCCATGGAGGAGATGCGCCAGGGCCAGGGCATCATCGATGTTGTCAACACCTATCTGGGCGTTGCCTTGTATTCGGGTGCCGTGGGACTGTTCCTGTTCGTTGCACCGTTCCTGTGCGCGGGCTTCCTGGTATGGCGTTTGCTGCGCAAGCCTGGCACACGGGGAGAGTCTCGGCAAGGTGTGGGGCGGGCTCTGCTGGGAGCACTGGTCGGCGCTGCTATCACGATCGCGACGGTCAGCAGCATCACGGTGATCCCTGCCTTTTACTGGTTCTTGCTGGCACTTTGTGCCACCTTCGTTCGCCTGATGCAGGCGGCGTCGCCTGAGACCCAACCGCAGACGGCCCACAGCCGTGAGGCTTCGAGTATGGGGCAGACCTACGCGTGTCCCGGTACCTTTCAGCAACATGGCACATATTGAATCCATGACACATGGCTGAGCCTTCACAGCTGGCGGCATCGCTGCCGAGTTCAGAACCTAGCGCAAGTCAGTCGAAGGACCTTGGGGGGCGGGTTGCCCGTGGCACAGCCTGGGTACTGCTTGGTTTCGGCTTGTCGCAGATTGGGCGATTGGCCGGCAATATTCTCCTGGCTGCGCTGCTATTTCAGGAAGCATTTGCATTGATGGCCATCGTCGCTGCGATCATGCAAGGGCTGGTCATGTTCTCGGACATCGGTCTTGGTCCCAACATCGTTCAGAACAAGCGGGGTGATGAGAGAGACTTTCTTGACACGGCATGGACGCTGCAAGTGCTCCGAGGCATTGTGCTGGCTGGGTTGGCGACGGCGCTGGCATGGCCCTTGGCTGCCTTTTACGCTCAGAATGATCCGGCGGCCTGGGATCTTCAGTGGCTGATTCCACTGGTGGCGGTTGGCATGCTGGTGGAGTCCTTTCAGTCAACCAAGCTCAAAACCGCGACGCGGCACGTCGAGTTGGCTCGGGTCACGCTCATCGAACTGGCTGCGCAATTTGCGGGTATGGCTGCAATGCTCTTGACCGCGTGGTGGACGCGCTCGGTCCTCGCGATGGCCTTGGGTGGCATCGTCACGATGTCGATCCACTGTTTGCTCAGCCACATTGCCCTTCCCGGCCCCGGCAATCGATTCCGCTGGGACCGTTCGGCCGTGTGGGACATCGTGCATTTCGGCAAGTGGGTGTTCCTCAGCACGGTGATCAGCTTCTTCGCACTGCAGATCGACAAGCTGGTCTTCGCGCGGCTGTTCCCTCTCGATCAGGTGGGCGTGTATGCCATCGCGGCGAGCCTGGCGATCATGACGCCCATGCTCATGGGAAGGCTGCAAACCGTGATTGCCTTTCCGCTGTATGCGCGCATGCTCGACCGCAAGGAACCCCTGGCCCAGGTGGTGGCGAGCTCGAAGCCGCCGATGCTGCTCGCGGGTGCTTATCTCGTCACGGCTGCCATCGTTTGTGCTCAGAGCTTTGTCGATCTGGCGTACGACGACCGCTACGCGGCGGCAGGGCCGTTCATCATGATCCTTTCCGTCGGGGCCTGGTTTGCGATCATCGACGGCATCTACGGTGCTGCGTTCCTGGCCAGCGGGAGGGCGCACTGGGTGGCGGCGGTCAACGGGACCAAAGTGGTGTCCTTCTGCGTCCTGCTGCTACCGGCTATCGCCTGGGGTGGGCTCATTGGCGCCGTGTGGGCAGCTGCCTTGTCCGATCTCATCAAGCTCGCCCTGGCCGCGATCCTGGCTCGGCGCATCGAGTTGCTCAACCTCTGGCCAGAGCTGCGCTACACCGCCGTTGTCGCGCTGGCAGTGGCAGCCATCCTCGCGCTGACGACCCAGGTTCCCGCTCTGGCACAACTGCATCCTGCCTGGCGCCTGCTCCTGCAGGCCCTGCTCGTCACTGCCGTGTTCGGCTTGCCTCTGGCCAGGATGGCTCGCGAATGGCTGCATCGGTCCCGGCAGACCCAGGACTGAACGGCAAGATCCCAACCCACGCTCATGAACAGCACCTCGCCCATGGACTCCAGCACTCCACGTCCCGACATTTCCGTGGTGATCCCCTCCTGGAACACCCAGGGACTGACCCGGGACTGCCTGCGCTCGTTGCTGCGCCAGGACCATGGGTGCCGCCTGGAGGTGGTGGTGGTGGACAACGGCAGCCACGACGGCTCTCCCGACATGATCGAGAGGGAGTTCCCGGAGGTGGTGCTCATCCGCAACGAGCGCAACGAGTACTTTTCCAAGGCCTGCAACCAGGGTGCGGCCGTGGCGACGGGACGCTATATCTGCTATCTGAACTCCGACACCATCGTCACGCCCGAGGCACTGGGCCGCATGATGGCCTTTCTGGAGCACAACCCCGGCTATGGGGCCGTCGCTCCGCGCCTGGACAATCCGGATGGCACCGTGCAGCCCATCTGCCGGCGATTCCCGAAGCTGATCGAAGTCGCGATCGATCAGTTCGGTTTCGAGCGCTTCGAATTCGCGCGGCGCTACCGGGACCGCGCGGCGATGAAGGACTTCGATCACCTTTCGTCGGCTGACGTCGAGCAGCCGCCGGGTGCCTGCCTGATGATGCGTCGCAGCGATGTCGATGCGATCGGCGGCTTCGACGAGTCGATGCCGCTCTTCTACAGCGACGTGGACCTGTGTCTGCGCATCTGGCGTGCTGGGCGCCCCATCCGCTTCCTGGCCGAGGCGCGCATCTTCCACGTGGGCAGCGCCTCGGTGGTGCGTCACCCGCTGTGGCGGGCGGAATTCATGCGCAACCAGGTACGCTATTTCCGCAAGCACGGGGGGGTTGCAAGGGCGTGGGCGGCCAAGGCCATCATCCTGAGCTCGGGATTGATCGTGGCCGCACGCACCTTGCTGGGGCCTCGGCCGATGCGCGAGAAGCGCGAACTCATCGGTCAGCTCGGGCGTTCCATGCAGATCGTCCTGGGTGGGTGATGCCCATGAATGCCGTGCTGGAACCTTTGGCGCCTGCGCCGGCTACCAGCGCCTCGCTGCCGTTGGGCGAGGTCGCCGGGCTGCAAACCTGGTGGGACTACCGGCCCAGTGAGCCTGATCTGCGCATCCGCTTCAAGCGCGTGGCGGCGCGCCTCTTCCATGAGCGGCCACGGCCCGCGGCGGCGCCGATCAAGCCGGTCGATCCGCAAGAGCGCTGGGTGGCCTACTTCACCTTTCTGCCGCGAGGTGTGCTCAGTGATGCACATCGCTTCACCCTGGGCCGGCTGCGTGATGAGGGCTGTCGTGTGCTGGTGATCTGCGCAACGCCTGAGGTGTCCATGGTGCCCGAGGAACTGAGGCGCTATGCCGATGCCCTCTACTGGAAGGCTCTGGAAGGCTACGACTTCTCCGCTTACACCCTGGCCCTGGAGGTGATCGCCGAGCGCTCGCCGGCAGCCGATGTGCTCATCCTGAACGACTCGATGTTCGGACCCTTCCATCCTGTGCTGCCCTACCTGCGCGGGGCGCGTTGGGATCTGATGGGATTCACGGGCTCGGCACTCAATGAGAACCATCTGCAGTCCTACGGCTTCATCCTCCGGTCGGTCCACGCAGCCCGGCTGGCGCAGCTTCGGGATGTCTTCTTTGCCAACAAGGCCTTCGACCGTGCGGATCAGGTGATCTGTGCGCAGGAACTGCTTCTGGCCCGGCGGGCGTCCCGGCATATGACGGTGGGGGCTTGCTGGTACAGCGATGGGGCGACGGTCGACGATCCCTGCCTGCGGCGCCCGATCGAGCTGGTCGGTGCCGGTTTTCCATTCATGAAGAAATCCCTGCTCGGCAAGATGGCCCGCTTCCAGGATCCGGAGCGCGTGCGAGCCTTGCTGTGCGCTCAGGGGCACCCCGTTCAACGACAGGACGCGCAACCATGAAAGATTCGTTCCAAGCTCTCGACCAGAAGCCCTGGCCCGACATGCGGCGCCTGATGTGGATCGTGTTCACGGCCGTGCTGCTTCGACTGGTCTGGGCGGTACTGATCCCGGTGGTGCCCCTGTCCGACAGCCAAGGCTATGACATCTTTGCCCGCAACCTCGTGGAGCATGGGGTGTTCGGCTGGACCCCGGATCAGCCGTTCGCTTTCTGGCCCCCAGGTACCTCCTTCCTGTATGCGGCCATGTACTGGCTCTTCGGGTATGGCTACGCGAGCCTGATCGTTCTGCACATCCTGATCTCCGTCGGGCTGATCCTGACCTCGGCGCGTGTGGCGCACCGCTTCTACGGCGAGGCCGCGGCGCTGTGGTGCGCGTGCCTCCTGGCGCTGTGGCCCACGCTGATCATGTTCACCACCATCCTGGCCAGCGAACTCCTGTTTGCCCTGCTGACCGTGGCCGCACTCGACGCCTGGACTGCGCGGAGCGGCTCGACCTGGAAGCGAGGAGCGCTGGCGGGTGTGCTGCTCGGGATGGCGGCGCTGGTGCGCCCTCAGGCGCTCCTGCTGCCTGCCGTCTACGGCCTGGCCCTGGTGCTGTCATCCCCGCGTCCCCGCCAGGCCCTGGGCCAGCAGTTGCGTGTTGCGCTGGTGTCGGGGCTGGTCATGGCGGTGCTGATCGCCCCTTGGGCCTGGCGCAACTACCAGCTCTACGACGAACTCGTGCTGATCTCGACCAACGGCGGCATCACCCTGTGGATGGGGAACACACCCGGGACGGGGGGCAGCCACATGGACGTGCCGGCGGCCATCGCCGAGTTGCCGGACAACGAACAGGCCCGTGTGCTGGGGGCCATGGCTCGCGAATACATCCTGGCCGAACCCGTGGCGTTTGCCATGCGGGCTGTCAAGAAGGTGTTCCTGCTCTACAGCAACGAATCGATCGGGGTGGGCTGGAATGCCGGGGGCATCGCGCAGCGTTTCGGGGAGGCGTCCGTCCTGTGGTTCAAGCGCTTCACGCAAATCACCTGGGCGGCGCTTTTCCTCGTGAGCCTGTATGGCCTGTGGACGCTGATGCGCCGCGACGGAGTCTGGCGTGTACTGGTTTCGCCGGTCGTGCTCACGGTGTTGTTCTACACCGCCCTCCACAGCGTGGTGGTGTCCCAGGATCGCTATCACCTGAACTTCGCAGGCCAGATCGCGATGTTCTTCGGCATCGGGATGGCCAGCCTCCTGCATCGCTGGCGCAAGCCGTCCCCTTCCAGCCACGCCATGCAGGAGCCCCAGCAGGCTCTGCGTCCGCATTGACCTCCGAAGGCCTCGCTTCATGGACACGAATCTGCCCTCTCTGTCACCACAGTTCAGCACGGCGGCCCTGTCGGCCCAGGCACGCGCCTTGTACCAGGCCGAGCCCAACACGAAGATCCGCCTTCTTCAGGGGCTGAGGCCCCACATCTGCCCTTTCGGCGACGTGATGGAACAGATTCCTGCAGGTGCCAGCGTGCTGGACGTGGGCTGCGGTGCAGGCTTGTTCCTGCTGCTGCTCGGGCAGCAGGGGCGCATCCGCGACGCGCTGGGCTTCGATGTGTCGGTGCCTGCCATCGAGGCTGCCAACCGGGCGGCGCAGAAGGCGGGCCTCTCAGCCTCCCTGAGTTTCCAGGTGCGCTCCATCGAAGAGGGCATTCCCGCGGGCCATTGGAACGTCGTGACCTCTGTGGACGTCCTTCACCACGTGCCCGCTGCCCATCAGCGCTCGTTCGTGGCCGCCCTGTGCGAGCGCGTGCCACCCGGAGGACGATTGGTCATCAAGGACATGGTCGCGCGGCCACGTTGGCGTGCCTTCGCCAACCAGATGCACGATCTGGTGATGGCCAGGCAGTGGGTGCATCAACTGGGGCCCGAGACGGTCGATGCCTGGGTCCAGGAACAGGGTCTGCGCAGGGTCTACAGAAGCCGGCTCAACAGCTGGTGGTATGGACACTGGACCTTGGTCTACGAACGCGCCGAGTGAGGCGGCGGCCACTCATCAGGCCATCAGGAACAGCGCCGCGGAAAGAGCCACCACCAGCAGGCTCTGCCAGTCCCGGACCGCAAACACCACCGGGTCGTCATCGACCTCGCCGCGATGCGCCTTCATCCACAGGCGGCTGACCCAGTACAGCAGCAGTGGCGGAACCAGCCAGAGCCACAGCGGGTTCTGGTAGATCCGGGTGATTTCCGGGTTGTTGATGTAGAGCGCAAACACCAGCACGGCCACCATGCCCGACCCGGTGCCGATCGACATCAGCACGGGCAGGTCCTGGACCGTGTAGCCACGCCCCGCCGGCTGATCCTTGTGCTGCTGCAAGGTGATGAGGAGCTCCGAGTAGCGTTTCACCACGGCGAGGCTCAGGAAGATGAACATCGAGAACGCGAGCAGCCAGAAAGATGGGACGATGCCCGTGGCGGCGCCGCCTGCAATGACCCGCAGGGTGTAGAGACCGGCCAGCATCAGCACATCGACGATGACCCGGCGCTTGAGGAACAGCGAATACGCCAGGGTCAGGCAGAAGTAGAAAGCCAGCACGAGCAGGAAGTTGGTGGGCAGCAGGGACGCCACGCCAAAGGCCGCGGCCAGCAGGAGAGGCACCATCAGGCTGCCCTGCCAGATCGGGATCAGGCCCGACGCGAACGGCCGGTTCCGCTTGCGGACATGGCCTCGATCGGACTCGAGATCGACGAGGTCGTTCAACACATAGACCGCGGAAGCGCACAGGCTGAAGGCCACGAAGGCCAGCAGGGCGGCCTGTATGCCTTGGGGAGAGTCCCAGGCATGTGCAGCCACCAGCGGCACGAACACCAGCAGGTTCTTGAGCCATTGATGGACCCGCAGGCCTTTGAGGTAGGTCCTGATCCGCGGGCGGGGCGGTGCGATGACACGCTCAACGTCGGTGACCTGGCGCGCAGCATCGGCCAGTGACTCGCTGGCCGAGACCACCGTTCCCTTGCGGGCGCGCGACCAGACGGGAAGGTCGGCCTGGTCGTTGCCCACGTAATCGAACCCTCGCTCGCCAAAGCGCGAAGCCAGGGCGTGGCCCTTGCGTTCGCCCGAGAGGTTCACTTGCGCGTCCGACGCCAGCACTTCGTCGAACAGGTCGAGGTGGCGCGCGATGCCTTGGGCCTGCGAGTGGTGCGAGGCCGTTGCGAGGACGACGATTCGCCCTTCCGATCTGGCCTCGCGCACCAGGGCGACCACATCGTCATTCAGCGGCAAGGTTCCCCAGGAAAACGACACAGCCTGCGCCAGGCGGTCCTTCAGGTAGGCCTTGCCCTTCAACAGCCACAACGGAAGCAGCAGGACCTTCCACGGTGCACTCTTGAGTAGCAGGAAGACGGCTTCATGCAGCAGATCGGTGCGCAGCAGGGTGCCGTCGCAATCGACGCAAAGGGGCACGTTGCGATTCACAGCATCCATCCGAGTCAACTATGGGCCAGCACGGCCACGCCCACGGCGATCAGCACGGTACCGCCGACGCGCATTAGGCTCAGGGTGTCGCCGTGGATCCACCAGCCCAGCAGCATGGTGATGACAAAACCCAGTCCCACGAAGGGGTAGGCCAGGCTGACTTCCACGCGTGCCAGGATCAGCAGCCAGATCACGGCGCTGGCGAAGTACATGGCCAGGCCGAGGAGCACAAGCGGGTTGCTTCCCACGACCCAGGCCGTTGACCATCGGGCGCCGTGGGCCAGGCTGGCCTGGACGGCGTCGGCGCTCATGCCCGCCTTCAGGATGACCTGGGCCAGGGACGTCAGCAGGACGTTCACGAGAATCAGGCCGAACACCGAGCGGGTCATGTTTGCATCCACCATCAACCGAGAGCCCTTGAGGGCGCAACTGCCCCTGGCCGCCTGGGCCTGGAGCGAGCGCAGTGTGACTCAGGACCCTGTGCCGGTACACGCCCAAGTGGGGGGTCGCAACCTGGGCTGCCTCCGGAGAATAATCGCATCAACCCATGGCCGGGCGCCGGGTCGAGAGGCGGTGCGCCCTTGGCTGGCTTGCACCGCTCCTCCCGTCTGGTCAGATCCCCATGCCGCTTGCGTCACTGTCAGCCTTGTCTCCCAAACAGCTCGGACGCAGGGTGCTGACCTCGAACGGCTTGTACCCGCTCATGCGAGCCCGGGCGCTGCGAGGCGATCCTGTGACGGTCTTGATGTACCACACCCTGGGTGCCGATGATGAAGCCTTTGATGCCTGGACGGTGGTTCGCCAGTCCGACTTCCTGGAACAGATCGACCTCCTCCGGCAGGGCTATGACATCGTATCCCTCGACGAGGCCATGACGCATCTGTGCGGCGCCGAAGCTCAAGGGCGCCCCAAGGCCGTCATCACCTTCGATGACGGGCACACCGGCCTGCATCGCTACCTGCTGCCCGTGCTCGATCGCCTGCAGCTGCCGGTCACCATCTGTGTGGCCACCGGACACATCGCCAGCGGCCGCCCCTACTGGTTTGACCGTGTGATGAATGCGCTGCAGGTGCGCCGGCCCTTGACGCTCGACCTGGCAGGCTTTGGCCTGCCGGCCTTTGCCATCGAGGCTGGATCGGGAGAGGCTCGCTGGCGTGCTCTGGGAGCGCTGCTCGAAGCGCTCAAGGCGCTCGCGCCCGAGCATCGGGAGGCGGCCGCTGATGCCGTGGTGGATCAGCTGGCGCCGCATCGGCGCGACGACTTTGAGCCCCTCGCGCCCTTGGCGATGGAGCAGCTCCTGGAGCTGGCGCAGTCGCCCTGGGTCACCCTGGGGGCGCACACCGACTGCCACAGCCTGCTCGATCAGATTCCGTCCGATGATGCGCAGGAGACCATGGTGCGCTCGGCACAGCTGCTGCGTGAATGGACGGGGCAGGCCGTGCATCACTTCGCCTATCCCAACGGGAACCACAACCAGGAGCTGATGGCCCGTGCCCAGGCCGCGGGATTCGCAACGGCGCTGACCACCCGCAAGGGGCTCTGGCGCCGCGATGACTCCCGCTTTGCCGTGTCACGCATTCCGGTGGGCCGTTATGACGACCTGCCTCGTTTCAAGTTCAACCTGCTGGCAGGCGAATGGCGTCATTGATGTTCTTGCCGGCCAAGGTGGGTGTGTCCTCATGAGCAACGGCCAGCGCTACGTCCTCATTTCCCCGTGCCGCAACGAGGCGGGCTACATGCGCCAGACGCTGGACAGCGTCCTGGCCCAGTCGGTGCTACCGGCGAAATGGGTCATCGTCGATGATGGTTCCACGGACGAGACGCCGGCGATCCTGGCGGAGTACGCGCAGCGCTATCCCTGGATCCAGATCGTCACACGATCCGACCGCGGGCACCGGGCCGTGGGGCCGGGCGTGGTGGATGCCTTCTACAGCGGGTATGCCGCCATCGATCCGGCGGAGTACGACTTCCTGTGCAAGCTCGACCTCGATCTGCGCCTGCCGCCACGCTACTTCGAGATCCTGATGCGTCGCATGAACGACGATCGCAGCATTGCCACCTGCAGCGGAAAGGCCTACATCGAGGAAGACGGCGAGATGGTCAACGAGCGCCATGGTGACGACACGTCGCTGGGCATGACCAAGTTCTATCGGGTTTCGTGCTTCCAGGCCATTGGCGGATTCGTGCGGGAAGTGATGTGGGACGGCATCGATTGCCACCAATGCCGGATGCGGGGGTGGCAGGCCTGCAGCTGGGACGAACCGGAGCTGCGTTTCATTCATCTGAGGCCCATGGGATCGAGCCAGAAGGGCATCTTCACCGGGCGCATGCGCCATGGCTATGGACAGTACTTCATGGGCACGGGCTTCGTATTCATGGTCGCCAGCGCCGTGTCCCGCATGAACCAGAAACCCTACATTCTGGGCAGCCTGGCCATGCTCTGGGGCTGGCTCAGCAGCGCGATCCAGCGCAAGCCCCGCTACGAGGATCCCGCCTTTCGAGCCTTCCTGAGGCGCTACCACCGACGGGTGCTGCTTGTCGGAAAGCGCCGGGCCGTGCAGGAAATGCAGCGGACTCCCGCGCCCATGACCCCCTGACCTCTTTTCGTCGACCCTTACCCCTCCTTCACGAACCATGTGCGGCATCGCCGGCATCGTCGGCCAGATCGACGAGATTCATCGTGCCGCCCTGCGGCGCATGTCGGATGCGATGACGCATCGTGGCCCTGATGCGGACGGGTTCTGGGAGGCCGAGCCTGACGAGACGGGCTGGGGCCCGATGCTGGCCCACCGCCGCCTGGCCATCCTGGACCTCTCGCCCAGCGGCATCCAGCCCATGATCGACCCGTCGTCGGGCGATGTCGTGGTGCTCAACGGGGAGATCTACAACTACCGGGAACTGCGTGCGCAACTGCCCCATGGCGGGACCGATCTGGGGTCCAGCGGTGACACGGCCGTGATGCTGAGGGCGCTGAGCCAGCAGGGTGAAGCCGCGATCCCCCGGCTTCGCGGCATGTTCGCGTTTGCGTTCTGGCGCAAGCGCGAGCGCCGGCTCACGCTTGCGCGGGATCCGCTCGGGATCAAGCCGCTGTACTTCATGCGCAACCCCGATCCGGCGGGGCGCTGGTCCATTGCCTTTGCCTCCGAACTGCGCGCCTTGCTGGCCAGCGGCCTGCAGGGCAGGCCCCGCCTGAACCCGGCCAGTGTGGCCAGCGTGGTCTGGAACGGTTTCACCGTGGCGCCGCAGTCCATCGTCGAAGGCATTGAAACGATGTGGCCTGGCGAGCTGCAGGTGCTCGATGCAAGGGGGGCGACGCTCGAGCGCCGCGCCTACTGGAGCCTGCCCCGGCACGCTGAGAAGGACGCCGTCTCGGACGAGGAGCTGGCGGCCTCCCTCAAGGACTGTGTCCGGCTGCATCTGGCCAGCGACGTGCCCTTGGGCATCTTCCTGTCCGGCGGGGTGGACTCCTCCGCTGTGGCCCATCTGGCGCAACAGTCGTCACAGACTCCCATCCACACCTTCACGCTGGCCTTTGAAGAGGCCGAGCACAACGAAGGCGGTTATGCCCGCAGCATTGCGCAGGCCATCGGGACCGAGCACCGTGAACTGCTCCTGACGGAGTCCTTGTTCACGTCGCGGCTCGACGACGCGCTGGCCAGCCTGGACCAGCCCAGCTTCGACGGGCTCAACTCCTATTTCATGTCCCATGCCGTGGCCCAGGCCGGCTTCAAGGTGGCGCTGGTCGGCAGCGGAGGAGATGAACTCTTTGGCGGCTACACCAGTTTTCGCGACCTGCCCGTGCTGGCCCGTTGGGCTCGTCGCACAGGGTGGATGCCTTCTGCGCTCAAGCACCACCTTGCAAGCGGGCTGGCGGCCCTGAAGCAGGCCTCGGGCAGCGGTTTTCCTGCCCAGACCCGCTGGGCCAAGCTTCCCGAGATGGTGGCCCGCGGGGAGGACTTGCTGGGCCTGTACCAGATGGCCTACGCGCTGTTCCTGCCCGAGCAGCATCGACAACTGCTCGGGCCGCAGACCCGCGACCGCGTTCGCGACGGCCTGCCGGATGCCATGCGGGCCTGGCTGGGCGATGCGACGGCATCTCGGTCGGACCTCGCGGCCATCAGCGCGCTCGAACAGCGCCTGTTCCTCGGGGAGCGGCTGTTGCGTGACACCGATGCCGTGAGCATGTCAGCCTCCATCGAGGTGCGGTTGCCCCTCGTCGACCAGATGCTGCTCGAGCAGGTCGAGCGAGTTCCCGAGGCGGTTCGCTATCACCCGATCCGCAGCAAGGCGCTGCTCAGACGCATCGGCCTCAAGGGGCTCGATCCGGCCTTGTTCGACCGGCCCAAGTCCGGATTCGAGCTGCCTTATGACCGCTGGCTGCGCAGCCAGCTGGGCCGGCGGATCGACGAAACCCTGAACGACCCCGAACTCGTGCGCCCCGCGGGACTCGACCCCGACACCGTGGCCAGGCTGTGGAAGGCCTTCAAGGAAGGGGCCCCCGGCCTGTACTGGTCGCGCATCTGGGCGCTCTACGTTCTGGTGCATTGGTGTCATCGCCACCGCGTTTATGTCTGAGCAGACCTCTTCCCCAACCACGGCCGCCCCGACGGTCCGCGTGGCCTACCTCGTCAACCAGTACCCCAAGGTCAGCCACAGTTTCATTCGCCGCGAAATCCTGGCTGTGGAGCGCCAGGGGGTGCTTGTCGAGCGCTTTGCGCTGCGGGGGTGGGACGAGCCCATCGTGGATGCACAGGACGTGAGCGAACGGGCCAAGACGCGCTACGTGCTTCAGGGCGGCCTGGCGGCCCTGATGTTTGCCACCGCGCGCTGCGCAGTGGCTGCTCCGCGACGCTTCGTGCGTGCCTGGTGGTTGGCAACGCGCATGAGCCGGAAATCGGACCGGCCTCTCCCAGTGCACTGGATCTACCTGGCCGAGGCCTGCGTCCTGGCGCGCTGGCTGCAGGAGGCCAGGGTGTCCCACCTGCATGCCCACTTCGGCACCAACCCCGCCGAAGTGGCCATGCTGGCGGGGGTGCTCACGGGCCTGCCTTACAGCTTCACGGCCCATGGCTCGGAGGAAACCGACAAGCCCCAGTTCATCGGCCTGCCCGAGAAGATTCGCCGGGCGGCCTTTGTGGTGGCGGTCAGTTCGTATGGGCGTGCCCAACTCTATCGCTGGTGCCGACTGGAAGATTGGCCGAAGATCCACGTGGTGCATTGCGGCCTGGACCGAAGCTTCTATGAGGACGTGACCGTCCACCCCGTCGAGGCGCCGAGGCTGGTCTGTGTTGGCCGCTTGTGTCCGGAGAAGGGACAGCTTCTGCTGCTGCGCGCATTGCGGCGACTGAAGGATGAAGGGGTCGCGTGCGAATTGGTGCTGGCAGGCGACGGCGAGTTGAGGTCAGCCGTCGAACAGCTGGCCGAGGATCTGGGAATCGCTGACCGCATCCGCGTGACCGGTTGGATCAGCAGCGAGCAGGTCCGCGAAGAGATCCTGCGCTCGCGCGCCCTGGTGCTGGCCAGCTTTGCCGAAGGCCTGCCGGTGGTCCTCATGGAAGCCATGTCGCTGGGCCGCCCGGTGGTGTCGACCTTCGTGGCGGGCATTCCTGAGCTGGTCCTTGAGGGGCAATGCGGATGGCTGGCACCGGCCGGAGATGTGGACCGACTGGCCGCAGCCCTGAAGTATTGCCTGCTGACCGATGGGCCAGGCCTCGCTCGGCTGGGTCAGGCAGCTCGCGAACGAGCGATTGCCCGGCATGACATCGATGTTCAAGCCAAAGACCTGGTGGCGTTGTTCAACGCTGGCGAATCCAACTCGAGCGCGCATCTGACATGAAAGTCCTACTCATTGCAGAACAGGCCAATCCGGAATGGGTGAGTGTTCCCTTGGTTGGTTGGTCGCTTGCGACAGCCATCGCCAAACAGGTGAATGCTCATATCGTCACGCAGGTGAGGAACCGTGACGCATTCCTTCGGCAGGGATTGCGCGAGGGCATCGACTTCACGGCCATCGACTCCGAGCGCGTCGAGCGGCCGATGTATGCCTTGGCGGGCATGCTGCGCGGGGGAAATACGCTGGGGTGGACGACGCAGACGGCGTTGAGCAGCATCGTGTATCCATACTTCGAGCGACTCGTATGGCAACGCTTCGGCGACGCGATACGCAACCGTGAGTTCGATCTGGTGCACAGACTGACACCTTTGACGCCTACCGCGCCCAGCCCCTTGCACCGCAAGTGCCTGAAAGCAGGCGTGCCCTTCATCATGGGCCCGCTGAATGGGGGCCTTCCGTGGCCCGAGGGTTATGGGGACGTCAGGTTGAAGGAGAAGGAGTGGCTGTCGTACGTCCGGTCGGCCTACCAATTTCTTCCAGGAGTGCGCGCGACCGTCTCACGCGCTTCGGTGGTCATCGCGGGATCCAGACATACGCAGATGGAGCTGGCGCGGCTTGGGCGTCGGCAAGATGTGCTCTACATGCCGGAAAACGGGATCAGCGAGCAGTTTCTCTCGAAAGTGGCTGCCCCCTATGACGGCAAGGTCCTCAAGGTGTGTTTCGTCGGACGCCTGGTGCCCTACAAGGGGCCTGACATTTTGCTGGAAGCCATGCTGCCGTTCCTGAAGAGCGGTTGGGTGCATGTGGGCGTGGTGGGAGATGGCCCCATGATGCCGGAGCTGAAGGCATTCGTGGCTCATCACGATGTTGCCGGCTCCGTCACGCTGCACGGATGGCAAACGCACGAGTCGGTGAAGGACATCCTGAGCCAATCGCATGTGCTCGGGTTCCCGAGTATTCGAGAGTTTGGCGGAGGCGTGGTGCTCGAGGCCATGGCACTGGGCGTTGTGCCCGTAGTCGTCGACTACGGAGGTCCCGGGGAACTGGTCGATGCCGAAATTGGTATCAAAGTCCCTATCGCACCCCGTGACGCGATGGTTCAGTCTGTGCGAAGCGCGGTCGAGAGGCTGCTTGATGGCATGCACGACGTTCGAGAACTGTCGGCTCGCGCTCTAAGCCGCGTCAAACAGCAGCATATTTGGCCACAGAAGGCTAAACAGATTTCGTCTATCTATCAGGAAGTGCTCGAAATCCACATGAAAAAGGGCGCCGCAGCGCCCCTCTGAGAAGTTGATTCAGTGATAAACCATTACTGCAGGTAGTAAGGGCCATGCCACTCGGCAGGCATCGTCACTGAAGGACTTCCGATGCTGAGGTTGGGACGACCACCATCGGCGCGAGTATTCCCACGCGCAGTGATGCGACGACCTACCAAATACATCTCCGTGTTGGTGTACGGGCCCCGGAAGAAGTTGTTGCGCTCGATGATCATGTCCTCGATCCCCTCATCGGTTCCGGCATCTCGGTTCTGAGGACCAGCGGCAGCAGTCCAGGAGCTGTTGTCTGCAGGGTCACCGAAGATGTTATCGGCGACGATCACCTGACTGGTTGCCCAGCGGTTGCTCGTGTGCCAGAGGTCGTTGTACGCACCAAGGCCAGAGGAGTGAATCTTCATCGCATGTCGGATAGAGGCTCCGGTGCCGCTGTATGCCTGTCCGCGCAGCGCGTTGTGCGAAATCACGCTCTTATGTAGTGCAAAGAAGCGGCTGGTATGCTGTTCAGCACGGCTAGCGTCATTGCCAAGCACTGCGAACCTAGACCCCAATCCGACGAGGTTCATGAACGGGCTCTGAGTGTTGTTCACTCGGCCCAATACATTGTTCTCGACGATGAATATTTCCCGAGGGAAATAATAAGGGATCGAGGGGTTGCGTGACGCATAGAAGTCCAATGCTCCACCGATCTCGATTCGGTTGTTCCCACTGGGACTTACCAAGTCGTTTCGATAGATCAGGTAGCGGGACCCGGAGTCGCTGTGGTAGATGCCTCCACTGGTAACTTCCAGATCCATGATCGTGATCTCGTCCGCGAAGTTCGTGCCCATCTGCCCCGTGTTGATATTGACACTGGGCACACGCGGCTTCGCACCCGAACCATAGGCGCCAACGATCACTTGATCGTCTCGGCGATCGATGTTGATGGCGGGGAAGCTCTCGCCGCGGCGCAAAAGCACGCGCTTGCCGGCGTAGCTGGACGGTAGACCGGTCACCCTAGCTGCCCCGGTGGGGCATCCCGTGTAGTCGGCCATTGCCGAGACGCACAATGTGTTCTGGCCGGAGAAAACGTCAGAGGGATCCTGCACCGTGATGGTCAGGGTCGTATCAGAATATCCCCCCGCAGCAGTTCGACTGCGGACTCGCACAGTATAGGTACCAGGGTTGTCGTAGACATGAGCAGCCAACGGACCACCAACCTCGGTGTTTTTTGACCGCCCGGAGTGAGCCCAATTCAAACCGCGGTTATCACCAAAGTCGAATTCGTAGGTGAGCCCGTGGAAAGCGTTGATTCCCGACGGAGCAGACGTGCTCGTAGCGTCAAACATGACGGCCAGTGGAGCAGGCCCGGAAAGACGTGTGGCCTGAACGCGAGTGACCGGAGCCTCTCCCACTGACGGAGCCGGTGCAGGTGCAGGTGCAGGTGCAGGTGCAGGTGCCGGTGCCGGTGCCGGTGCCGGTGCCGGTGCCGGTGCCGGTGCAGGAGCCGGTGCAGGAGCCGGTGCAGGAGCAGGGGCCGGTGCCGGTGCGGGTGCCGTAGTGGAGGTCGTCCCGACCTCGCAACGCTTCACGACATTGCTGATGGGGTCACCGAACGCGTCGTTGCCGCACGGCACGCCGTTGGTGAAAGTGCCATACGCATAAACACCGTTCGCCCCGTAGCGAACCTGCGCTGTTCCGGAGAAGGAGCAGTACTGGTACTCGTTGGCGCAGAACGTCCACGAGGTGGGGGCCGGTGCAGGGGCGGGGGCCGGAGAAGGGGCGGGCGCGGGGGCCGGGGCAGGAGAAGGGCTCGGCGAGGGCTTGACGCCTTGCACCCAGCGGGTGCCATCCCAGTACCACCGTTTGCCCTGGGCATCGACGTGCTCGTCTTGCCCGTCAACGGGGGCGGAAAGAAGGACGTCGTCGACGGCGCTGCTGGAGCCGCTTCCGCCTCCACAAGCCGACAACACGACGCAAGCTGCCATCACTTCAGCGAGCATCGAGAGGCGAGGTTTGTTTACAGTTAGTTGCATGGTAACCACTATTTCTGACAAGACCAGACAAGACCCGTCGGCACGGTTGCCGCTTGCGGCGTTGGCTTGGGGTGTAGATGGCAGGGCGGCCGTATCAGGGGACCCCTGGCATGAGGGCCGGGGACTGAATGGCGACTCTGCAACCCGGCGTTGTCAGACTGAGTCTGTGCGCTTGGCACCAGGGGGCGAAGAAGCTTGGAGCGGATGCTAAGGCGCGCGAGACCTCGGGCCCGTAAGGGACCATGAACGCGCGCAACAAGATGTTTCAGAGGGGGTAGGGCGCCGAATGTGACTTTCCCCTCAAATGAGGGGGTCTCCTGGGGCGCGCCTGGAGCTGAGCGACACATGCGCGCCACGCCCACTGCACACAATCTGAAACAACTTCATGAGCCCGGGCGCCTGGGGGGAAGGGATCGTCGTGGTCTCGCACCCATCTAGGGGGATGTTGCCCCTCAATCGCTGGAAGAGAATTCCGCATCGATCGATGTAGAGCCCGCAAAGGCGCTCGGCTCAACGGTTCCGTCCTTGTGGGCCCCTCGGAAAGACCTCATGCACAACCCCATGCGCGCTGCCTTCATCGGCGACGAATCTCTCCTCATCCAGTGTGCCCAACTCTTCATCCAGGCCGGGAACGTGGCCTGTGCGGTGGTGAGCCATCGCCCTGCCATCCAGCGCTGGGCCAGCCAGCAGGGGGTTCGGGTCCTGCACGATGCTCGCCAGTTGTGTGAGTCACCGGACCTGCAGCCGCTGGACTATGTCTTCAGTGTCACCAACCTCACCGTCCTGCCCGCTGACGTCATTGCGCTGGCCCGCGTGGCCGCCATCAACTTCCACGACGGTCCGCTGCCCGAATATGCGGGCCTCAACACGCCGGTGTGGGCCTTGCTCAACGGCGAGCGGGAGTACGGCATCACCTGGCACCTGATGACTGACAAGGTGGACCAGGGCGCCATCCTGGCCCAGCGGCGGTTTGCCATCGACGAGAACGAGACGGCGCTCAGCCTGAACACCAAGTGTTTCGAAGCGGGGATTGCCGGCTTCGAGGAATTGCTGCCGCACGTGGCCGCGGGGGACTTTCCGGCGCGGGTGCAAACCACACCGCCGCAGCGCTACTTCCGCCGCAAGGACCGCCCCGCTGCGGCCTGTTCAATTCCCTTCGACCAGGAGGCTGCTGCCGTTGCCGCTTTCGTGCGGGCGCTCGATTTCGGTAGCTACGCCAACCCTGTAGGCAGAGCGAAGTTCGTTCATGATGGGCGTCTGGTCTGCGTGTCGCAGGCCCGTGTGTTGGCATCGCGCTCGGGTCAACCCGCAGGCACCGTGCTGGCGGTGGACGGGCTGAGCATCACGGTGGCGACGACCTCGGAAGACGTGCAGTTGCTTGGGCTGAGTGACGCACTGGGGCGTTCGCTGGAGGCCTCTTTCGTGCAGCCTGGGGTGCGCCTTCAGGCGCCTGTGGGCGAGTTGGCTGAGTGCCTGTCCCGGCTCGACGCGGCAGCCAGTGCCCACGAGGCTTTTTGGGTCGAACGCCTGGAGTCGCGTGACCCCGTGGCACTCCCCTTCATCGACCGCAGCACGTCGCACCAGGCGGTTCCGGTTTATGAGCACTACGACGTGCAGTTGCCGCAAGACACCGCAGGAGCGGGCGGAGCCGACGAGGTGGTGGCGGCCTTGGTGGCTCACTTGGCACGCTTGGCCGACCGCGAGAGCTTTGACTTGGGCTATGCCGATGAGCACATAGGCCAGCACCGGGCGCGGCCATGGTTTGCGCCACAGGTGCCGTTGAGGGTCGCCGTGGACTTCGCTCGGCCGTTTGCGGATTGGCGGAATGCTTTCATGGAAGAGCTGGCCAATCTGCGCCGTCGCGGAAGTTACCCTGCAGACTTGGTCGCACGGTCGGTCGAATTGCGTTCTCTTGCGGCGTCGGCTGGGGATCCGGGGGTTTTTCCGGTGGCGGTCGAGGTCGCGCGAAGCCTGGACGATGTCCGTGCGGCGCAGGGGACGGAGTGCATGGTGGGGATCGCCGCAGACGGTCTGACGGCTCGTTGGATTTTCGATGCTCACAAGCTGTCGCTTGCGCAGGTGAGGGAGTTGCACCAGCAGTGGGTGACTTTGCTCACCCATGCCCGGTCGCATCCGCAATGTCCGCTGGGCGAGTTGCCCGTTCTCGATGCAGCCGGTGTGCATCGTGTCGTGCATGAGTGGAACGATACCGCCTGCGCGGTTCGTGCCGATGCCTGCGTCCACCATTTGATCGTCGAGCAGGCGGCTCGCACGCCCGATCAGGTGGCTGTGATCTGTGAGGATCA
Organism: Caldimonas sp.; assembly: GCF_046291045.1. Taxonomy (GTDB): domain Bacteria; phylum Pseudomonadota; class Gammaproteobacteria; order Burkholderiales; family Burkholderiaceae_C; genus Caldimonas. Next base: position 38,420 of record NZ_JBKBSL010000001.1, on the reverse strand, counting down.
GTCGCTGACCTATGCGCAGCTCGACCAGCGATCGAATCAGTTGGCTCGGCGTCTGGCACGGCTGGGTGTGGGTCCGGATGTGCTGGTCGGCTTGTTCGTCGAGCGTTCGGTCGAGATGATGGTGGGGCTGCTGGCTGTGCACAAAGCCGGTGGAGCCTACGTCCCGCTGGACCCGGCGTATCCCCCGGACCGCATTGCCTACATGATCGAGGACGCCAAGGTTCCGGTGCTGCTGACCCAGGCGCGTTTGCGTGACGATCTGCCCCCTCATCGCGCCGCGGTGCTTTGCCTGGACAGTGATTGGCCGTCCATCGAGACGGAATCGACCGAGCCATTCGACGGGGGGGCGCAGCCGCACCATCTGGCCTATGTGATCTACACCTCGGGCTCGACGGGTCGCCCCAAGGGTGTGATGGTCGAGCACCGCAACGTGGTCAACTTCTTCGCCGGCATGGATCGCCATTTGGGCGGGGACGAACCCGGCACCTGGATGGCCGTGACGAGCCTGAGCTTCGATATCTCGGTGCTGGAGCTGTGCTGGACGCTCACGCGCGGTTTCAAGGTGGTGATCTCCTCTGACGAAGACCGCAGCGCCGCCTTGCCGGCCCAGGGCCCGCATGCCGACCGCCCGGTGGATTTCAGTCTCTTCTACTTCTCGAGTGACGAGTCCGAAGGTGCAGGGGACAAGTACCGGCTGCTCTTGGAGGGCGCGAAGTACGCTGACCAGCACGGCTTTGCGGCGGTCTGGACCCCTGAGCGCCATTTCCATGCCTTTGGCGGGTTGTATCCCAACCCGTCGGTGACCAGCGCGGCGATCGCGGCCATCACCCAGCGCGTGAAGATCCGCTCGGGTAGCGTGGTGCTGCCGCTGCACCACCCGGCGCGCATCGCCGAGGAATGGGCGGTGGTGGACAACCTGTCGAAGGGGCGTGTGGGCATCTCCTTCGCTTCGGGCTGGCAGCCCAACGACTTCGTGCTCAAGCCCGAGAACTTCGCCCGCAACAAGCAGGTGATGCTCGAAGGCATCGAGACCGTTCGCAGACTCTGGCGTGGTGAAACCGTGAGCTTTCCTGGCGCCACCGGCCAGCCGGTGGAGGTGCGAACGCTGCCGCGCCCCGTGCAGGCCGAGTTGCCGTTCTGGGTGACCTCGGCGGGCAACCCAGAGACCTTCATCGCAGCCGGCCGGCTGGGCGCCAATGTCCTGACCCACCTGCTCGGGCAGTCGGTGGAGGAACTGGCCGACAAACTGGCCGCCTACCGCCAGGCTTGGAGGGAGGCCGGCCACCAAGGCGAGGGCCATGTCACGCTGATGCTGCACACCTTTGTGGGCCCCGATGAAGCCACCGTGCGCGAAAAGGTGCGCCAGCCGCTGATCGAATACCTGCGCAGCTCACTGAACCTCGTCAAGCAGTACGCTTGGTCCTTTCCGGCCTTCAAGCGTCGCGAGGGCATGGATGAGGCCAGCGCCAACATCGATCTGCAAAGCCTCAGTCATGACGAGATGACGGCGTTGCTGGAGCACTCGTTCCAGCGCTACTACGAAACCAGCGGCCTGTTCGGCACACCGCAAGCTTGCCTGGCGATGGTCGATCGCATCAAGGGCATCGGTGTCGACGAGATCGCCTGCCTGATCGATTTCGGCGTCGATTCCGAAACGGTGTTGTCGCATCTGGAATACCTCAATCAGCTGCGCAAGCTGTCCGCACCGCGCCGTGTGGTGGCGGGTGATTTCTCGCTGGCTGCTCAGATGGAGCGCCATGCCGTCACGCACCTGCAGTGCACGCCTTCGATGGCGCGCATGCTCACGCACGATGACAAGGCCGTGGCCAGCTTGAAGAGGTTGCGCCGCATGATGGTGGGGGGCGAGGCTCTGCCGCCTTCTCTGGCGCGTGACCTCAAGGCGTTGATCCCCGGCGTGCTGATGAACATGTACGGACCGACCGAAACCACCATCTGGTCGGCGGTGCACCCGGTGCAGGACGTCGACGGCATCGTGCCGCTGGGCCGGCCTTTGGCGAACCAGGAGATCTACATCCTCGACCGACGCCAGCAGCCTGTGCCGGTGGGTGTGCCGGGCGAGCTGGTGATCGGCGGCAAGGGCGTGGTGCGCGGCTACTTGCATCGCCCGGAACTCACGGCCGAGCGCTTCCTGCCGCATCCCTTCCGTGGCGCTGCCGGTGGCCGGGTCTATCGCACCGGCGATTTGGCGCGCCAGCGCCCCGACGGCACGGTGGAGTTCCTCGGGCGTCTGGATCATCAGGTGAAGGTGCGGGGCTACCGCATCGAACTGGGTGAGATCGAGGCTCGTCTGCTGAGCCACCCTGCGGTGCGCGAAGCGGTGGTGGTGGCGCGCGAAGACAGCCCGGGCGATGTGCGCTTGGTGGCCTACCATGTGCCGCATACTGGGCAGATGCCGACCGCTGCGCAGTTGCGCGACCATCTGCGCGCTGGTTTGCCCGAGTACATGGTGCCTTCGCACTTCGTCTCGCTGGCCGCACTGCCGCAAACTCCCAACGGCAAGATCGACCGCAAAGCCCTGCCGGCGCCCGACAGCGGCCCGGCTCCAGCGCCGGCTGCCAGCTTCGTGGCGCCCACCAGCGACCTGGAGCAGTCCATCGCCGCGATCTGGAGGGATGTGCTCAAGCTCCCGCAGGTGGGCACGCGCGACAACTTCTTCGACCTGGGCGGTCACTCCCTGCTGGCCGTGCAGGCCCATCGCCGTCTGCGCGAGGCCTTGGGGCGCGATCTGTCGATCACCGACATTTTCCGTTTCCCGACCATCGAGAGTTTGAGTGCCTATCTGGGACAGAACGGCGCTGACGGGGTGGCGGTTCAGCAAGGTCGTGATCGGGCACAAGGTCGTCGTGCGGCGCTGCAGCGCCGCCAGGGCTTGCGAGCGGCTGCCACCACGGACCAGGACGCCTGAGCCCAAATGACCGCTTCTCCTTGGACTGAACGCATGAACGATACGTCTTCCACCGGCTTGGATACCGACATCGCAGTGGTCGGTATGGCGGGCCGCTTTGCCGGCGCGCGCAACCTCGATGAGTACTGGCGCAACCTGCGTGATGGCGTCGAATCGCTGACTCGTTTCACCGAGGAAGAGCTGCTGGCCGCTGGCGTCAAGCCGGCCCAGCTGCGCGATCCGAACTACGTGCCGGTGGGCGCCGTGCTGCCCGACATGGAGATGTTCGATGCCGCTTTCTTCGGCTTCAGCCCCCGCGAAGCGGCCATCATGGACCCGCAGCACCGTCACTTTCTGGAGTGCGCGTGGGAGGCGCTAGAAAACGCCGGGCACACCCCGGCGGCCTTCCCCGGCTCGATCGGTGTGTTCGGTGGCTCGGGCCACAACGCTTACATGCCGTACAACCTGCTGACGAACCCCGCGCTCGTCTCGTCGGTGGGTTTCTTCTTGATCCGCCATACCGGCAATGACAAAGACTTTCTGACGACCCGGGTCTCCTACCTGCTCAACCTCAAGGGCCCGAGCGTCAATGTGCAGACGGCTTGTTCGACTTCGCTGGTGGCCATCCACCTGGGCGTGCAGAGCCTGCTCAACGGCGAATGCGACATGGCCTTGGCTGGTGGCGTGACCATCGAGCTGCCGCACCGCCAAGGCTATGTCTATCAGGAAGGCGAGATCCTCTCTCCCGATGGACATTGCCATGCTTTCGATGCCGACTCGAAGGGGACGGTGTTTGGCAGCGGCGTGGGGGTGGTGGTGCTGCGCCGTTTGGCCGATGCCATCGCGGATGGCGACCACATTCATGCGGTGATCAAAGGATCGGCGGTCAACAACGACGGCTCGATGAAGGTGGGCTACATGGCCCCCAGCGTGGACGGCCAGGCCCGGGCCATCGCCGAGGCGCTGGCCATCGCCAACGTGACGCCTGACACCATCACCTATGTCGAAGCCCATGGCACCGGCACGCCGGTGGGTGACCCCATCGAGATCGCAGCGCTGACCCAGGCTTTTCGTGAAGGCACCGACAAGACCGGCTATTGCGGTATCGGGTCGGTCAAGACCAACATCGGCCACACCGACACCGCCGCTGGTGTAGCCAGCTTCATCAAGGTGGCCTTGGCGATGCAGCATCGGCAGCTGCCGCCCTCGCTGCATTTTTCCAAGCCCAATCCGGCGTGCGAGTTCGAGCGCAGCCCCTTCTATGTGAATGCCACCCTCAAAGACTGGACGCCGCCGCCAGGTGTGCCGCGTCGTGCCGGCGTGAGTTCGCTGGGCGTGGGGGGCACCAATGCGCACGTCATCCTGGAAGAGGCTCCGCCGCGCCAGCCTTCGGGCCCTTCGCGCGAGCACCAGTTGCTGATGCTTTCGGCCAAGTCACAGGCCTCGCTCGATGCGAACACCGCGGCCCTGGCTGCGCACTTGCGCGAACACCCGCAGATCGACCTTGCCGACGTGGCCTATACGTTGCAGGTGGGTCGCGAGCCGATGAAGCTGCGTCGCTTCGTCGTTGCGCGCAATGCGGCCGATGCCGCCCAGGCGCTGGAGGCGATGGATCCGCAGCGCGTGATCAGCTTGCCAGGGGCCTTGGGGAGCCACAGTCTGGCGTTCATGTTCGCAGGTGGCGGCGCGCAATACCCGGGCATGGGGGCCGACCTCTATCGTAGCGAGCCAGTCTATCGCCAGGCCGTTGACGAATGCCTGGCCCTGCTGGCCAAACGCGGAGGCGCCGACTACAGGAGTTTGCTCTTCCCGCCGGCGGGCCAGGAGGCTGAAGCGGCGCGGCGCCTGGAGCAGCCCTCGCGGGCCCTGCCGTTGTTGCTGACCACGCAGTACGCGTTGGCCAGGCTCTGGATGTCCTGGGGCCTCACGCCTTCGGCCATGATCGGGCATAGCATGGGCGAGTACACAGCCGCCCATCTGGCCGGGGTGTTCAGCCTCGACGATGCGCTCACGCTGGTCGAGCTGCGCGGCCGCCTGTTCGAAACCCTGCCCGAAGGCGGCATGCTCAGCGTGCCGCTGCCCGAAGCCGAGGTGCTGGCGCGCATCGGCCCGGAGTTGTCGATCGCCGCGGTCAACGGGCCCTCGCTCACGGTGGTGGCCGGTCCGGTGCAGGCCATCGAGGCGTTGCAACAGGCTTTGCAGGCCGAAGAGATCGAAGCCGCCCGGGTCCGCATCAACGTGGCGGCTCACTCGTCCATGCTCGATCCCATCCTCGAGGAGTTCGGCGCGTTCTTCCGCCGGGTGGCAATGAAGCCGCCCACCATCCCCTTCGTCTCCAACCTTTCGGGCACGTGGATCACCCCGGCCGAGGCGACCGACCCGCAGTACTGGGTGCGCCACCTGCGTCAGACGGTACGCTTTGCCGATGGCCTGCAGGAGCTGCTCAAGGACGAGAACCGCATCCTGCTGGAGGTGGGGCCCGGTCGTACGCTGTCGTCGCTGGCTCGTCAGCACAGCGCGCGCAAGCCGCAGCAGGTGGTGCTGAACTCGCTGCGCCATCCCGAAGAGAAAGTTGACGATCAAGCCTACGTGTTGGGCATCCTGGGGCGCTTGTGGGCCGCGGGCGCGCCCATCGACTGGGCGCGCTTCCGTCAGGGCGAGCGGCGCCATCGCGTGCCGCTGCCGACCTATCGATTCGACCGCCAACGCCACTGGATCGAGCCGGGCCTGTCACTTCAGGCTGCGCCTACGCTGGAGGAGCGTCTGGTCCGTCGCGCCGACATGGCCGACTGGTTTTACGAACCTGTCTGGCAGCGTGTCGCGAGGCGCCAGCCCGAGCCGCTGGACGGGCCGGTGCTGATGTTCGAGGACGATGCCGGCCTGGGCGAAGAGCTCGCTCGACAGCTGCGCGAAGCAGGCCATGTGGTCACGCGCGTGCGACCGGGCAGAGCCTATGCGCAACGGGGCGACGGCAGTTTCACGATCACGCCGGATGCGGCTGGCGACTACGACCGCCTCTTTGCCGCCCTGCGCACAAGCGGCGCGCTGCCCAGCCGCATCTTCCATCTGTGGTCTGTCACCGGCGATCGTCGCCTCGACCACAGCCCCAAGACGGCGCAGGAGCTGCAGCGCCTGGGCTTCTACAGCCTGCTGCAGCTCGCACAGGCCATCGGTCGGGAGGATTGGAGCGAGCCGATGCGGCTGGCGGTGGTCACCGACCGGCTGCAGCGCGTGGGCGCCGAATCCGGCCTCGTTCCGGCCAAGGCCACCGCCGCTGCGGTGTGCCGCGTGATCTCGCAAGAGTTCCGCAACATCCGCTGCTGTGCGGTAGATGTGCAGGTGCCAGCCCGCGGTTCACGGCAGGCCGTACAGCTGGCGGCCGATGTGGCGGCCGAACTGGCCGCCGCGCCGATCGATGAGGTGGTGGCGCTGCGCCTGGGTGAACGCTGGGTCCAGGACTTTGCGCCGGTACGGCTGGAGCGGCCGGGACCAGGCCGCGCCGGCCTGCGCGAGCGAGGGGTCTACCTGATCACGGGGGGCCTGGGCGGCGTGGGCTTGGCCCTGGCCGAACATCTGGCGGTTTCGGTGAAGGCCCGCCTGGTGCTGGTGGGTCGCTCCGGCCTGCCGCCGCGCGAGGGCTGGGCCGACTGGGTTCGCGAGAAGGGGCCCCGCGAAGCCACCAGCCGACGGATTCGTCAGGTGATGGCGCTGGAATCCCAGGGGGCCGAAGTGATGGTGGCCCAGGCCGATGTCACGGACCTTCCTCAGATGCGCCAGGTCGTCAAGCAAGCGGTGGCGCGTTTTGGTGCCTTGCACGGCGTGCTGCACACAGCAGGCGTGCTCGACGATGGCGTCATCCAACTCAAGACGCCGCAGGCCGCCGCCGCGGTGCTGGCTCCGAAAGTCCAGGGCACGCTCACGCTGCATGCGGCGCTGGGCGATATGCCGCTGGACTTCCTGGTGCTGTTCTCCTCGATCAGTTCCTTCGCCGGTCTGGCAGGCCAGTTCGACTACGCCGCCGCCAATGCCTTTCTCGACGCCTTTGCGCAAGAGCGTACCGTCACCGATGGCCGCTACACCGTGGCCATCAACTGGAGCCAGTGGCAAGAGGTCGGCATGGCGGCCGAACTCGCCCGCCGGCTCGGCATCGGAACATCGGAAGGGGCGTCCGAGGCTGCGCAGGAGGGGGGCGTGCCGGTGGATCACCCGCTGCTGGATCGCTGCCTTCTCGATACCGGCGACGAGCGCGTGTACAGCACCCGCTTCGCAGTGGATCGTCACTGGCTGCTCGACGAACACCGCATCCGCGGTGGGCAGGCGCTCATCCCCGGCACGGGCTACCTGGAAATCGTGCGCGCGGCCGCCGCACAACGCAGCGAGCCTCGCACGCTCGAATTGCGGGACGTCACCTTCCTCAGCCCATTCGTGGTCCGTGACGGTCAGGACAGAGAGTTGCGCTTGCACCTGCGCCCTCTGCCGGGCGGGCAGTACGACTTTGTGCTGAGCAGTCCCGCGGCGGACGGCAGCGAGCATGGAGCGACCGACCATGTCCGTGGTGAGGTGGGCTATGTGGATGCCGAGCCGCCGGCGGTGCAGGCCCCCTCAGTCATTGCAGCGCGTTGTACGGTGCGTCATCAGATTTTCCGAGGAGATGAACAGCCGGTTCACCTCCAGTTCGGCCCCCGGTGGAGCAACCTGCAGCGCATCGACTTCGGTCGGGATGAGGCGCTGGTCACGCTGGAGTTGCCTTCGCATTACCGTGACGACCTGGCGCAAATGGAGCTGCATCCCGCCATGATGGATCTGGCCACGGCGGGAGCGCAGGCGTTGATTCCTGGTTTCGACGAGACACGCGACTTCTTTGTGCCCGCGTCGTATGGCTGCTTGCGTGCGTTCGCGCCACTGACGGCCCGGGTGTACAGCCATGTCCGACTGCGTGCGCCGTCCCAGCCGGTGCCGCAGTTCGCCGTCTACGACGTCACCGTCATGGATGACAGCGGTCGTGTGCTCGTGGACATCCGGGAGTTCACGATGGTGCGGGTGCGAGACAAGGCGTTGCTCGACGCTGCGCCGACCGTCGAGGCCTCGAGCGATCCGCGTCCGCGGGCCACGGCCAACAAAGTGCTGGAGATGGGTCGGTCCGAAGGTTTGCGCAACGCCGAGGGGGCTCAGGTGCTGGAGCGGGTGCTGGCCCATGGCCGGCTACCGCAGGTGGCTGTGTCGCCCCAAGACTTACACGCCACGCTCGAGAAACTGCGCATGCCGGCCCAGCCGGCGGCTGTGGCGACATCGCAAGCCGATGCATCCGGCGCGGACTGGAAGGCGCCTCGCACGGAGACCGAGCAGCTGATTGCGCAGATGTGGGGCGAAATGCTGGGTGTGTCCCGAGTGAGTGCCACCGACAACTTCTTTGACCTGGGTGGACATTCCTTGCTGGCCGTGCAGGTCATCAACAAGCTCAAGCGCAAGACCGGCAAGGTGTTGCCACTGACCGCACTGCTGGAGGCTCCCACGGTGGAGGCTCTGGCCGCACTGATCGAACCCCCTCCTGCCGACACCTCAGAGGACGCCCCCCCCACAGGCGGCAGCCCCGCGCCGGCCGAGCGCATGTCGGGCGAAGCGGGGGCTGCCCTGCCCAGGACCGTGGTGCGTATCCGCGCTGGCGGCGACCGACTGCCCATCTTTTTCGTGCACGATGGCAAAGGCGAGACGCTGCTGTATCGCACCCTGGCTCTCAAGCTCGATGCGGGTCATGCGATCTACGGTTTGCAGCCCGAAATGCGCCCCGACGGCAGCTACACCTACACCCGCATCGTCGACATGGCCGCAGCCCATGTCCGTGCGATGCGAAGCGTTCAGCCCGAGGGACCGTACCTGCTGACCGGGCTGTGCGCCGGCGGGGTGATCGCTTTCGAGATGGCGCGCCAGCTCGAGGATGCAGGCCAGCGCGTCATTTTCGTCGGCATCATGGACGCGGCGGACGTTCACGCTCAGGAGCGCCCTTTCCGACACACTCAAAACCGGCTGCATCGCTTCCTGGGAACGCTCAATGACCCGAGTGCGGGTTCTACCTTCCAGCGTATCGGTAAGGCCGTGCCCAAAATGCTGGCCAAGACCCGGAATCTCGCGCTGTACGAGCTGCAGTCCCGGCTGGAGCGCTTCCAGAATGCTCGGAAGGTTCAGGCGATGCGCGATCGTGCCGAACGCGGTGATGCGGTGGCACCGCCCTCGGAAGAAGATCATGGCCTGGATTTTTTGAAGATGTACGAGGTGGCCCACAGGGAGCATCAGCCACAGGGGGTGTTCCGCAGTGGGGATGTGGTCGTGTTCCGCGGACTTCAGGGTGATGGCAGTCAAGCTGATGAACCTTACAAAGACATCTACAGCGATCCTCAGTTGGGATGGGGACCTCGCGTCGAGGGTGCGGTGAGCGTGATCGACGTGCCAGGAGGCCATACGAGCATGCTGCAGGAGCCGCATGTGGGCGTCCTGGCGCAGGCCATGCAGGCCAGCATCGATGCGGCCTTGCAGCGGCATGCGCCGGGCGGGCCCAGCACCGGTATCGCTGCCACGCCATCGGCCGACTCCCCCTCGGTGGGAGCGCCAGCGAGTGCCGCCGCGGCCGAGGTGGAGGTGGTGTGAGCCTGCCGGCCGATCCCAGCCGACCAGGCTGCGCTGCACGCACCCTGGTGGCCATCGTCAACTACCGGACGGCGCCGCTGGTGGTGGCCTGCCTGCGGTCTCTCGCGACGGAAGACCCCTTGGGTGCCGGTTGCTTCCGGGTGCTGGTGGTGGACAACGCCTCCGGCGATGGTTCAGCCGCCCACCTGCGCCAGGCGATCGCCGACGAAGGCTGGGAGGCCTGGGCCGAGGTGCGTGAGACGCCGCGCAACGGTGGATTTTCCTACGGCAACAACGTGGCGGTGCGCGAGGCCCTGCGCTGGCCGCAAGTGCCTGACCAGATCTGGCTGCTCAACCCCGATACGGTGGTGCAGCCCGGGGCCGTGGCGGCGCTGGTGGGCTTCCTGGAACGCCATCCGCGCGCGGGCATCGTCGGCAGCGGGATCGACAACGATGATGGTCAGTCCTGGCCCTATGCCTTCCGCTTCCCGTCGATTGCCAGCGAGTTCGAGAACGGTGTGCGCCTGGGCCTGGTGACGCGCCTCCTGCGCTCCCGGCTGGTGGCGCGGCGCATGGGGCCGCAGGCGGAAACCGCGGACTGGGTGTCGGGGGCCAGCATGGTGGTGCGCCGTGAGGTCTTCGAGCAGGTGGGCCTGATGGACGAGGGCTATTTCCTCTACTACGAGGAAACCGACTTCTGCCGCCGTGCGCGCCGGGCAGGCTGGGAGGTGTGGTACGAGCCGGCAGCGCGCGTGATGCACATCGCCGGGCAAAGCACTGGGGTGACAGGACGTCAGACAGTGATCCCGCGCCGGCCCGCCTACTGGTTCGAATCGCGCCGGCGCTATTTCGTGAAGCACCATGGCCGCGCCTACGGCGCCCTGGCGGATCTTGCCTGGATCCTGGGATTCTCGATCTGGCGGCTGCGCCGGCGGCTGCAACGCAAGGAAGACACGGACCCGCCACGCATGCTGGGCGACTTCATCGCGCATTCCGTGCTGTGGCGCCCGCGCTGGAAACCCGAGGTGGATGCCGAATCCGGGCTGGCCCGGGTGAATCGCTAGCGCCCGGCCCATCGCCATCATTCTCAGGACTCGTCACGAACACCATGCACAACATCTACGTGACGCGACCGGAGCTGCCCCCCCTCGAGGCCTTGCTGCCCAGCCTGGAGGAGATCTGGTCCAGCCGCGTGTTGTCCAATGGCGGTGTCTTCCACGATAGGTTCGAAGCCGCACTGACGCGGCACCTCGGGGTGGCGCATCTCAGCCTGTGCACCAATGCCACGATCGGCCTGATGCTGGCCCTGCGGTCCCTGGGCCTGCGCGGGGAAGTCATCACCAGCCCCTTCACCTTCGTCGCCACGGTCCAGGCCATCGAATGGGCGGGGCTGACCCCGGTGTTTGCCGACATCGACCCCGTCACCCTGAACCTGGACCCCCGTGCGGTCGAACGGGTCATCACCCCCGACACCTGCGCCATCCTGCCGGTCCATTGCTACGGGCATGCCTGTGACGTGGATGCGCTCGAAGCCGTGGCGCAGGCGCACGGCCTGAAACTGGTGTATGACGCCGCACATGCCTTTGGCGTGCGTCTGCGGGGACGTGCCCTGGCGTCATGGGGCGATCTGTCGGTGTTGAGCTTTCATGCCACCAAAGTCTTCAACACGTTCGAAGGTGGGGCGATCGTGGCTCGCGATGCGCCCATCAAGTCAGTGATCGATCGTCTCAAGAACTTCGGCATCGTCGACGAAAACCATGTGGAAGGCGTCGGCCTGAATGGCAAGATGAACGAGTTCTGCGCCGCGCTGGGCCTGGCGCAACTGGAGCGTGTAGAGGCGGCCATCGGCCAGCGTGCCCGCATTGATGCCCGCTACCGGGAAGGGCTCGACGGCGTGCCGGGGCTGCGCCTCCAGCATCTGTGGCCGGGCGAGGAACCCAACCATGCCTATTTCCCCGTGCGCGTCGGCCCGGACTATGGCGAAAGCCGGGATGCCCTGCAGGCTCGCCTGAAAGCGCATGGCATCCACGCGCGGCGCTACTTCTGCCCGCTGGTCAGCGATCTGGCGGATTTCCGTGACCGACCCCAGGTGGCGCCGCAGCCTCTGCCGGTCGCCCATGAAGCCGCCGATCAGGTGCTGTGCCTGCCGATCTATCCCGACCTGGGGGCGGCCGACCAGGCGCGCATCATCGATCTGCTTCGCCATGGCAGAGGGTGATCCGCCGGGCATGGCACCGCTGCGCGCTGGAGATCCGGACCCGGCCTGGTGCAACGACGTGGCGCTGTGGCTGATCGATCTGGCGGACTGGCCCTCGGAACACGAGCAGGCCTGCCTGTCGATGCAGGAACGCGAGCGCACCGGCCGTTTCCGGTTCGAGGCAGACCGGCGCCGCTACGTGGCCGCCCATGTGGCCCTGCGCCAGCGACTGGCGCACCACCTGGGCTGCGAACCCGCAGACCTCACGTTCGAGACCGGCCCGTTCGGAAAACCGGTCCTGGCGGGCCTGTCGTCCGTCTGGCACTTCAATCTCAGCCACAGCGCCGATCTGGCCCTGGTTGCGGTGTGTGAAGGTGCTGAGGTCGGTGTCGACCTGGAAGTGCTGCGCGCTATCGATGATGCACCGGCTCTGGCGTCGACCGTGTTCGGGCCGGGCGAGCAGCAGGCCTTGCGGAGGGTCGCCGGGCCCGCGCGCGACCGGGCCTTCCTGCAGGGGTGGACCCGCAAGGAGGCCTGTCTCAAGGCCCTGGGCACGGGGTTCAGCCTGAGCCCTCAGGTCTTCGAGGCGGGCCTGGGGGATGTGCCGGCCGAGGTCCGGGTCGAGACGCAGGGACGTGTCGAGAGGCTCCGCGTGTGCAGCCTCGCCGGCACCGGGGCTCGCGGGACGCAAACACCCTGGGTGGGGGCTGTTGCGAGGCGCCTTGGGCCCGCATGATGGACACCTCGATTGTGGAGCGCCCATGCAACTGAACCTGCCCATGGTCAAGCGCGTGGCCCGGCGGCTGGCCGTGCGCCGAGCCCCGGATTTTCACAGTTTTGCGAACCGGGAATGGATCTTGTGTCCACCGGAGCGTGCGACGGTGCCCCCTGCGCTGTTCCTGCCGGGAGCCATCGAGCGGGTCCGTGCGCTGTCGCCCTGGCGGAACTGGGACACCGAGCGCTCCTTGCTGGCCGGCGGCTCCATCGAACATGCTGCGTCGGTGGCGCGCATGGTGCCTGACGTCGAACTCGCCGGCGCCTACCTGTATCGGGGGGCCGCCAAGTTCAAGCCGGGCTTTGGCGAGGAACGCGTTTTCGGTGTGGATCCCGGGCCTGCCGAACGGCTCGACGAGGTGCACCTGATGACCAGCCAGGCGGGCAGCCACTTCTTCGGGACCCTGATGCTCGACGACATGCCCTTGAACCTCATCCCGGAGCCCGGAAGCCCGTGCATTGCGATGATGTCCAAGCCCTATGTCCATGAAGCGGGTTATCGGGAACTGCTGGGACTGCCGCGTCCCCGCGAGGTGGCGCGCGCGCGCATCCGCCGCCTGATGTGCTACACCGACTTCGCGCAGAACTCCTTCAAGCGGGCCCGCTATGAGCTGCTCCGCGCCCGCCTCAGAGCTGCCCTCGGGCCCCAGGCGGGGCGAGTGCCGCCACCCGGTGTCTACCTGCGCCGGGGCATCGGTGGCGAACCGCGCAGGCTGGTGAACGAAGCAGAACTCGAGCAGGCGTTGCTGGCGCTGGAATTCGACATCCTCGACCCGGAGAACCTGTCCGCCCAGGACGTTGCACGACGCTCGCTGGACGCGCGGGTGGTGATCGCCGTGGAAGGCAGCCACCTGTCGCACGCGATCTTCTCGGCTGCGGAACAAGCCACCTTCCTGGTCATCCAGCCGCCCGAGCGGTTTGCGCTGGCCTACAAGGAATACACGGACCGCATGGACATGCGCTTCGCCCTGGTGGTGGCCGAGCCGGCGCCCGGGGGGTTCCGCGTGGTGATCGATGAAGTGCATCGCCTGCTGGAGCTGTTGTCATGAACTACTTCGTCGACCCCGCCCAGATGGAGCGGCGTGAGCCGGCCATGACCCGCCAGCCGGCGCAGGTGTCCCGCGAACTCATCGTGCTGCCCAGCCTCAAGGCCGCCCGGGGACCGCGTGGAGGACTGGTCCTCACCCAGAAGTTCATCGATGGCGTGGCCTCTTATGCACGGTCCTGGCCCGGGCCGGTGACCACGCTGGTCCAGCTCACTGATACCCTGGGGTCGGACATGGACCATGTGGAGATCCTGCCCGAGACGCCGGCCCCGGCGTTCGAGGTGCGGCCGGCCCGTCTGGAAGATCTTGCCCAGCGCATTCGCGGGGCCGCCCTGGTTTCGGGCTTCCTGTCGCCCTTCGAGCTGGAAACGGTGCAGCTGTGCCATCGCCTGGGGGTGCCCATGGTCTTCACCAGCGAGTACACCTTGCGGACCGAAAAGCAGATCCTCGACGCGGAGGTGAGCAATCCCCTGGTCCGGTGGCGCCGCAAGCTGTGGGTGACGCAGGCCGAGGCGAAGCGCCGCCGTGCCCTGGCGCTATCGGCCGGCCTACAGTGCAGCGGGGCGCCGACCTACGAGGTCTATCGCCACCTTCATCCGAATGTGATGATCTTCTTCGACAATCGGGTGCCGCGCCGCGACGTGATCGGTGAAGCGGAACTCGAAGCCAAACTGTCAGCGCTCCGGGAAGGCCGGCCCTTGCGCCTGGTGTTCGGCGGACGCCTGATTCCCATGAAGGGCGTGCAGGATCTGCCGCGGTTTGCGCAGGCGCTCAAGCGGCGCGGTGTTCCCTTCACCCTGGACATCTACGGCCGGGGGGGCCTGGAAGGAGCGCTGGCGCGTGAGATCGAGCGCAGGGGCTTGTCGCAGGAGGTGCGTTTGAAAGGGGTGGTGGATTTCAGGCAGGCGTGGGTGCCTTTGCTCAAGCAGACCACCGATCTGTTCGTGTGCTGCCATCCCCAGGGGGACCCTTCGAGCACCTATCCCGAGGTCATGTCCTGCGGGGTGCCGATTGCCGGGTATGACAACGAGGCCTTCAAGGGGATCGTCCAGCATTCCGGCAGTGGCTGGCTCAGCCCGACAGGCGATGTGGAGCACCTGGCGCAGGAGGTGGCCCGCCTGGCTGCCGCGCGCGAGGAGTTGGCGATGGCCGCCCGGTGCGCCCGCGAATTTGCGCTGGCCCACGCCTTCGAAGACACGTTCGCGGCGAGGGTGCGGCACATGGTGGGTGCGAGCCGGCTGCCCAGGGAACTGAAGGCAGCCTGGACACCTGCAACGCCAGAGGGTTGGGCATGAGATTGGCACGGCTGGGTGTGGTGGCCATCGGCCGCAACGAAGGGGAGCGGCTGCGGCGTTGCCTGGAGTCGGTCCGTCACCAGGCGGACCATGTGGTGTATGTCGATTCCGGCTCCACCGACGGGTCGCTGGCGATGGCGCGCAGTCTGGGTGTCGAATGCATCGAGCTGGACTTGAGCGTGCCTTTCACCGCAGCGCGCGCGCGCAACGCGGGATGGCGCCGGCTGCTGGAACTGTCACCCGATATCCAATGGATCCAGTTTGTCGATGGCGACTGCGAGGTGGTGGCCGGCTGGCTGGACCAGGCGCAGGCGTTTCTCGCCGCACATCCGCGGGCGGCCGCGGTGTGCGGCCAGCGCCGCGAGCGTCATCCCGAGCGTTCCGTCTACAACCTGCTGTGCCATCTGGAGTGGGCCAAACCACCCGGGCTGCTGAAGTCTTTCGGTGGCGACGTGATGCTTCGTCGCGAGGCCCTGGAGCAGGTGGGTGGCTACCGGGATGATCTCATCGCCGGCGAGGAGCCCGAGCTGTGTGTCCGGCTTCGGGCCCGAGGCTGGGAGCTGCATGCACTGCCGGCCGAGATGACCTTGCATGACGCGGCGATGACGCGCTTTCGCCAGTGGTGGCTGCGCATCGTTCGCAGCGGCTATGCCTATGCAGCAGGACGCCACCTGCATGGTGCACCTCCGGAACGGCATTGCGTCCGTGAAACCTGGCGCACCTGGCTCTGGGCGCTGGGCCCACCTGCGGCCGTGGTGGCGTTGTGGCCCTGGATGTCAGCCTGGGCCCTGCTGGTGCTGTGCGCCTATCCTCTGCAAGTGCTGCGTCTTTTCCTGCGGCTGTCTGGGCCACCGCGTGACCGCCGCCTCCAGGCAACCTTCCATACGTTGGGCCGCTTTCCGGAACTGGTCGGTCACCTGCAGTTCTGGCGTGACCAGTTGCTGGGTCGCCGCGCCCGGCTCATCGAATACAAGTGAGCATGGACTACGTCATCGCCGTACAGGCGCCTGCCTACCCCATTTCGCCCACGCGCTTCGCGACGGAAAGTGCCTTTGCGCAACACCTGAGAGAGCTGCGCGAAAGCATTGGCAGTTCTTTCGAGAAAGTGGTGCTTGTCGCCCCGGCCTTGACCGATGCAGAGTACGCGCGCCGCCGCGACCATCTGGGCGTGGTGGACCTGGAAACCGATGGCGTGGCCTTCGTGCCGGCCCATCGCACGGACACCTCCGCCAGGCGGTTCTGGCGCCATGATGCCCTGGCCTTGTGGCGCCGCATCCGCGCTGCAGTGCGCCAGGCAGGGGTGGTGCATTCAGGCGTTTCCGACGACGTGTGGCGTCCGCTGATGGCCATGGTGAACATCGCGGCCTGGATCGAGCGTCGGCCGGTCATGTTCCTCGTGGACATCGACTTTCGCGAGCATGCACGCCGCTACCGCCAGGTGGGTCTGTGGAGCTTCAGGCAGTATCTGGTCAACCGCCTGGTGTACGACCCGCTGGTCTACCTTCAGGTGTGGTTTGCACCGCGGATGTTTCAGCTCGTGCTACTCAAGAGTGCCTCCATGGTGCGCGACTTCGGCAAGGGCCGTGCGCATGTGAAGAACTTCTACGATACCGCGCATGGCCTGGAGGACGTGCTGACGGAAACCGAGCTGTCAGAGCGTACCAAGGCGCTTCGCCAGCCAGGACAGCCCTTGCAGGTGGTGTTCTTCGGCCGGTTCGTGGCGTACAAGGGATTGGACCGGGCCATCGAAGCTGTTCGCATCGCGAGGAGCCGCGGTGTCGATGTGCACCTCACGCTGATCGGTTCGGGGGAATGCGAGACCGCGCTGCGTGCCCAGGTGGAGGACGCCGGGGTCGAGAATGCCGTCCATTTCATGCCGCCGGTGCCGTATGGTGCAGCACTGTTCGAGCTCTTGCGGCCCATGCACGTATGCGTGGCCACCCCCCTGGTGGAAGACACGCCGCGCGCGGCGTTTGATGCCATGGCCCGCGGGCTGCCGGTGCTGGCTTTCGACATCAGCTACTTCCGGGATCTGGCGCAGGCCAGTCAGGCCGTGGTCCTCTCGCGCTGGCCCGATCCGGCGGCCATGGCCGAACGCCTCGAACAACTGGCCGCCGACCCCGAACGCCTGGTCAGCATGGCTCAGAAAGGCGTGGAGTTTGCCCGATCGAACACCCAGGCCATCTGGCTGCAACGCCGCGCCACGTGGATGCGCGAAGTGGTTCGGCCTCTTGATCCGCCTCTGGCGCTGGAAGGTCACTGATCGAACCAGTAGGCCGCGTCTGTCGCGGCGTCGTAGTGGAAGGGGTTTCTCTCGTCCTGGCGCGACAGTCTGTACCGCCACTCGACGTAGTGCCGGGCCCATTTGGCATAGGCCATGAAGCCGTTCATTTCGCGGCGCCAGTAGGCGTCACGGATGTAGGACCAGTAGCGCCACGCGAAATCGCTGCGGATCAGCTCGCGGCATTCCTCCATCGTCCGGGGGCGCAGCTCGCGATAGTACCTGCTGACAAAGGCCCAGGCGTGGTCCTGGAGCAGGCGCGCCTGGTCGGGTCGGATGCCTTCCGGCGCCCAGGCGCCGGCGGGTGAACGCTCGAAGTTGGCTGCGTAGAGGACCAGGGCGGCGTAGTACATGCCCATGGGTCCCAGATGCACCTCGTCGCCGATGAACTGGCTGACGGTGTCCACGGTGGTGCCGGCCTTCAGGGCAGCTGGGCCGGAGGCACTCAGGCTGTGCTCGATGAGCTCGGCCAACGCCAGCCCCATCGGCAGCGGCGTGATGCGATCACGCCGCCCCTGGGCGGCCAGCGACAGGTTCACACGCTCGGCCATGCAATGCCAGATGGGCGAGGCCGCACGCTCGTATTCGATCCAGCGGCGCGGGTCGCTCTTGTCATCCAGGCTGATCCAGGACTCATAGAAGAACGTCTTCCCCTCCGGATTGCCGTCGATGAAGCGGTCGTGGTAGTGGCGCAGGTAGCGCACGGTGTCATTCCAGACCAGGGTTCCAAGCAGGCCGTGCTGTTCGGTGATGATCAGGGTGTCGTAGGGGCGACCGTCGGTGGTTTGCGGAGACTTGAATTCGGCCACCACGTCCAGGCCCTCGGTGTCGCGGTTGTAGCCCTGCCGATAACCCTGGAAGTCCGTGGCTTCGGGGTTGTCACCCTGGACCCGGCGGCGGATGGACGATCCGACCACATACTGCCGGTTCCACAGGACTGGGGTGCCAAGGCTGCGCGCGACCTTCTCGAGGTGGTCGGGCAGGGGGCGGTCGGTGAGGCTGTGGCCCGAGAAGAAGAAGCGTGCGGTCGCAGGGCTCATGCCGGGCGAAACGGCAGGAGCCGCTGCACAGGTGGCTGCCAGCACCCAACTGCCCAGCCATATCGACCAGCGCAAGGACAACGGCGGCCTCGTTCGAAGGGGGGCATGGTGTTCAGAAAATGGCCGGGTCGTGCAGTCGGAAGCAAGGAACCGCATCGCCTCAATCCAGGGTCAGGCGCACCATGCATTGCGCGACGGTGGCTCGATAACTGTAGGAAAGCGGCGAGCGGGTGGACCGGTTTTCCTGTCCTGCTTCGCAGCCCAGCAGCAGGGTGCGCGTGGGGTTGTATTCGATGCCCAATCCGTAAGTGTTGGTGTTGTCGTGGCCCGTGACACCCGTGCCATCACTCAACTTGCTGCGGGCATGCCGCAGGCGGGCGTTCATCCGGGTCTTGCCGGTCAGTTCGTAGAGGGCTTCGAGCTGGGCGCTGTTCACGAGGCGACGGCTTTCGACCGACTGTTCAGGAGCTTCTCCCGCAAAGTCTGCAAAGCGGGCCTCGGCCGCAGTGTCCCGATCCAGCTGCGTGTTCAGGCTGAGCCTGCCTGTGGGACGATATTCCCAGCGCAGCGAGCCGGTGACTCCGGAGAAGTCGGCTTCGTCAGCCTGGGTGTATCGCTGTCGCGTGGCGCTGATCCGTGCCGAGACGGTGCTCAGACCCGAGGCCTGCCAGACTGCCGTGAAATCGAGATCGCGGCGCGTGCCGCGATTCTCGACAAAGTTGCCCGGGGTAGGTTCGTCATAGCGTGGTGTGCGTTCCCGGGTGTAGCGCCCGCCAACGCCGAGGGTCAAGGCTCGTTCGACGCCGTACTGGTAGCCCAGGGAGGCCACGTTCTGCTGGTACTCGCGATCTTCGTATTCCACGACAGAATAGTCGACACGTCTTTGGGCCAAGCTGGCCAGCAGGGCCGAGCGTGCGGTCATCCCGAAGCGCACGGTGGCCTCCCCGAGCTGCGTGCGCTCGAGGACACGGTCGGTGGTCTGCGGCGCGCCGGCAGCGCCGTACACGGCCAGTCCGCGGTGCTGCACATAGCGCACCGTCCCTGACAGTCGTTCCACGGTGGCCCAATTGACGCCGGTTTCCAGCGTGGTGCCCGTGAAATCCAGTTGGTCGTTCTCGCGGTAGCGATGGGCGCTCACACCGGCGGCAGCATAGGCCTGCTGTCGGCCCAGACGTGCCCGCAGACGGCCATCGAGGCTGGTGATGGATGAGACGTCGGTTTCCGAGGGTGAGCCACGCTCGGCCCGGAACACGTTGGAGTCGTAGCGCACGGCCTGGCTTGCACTCAGGGTCCAGGGCCGCTCCTGGGCCTGTGCAGGACCCAGCGCCATCAGGCCCAGCGCGAGCAACGGTGCGCATGTGCGGGCGAGCCGGCCCGCAATCCGGGAGTCAGTCTTCTTGTTCACGGGGGTCTCCGAGTCTTGATCTGTGCGAGGGCGCCAGCGGGATTTGCAGCATGCGGTGGTCCGCCTGGCCCGTATCAGTACGCATGCCGGTCAAACAGCATCAGCCGGATGGTGCGCGCAATGATCTGCAAGTCAAGCCCCAGCGACCAGTTGCGCAGGTATTCCAGATCGTATTCGACGCGCGCCTGCATCTTCTCGATCACCTCGGTCTCACCGCGGTAGCCGTGCACCTGAGCCCAACCGGTGATGCCTGGGCGCACCTTGTGGCGCACCATGTAGGCTTTGATCAGGCGGCGATATGCTTCGTTGTGGGCCACGGCATGGGGGCGTGGGCCGACGATGCTCATGCGACCCTGTAGAACGTTGATGAACTGCGGGAGTTCGTCCAACGATGTCCTGCGCAGGAAGGCCCCGAAAGGAGTGATGCGTGGGTCGTCCTTGGTGGCTTGCTTGACCACCGGCCCGTCTTCGAGGACGCGCATGGTGCGAAACTTGTACACCACGATTTCTTCTCCGTCCAGGCCGTTGCGACGCTGCTTGAAGATCACCGGCCCAGGGGAGCTGAGCTTGACACCCAGGGCGATCACCAGCATCAATGGGGAGATGAGCACCAGAATCACGCTGGCCATCACGATGTCACTGAGTCGTTTGACGAGCTCGTTCGTGCCTGTGAACGGGGTCTCACAGATGCCCACCACCGGCACACCTCCCATGTCCTGCAGCCGGCCCTGGATGATGCTGATGCCGAAGACGTCGGGCACGTAGTACAGGCTGGCCGTCGTGCCCTGGAGCTGCTCGAGGAGCCGGACGATGCGCGGCTGCGACCCCAGGGGCAGCGTGATGTAGACGTCGCGCACGCCGTGGGCCGACACATAGGCGCCGACGTCGCTCAGCGTTCCCAGCCGGTGCGGTGCGGCGCCTTCGTGCAGCCGGTCGTCGGTGCGGTCGTCGAAGTAGCCGAGGAAGTCGATGCCCCGGTCACGCCGCTCGGCCAGCGCGCGAGACACCTTCTCGCCCAGCGGGCCCGCACCCACCACGACGGCGCTGCGCCGCGAACGGGGCAGGTTCGCATGGTGGTTCACGATGTGGGCTCCGGCCCACACCGACAGCCATTGCAGCACTGGCGTGGCCAGAGCCCACAGCAGCAGGGCGCGAGTGTCGAACAGGCCAAAGCTGCTGGTGGCGTAGCCGAGCAGACCGAAGATGGCCATCAGCGTGAACCAGCTCAGCGCGATGTCGGTGGCTGCGGCCAGCAGGTTGTCGCGGAAGCGGTCGCGCCCGGGAAAGGCCAGCGCGAACACCAGCAGGCTCAGGACGAGTTCAGGGCGTCCCACGGGCTGGTCGAACCAGGCATAGGCCAGCAGGAGCGACAACACCATGAGGCCGGGCTCCAGCACCGCAGCCACCATGGAGGTGACGGACTGCGGGGCGCCGAAGAAGGTCCGTTTGTGGCTGTTGCGGTCGTCGAACATGCGATTTCGGGGCATGAGGCGGCAGCGCAGGAACCCGGGGTGGTATCCGACGCAACGGCACGGCGGCTCGCGGACACACGGGTGTGCAGATCTCGACCGATTGTGAGCCGGAAGCCGTCACGGGCGACCCACGTAATTGGGGGGAGGGCTTCGGGGAGGGCCCGCGAATGAGGGGAGGAACCCCAGTCGCCGAATGCGAGCGCGATGGGGCAGGTCCTTGCGGGCCTTAGCTGCGCGTGCGGCGGCTGGCCATGAAGCCCACGGCGGCGATCCCTGCGGCGATGAGCGCATACCATTGGGGGCCCGATCGCGGCAGGCGTTCGGCCGAGGCAGACGGCTCTGCCGACGTCTGCACAGCCGGGGGCAAGGCTGCGCGTGTGGGCACCGCCTGGAGGCTCGACCAGACGCCTGCGGCGTCGTTCGGTGATTGCACCCTGGGCGCCGACAAAGGGAGGGTCACCGCGGTGTCGCGGGTGGGGGTGACAGCCACCGGCGCTGCCGCCGGCCGCGAGGGGGGCGCCGTCAGGGCGGCGGCGGCCGGTGCAAGGCCGGGCCGATCCTCAAGGCTGCGGTCGGAGGCGGCTGTCCACATCGGCAGCCCAAGCACGACCACGGCCATCAGCGTTTTCATGAAACCTTCCCCTTCAAGTGTGTCGGGGAGTGTCCGGCAGGGCGTGCATTTGTCACATCCCGCGCCTGGGGGGTGGCTGCATGCCAGGCTGTCACGAGACGGCCACGAATAGGCCGAAGCGACAGGGTCAGCCGGCGTAGCCGCGGGGATGCGTGCTCTGCCAGCGCCAGGCGTCGGCGCACATGGTGGCCAGATCGCGCCGCGCGACCCATCCGAGCAGCCGACGGGCTTGCGTAGGGTCGGCATAGCAGGCCGCCACGTCGCCCGGGCGGCGGGCGACGATGCGGTAAGGGATCGTCCGCCCGCTGGCCTGTTCGAAAGCGCGGATCACCTGCAGCACGCTGTAGCCCTGGCCGGTGCCGAGGTTCACGGTGTGGGACTGGCCCGTCTCCAGCAGATGGCGCAGCGAAGCGACATGGCCCTCGGCCAGGTCCATCACATGGATGTAGTCGCGTACGCCGGTGCCGTCGGGCGTGTCATAGTCGCCGCCGAAGACCTGCAGTTCCGGGCGCACGCCCACCGCCACCTGGCACACATAGGGCATCAAGTTGTTCGGCGTGCCACGGGGATCCTCGCCGATGCGGCCGCTCTCATGGGCGCCCACCGGGTTGAAGTAGCGCAGGCTGGCGATCTGCCAGCGCGGGTCGCAGTGCCGCAGTTCGTCGAGCAGGCGCTCGCCCATCAGCTTGGTGGTGCCGTAGGGGTTGGTCGTGGCCAGCGGGGCATCCTCGGTGATGGGAAGGCGTTCGGGCTGGCCGTAGACCGTGGCCGAGGAGCTGAACACCAGGCGGAAGACCCCGTGGTCCTGCATGGCCTGGGCCACGGTCAAGAGACCGCAGAGGTTGTTGCGGTAGTAGGCCAGAGGACGCTGCACCGATTCGCCCACCGCCTTGTGGGCTGCAAAATGCACGACCGCATCGATCGCATGGCGCCGGAACACCTCGTCCAGGGCGGTGGCATCACCGACATCGGCCTGCACGAAGACAGGTGCGGTGCCGGTGAGCTCGGCCACCCGTTCCACGACGGCGGGCGAGCTGTTGGCGAAGTTGTCCAGGCCGACGACCTCGTGGCCGGCGGCGTGCAGGGCCAGCCAGGTGTGTGAGCCGATGTAGCCGGTGGCTCCGGTCAGCAGAATGCGGGGCATGTGGGGGATCTTGGGACGTTTGAAGCGCGCATTGTTCCAGAAGCGACCGCAGCGGCGACCACCCCGGCCGGGGGAGGGCCGCCCACCTACAATCGCGGCCATGCTCGAACCCCTTCTCCATCTGCTCGGCCCGGCGGTGCTGGACCGCGTCACCCTGGCGCTGAACCATCTGCTGGCTTCGGAGCCCACGGCCATGCGTCGGCTGGTGCCCCAGGCGGGCCGGCGCGTGCGCCTGAGCCTGCGCGGCTGGCCGGCCCTGCTGCCGCCCCCGCCGCCGGCGTGCTGGGAGATCACGCCCGCCGGCCTGCTGGAGCGCGTCGAGGCGCCGATGGACGACGACGGTGTCCTGGAGTTGGTGGTGGATGCCTCCAATCCGGTGCGGCTGGCCGCCGAACTGCTGTCGGGTGACCGCTCGTCGGTGAGCCTGCAAGGCGATGCCGAGCTGGCCACGACCCTGGCCTGGTTGATGGACCACCTGCGTTGGGATCCGGAAGAGGATTTGTCGCGCTTGATGGGCGATGCCGCCGCCCGCCAGGCCGCGGCGGTGCTGCGTGCGCTGGGGGGCGGTGTGCAGGCGGCTTTGACGGCCATGGCGCCGCTGGCGGCCCGCATGGGCGCACACGCCGGCCGTCCCGGGCAACCCGGATGAAGCGGTTTTTGCGACTGACGGTCATCCTCTACACGGTCTGGCGCTTCGGCCTGGACCAGATCGTGCTGCGCGAGGCGCCGCAGCCGGCGGTGCGCCTGCTGGCCAGGGGGTTGGGGGTGGGCCGACGGTTCGATCGTCCGGCCGGGCAGCGGTTGCGCGAGGCGCTCGAGCGCCTGGGCCCCATCTTCGTCAAGTTTGGTCAAGTTCTGTCCACCCGGCGCGACCTGTTGCCCACCGAGGTGGCCGATGAGCTGGCCCGGCTACAGGACCGTGTGCCACCCTTTCCTGCGGACCAGGCGGTGCGCACGATCGAGGCGTCCTTTGGCCGGCCGCTGCAGGCGCTGTTTGCCGATTTCGATCGCGAGCCGGTGGCCAGTGCCTCGATCGCCCAGGTGCACTTCGCCACGCTGAGCGACGGTCGCGAGGTGGCGGTCAAGGTGCTGCGTCCGGGCATGCTCAAGGTCATCGAGGAGGACTTGGGCCTGCTGCGCACCCTGGCGGCCTGGGTCGAGCGCCTGTGGCCCGATGGGAAACGCCTCAAGCCGCGCGAGGTGGTGGCCGAATTCGACAAGTACCTGCACGACGAACTGGACCTCGTGCGCGAGGCGGCCAATGCCACGCAACTGCGGCGCAACATGGAGGGCTTGAACCTCGTCATCGTGCCCGAGATGGTCTGGGATCTGTGCGCCGAGCAGGTCATCGTGATGGAGCGCATGCGCGGCATCCCGATCAGCCAGGTACAGCGTCTGCGCGAGGCGGGGGTGGATATCCGCAAGCTCGCGCGCGACGGGGTGACGATCTTCTTCACGCAGGTGTTCCGCGACGGTTTCTTCCATGCCGACATGCACCCGGGCAACATCCAGGTCAGCGTCGATGCGTCCACTTTCGGCCGCTACATCGCCCTGGACTTCGGGATCATCGGCACGCTCACCGAGTTCGACAAGGAATACCTGGCGCAGAACTTCATTGCCTTTTTCCGCCGTGACTACAAGCGTGTGGCCGAGCTCCACGTGGAAAGCGGGTGGGTGCCCCCCGACACTCGGGTGGACGAGCTGGAAGGGGCCATCCGGGCTTGTTGCGAACCGCACTTCGACAAGCCACTGAAGGACATCTCGCTCGGCCAGGTGCTGATGCGTCTGTTCCAGACCTCACGGCGTTTCAACGTGGAGATCCAGCCGCAGCTCGTGCTGCTGCAGAAGACCTTGCTCAATGTGGAAGGTCTGGGCCGCCAGCTCGACCCCGACCTTGACTTGTGGAGCACGGCCAAGCCTTTCCTGGAACGCTGGATGAACGAGCAGGTGGGCTGGCGGGGGCTGTGGGGGCGACTGAAGAACGAGGCGCCGCGTTATGCCAAACTGCTGCCCGAACTGCCTCGGTTGCTGCACCATGCACTGCAGCAGCCGCCGGCACTGCACCGCCAGGAACTGCAGCGGCTGATCAAGGAGCAGCGTCGCACCAACCGCCTGCTCCAGGCGATCCTCTATGGCGGCATCGGATTCACGCTGGGCCTGCTGGCGATGCAGGCCTTGACTCGCGCACGGCCCTGGTGGTAGCAGCAGCCGTGCCGGGCGCTGGGCGTGGGGTGCTCAGGCGCCCTGGGCGCTGGCCTGGGGGCGCGTGGCCGGTCCCGTCAGTCCGCCGATGATCATGCCCACCGCGCTGGCCAGCAGGCCGAAGAGCTGGGGCTCGACCGGTTCTTCGATCCCCAGAACCTCCAGCACCAGCCAGGTGCCAAGCCCCAACACCAAGGCCAGTACCGCACCGCGGTTGTTGGCCCGCTTCCAGAACAGGCCGAAGGCCAGCGGCACGAAGGCGCCGGCCAGCGTGACGCGGTAGGCGTGCTCGACCATCGTGTGGATGGTGGCGTCGGTGGCCACCGCATAGCCGGTCACGAGCACGGCAAAGCAGGCCACGATGAGGCGGGTCATGTTCAGGAACTGCTGGTCACTCTGGCCCTTCATGTAAGGGCGCAGCACGTTCTCGGCGAACGTCACGGCCGGGGCCAGCAGCGTGCCCGAGGCCGTGCTCATGATCACCGACAGCAGCGCACCGAAGAACACCACCTGCAGCCAGAAGGGCATGCGCTCGACCACCAGGGTGGGCAGCACGAGCTGGGAGTCCACCTCCATCAGCCGTTCAACCAGCGCTGGATCGATCAGGTTGGCGCTGTAGGCGAGGAACAGGGGCACAGAGGCGAAGAAGAAGTAAGCCACGCCGCCCAGCGCCGTGCTCCAGACGGCAACGAACTCGTTCTTCGATGAATTGACGCGCTGGAACACGTCCTGCTGGGGGATGGAGCCCAGGGCCATCGTCAGCAGCGCTGCGGTCCAGCCCAGGATGTCCACGGCGTCCAAAGTGGGCAGCCACTCGAACTTGCCTTCGGCCGCGGCCTTGGCGATCACCGTGGCCACGCCGCCGGCCTGGGTGGCGGCTTCGTTGGTCACCAGCAGCAGGCCGACGACGATGACGATCATCTGCACGAAGGTGGTCACCGCCACCGACCACATGCCACCGAACACGGTGTAGAGCAGGACCACGCCCATGCCGATCAGCATGCCCTCGTTCATCGAGATGGCATCGGCCGACAGCACGTTGAAGACCAGCCCCAAGGCGGTGATCTGTGCGGCCACCCAGCCCAGGTAGGACAGCACGATGCAGATGGACACCGCCAGCTCGACCGGACGGCTGTAGCGGATACGGAAGTAGTCGCCCAGGGTGAGCAGGTTCAGCCGGTACAGCGGGCGGGCGAAGATCAGCCCGAACAGCACCAGGCACAGCGAGGCGCCCAGCGGGTCGGAGATCAGGCCACGGAAGCCTTCGTCCAGGAAGGTGGCCGAGATGCCCAGGACGGTTTCGGCGCCGAACCAGGTGGCGAACACCATGGCCATCACGACCGGGAAAGGCAGGTGGCGGCTGGCGGTGATGTAGTCGCGCGCACTGTGGACCTGCCGCGAAGCGTACAAACCGATGGCGATCGACAGCGCCAGGTAGACGAACACGAGGGTCAGCAGCATCGGGACATCCTTTCGCGGCGAAGGGGGGGGAGGGGCGGTGCGCGCGGATTATAGGGGGGGTGTCACGGTCCACCAATGCAGGAAACGTGCCTCCCAGGCGGCCGGTGGCGTCGGGCCGCAGGGTCGGTGCGTCCCGGGGGCGGGGATCCGAGCGGCCGGACTTGAACCCCGGCCGGCCGCCTATAATTTCAGGTTTTGCGTTCCTCTCATGGTGTCGGTATGCCCATCTATGCTTACAAGTGCGAGTCCTGCGGGCATGGGCAGGACGTGCTCCAGAAGATTTCCGATCCCGTGCTGACGCACTGCCCCCGGTGCGGCGCCGAAACCTTCCGCAAGCAGGTCACCGCCGCCGGTTTCCAGCTCAAGGGTTCGGGGTGGTACGTCACGGACTTCCGCGGCGGAAACTCTGGCGCTTCTTCGGGGACGGAAGGCAGCTCGTCGCAGACGGCCTCGACGTCGGCTTCCGGCGCGCAATCGTCCACAGCGCCAGCCAGTGCCAGCGCCGCTTCCACGCCATGCGGCAGCTCGTGCGCGTGTCATTGAAGTTTTTTCGACCGGGCCGCGCACGGCCCGGCGTCTGCAGGGCTGATCGGCCCTAGGGCGCTGCTGGCTGGCGCCCCCTGCCCGAATCGGAGTGATTGCATGAGAACCACCTACTGCGGCCTGGTCAGCGAAGCGCTGATGGGCCAGACCGTGACCCTGATGGGCTGGGCCCATCGTCGCCGGGATCACGGCGGCGTCATTTTCATCGACTTGCGCGATCGCGAGGGCCTGGTCCAGGTGGTGTGCGACCCCGATCGTCCTGAGATGTTCAAGGTCGCCGAGGGCGTGCGCAACGAGTACTGCCTGAAGGTGGTGGGCAAGGTGCGCGCCCGTCCGGCCGGCACCGAAAACGCCAATCTCACCAGCGGCAAGGTCGAGGTGTTGTGCCAGGAGCTGGAGGTGCTCAACCCCAGCGTGACGCCGCCGTTCCAGATCGACGACGAGAACCTGTCGGAAACCACGCGCCTGACGCACCGGGTGCTGGATCTGCGCCGCCCTTACATGCAGAAGAACCTCATGCTGCGTTACAAGGTGGCGATGGAGGTGCGCAAGTTCCTGGACGCCAACGGCTTCATCGACGTCGAGACGCCCATGCTGACCAAGAGCACGCCCGAGGGCGCGCGCGACTATCTGGTGCCCAGCCGGGTGCACGACGGCATGTTCTTCGCGCTGCCGCAGTCGCCCCAGCTTTTCAAACAGCTGCTGATGGTGGCCGGCTTTGATCGCTACTACCAGATCACCAAGTGTTTCCGCGACGAGGATCTGCGCGCCGACCGCCAGCCCGAGTTCACGCAGATCGACATCGAAACCTCTTTCCTCACCGAGGAAGAGATCCGCGGCATGTTCGAGGGCATGATCCGCACGGTCTTCCGCAACGTGATGGGCGTGGAGCTGCCGGTCTATCCAGTGATGAAGTACGCCGAGGCCATGCACCGCTACGGCTCGGACAAGCCCGATTTGCGCGTCAAGCTCGAGTTCACCGAGTTGACCGACGTGATGAAGGATGTCGAGTTCAAGGTGTTCTCCGGCCCGGCCAACAGTGTGGGCGGGCGGGTGGTGGCGCTGCGCATCCCCGGCGGCGGCGAGATGAGCCGCAGCGAGATCGATGCCTACACCGAGTACGTCAAGATCTATGGCGCCAAGGGCCTGGCCTGGATCAAGGTCAATGACGCGGGCAAGGGCCGCGACGGCCTGCAGTCGCCCATCGTCAAGAACCTTCACGACGGTGCCATCGGAGAGATCCTGGCACGCACGGGCGCTCGCAACGGGGATCTGATCTTCTTCGGGGCCGACAAGGCCAAGGTGGTGAACGACGCCATCGGCGCGCTGCGCGTGAAGATCGGGCACAGCGAGTTCGGCAGAAAGAATGGCCTGTTCGAGGATCGCTGGGCGCCGCTGTGGGTGGTCGATTTCCCCATGTTCGAGTTCGACGAGGACGAACAGCGCTGGAACGCGGTGCACCACCCCTTCACCGCCCCCAAGGACGGCCATGAGGACTTCATGGACACGGCGCCGGAGAAGTGCATCGCCAAGGCCTACGACATGGTGCTCAATGGCTGGGAGCTCGGCGGCGGATCGGTGCGTATCCATCGGGCCGACGTGCAGCGCAAGGTGTTCAATGCGCTGAGGATCGGGCCGGAGGAGGCGCGTCAGAAGTTCGGCTTCCTGCTCGATGCGCTGCAGTACGGTGCGCCTCCCCATGGCGGTCTGGCCTTCGGCCTGGACCGGCTGGTGACCCTGATGACCAAGGCCGAGTCGATCCGCGACGTGATCGCTTTCCCCAAGACCCAGCGGGCCCAGTGTCTGCTGACCGGTGCGCCGTCGTACGTGGACGAGAAGCAGTTGCGCGAGCTGCACATCCGCCTGCGCAACCCCCAGCCGTCCTGAGGCGGCTGAACGTTCGCACGATCCCGCGCTCCAAGGGGTGGCCACGGCCACCCCTTGTTGCTTGTGCGCCCGGCATGGGCGCGATCTTGGGGGCTGTGAGTCCCCGATTCGGGAGGCTTCGGGACGCCGCGGGTAGAGGATGATCGAAAATCCTCGCAGTGACAGGAGTTGCCGCCGTGAGTGAACGCCCGCCGAAGATCCCGGAGTCCGTGCTCGTGGTCATCCACAGTCCGGCGCTCGAAGTGCTGCTGATCGAGCGGGCCGACCGTCCGGGCTATTGGCAGAGCGTCACCGGCTCGAAGGACCGGCTCGACGAACCGCTGGTGCAGACCTGCATCCGGGAAGTGGCCGAGGAGACCGGCATCGAGATCGGCGGGCAGGCCGTGCCGCTGTCCCATCTGGTCGACTGGGGGCTGCGCAACGTCTACGAGATCTATCCGGTCTGGCGTCACCGGTACGCTCCGGGCGTGACACACAACACCGAGCATGTCTTCGGGCTGCGGGTGCCGCGCGACATCCCCGTCCGCCTGGCCCCCCGGGAGCACCTGCAGTACGCTTGGCTGCCCTGGCGGGAGGCGGCCGACCGCTGCTTCTCGCCCTCGAACGCGGAAGCCGTGCTGATGCTGCCGCGCTTTGCGGGCCAGGGGGATGGAGGGCAGACATGAACCCCCTGCAGTCCAGTCAGCTCCCGCCTGCCTCGGGCACCGAAGGCCGGCGGCTGCGCGTGGCCACCTACAACATCCACAAGGGGGTGCGGGGCGTGGGGCCGCTCAAGCGGCTGGAAATCCACAACCTCGGCCTGGGCGTCGAGGCGCTGGACGCCGACCTCGTCTTCCTGCAGGAGGTGCGCCGGTTCCACCGGCGTGATGCGCGGCGCTTCGAGCGCACCTGGTTGGGCTGGCCAGAGCAGTCGCAGGCCGACTTCCTGGCGCCCGAGGGCTATGTGGCGGCGTATCGCACGAATGCGGTCACACGCGATGGTGAGCATGGCAACGCACTGCTGTCGCGTTGGCCCATCGGCGATGTCGGGCATCACGACGTGTCCGACCACCGCTTCGAGCAGCGCGGGTTGCTGCATGTGCCGGTGCAGTGGCAGGGGGTGGAGCTGCACGCGGTGGTGGCGCATTTCGGACTCATCCATGCCAGCCGGGTGCGCCAGGTGGAGCGGCTGGCCGAGTTCATCGAACGGCATGTCCCGCAGGCAGCTCCGCTGGTGGTGGCCGGCGATTTCAATGACTGGGGCGAGAAGCTCAACCCGGCCATGTCGGAACTCGGCCTGCAGCGCGCGGATGGCCCCGAGGGCCGGCGGTCGCTGACTTTCCCCTCGCGCGTCCCGGTGTTTGCCCTGGATCGCGTCTACACCCGCGGCCTGCGTTGCGTGTCCACGTTCGTGCCGCGAGGCACGGCCTGGGCGCGCATGTCCGACCACCTGCCGCTGGTGGTCGAGCTGGAGCCGGCTTGAGCCATGGCAGTGTCCCCCGACGAAGCCCGGATCCCGGACGCAACGCCGGAACAGGACCGCCACGTGCTGGCCTGGTATGTGCAGGCCAGAGCGCTGTTCACCGGATCGAACCAGGTGCGGCTGCTGCGCGGCGGGGACCAGCTCTTTCCTGCGATGCACGAGGCCATCGCCCGTGCCCGACACCGTGTCTGGCTGCTCACCTACATCTTCCACGACGATGTGGCGGGCCAGGCCATGATGGCGGCCCTGGCGCAGGCCGCGCGGCGCGGGGTGCGGGTCAGCGTGGTGGTCGACGGCTTCGGCTCGGGGCCGGTCCTCGCGCGCCTGGGCCGAGCGCTGACCGAGGCCGGAGTGAGGTTTTCCGTGTTTCGCCCGCTGCAGGGCTGGCGCAGCTGGCTGCAGCCCGGGCAATTGCGCCGTCTGCACCAGAAACTGTGCGTGGTCGATGCGGACGTGGGGTTCGTCGGGGGCATCAACATCATCGACGACCGGCTCGACATCCATCACGGCTGGAGCGATGCCCCCCGGCTGGACTATGCGGTGGAGGCGCGCGGCCCGGTGGTGGCCATGATGGAGCAGACGGCACGCGCGCTGTGGACGCGCTCGCGCCTGGGGCGGGACTGGCGCGACGAACTCGTCGAACTGGCGCGCAGCTCCCATCCGGTGGCGCGTGCGCGGCGCCTGCTGCGGCGTCTTCGAACGACGCGCTGGCAGGTGGTGGAGCAGGCGCTGGGCGATCCGCGCCCGGTGCGGGTGGCCTTTGTCGTGCGCGACAACCTGCGGCAGCGGCGCACCATCGAGCGCGCCTACATCGAGGCCATCCGTGGCGCCCGCTGGCGGGTGGACCTGGTGTGCCCCTATTTCTATCCGGGGCGGGCCTTCCGCCGAGCCTTGCGCCATGCGGCCCAGCGGGGCGTGCAGGTGCGGCTGCTGCTGCAGGGCAAGGTCGACTACCGCATGGCCGCGCTGGCGGCGCAGGCGCTTTACGACGAGATGCTGGGCCACCGCATCCGCATCTTCGAGTACACCCCGGCCTTCCTGCATGCCAAGGTGGCCGTGGTGGACGAGGACTGGGCCACCGTGGGCAGCTCCAACATCGATCCCCTGTCGCTGCTGGTCAACCTCGAGGGCAACGTGATCGTGCAGGACCGCCATTTCGTCCAGGAACTGGCCGGTGAGATCGACCAGGCCGTTGCCGCCTCGAGGGAAGTGACGGTGCAGACCCTGGGTCTGCCGGCCTGGCGGCGCTACCTGCGGCGCGGTTTCGTGGCCTGGATGGCGCGGCTCTTCATGCGGGTGGCCGGGGCCACCGGACGGTACTGACGGCATGGCCGCGCGCACTGATCTCGTGGTGGCGCGTCCGGAGGGGCTGTACTGCCCGGCCGGCGACTTCCACATCGACCCCTGGCGACCGGTGGAGCGTGCGGTGATCACCCATGCCCATGCCGACCATGCGCGCAGCGGCCATCGGCACTATCTGGCGGCGGCCCCGGGTGCAGGCGTGCTGCGCGAGCGTCTGGGCGAGATCTCGCTGCAGGCCCTGGCCTATGGCGAGACGGTGACGATCGGCGGCGTCACGGTGTCGCTGCACCCGGCCGGGCATGTGCTGGGCTCGGCCCAGGTGAGGCTGGAGCACCGTGGCGAGGTCTGGGTCGTGTCGGGTGACTACAAGCTCGAGGACGACGGCACCTGCACGCCCTTCGAGCCGGTGCGCTGCCATTGCTTCATCACCGAATCGACCTTCGGGCTGCCCATCTACCGCTGGGCTCTGCAGGTGCAGGTGCTGGACGAAATCCGCCGCTGGTGGACTGCCAACGCGGCCGAGGGCCGGCCCAGCCTGCTGTATGCCTACAGCTTCGGCAAGGCGCAGCGCCTGCTGCACGGCCTGCGCGAGGGGCCTGGGCCCCTGGTGGTGCACCCCGCGGTGGCGGCTGTGAACCGGGCCTATGTGGCGGCGGGCGTGTCGCTGCCCGAGGCCCTGGAGTTGGGGCCGGGCGTCACGCCAGACACGCTGGCCCGTGCCCTGGTCATTGCGCCTCCTGCGGCCTCGCGCAGCACCTGGGAACGCCGCCTGGGCGAGGTGCGCGACGGCTACGTGAGCGGCTGGATGCGCCTGCGCGGCACCCGGCGCCGCCAGGGCGTGGACCGGGGCTTCGTGCTCAGCGACCATGCCGACTGGCCCGCACTGCAGCGGGCCATCGGCGCGAGCGGCGCGTCGCGCGTGATCGTGACCCATGGCTACGAAGCAGTGATGGTGCGCTGGCTGCAGGAGCAGGGCCTGGAGGCGGGCTCGTTCCGCACCGAGTACGGCGACGAGCACTGACATCCGCGATGCGCGACTTCGCCGACCTCTACGCCGAGCTGGACGCCACCACCTCCACCCGCGACAAGGTGGCGGCGCTGCGCCGCTACTTCGCGCGCGCCCCGGCGGCCGATGCGGCCTGGGCGGTGTACTTCCTGAGCGGCGGTCGGCCCCGACGCGTGGTGGGCACGGTACAGCTCAAGGCCTGGGCCTGCGAGGCCGCGGGCATCGACGACTGGCTGTTCGAGGAGTGCTACCAGAGCGTGGGTGACCTGGCCGAGACGATTGCGCTGATCCTGCCGCCGCCGGCGCAGACCGGCGATCTGGGCTTGGCGCACTGGGTGGAACGGCGCCTGCTGCCCCTGCGCGAGGCGGCGCCCGAGGTGCAGCGCGAACGCCTGCGCCAGTGGTGGAACGAACTCGACTCGCCCGGCCGCTTTCTGCTGGGCAAGCTGATCGGTGGCGGCTTCCGGGTGGGGGTGTCGCGCCTGCTGGTGACCCGCGCGCTGGCCGAGCACGCCGGCCTGCCGCCGGAGGTGATCGCCCAGCGGCTGATGGGCTTTGCCACCACCGGCCGCGCGGCCAGCGCACCGCCCGACGCGGCTCGCTTCGAAGCCCTGGTGTCGCCGTCGATCGACGCGCGGCTGGACGCCGGCCAGCCTTATCCCTTCTTCCTGGCCCATCCGCTGGAGACGCCGGTCGAGGCAATGGGGGAGGTGCTGGGGCCAGTGACCGATTGGCAAGCCGAGTGGAAGTACGACGGCATCCGTGTGCAGGTGGTGCGCCGCGCCGGCCAAGTCTGGATGTGGTCGCGCGGCGAGGAGTTGGTGACCGACCGCTTTCCCGAGGTGGTGGAGGCTGCCCGCGCCTGGCCCGAGGGCACCGTGGTCGACGGGGAACTGGTGGTGTGGAAAGACGACCGGCCCGCCCCCTTTGCCTTGCTCCAGCAGCGCATCGGCCGCAAGACCTTGAACCGGCGGGTGCTGGCCGAGGTGCCGGTGAGGCTGATCGCCTATGACCTGCTGGAATGGGAGGGCTGCGATCGGCGGATGCAGCCCCAGGCCGTGCGCCGCGCACAGCTCGAGGCCCTCTCGGCTTCGCTCGGCCGGCGCGCGGATGGCGAGCCGCTGCTGAACGTGTCGCCGCTCGTGGAGGCGCCGGACTGGCTGGGGCTGGCCCGGCTGCGCGAGGGCTCGCGCGAGCGCGGCGTGGAGGGCCTGATGCTCAAACAGCGCGAGGCCCGCTATGGCACCGGACGCACCAAGTCCGAGGGCGTGTGGTGGAAGTGGAAGATCGACCCGCTGAGCGTGGACGCCGTGCTGATCTATGCCCAGCGCGGCCATGGACGCCGGGCCAGCCTCTACACCGACTACACCTTTGCGGTGTGGAGCCGCCCGCCGCGCGATGCGCACGAGGCCCAGGCGGTGGTGGAGGCGATCGCCCGGCGCGAGCCGGCGCAGCCCGGGGCCCTGCAGTTGGTGCCCTTCGCCAAGGCCTATTCGGGCCTGAGCGACGAGGAGTTCCGGCGCATCGATGCGGTGATCCGCCGCACCACGCTGGAGCGCTTCGGGCCGGTGCACAGTGTGCGGCCGACCCTCGTGTTCGAGCTGGGTTTCGAGGGCCTGGCGCGCAGCACCCGCCACAAGAGCGGCATCGCCGTGCGCTTTCCCCGCATGCTGCGCATCCGCGACGACAAGCCCCTGCACGAGGCCGATAGCCTGGCCTCGCTGGAGGCCCTGCTGCGATAGGCCCGGACACTCGGGGGCCATTGCGGGAGGATGCGCGTGGGGCCGCGGCCCGGCTGCTAGGATCGATGCCTGACCCCGGAAGGCCCACGTCCATGACCGCACTGAGTTCCGTTCCCAAGCCCAGCGACGACGAAGGCGTGCCGGTCTCGGTGCGCATCCGCGAGCGCATCAAGGCCGCGCAGCGCCGCTTCCATGCCAACGACAACATCGCCGAGTTCATCGAGCCGGGGGAGCTGGAGGCCCTGCTCGATGAGGTCCAGGCCAAGGTGGCCGGCGTGCTCGAGAGCCTGGTGATCGACACCGAGAGCGACCACAACACCCAGGACACCGCGCGCCGCGTGGCCAAGATGTACCTGCGAGAGGTCTTCAAGGGCCGCTACGTGCCCGAGCCCGACGTGACCGAGTTCCCCAACGTGGAGCGGCTCAACGAGCTGATGATCGTCGGGCCCATCACGGTGCGCAGCGCCTGCTCGCACCACTTCTGCCCCATCATCGGGCGGCTGTGGGTGGGCGTGATGCCCAACGAGCACTCCAACCTGATCGGCCTGTCGAAGTACGCGCGCCTGGCCGAGTGGATCATGAGCCGCCCGCAGATCCAGGAGGAGGCGGTCACCCAGGTGGCCGACTTGCTGCAGGACAAGATGCAGCCCGACGGCCTGGCCATCGTGATGGAGGCCGACCATTTCTGCATGCAGTGGCGCGGCGTGCGCGACATGGACTCCAAGATGGTCAACAGCGTGATGCGCGGCAGCTTCCTGAAGGACGCCAACCTGCGCCGCGAATTCCTGGCCCTGCTCAACAGCAAGAAGCCCTGAGGTTCCCCATGCTCGTCCGTCTGCTCTACGCCAGCCGCGCGGCCCAGCCGCTCACGCACGAGGCCATCGAATCCATCCTGGCGCAGTCGCGCTCCCACAACCCGCCCTTGGGCATCACGGGCATCCTGTGCCACAGCGGCGGCTTGTTCATGCAGGTGCTCGAAGGCGGGCGCGAGGCAGTCAACAAGCTCTACGGCGACATCATTCGCGACGACCGGCACAAGGATGTGGTGCTCCTGCACTACGAGGAGATCAGCGAGCGTCGCTTCGCCGGCTGGACCATGGGCCAGGTGAACCTCGCCAAGATCAACCCCTCCATCGTGCTGAAGTACTCCGAGAAGCCCACGCTGGATCCGTATGCCGTGCCGGGCCGGGTCTCGATGGCGCTGCTCGAGGAGCTGATCGCCACCGCCTCGATCATCGGCCGAACAGGCCCTTGATCACGCTGCCCACGCCTTCCACCACGCCGCCCAGGCTCACGCCCAGGGCCGAGGCGAGGCCGCCGGCGACCTTCAGCGCGAAGTTCTCGTTGAGCGAGAAGGCCGGGTCGTCCAGCCGGCCCTCCAGCGTGAAGGCCACGTCCAGCTTCCCGTCGCGGCTCATCGCGGCCAGCACGGCCTGACGCGGCACGCCCGCGAAGGTGCCCAGCACGCCGCCGCTGCTGTTCAGCTCCAGCCCGATCAGCGTGAGGCGGCCCGGGGCGTGCAACTGCTGCTCGCGCACCCGGGCGTCGATGCTGAGGTCCATCGCACCGCGTCGCACGCCGGCCTCGGACACCTTGATCAGGTAGGGCTGCAGGGCCACCAGGTCCACGCCGCGCAGGTCGGCCTTGACGCGCGCGTCGGTGGTGGCCAGGGTCACTTCGCCGGCCAGCTTCACGTGGCCATCGCGCTGCACCCCCTTGAGCGTGCCCTCGAGTTCGAAGGCGGTGGGCGTGGCCAGGCCCGGCAGGTCCAGCGGCCCGACGCGCGCCTGCAGGGCTTCCAGGCGCAGCTTCAGGGCCGGCTGGCGCACCGAGGCGTCGAAGAACTCCAGCGCGGTGTCGTCCAGGGCGATCTGCGCGATGTGCAGCGGGACCCCGGTGCCATCCTCGCCAGAGCCCTTCGGATCTCGCGGCCGGTCGAAGAGGGCGGGCAGCACCCGCAGTCGCCCCTCGCGGGTTCGCCACATCGACAGGTAGCCGCCTTCGATCAGCACCCGACGGATGCGCAGGTCGGCGCTGAGCAGGCCCCACAGGTCGGGCGTGAGCACGATGCGCTGGGCACGCAGCTCGTCGTCGGCCGGCCAGCTGCCGGCCCGCTCGCTGCGGGTGGAGCGCACGCGCACCTCGGTGGCTTCCACACCGGCCCAGGTCATGCGCAGGCTGCCCACGGTGGCCCGCGGCCCCAGGGCCTGTTCGACCTGGGCCTTGAGTTGCCAGGCGGCCAGTTGCAGGCCGCCGAAACCCAGCACCAGCAGGACAGCCAGCGTCCAGGCGATGCGCCGCCCCAGACGGCGCGGTGAAGCGGGCGGGAGGGGTTGTTCCATGGCGTCGTGGGAGTAGCCCTCCATTGTGGAGGAGGTCGGCGGGGCTTTGCCGGCTCCGGGACAATGCATCCGTGCAAGACTTGTTGCTGAATCCCCATGCCGAAGGCCGCTGGCCCGACGGACTGCGCGTGGTGGGCGTCGACTTCACCAGCCGGCCCACCCGGCGCAAGCCCATCACCGTGGCCGTGGGCGAGCGCCAGGGGGCGCGGGTGCGCCTGCTGCAAATGCAGATGCTGACCGATGAGGCCGCCTTTGAGGCATGGCTGGCGCAGCCGGGCCCCTGGGTGGGCGCCTTCGACTTCCCGTTCGGGCTGCCGCGTGAGCTGGTGGAGCACCTGGGCTGGCCCACCGACTGGCCGACGCTGATGGACCATTACGCCGCCCTGCAGCGAGCCGAGATCCGGGCCACCTTCGCGGCCTTTTGCCAGGCCCGACCGGCGGGAGCGAAGTTTGCTCATCGCGCCGCCGACCGGCCCGCAGGTTCGTCGCCATCGATGAAGTGGGTCAATCCGCCGGTGGCCTACATGCTGCATGCGGGGGTGCCGGCGCTGCGCCGTGCCGGCGTGCATCTGCCGGGCCTGCAGGCGGGGGATGCCTCCCGTGTGGCGCTCGAGGGCTACCCCGGGATGCTGGCGCGCGAGCTGATCGGTGTGCGCAGCTACAAGAGCGACGAGGCCGCCCGCCAGACGCCCGAGCGCCTGATCGCCCGCAAGGACCTGATCGAGGCGCTGGTGCAGGGGCGCAGCCGGCTCGGCCTGCGCCTGCACCTGAGTTCGGCGCAACGCGACGAACTGGCCGCCGACGCCCGCGGCGACCGGCTGGATGCCGTGCTGTGTCTGATGCAGTCGGCCTGGGCGCTGGACCGGCCGCGCTGGGGCTGGCCTGCGGCGGCGGACCGCCTCGAAGGCTGGATCCTCACGGCCTGAGTGCAGTCACGGTTGGCGGGCCTGGACGCGCACGCCGTCCTTCACGGCCGTGGGCGGGTAGACGATCACCGTGGCGCCTTCGTCCAGACCCTCGCGGACCCAGGCCTCCACGCCGTTGCGCTCACCCACGCTCACCGGCTGTAGGTGGGCCCGCCCGTCGCGCAGGAGGAAGACCGCCATGCCGCGTTGTTGGCCATCATCCCAGGGGAAGACGGCGCTGACCGGCACGCGCAGGGCGTCCGGCTCGCGGCGCACGATGAGCTGCACGCCCACGCGGTAGCCGTCGCCCAGCGCCGACCACTGGGCCTGGGGGGTGTCGATGTCGATGATCACGCGCACGCGCTGCTCTTCCACGCCCAGGGCCGACACCTTGGTGAAGGCGGCCGGCTCGACCCGGCGCACCCGGCCGTCCAGCGACACCGGGCCACCCCAGCGGTCGATGCGCACCGGCGTGCCGGGCGGGGTCTGCAAGGCTTCGTGCGTGAGCAGCTCGGCCACCACCTCGAGCTGGCGCGTGTCGCCCAGCTCCATCAGGGGGCTGCCCAGGGCCACGACGCCCTCGCTGGTCTGCGCAAGCTTGAGCACCTGCGCATCCACCGGGGCGCGCACCTGGAAGGCGCGGGCCGCGCCGGTGCCGGGGCTGCGCACGGCCGACAAGGCCGCCCGGGCCTGTGTCAGTTCGTGGCGGGCCACGCGCTGGTCGAGCACGGCGGTGTCGTATTCCTTGCGGGCGGCG
>NZ_JBKBSL010000069.1:0-5112 GCF_046291045.1 Caldimonas sp. | reverse complement strand
ACGAAAAGGGCCGGCAGAAGCACGATCTGCCGGCCCGGATGTCTTGGTGGGCCCTGTAGGATTCGAACCTACGACCTACGGATTAAGAGTCCGCTGCTCTACCAACTGAGCTAAGAGCCCTTTAGAACCCGCAGCCGCGGTCGGAAGACCGACTCATGGGTCTGACCGTGTCTGCGACCACGCTCGGCTCCAGCCAAGGTGGTGGGTCGTGCAGGATTCGAACCTGCGACCAACGGATTAAAAGTCCGCTGCTCTACCGACTGAGCTAACGACCCGGAAAGCCCGTCATTATAGACACGAATCGACACGCGCATCAAGCCGCGCCGGCAGCCAGCCGGTCGAGCACGGCTCCTGCCGCCACCAAACCGAACGTGGCCGTGACCGACACCACCGAACCGTAGCCCTGGCAGTTCAGGCTGCCATCGGTGGCGCAGGTCGCATCAGGCCGCACCACCGGCTCGCGCGAATACACGCAGGCCACCCCGATGCGCCCCTGGCGTGGCGCCAAGCCTTCCTTGCGCAGCCGCCGGCGCAGGGATCCAAGCAAAGGATCGTGGGTGACGTCGGCGAGGTCGGCCAGATCGACCCGGTGCGCATGGCGCTTGCCCCCGGCCGCTCCCACGCAGACATGCGCGAAATCGCGCTGCGCCAGCGCCCATTGCGCCAGGGTGCGCTTGGCATGCACCTGGTCACAGCAGTCGATCAGGGCATCGATGGTGCGCCCGGCCAGCAGCCCAGGCCAGTTGCCCGGCTCGACGAACTCCTCGACCGCATGCACCTGACACGCCGGGTGGATGCCGGCGATGCGCTCGCGCAAGGCCAGCACCTTGGCCTGGCCCAAGGTCGTATCGACGGCTTGGATCTGACGGTTGATGTTCGACTCAGCCACATGGTCGAGGTCGATGAGCACCAGTTCACCCACGCCGCTACGGGCCAGGGCTTCGGCCGCCCAGGAGCCCACACCGCCCACGCCCACCACCGCCACCCTCGCAGCACGGATGCGGCGATAGCCCGCCTGGCCGTACAACCGGCTCAGGCCGCCGAAGCGGCGCTCGAGATCGGGGCCGTGAAGAGTGGCCGGCGCGTGCGCCCAGGATGCGACCTGCTCCATGCCTCAGGCCATGCGCTGTAGGCGCCACATCTGGTATTTGAAAGCCAGCACCGCACCGCACAGGATCCCGGTCAGTGCAAGGAAGCTGCCCAGCGAGAGCGTCGAGATCCCGGACAGGCCCTGACCGATCGTGCAACCCATCGCCGTCACGCCACCCACGCCCATCAGCGTCCCGCCTACCAGGTGGTTGGCCGTGTCCTCGGCATCGCGGAAGCCCTCCCAGCGGAAGGTGCCGCTGGCCAGCGCCTGAACGGCCGAACCGGCCACCACGCCGGCACAGGTGACGATGCCCAGCGTGAGCGTCTTGCTGGCATCGCTGAAATAGATCAGCCAGTCCAGCACATAGGCGTAGGGCGCGACGAAACTGAGCGACTCCATGCGCCGAGAGTTGGTGGCCAGGAAGGTGGCCTCCAGGGTTTCGGGGTGTTCGGCCACGAAACCCAGCCGGCCGGACACCCACCACACGCCCACGATGACCGAGCCGATGCCCAGCCCGGCCAACAGGGTGTTGCCACTGCGGCCCTCGGGCCGCGCCCAGGCCCAGGCCAGGCAGGCCCCGCCCACCAGCAGGCCCAGACCCCAGGCCGATGCCGGCAGGCCCCACCCGGTGAGGCTGCTGACCAGGCTGGGCAGATCCTGGCTGGCGGGCAGTTCGAGGTGCACCGCATCGACAGTGTTCACCCGCAGCACGCCGGTGATGCCGCGCAGGGTGGCGAAGGCGGCCAACCCGAGCACGAAAAAGACCACCAGCGACTTGAGGTTGCCCGCGCCGATGCGCACCAGCGTCTTGCTGCCGCAGCCCGAAGCCAGCACCATGCCGAAGCCGAAGAGCAGCCCGCCCACCAGGGCCGACAGCCAGATGAGGCGCGGTCCGGCATAAAGCGTGTCGGCCGCCGACACCCAGCCCAGGCCGACCATGGCATTGAATCCGACGATGGCCACTCCCATGGCCATGACCCACATGCGCATGCGCGTCCAGTCGCCCATCGTGACGATGTCCGACACCGCTCCCATGGTGCAGAAGTGGGTGCGTTGTGCGATGGCGCCGAAGATCGCCGCGAGTGCGAAGGCGGCCCACAGCACCTGGCTCGTGAGGGCGGACAGGTCGAAGTCTTGCATGGGCCGGATTGTAGGCAAGCCCCGGGCCGGGCCGGGCCGGGGCTCAGGCTCACGGGCCGAGCCGGCTACTTGAGGGCGGCCAGGCGCTCGCGGGCCTCTCGCGCCGCCTCCGACTGTGGGTGGTTCTTGATCAGGTCTTCCAGCGTGCGTCGGGCGCCGGGACGATCCTTGAGCTCGATCTGGCACATCGCAATCGACAGCCAGGCTTCGGGGGCCCGAGGGTGGTCGGGGGCCGCGGTGACGAGCTGACGGAAGGTGGCCAGGGCCTCCTTGTAGTCGCGCCGCCCGTAATGGGCGTTGCCCAACCAGTAGAGCACGGCCTCCGAGTAGCCGCTACCGGGGTAGCGACGCTGGAAGGACGTGAAGGCCGCTGCCGCGTTGTTGAAGTCCCCCTTGCGGAAGATGTCCAGCGCGGCCTCGTAGTCGCGCCGCTCGTCCGGCCTCACGAGGATCTCTTTGCCATCGACCACCGTGCGCTGGGGCTCGACCTGGCGGATGCGCTCGTCGATGCCCTGAGCAAGGTCGCTCTGGCGCCGCTGCAGTTCGGCGATCTCGCGCGCGAGTTCCTCGTTGCGGCCACGCAGCCGTGCGATTTCCCCGCGCATCAGCTCGAGCTGAGTGTTCAGTTCCAGCAGACTGCGGCGCAACTGATCGAACTGCTCGGCCGAGCGAGCCTGCTCGGCCCGCTGGGCCTCGCCAGCCTGGTCGAAGCGCTGACGCAGGTCGAGGATGGCCCGGCGCGCCTCGTCGTCACCGAACAGGGCATGCGCCCCGGTGGGAACGAACAGGGCCGTGGTCACGAGTGCCGTGGCCGCGAGTGGGGCCAGGCGCGGCCACGATGCTGCCCGAAGGCATCGGCTCAGGGACTTCAACATCCGAATTCTCAGCGCAGGATCAGTTCGGCCCGACGGTTCTTCGCCCAGGCTTCCTCATTGGAGCCAGCCACGGCAGGACGCTCCTTGCCGTAGCTCACCGCCTCGAGCTGCGATTCGCGCACACCCAGCAGTTCGAGCGCACGGCGCACGGCCTCGGCACGCTTCTGACCCAGGGCCAGGTTGTATTCGCTGCCGCCACGCTCGTCGGTGTGGCCCTCGATCATGAGACGGCGCTGCGGATCATTGGTGAGCAGGCGGGCATAGGCGGCCACGGTGGGACGAAACTCCTCCTTGAGCACGTAGCTGTCGAAGTCGAAGTAGATCACGCGGGCCAGCTGGCTGGCCGCGTCGAGCTGGCTGCCCGAGCCGCCCGGGGCGGTCACCGTCGAGACCTGGGATTGGGCCTGACCGGTGCCGCCGGCCACCGGGGTGGCCGTGCGCGATTCCACCGGCGTTTCATCGAGTTTGACGTTGGAGCCGCAGGCGGCCAGAGCGACCGACAGCAGCACGGTGCCGCCGAACTTGGCCAGGGAACGCAGATTCATGGACTTTTCTCCTTGGAATGACATCAGAAGCACGAAAGCACCCCGCGGGTGCCGGTGACGTCAACGCAGCACCGGCCCGCCAGGCTGACACGAGACCGTGACGGGAACGGGTTCATCGTCCGTAGGGCCCCCAGGCGGGCTCGCGCACGTCCCCCCGGTTGGACAGTAAGGTGGCCTTGATGCGGCCATCCAGCGTGGTCGTCATCAGCACGTTGCGGCCGTTCTGGCGTGTGGCGTAGACAATGAGCCGGCTGTTGGGCGCAAAACTCGGACTTTCGTCGTGCGCCGTGGTGGTCAGGGCGGTCACGGTGCCCGAGGCCAGCTCCATCAGTTGAAGCCGGAAGGCACCGCCGTCGCGGGTGATGTAGGCCATCCAGCGGCCATCCGGGCTGATCGCGGGACTGATGTTGTAGCTGCCGCCGAAGGTCACGCGCTCGGCCGCGCCGCCCGACGCCGCCATGCGGTAGATCTGGGGACTGCCTCCGCGGTCGCTGACGAAATAGAGCTGGCGCCCGTCGGGCGTGTAGACCGGCTCGGTGTCGATCCCGGCACTGGTGGTGAGCCGGCGCAGATTGTTGCCACTGCGCTGGATGGCATAGATTTGGGACAGGCCATCGCGCGTGAGGACGACGGCGACTTGCTGGCCGTCGGGCGACCAGGCCGGGGCGCTGTTGGACCCCTTGAAGCTGGCAATGGCGCGCCGCTGGCCGGAGGCCACCTCCTGCGTGTAGACCA
Source organism: Caldimonas sp. (assembly GCF_046291045.1). Lineage (GTDB taxonomy): Bacteria > Pseudomonadota > Gammaproteobacteria > Burkholderiales > Burkholderiaceae_C > Caldimonas. The sequence goes on along the minus strand of NZ_JBKBSL010000069.1, from coordinate 727 downwards.
CGGGCTTGCGCGTCTCGAAGGAGACGTAGGCGAGCTCCCGACCGTCGGGCGACCAGACCGGGGAGATGATGGGTTCGGCACTGGCGAGGGCCACCTGGGCACCTTCGCCGTCGGAATCGGCCACCCACAGCGTGTGGCGCTGCGCAGCCTGGGTCACGTAGGCGATGCGGGTGGCAAAGACGCCGCGCTCCCCGGTGAGCTTCTCGTAGATGTAGTCGGCAATACGGTGGGCCGCCAGGCGCAGGTCGGCATCGGCCACGGCATGGGCCTCGCCGCCAAGGTCCTGTCCTCGCACGGCATCCCAGAGCTTGAAGCGCACGTCGACGCGGCCGTCGGCCAGCCGGGTGATGCTGCCGGCCACCAGGGCATCGGCCCCGCGGGTGCGCCAGGCGGTCATCACGGGCATCGCGCGCTCGTTGAGCACCGCCCCGTCGGTGGGCACCATGCGGAACTGGCCGGAACGCTCCAGGTCGGCCCGCACGATGGCCGAGACCTGCTGCGTGCGTCCGGCCTCGCCGTCGAAAGCCACGACCGCAATCGGGAACTGGGTGGCACCCACGCCTGAAATGTCGACCCGGAACTGCGCCATGGTCGGCCAAGCCGCCACGGCGGCCGGCACGGCCATGAAGGAACGTCGGGACCACATCGTCATCGAACTCCTTGGACTTCTGCTGTTTCGGCGCACACCCGGCCGTCGACCGCGCAGGCCGCCGGCGGCCGCGCGCCC
>NZ_JBKBSL010000028.1:0-40649 GCF_046291045.1 Caldimonas sp. | reverse complement strand
GACCTGAACCCGGCGCTCATGCCGCGCTTCGCGGCTCAACGATCTCATGTCAGTTGCTTGCATGAATCCGAGTTGGGGGCGGTGCAGATAAATTCAAGTGCACAAGGGCCGAATCAATAAGGTGCGTTATCACGGCGCCGTGCCGATGTGCGGCGTGATGGGCGATACCGAGCTGTTCGACTACTTCTCGGCGTATCAGGCGGCAGCGCAGTATTTCGCCGGCGTGCCGCGCTACCCGACCACCTACTGGGCCGACATCAACGCGATGGTGCGCAGCCGGCTTTTCACGACGTTCAATCAGACCCAGATCGTCCCCACGGCCGATGGCGAGAAGCTCAAGGGGGTGGTGATGAATCTCACGGGAGGCAACCGACCCATCTTCGAGCAGGGCTTCGCCAACGCGGGCTTGCAGCAGGTGGTCTGGGGCACCTTCGGCGGCGATGGCACGATCAACGGCATCCTCAATGCCAGTGTGCTGGACACGCGCAATATGGTCTTGCAGATCGACAGCGACCCGGCGCTGAGCACGGAGGAAACCCAGCTCAATGACACCTTGCTGCGCGCAACGCCGGCGCCCGAGGCCAACCGGTTGCGCCGCGACGGGCTGCGCTGGATCCCGAAGGTCAACGGCCAGTTCAGCATCCCGGTGGTGTCGCTGCATACGCTGGGTGACATGTACGTGCCGTTCAGCATGCAGCAGATCTACAAGCGCCGTGCCGACGCCAATGGCTCGGGGGGCTGGTTGGTGCAGCGCGCCATCCGAGCCCCCAGCCACTGTGATTTCACGGTGGCCGAACAGGTCGCCGCCTTCGACGACATGGTGGCCTGGGAGCAGAACGGCACGCGGCCCCAGGGGGATGAGGTGCTGGACGCGACGGTCGTGGCCGACCCGGCCTATGGATGCCGCTTCACGATCAATGCCGGTGGGCCGTATGACAATCCCACCACTGTGGCCGTGCGCACGCTGATGCCCGCCTGCCCGACCCCTTGAGCGGCCCCGCGTTCTCAGACCTCGTCCAGGTCACGCACCTTGCGCAGCGTGGCCTCGGGCGAGAGGTTGAGCAAGGCGGCGATATCGGCGATGTCGTCCGGCAGGGCGGCGTTGTCCCAGCCCTGCTGGGTGTGGCGGGCCAGGCGGATCGCCAGTGTCACGGTGCGGGCCTGCAGGTCGTGGGCGGCAGCGTGTTCGTCGGTGAGCCGGCGCCACACGCGCGGCAGGCGCCAGGCGCGCATCAGGGCTTGCTCGAGATCGGCCAGGTGGATGTGCAGCACGTCCATCTGCGCCCGCGCCGAGCGCAAGGTCGGGTCGTGCCGCTGGCGGCGGCGGATCTCCAGCGCCAGGTCGGGGGCATGGCACCACAGCAGCATTTCGGCGAAATCGTGCAGCAAGGCAGCGTGATAGAGCGCCGGCGCGTCGCTGTCCATGCGGTGCACGGCAAAGCCGAGGGCAAATACTGCTGCGCGAGCGGCGCGACGCAGTACTTCGTGCAGACCGTCCAGGGCGTGCGGTCGGCTCGCCAGCAGTTCATCGGTGGTGATCAGCTGCTCAAACCCTGCGAAAAACGGACCCACGCCCAAGTAGACCAGGGCTGCGGTGACGCTCTCGGCACCGATCTCCCCGTCGTCGTCGTCGGTCTGTGGGCTCACGGCGGCCAAACGGCGAAAAATCTTGAGGGTCATGAGCGGGTCACCGGCCAAGAATTCGGCGATACGGTGGGCATCGAGGTCGTCTTGTCGATCCTTCAGCCAGTCCATGGCGTCGGCCGTGCGGGGCAGCACGGGGACTGGCGCCTGGGCGAAATGTGCGGTCCAGGCCTCCAGGGAGGGTAAGGCGGTGGTGATCATGGAAGGCCTCCTGCTCGGGATATCGGCCAGCGATGGCGGATCTTGAGCCTAGGGATGGCGCTGTCTCTCAAGTGTCACAGGATGGCGTTCGAGCGCGGACAATGGGTACGAAAGGCCGATGGCGAGGTCCATGTGGCGAGCCGTCGATCGTGGAGTGGGGGTATGAGGTTCAAATCATGGGGATGGGTCTTGGCGGCGATGGGGGCGGCGGTGATGCTGGCCGCCGTGCAGGGGCTTGTCTCGAAAGAGGGCATCGCGCCTGTAGGCGAGCCGGTGGTGTCGGGGCTGTCGCCGTCGCAGCTGCAGCAGTGGCAGCAGGCCAGAGAGCGCATCGCGCAGGCCGTGGCGGACATGGAAGCGGCCTCGGCGCGTCAAGACCCGCAGGCGATGGCGCAGGCGCGCTCGGCCATGAATGCGGCCATGGGCATCGGAGTGCGCCCGACCTTGGCCCCCAGTCGGATCGAAGCGCTGTTGCCGGAGCGTCTGGGTGAACTGCCGCGGCAGCCGGCCGATGTGTTCGGGGACGACACCTTGGGCGCTTCCAGTGTCTCGGTCAGTGTGCGCTATGGCTCGACGGCCGAACGACGTCTCGATTTGTCATTGAGTGATACGGGGGGCTTGTCGTCTTGGGCGGCTTTGGTGGAATGGGAGCGTGCTGCGCGGACGGCCATCGCGGCGGGGCGGCGCGAGTCCGTGCGATGGGAGGATCGCCGCGTCATCCGGGAGGTCTTTGGCGCGCCCGATGTGTCGCCGCAAGTGAATGTGGTGCTGGCCAATGGGTTGGTGATCGAGGCGATTGGCGACGGCTTGACGCTGGCTGAGCTGAGGGCCGCTCTGGAGGATCTGGATCTGGCGGCGTTGGAGGGGCTGCAGCCCTGAGCCGTTTCGGCGTATCGTGCGGGTCATGCCCGCACCTGCCCTGCCTGGGGCCGCGCCGGCCCATGTGCTGCCCGTCATCGTGCTGGCCCAATGGGCCGGCACCTCGCTGTGGTTCGCTGTCAATGCCGTGATGCCCGAGCTGCAGCGCGACTGGGGGCTCGGGAGCGCGGCGGTGGGCGCACTCACCTCGGCGGTGCAGCTGGGCTTCATCATGGGCACCCTGGTGTTCGCGGTGCTGTCGGTGGCCGACCGTTTCTCTCCGCGGTGGGTTTTCCTGGCCTGCGCGGTGGCGGGGGCCGCCTGCAACGCCCTGGGGGCGCATGTCGCCGGCTCGCTCGAGGCCCTGCTGGTGCTGCGCTTTGCCACGGGCTTTTTCCTCGCGGGCATCTACCCCGTGGGCATGAAGATCGCCGCCAGCTGGTACCCACAGGGCCTCGGCGCGGCCCTGGGCTGGCTGGTGGGTGCGCTGGTGCTGGGTACGGCCAGTCCCCACTTGCTGCGTGCGCTGGGAACCGATTGGCCCTGGCAGCAGGTGATGGACGTGGTGTCGCTGCTGGCACTGGGCGGAGGGCTGCTGCTGGCCGCCACCGTACCCGACGGCCCCCATCTGCCGCGCGCTGCGCGGCTGCAATGGCGTGCCCTGGGGGCGCTGTGGACGCACCGGCCCGTGCGGGCCTCGGCCTTCGGCTACTTCGGCCACATGTGGGAGCTGTACACGTTCTGGGTGCTGGTGCCGGCCATCGTCGGCACCCGGCTGGCGGGGGCACCCGCCTCGGCCGCGGCCTTCGCCGTGATCGCGCTGGGCACCCTGGGCTGCGTGGCCGGCGGCCTGCTGGTGCGCCATGTCGGCAGTGCCCGCGTGGCCAATGTGCAGCTCGCCGCCAGCGGCCTGTGCTGCCTGCTGGCGCCCTGGATGCTGCATGCCCCGGATCTCGTCTTTGCCCTGTGGCTGGCCGTGTGGGGCACCACCGTGGTGGGCGATTCCCCCCAGTTCTCGACGCTGACCGCCCAGAACGCCCCCCGCGAAGCCGTGGGCAGCCTGCTCACGCTGGTCAACAGCATCGGCTTTGCGGTCTCCATCGTCAGCATCCAGCTCTTTGCGATGCTGGCCGCGCGCTTCGACCTGGCCACGCTGCTGCCCTGGCTGGCCGTCGGGCCGGTGCTGGGTTTGTGGATGATGCGGGGGTTGGAGCGTCTCCGCTGAAGACGCCCGTGTCGAAAGCGTTGGCCTGTTTTCGGCGCGTGAGGGCCGACCCGCGGTTGTCGTCCGAAGCCCACCCCATGCCCTTTGACGGGGGCGGCTGATCTACGGCGGATTCGACGTCGTCTTGAACGCTTGACCTGGTGCGTTCATTCCTCGTCGCGAGGCCGGAACTGGCCGACGAGCTGGTGTTGCACCGAGGGGGGCACGGGCTCGTAGTGCGAGAACTCGACGATGTAGCTGCCGTGGCCTGCGGTGAGGGCGTGCAGTCGGGTTTGGTAGCCGTTGAGCTCGGACAACGGGGCCTGGCCCAGCACGACCAGGGTGCCGGGTGAGAGGGCGCGCGTGCCGTTGATCTGGCCGCGCTTGGCGGCCAGGTCGCCGGTGATGTCGCCGATGTGAGCCTCGGGCGCCGCCACCTCGAGCTTGACGATGGGCTCCAGCACGATGGGGCTGGCCTTGAGCATTGCATCGACGAAGGCCTTGCGGCCGGCGGTGATGAAGGCGATCTCCTTGGAATCGACCGAGTGGTGCTTGCCGTCGTAGACGACGACGCGCACGTCCTGGACCGGGTAGCCGGCGATGACGCCGCCGTCCAGGGCCTGGCGCACGCCCTTCTCGACCGCCGGGATGAAGACGCTGGGGATGGCCCCTCCCTTGACCTCGTCGATGAACTCGAAGCCCGCTCCGCGCGGCAGGGGTTCGATGCGCAGGAAGACTTCGCCGAACTGGCCGGCCCCGCCGGTCTGCTTTTTGTGGCGGTGGTGGCCCTCGGCGGCCTGGGTGATGGTTTCGCGGTAGGCGATGCGTGGCGGCCGCGTGACCACCTCGCATTTGTAAAGATCGGTCATGCGCTCGAGCAGGATGCGCAGGTGCATCTCGCCCAGGCCGTACACCACGGTCTCGTTGGTGGCGGCCACGTGCTCCACCTTCAGGCAGGGGTCCTCCTCGACGAGCTTTTGCAGCACCTCCCACATGCGCTGCTCGTCGCCGCGTCGTCTGGGTTCGATGGCCAGACCATGCACGGGCACCGGGAAGGGCAGGGGCTCGAGGTGGATGTGGCTGTCTTCGGCGGCGTCGTGCAGCACCGCGTCGTAGTGGATCTCGTCGACCTTGGCCACGGCGGCGATCTCGCCCGGGCCGGCGCTGGGGATCTCGACATGGTCCTTGCCGTGCACGGCAAAGAGGTGGCCCACCTTGAAGGGCTTGCGGCCGTCGCCCACGTAGAGCAGGCTGTCCTTGGTGACGGTGCCCTGGTGCACGCGGAAGAGGCCGAGTTTGCCCACGTAGGGGTCGCTGACGACCTTGAACACATGGGCCAGCACATGCCGGCCGGCGTCGGGCTCGGCCAGCACGCGCCGGGCCTGCGGCCCTTCGCCTTCGAGGAAGTGCGGCGGGTTGCCCTCGCCGGGGTGCGGCATCAAGGCGGCCATCACGTCGAGCAGCTCGGCCACGCCGGCGCCGTTGCGCGCCGAGGTGAAGCACACCGGAACGAGGTGGCCTTCCCGCAGGGCCTGTTCCAGCGGGGCGTGCAGTTCGCGCGGGTCGACGTCGCCGTCGTTGAGGTAGCGCTCGACGAAGTCGGGGTCGACCTCCACCACCTGCTCGACCAGTGCGCGATGTGCGGTCTCCACCGACGAAAAATCCGCCTGGCCGGACGGATTGAAGAAGCAGTCGACCACCCGGGTGCCGCCGCCGGCCGGCAGGTTGAGCGGCAGGCACTCCTTGCCGAAGGCTTCCTGGATCTGCGCGAGCAGCCCGGGCAGGTCGAGGCGTTCGGCGTCGATCTTGTTGACGACGATCAGTCGGCACAGGTCGCGCTGGCGAGCCCAGTCCATCATGCGGATGGCCAGGGGCTCGATGCCGGCGGCGGCGTTGAGGACGATCGCGGCGGTCTCCACCGCCTCGAGGGCGGGCAGCGCCTGGCCGAGGAAGTCGGGCAGCCCCGGAGTGTCGAGCAACTGGATCAGCGCCCCGCCGTGCTCGAGCCTGACGATGCTGGTGTTGAGGGAGTGCTGGAACTTGCGCTCCAGCGGGTCGAAGTCGGACACGGTGGTTCCGCGTTCCAGGCTGCCGGGGGCATTGATGCGGCCGGCGCGGTGCAGCAGGGCTTCGACGAGGCTGGTTTTGCCCGACGCGCTTTGCCCCACCAGGGCCAGGTTGCGGATCGTGGCGGTCCGGGAGGACGGTGGGGTGGACATGGCGCTGTCCTCCTGGGGCAGGACGCCCGCGGTGAGAGCTGGGTCGGCCACAGGCCGCCCCGTGATCTCGAAAGGGTAAGGCATCGGCTCGTGGCCGGCAAGTGGCGGTCGTGTGGTTTCCTGGGCGGGCTCAAGCCGGGGGACACCAGCGGCGCAGGTGCGCCGCATTGGCGCCGCGTCGCGTCTGGGCCTGCCGCAGTTCCTCGCGGGCCAGGCTGCGCAGATGCACCTCGTCTGGGCCATCGAGCAGGTGCAGCGCCCGGCCCCAGGCCCAGGCGCGGGCGAGCGGGGTGTCGGGCGATAGTCCCATGGCACCGAAGACCTGGATGGCCCGGTCGAGCACCTGGGTCTGCAGTTGGGCCGTCACCACCTTGAGGGCTGCGATCGGGCCGCGCGTTGCGCGGGGGTCGTCCTGATCCAGGCACCAGGCGGCATGCAAGGCCAACCATCGGGCCTGGTCGATCTCGATGCGGCTGCGGGCGATCCATTCCTGGATGTTGGCCTGATCGGCCAGCCGCGCGCCGAAGCTGCGGCGCTCCAGTGCGCGCTCGCACATCAGCTCCAGCGCCAGCTCGCACTGTCCGATGGCGCGCAGGCCGTGGTGCAGGCGCCCCGGCCCGAGGCGGGCCTGGGCCAGTGCAAAGCCTGCGCCGGGTTCGCCCAGGATCTGGTCGGGGTGGACGATCACGTTGCGCAGCACGAGTTCGGCGTGACCCTCGGGAGCCAGATGGTCCATCACCGGGATGTTGCGCTCGATGTGCAGGCCCGGGGTGTCCCGCGGCAGCAGCACGATGGAATGCCGGCGGTGGGCGTCGCCGCTCCCATCGTGTCGGGCCATGACCATCACCAGTCGGCACAGCGGGTGCGTGGCGCCGGTGATGAACCACTTGCGGCCGTTGAGCACCAGGTGCTCCCCCTCGGGCCGCAGGGAGGTCTCGAGCTGGGTGGGGTCTGACGAGGCCACATCGGGCTCGCTCATCGCAAAGCACGAGCGGATCGTGCCGGCCAGCAGCGGATCGAGCCATTGCTCGCGCTGCGCAGGGTTCGCAAAGCGCATCAGCAGTTCCATGTTGCCGCTGTCGGGCGCATTGCAGTTGAAGACCTCGGCCGACCACGGCACGCGCCCCATCGCTTCGGCCAGCGCAGCGTAGTCGAGGTTGCTCAGTCGGGTGCCCGGCTGGCGGTCGTCCAGGCTGGGCAGGCACAGGTTCCACAGGCCAGCTCGTCGGGCCTGCGCCTTCAGCGGCTCCAGCACGTCCAGCGGATGCACGCCGGCGTCGGCGTAGCGATGCCAGTCAGCCATCGACGGCAGCACGAGGTCGTCCATGAAGCGCTGCAGGCGCTGCAGCCACTCCTGGCTGCGGGGGCTGGGTGCGAAGTCCATGGGGCATTCTGGGACGCACCGGCCGGCCTCGCCTGTCGCGGGGGCGACGCGGCGCGTGCCGTGCTTGCGCCAGATCAAGCCTGGCACATCGGGGCGTCGGTGAAGATGCGCGGGTCCATGATGCGCAGGTCTTCGGCCACGGCCACCTCGGCGCCGCAGGCATCGAGCACGTCGCGTTGAAGGTCCAGCCCCGGGGCCACCTCGGTGAGCGTGAGCCCGGCCTCCCGCAGTTCGAAAACGGCGCGTTCGGTGATGTAGAGAATCTGGCGCCCCAGACTGCGCACATAGGGGCCGTTGAAGCTGAGGTGGCCCACCTTGGGCACCAGCTTCCTCACACGCCCTTCGCGCACGATGCGCAGCCGCCCGCCGCCGGCTTCGACCTCCAGTCCCTCGGCGGTGAGCGTGCCCATCAGCACCACGCGGCGGGCGGTCTGGGTGATGTTGATGAAGCCGCCCACGCCCGCGATGCGGCTGCCAAAGCGGCTGACATTGACGTTGCCTTGCGGGTCGAGTTCGGCCAAGCCCAGGAAGGCGATGTCGATGCCGCCGCCGTCGTAGAAGTCGAACATGGCGGCGTGGTCGATGATGGCCTCGGGGTTGGTGCTGGCGCCGAAGCTCAGGAGCTGCGCCGGCGTGCCGCCCACAGGGCCGGCTTCCACCGTGAGGGTGAAGTCGCTGTGGCCTTCCTCGCGGGCGATCACGCCCAGGCCGGCCGGCATGCCCACGCCCAGGTTGACCACGGGGTGGCGCAGCTTCTTCAGTTCGAGGAAGGCGCGGCGCTGCACGATCTTGCGCAGATCCAGCGGCGCGGGCTCGAAGGCGCGCTCGGGCTCGCGCACCTCGCCGGTGTAGGCGGGGTTGTAGGCCTCGCCGAAGGTCATCCAGTGGTCGGCGGGGTCTTCGGTGATCACGACATAGTCCACCAGGATGCCGGGCACGCGCACGAGGTTGGGGTTCATGCTGCCCGCACGGGTGAGGCGCTTGACCTGGGCGATCACGATGCCGCCCGAATTGCGAGCAGCCTGGGCGATGGCCAGCAGATCCTGATGGAAGGGCTCGTGCTCGGTGGTGAGGTTGCCGTGTTCGTCGGCGGTGGTGGCGCGGATGAGGCCGCAGTGGATGGGAAAGCTGGGGTAGAGCAGCTGCTCCTGGCCATTGAGGGTGAGCAGCTGCACGAGGTTCTCGGTGGTACGCGGCGTGAGCCGGCCGCCGTCGTGGCGCGGGTCGACGAAGGTGTGCAGGCCGATGCGCGTGATCACGCCCGGCTTGCCGCCGGCAATCGCTCGGAAGAGGTGGGCGATCACCCCCTGGGGCCAGTTGTAGGCCTCGATTTCGTTGCGCTCGACCAGCTCGCCCAGGCGGGGGGCCGAGATCCAGTGCCCGCCGATCACGCGCTTGACCAGGCCGGCATGGCCGAAGTGGTTGACGCCGCGTCGGCTGCGATCGCCCTGGCCGGCGGCGTACACCAGCGTGAGGTCGCGTGGTGCGGCCTCGGCCTCGAAGCGGCGCTCGATCGCCGCGGTCACCGCTTCGGCGTGACCGGCGCCGACGAAACCGGCGGTGGCGACCGTCCAGCGGTCTTGGATCAGGGCGGCGGCCTGGGCTGCAGTGATGACTTGCATGGCGGACGGAGTCGGGAGGCAGCAAAGCCCCCAAGTATCACGCTACCCGGCCTGCGCGACCTCACCTAGACGGCCGCCAGCTCCGCCTCGCTGACGTTGGCCAGCTCGAAGAGCTCGGCCAGCCGGGGCAGGGCCGCCAGCACCTCGTCAGCGGGGAGGCCGAAGTCGATCAGGCAGGCGATCTCGTCCACGCCGATGGATCGCATGCGGTCCAGGCGGTCGAGGCAGTCGTCCACCGTGCCCAGCAAGGAGCTGGTCTGGTAGTAGCGCTCGAAGGAAAAGGCCAGCGCATCGTCCACGTCCTGAGCTGTGAGGGCGCCTGCGTCCACGGCGCAGCGCTGTTGGAAAAAGGGGACGGCGCCGGTGTAGCGGCCCACGAGCTGGGCCGAACTCGCCAGGTAGTGCAGCATGGGGGCGCGCACCGTGCGGCGCACGGCGTCGTCGTCGTCGCCCACGTAGGCATGTAGCATCAGCGCGACTTCGCCGTGCCCGGGGTGGCCGGCCTCGGCCCAGGCCCGCCGGTAGACGGCGATCTTCCCGGCCAGGGCATCCAGGCTCTGGCCCAGCAGATGGGTCAGCACGTTCATGCCGAGGCGGCCTGCACGTGCGAAGGTGTCGGGGTTGCCGGCCGCCGTGATCCACACGGGCAGCTCGGGCTGCACGGGCCGCGGCAGGGTGCGCAGGCTCACGGTATCGCCTAGCGGGTTCACCGCCTCGAAGGGGTCGCCGCGCCACAGGCTGCGCAGTGCTTCCAGGCGCTCGAACAGCAGTTCGCCGCGGCGTTCGTAGGTGCCCGGCGGGGCCAGCACGAAATCGTTGGGGAACCAGCCCGAGGCGACGCCCAGATCCACGCGGCCGCCCGAGAGCACGTCCACCAGCGCCCATTCCTCGGCCACGCGGGCCACGGGATGCAGCGGCAGCACGACACTGCCCGAACGGATGCGCACGTTCGAGGTGAGAGCAGCGAGCGCAGCCGCTGTCACCGAGGGGTTGGGCGACAGCCCGCCGAAGGCATGGAAGTGACGCTCGGGCGCCCACACGGCGCAAAAGCCGTTGCGGTCGGCAAAGCGGGCGCTGTCGAAGAGCAGGCGGCGCTTGTCGGCCGCGCTGGCGCCGCCTTCGTCGCTGGCGAAGTAGTACAGGCTGCACTTGAGCGGGCGATCGGCCGTTTCGGGATCGGTGGGGGGCATGGCAGCGGCTCCGAGGAATCGGTGAGCGCGATCACACCAGCGCGGCCACACCCCGGGTTTGATGCAGGGCAAAGTGCGCCGCCCCGCCCCCCGATTCGTGTGGGGCAGGCGGGGCGCCGCCGCCCTCAGCTCACCTTGAGCTGGATGCGCCGGGCCGCGCCAGGACGGGCCTTGGGCAGCTCGATGCGCAGCACGCCGTCGCGATAGCGCGCTTGGGCCTGATCGGCCTTGACCGGCACGGGCAGCGGCACCGTACGCTCGAAGCTGCCGTAGGCACACTGCAGCACGCGCCAGCGGCCATCGCTGGACTCCTGCTCGAAGCGCTTCTCGCCGCGCACGACGAGCACGTCGTCACGCACCTCGATGTCGAAGTCCTTTTTGTCCATGCCGGGCACCTCCAGGCGCACGACCAGGCGGCGCTCGTCCTCGAAGACGTCGCCACCAATCAGCGCCCAGCCGTGCGAGGCGATGAAGCTGGCGTCGTCCACGCGGCTGCGATCGGGCAGATGGGCTTCGTCGCCGGCGCGGAACCGGGTGAGGGCGCCACGTGCAGAGTCGCGCAGGCGCGACCACCCCTCGGAAAGACTGTCCCACAGCGAGTCGAAGCCTTCACGAAGGTCTTTCATCGTCATGTCGGGCCTCCATTCGATGTCGGACGCTCAGGGGTCAGGCCACGCGCACCTCGACGCGGCGCGGCTGGGCGTGCTCGGCCTTGGGGATGCGCACCCGCAACACCCCGTGAGTGAGCTCGGCGCTGACCTTGTCGGGGTCGAGCTCCTTGCTCAGCGTGAAGGTGCGGCGGAAGCGCGAGAGCTGTACCTCGGCATGGCTGGGCGTCATCCCCTGAGGCAGGGCCAGCTGCATCTCGCCTTCCAGGCTGAGGGTGTCACCCTCCACCCGCAGGTTCAGGCGATCCCTGGGCACGCCCGGCAGGTCGGCGTACAGCGTGATGCCGGTGCTGTCCTCGATCACATCCACCGGCGGCACGAGCGCAGGCTCACTGCGGTCGTTGCCAACGTTGCGCACGGCGGTGTCGCCGGGGGTGGTCACGGCAGTGGTCGTGTTCATGGCGTCACTCCTTGCGTTCATTGAACTTCGATGCGCCGCGGCTGGGCGCTGGCCTTGCGTGGGATGCTCACCTGCAGCACGCCATCACGGTAGCTGGCATTCACGCCAGCCGGGTCGATGTCGTCAGGCAGGCTGATCACGCGGCGGAAGCGTCCTGCGAAGCGCTCGTTGATGTGCAGCGTCTGTTTCTCGTCGTTGGCGTCGGCCAGGGGTGCGCGCTCGCCGGCCAGCGTCAGCACGCCGCGGTCGAGGTTGACCTCGATGCGCGCCGGATCCAGGCCGGGCGCGAAGGCATAGACCTCCACTGACGTGGGCGTGCTGCCGATATTGAGCGCAGGAAAGCCCCCACGGCCGAAACCGCGGATGCTGGGCGACAGATCGAAGACCTGCTGCATCTCACGCTGCAGGCGATCCAACTCGGCGAACAGGTCGCGTGGAAAGAGCGAGCGATACATGGTATGTCCTCCGTCGATCGGAATCGGCCTTGAGGCCTTGCCTCCGATGTAGGGATGGCACCGGGGCGTTTCAAGGGCGTCGGGGATGCGGCCCCGGCAAAGCCCGCAGCCGCAGGGCCGGCCCGAGCGGGTAGCATGCGCGTGATGTCTGCCTCCCGAGTGCTCGATCCCCTGGACGCCGCCAGCGACCTGCCGCGCGATGCCCGCAGCGTGCTGGAGATGGCCGCACGCTCGATGTTCCAGCTCTTTGCCGAGACGGCCGAGGGCATGATGGTCGTGGACCGCAGTGGCCGTGTGGTCTGGATCAGCGAAGGCTACAAGCAGTTCCTGCCGGCCCTGGGTCTGAAGGACGAAGCCGAATTCGTTGGGCATCCCGTCGAGGAGGTGGTGCCCAACACCTTGATGCACGAGGTGATCGCCACGGGGCGACCGATTCTCGTGGACCTGCTCACCAACAAGGCGGGCACCTTCCTCGTCAGCCGCATCCCGTTGCGCGACGAGGCGGGCGAGGTGATCGGTGCGCTCGGCCTCGTGCTGATGGCCCATCCCGAGAGCACGATGCAGCCGCTGATGAAGAAGTTCGCGATGCTGCAGCGCGAGCTCGACGATGCACGCAAACAACTGGCCGAGCAGCGGCGGCCCAAGTACACCTTTGCCAGCTTCATCGGCACCAGCCCCGAGGCCATGGAGGTCAAGCGCCAGGCCCGCCGCGTGGCCAGCACCGACAGCACCGTGCTGCTCCTGGGCGAAACCGGCACTGGCAAGGAGCTGCTGGCGCATGCGATTCACGCCGCCTCGTCACGGGCGGCTCGGCCTTTCATTGGCGTGAACATCGCAGCGGTGCCCGAAACCCTGCTGGAGGCCGAGTTCTTCGGCGTGGCCCCGGGTGCCTATACCGGTGCCGACCGCAAGGGCCGCGACGGCAAGTTCAAGCTCGCCGACGGCGGTACGCTCTTTCTCGATGAGATCGGCGACATGCCTGCCCCCCTGCAAGCCAAGCTGCTGCGCGCGCTGCAAGAGCAAGAGATCGAACCCCTGGGCTCCAACCAGGTGATCAAGATCGACGTGCGGGTCATCGCCGCCACCAGCCGCGACCTGCCGGCACTGGTGGCCCAGGGCCGGTTCCGCGAGGATCTCTACTACCGGCTCAACGTGGTGCCCATCCGCATCCCGCCCCTGCGCGAGCGCCTGGGCGATCTGGAGGCCTTGGTCGAAGCTCTCGAGGAGGACATCGCCCGGCGCAGCGGCATGCCCCACCGGGAGGTGACGCCTGCCGCCCTGGCCATCCTGCGTCGCCACCCCTGGCGGGGCAATATCCGAGAGCTGCGCAATGTGCTCGAGCAGGTCAGCCTGCTTACCGACGACCTGCGTTTGGAGGCGCGCCACTTCATGCACCTGCTGTCCCCCGGCGAGGCAGCGGCCCAGTCCGCGCCGACCGCCGAGGGTGGGGGCGAGCCCCGCGTCTCCACCCGCGAGCCGGGCGGGTCTGGCGTGCGCCCGCTGGCCGAGGCCGTGGCCGAGCTCGAACGCCGCGCCATCGCCGAGGCCCTGCGCGCCACCGATGGCAACAAGCTCGCGGCGGCCCGCCTGCTACGCATCTCGCGGGCCACGCTGTACGAAAAGCTGGCCGCCTGGCCCGAGTTGCGCGCACCGTCTTGGAATCAGACACTGTCTGAATAGTAGACAAGCCGGGCCGAAACCACTGTCTGGGTCTCGGACACTTTGGTTTCTCAGCGGTTTCGGGTTAACCCTGATTTCGATTGGAAAAACCAATGGCGACAAGGGCTTGAAGACGGGGGGTGCGCAGGCACGCGCCTTGCAAAAGGGGGGTGTCCGGCCCGAATCCCCCGGGGCGGTGGCTAGGTGGCGGAGGGATCCGCCCCGACAACTTCAGGAGACACCATGACTGCGCATCCCATCCGTCGCGCCCTTCTCAGTTGGGCCGTCACAGCGCTGGCCGCGCTCGGCCCGGGCCTTGCCCAGGCCCAGGGCAAGGACATCCGCATCGCCCATGTCTACAGCAAGACCGGCCCGCTGGAGGCCTACGGCAAGCAGACCCAGACCGGCTTGATGCTGGGGCTGGAGTACGCCACTGGCGGCACCATGCAGGTGGCGGGTCGCAAGATCGTGGTGATCGAAAAAGATGACCAGGGCAAGCCCGACGTGGGCAAATCGCTGCTCGCTGCGGCCTATGCCGACGACAAGGTCGATCTGGCCGTGGGGCCGACCTCCTCCGGCGTGGCCCTGGCCATGCTGCCCGTGGCCGAGGAGTACAAGAAGATCCTGCTGGTCGAGCCGGCCGTGGCCGACTCCATCACCGGTGAGAAGTGGAACAAGTACATCTTCCGCACCGGCCGCAACAGCTCGCAAGACGCCATCTCCAACGCCGTGGCGCTGGACAAGGAAGGCACCGTGATCGCCACGCTGGCCCAGGACTACGCCTTTGGCCGCGACGGCGTGGCCGCCTTCAGGGGGGCGATCCGCAAGGCCAAGATCGTCCATGAGGAGTACCTGCCGACCAACACCACCGACTTCACCGCCGGGGCGCAGCGCCTGATCGACAAACTCAAGGACCAGCCGGGCCGTAAAGTGATCTTCATCATCTGGGCCGGTGCCGGCAATCCCTTCAAGATCGCCGACCTCGACCTCAAGCGCTACGGCATCGAGATCGCCACCGGTGGCAACATCCTGCCGGCGATGGCCGCCTACAAGCAGTTCCCGGGCATGGAAGGCGCCACCTACTACTATTTCGGCATCCCGAAGAACCCGGTCAACGAGTGGCTGGTGGCCAACCACTACAGCAAGTTCAAGAGCCCGCCCGACTTCTTCACCGCCGGGGGTTTCTCGGCTGCCATGGCCATCGTCACCGCACTGAAGAAGACCAACGGCGACACCAACACCAACAAGCTCATCGCCACGATGGAAGGTATGAGCTTCGACACGCCCAAGGGCCAGATGACCTTCCGCAAGGAAGATCACCAGGCCATGCAGAGCATGTACCACTTCCGCATCAAGGACGATCCGGCCTTCGCTTGGGGCGTGCCTGAGCTCGTGCGCGAGATCAAGCCTGGCGAGATGGACGTGCCGATCCGTAACAAGCGTTGAGCCCATGCGGGCTGCGGCTCCGCCGCAGCCCGCCCCCAGAGGCAGCTCCACCGTTTCGAGCAACCCCGGACACACGGGGCAGGGGGGGGAATTCACCCACCCACACCCACAACGAGGAGACACAACGATGACGTCCAGGACGATGGCCTGGTTGGTGGCGACGGCCGCCTTCGCCTGCGGCCCGGCGCTGGCCCAACAGGCTCTGCCGAGACTCAACATCGACAAGAGCAAGATCAGCGTGTCCGGCTTGTCCTCCGGCGGCTTCATGGCCCACCAGCTCGGTGTGGCGCACTCGTCCACCTTCATGGGCGTGGGCGTGTTCGCCGGTGGTCCCTACATGTGCGCGGGGCACAACCACTACACCGCCTGCATGTACAACGCCACGATCAGCGACAGCCAGCTCTCTGCGATGCAGTCGAGCATCAACAACTGGAGCGGCTCGCAGATCGATCCCAAGGCCGGCATCGCCAGCCAGAGGATCTACATGTTCGTGGGCACGAGCGACAGCGTCGTCGGGCCCAACCCCATGGACGCCTTGCGCAAGCAATACACGAACAACGCCGTGCCGTCGGGCAACGTCGAGTACGTCAAGCGCAGCGGCGCGGCCCATGTCTTCCCCACCGACTTCGACGCCCCCGGCAACAACAGTTGCGGCAGCTCGTCATCGCCCTACGTCAGCAATTGCGGCTATGACGGGGCCAAGGCCGTGCTGACCCGCATCTATGGCACTCTCAACCCCCGCAACAACAGCCCGGCGGCCAGCAACTACATCGAGTTCAGCCAAAGCAGCTTCACCAGCAATCCCGGCATGGCGTCCACCGGCTGGGTCTACGTGCCTTCGGATTGCGCCAGCGGCGCCCAGTGCAAGCTGCACGTGGCCCTGCATGGGTGCTTGCAAAGCTACTCGCAAATCGGCGACAAGTTCATCACGAACACCGGCTACACCCGCTGGGCCGACACCAACCGCATCGTCGTGCTGTTCCCGCAGACGAAGGTGGACAACACCAGCCGCAGCACGGCCGCCAGCGGCTCGCTATCCAACCCCAATGCCTGCTGGGACTGGATCGGCTGGTACGGCAGCCACTTCGCCCACAAGGGCGGATCCCAGATCAGCGCCATCAAGGCCATGGTGGATCACCTCGCCAGCGGCGCCCCCAGTTCCTCGTTGCCGGCGCCCACCGGCGTGAGCACCTCGGGCGCGACCGAAACGTCCATGGTGATCTCCTGGGCCTCGGTGCAAGGAGCAGCGGGCTACCACGTCTATCGCAACGGCGCGAAGAAGACCACCAGTGCCGTCACCGGCACCAGCTACACCGACACCGGACTGAGCGCGGCCACCACCTACCAGTGGACGGTCACGGCCGTCGATGGCAACGGGGCTGAAAGCGCCCAATCCGCGCCGGCCAGTGGCACCACCACCGGCACGGCCCCGCCCCCGGCCACCTGCTACACGGCCAGCAATTACGCCCACACCACCGCGGGCCGGGCTTATGCGGCCTGGGGATACACCTATGCGAACGGCTCCAACCAGTACATGGGCTTGTGGAACATCTACACCACCACGACCCTGAAGCAGACTGGACCCAACCACTACGTCATCGGCACCTGCCCTTGAGGGCCGATTCGATCCATCGACACAGAAAGTGAAGCAGCAATGAGCGGCGTGCTCGAAACGCAGGATCTCACGATCCGCTTCGGCGGACACGTGGCCGTGGACCGCGTCAGCTGTGCCTTCCAGCCCGGCACGCTGACGGCCATCGTCGGGCCCAACGGCGCGGGCAAAACGACCTATTTCAACCTCATATCCGGGCAGCTCAAGGCGACAAGCGGCAGCGTGCGGCTCGATGGGGAGGAGATCGGTCACCTGCCCGCGCCGTTGCGCACCCGGCGCGGGCTCGGACGCGCCTTCCAGCTCACCCAGTTGTTTCCCAACCTCACGGTGCTGGAGAACGTGCGCCTGGCCGTGCAGTCGCGCCACGGCGGCGCGCTGCAGCTGCTGCGCGTGTGGCTCGACCAGAAGGGCTACATCGATGAGGCCTATGCCCGGCTGGAGGCGGTGCGTCTGGCCGACAAGGCCCATGCCACCGCGTCCAGCCTGCCGCATGGCGACCAGCGCAAGCTGGAAGTGGCGCTGATGATGGCACTGGACCCCAAGGTCTACATGTTCGACGAGCCCACGGCTGGCATGAGCGTGGACGAAGTGCCGGTGGTGCTCGAACTCATCCGCTCGCTCAAGGAGCGGCGCGACAAAACCATCTTGCTGGTCGAACACAAGATGGACGTGGTGCGCGAGCTGGCCGACCGCATCATCGTGCTGCACAACGGCCAACTCCTGGCCGACGGCGAGCCGGCCCATGTGATGAACCTGCCCATCGTGCAAAGCGCGTACATGGGCACTGCCGACGTGGCGGAGGCCGCATGAACCCGAACGACATCGTGCTCAGCCTGTCGGGCGTGCACACCCACATCGGCGCTTATCACATCCTGCACGGCGTGGACTTCGACGTGCCGGCCGGGCAGGTCACCATGTTGCTGGGCCGCAATGGCGCGGGCAAGACCACCACGCTGCGCACCATCATGGGCCTGTGGGCCGCGCAGCAGGGCAGCATCCGGTTCAAGGGCGAAGCCATCGGCGGGCCCGGCGTGAAGCTGGGCACCCCCGACATCGCGCAGCGCGGCATCGCCTACGTTCCCGAGAGCATGGGCATCTTCAGCGACCTCACGGTCAAGGAGAACCTGCTGCTGGCTGCGCGTGGCGCCCAGACGGTCGACGATCTCGACACACAGCGTCTGGATTGGATCTTCGGGCTCTTCCCCGCGCTGAAGAAGTTCTGGCTCTACCCTGCGGGCAAGCTCTCGGGTGGCCAAAAGCAGATGCTGGCCGTGGCACGCGCCATCGTCGAGCCGCGCGAGCTGCTGCTCATCGACGAGCCCAGCAAGGGCCTGGCGCCGGCCATCATCCAGAACCTCATCGGTGCCCTGCGCGAGCTGAAGTCCACACAGACCACCATCTTGCTCGTCGAGCAGAACTTCGCGATGGCCAAGGCCCTGGGCGACCAGGTGGCGGTGATGGACGACGGCCGCGTCGTGCACCGTGGCGCCATGGCCGAACTCGCCCAGGACGAAGCACTCCAGCGGCGCCTGCTGGGCCTGTCGCTGGCAGCCCATCAGTGAACACGAGGCTAGCGATGACCACCACCACTCCTGCAGTCGGCGCCACGGTGGGCGCCACCGACGCTGCGGCCGTGCCGCGCGCCCGCTTCGACCTCATCCCCTTGGCCCTGGTGCTGGCGCTGGCCGGTGTGGCCCTGCCGCTCATCGGCTCCGTGCCCACCTGGCTCACGCTCACGATTGCTGGCCTGGCCATGGGCATGATCATCTTCATCATTGCCTCGGGCCTCACGCTCGTCTTCGGCCTGATGGACGTGCTGAACTTCGGCCATGGCGTCTTCATTGCTCTGGGGGCCTTCGTGGCCACCTCGGTGCTGGGTGGCATGGGCGACTGGACGGCCAGCGACTCCCTGTTTCGCAACCTCACGGCCATCTTCCTTGCCATGGTGGTGGCCATGAGCGTGGCCGGCGCCGTGGGCTATGCCTTCGAGCGCTTGGTCGTGCGGCCGGTGTACGGCCAGCACCTGAAGCAGATCCTCATCACGATGGGCGGCATGATCATCGGCGAGGAAATCATCAAGGTGATCTGGGGGCCGCTGCAGATTCCGTTGCCGCTGCCCGAAGGCTTGCGCGGCTCGGTGCTGCTGGGCGATGCGGCCATCGAGAAGTACCGTCTGTTTGCGGTGGTCATCGGTGCCGTCGTCCTGGGGGCCATGCTCTTCGTGCTCAACCGCACCAAGATCGGCCTGCTCATCCGCGCCGGCGTGCAAGACCGCGAGATGGTCGAGAGCCTGGGCTACCGCATCCGGCGCCTCTTCATCGGGGTGTTCGTCGTGGGTTCGGCCCTGGCCGGACTGGGCGGCGTGCTGTGGGGCCTGTACCAGCAGATGGTGATCCCGCAGATGGGCGCGCAGATCAACGTGCTGCTCTTCATCGTGATCATCATCGGCGGCCTGGGCTCCACGCTGGGCTGCTTCGTGGGGGCGTTGCTCGTGGGGCTGATGGCCAACTACACCGGCTTCCTGGCGCCCAAGGTCGCGCTCTTCTCCAACATCGGCCTGATGGTCGCCATCCTGCTGTGGCGCCCCCAGGGCCTGTACCCGGTCACGAACCGCTGAGAGGCCGACCATGCTCAAACGCCTGCTCTCCCATGACCTGCCGCGCAGCCGCTGGCTGGCCCTGGCTCTGGTGGTCATCCTGCTTGCGCTCTTCCTCACCCCCTTCATCTTCCCGGGCAGTAAGTCGCTCAACGTGGCGGCCAAGATCCTCATCTTCATGGTGCTGGTGGCCAGCTACGACCTGCTGCTGGGCTATACCGGCATCGTGAGCTTCGCCCACACGATGTTCTTCGGCATCGGCGCCTACGGCGTGGCCATTGCCTCCAGCCGCATGGGTGCCGGCTGGGATGCGCTGGCCGTGGGCATCGTCTGCGCGCTGGTTCTGTCATTGGTCCTGTCGTTCGTGATCGGCCTGTTCAGCCTGCGCGTGAAGGCCATCTTCTACGCGATGATCACGCTCGCCGTGGCCTCGGCCTTCCAGACCCTGGCCTCGCAGCTCTCGGAAATCACCGGCGGCGAGGACGGCCTGACCTTCCGCATGCCCGAGTGGCTGAGCCCAAGCTTCGAGCCCTTCGAGAACGAGTTCTTCGGGGTGCTCATCGACGGGCGCATCATCAGCTATTACGGTCTCTTCCTTCTCACCCTGGTGCTGCTGGGCCTGATGCTGCGCATCGTCAACTCGCCCTTCGGCCGCGTGCTGCAGGCCATCCGCGAGAACGACTTCCGCGCCGAGGCCATCGGCTACCGCACAGTGGTCTATCGCACGCTGTCGAACGTGCTGTCGGCTCTGTTTGCCACCTTGGCCGGGGCCATGCTGGCCATCTGGCTGCGCTACAACGGCCCTGACACCTCGCTGAGCTTCGAGATCATGCTCGACATCCTGCTCATCGTCGTGATCGGTGGCATGGGCACGATCTACGGCGCGGTGATCGGCGCGGTGCTCTTCGTGCTGGCCCAGAACTACCTGCAGGATCTGATGCGTCTGGGCGAGGGGGCGGTGGGCGGCCTCCCGCTCGTCTCCGAACTCGTCTCGCCCGATCGCTGGCTGCTATGGCTGGGCGTGCTGTTCGTGCTGTGTGTCTACCACTTCCCCTCCGGCATCGTGGGCAGGCTGCGTCAGCGCGCCCTGCAGCAGGCCCCACGCGCCTGATTCCCTGAAGCAAGCGAGATCCCCATGCCGTTCACATCCCACTACCTGAACTGCGCCGGCCGTGAGATCCACTACACCGAGTGGGGCTCGCAGCACCGCGAGACCGTGATCGCCTGGCATGGCCTGGCGCGCACTGGCCGCGACATGGACGAGGTGGCCGAGCACCTGTCTTCGCGCTACCGTGTCATCTGCCCCGACACCCTGGGCCGTGGGCTCTCGCAATGGAGCCCCGATCCGGTCAACGAGTACAAACTCTCGTTCTACGTGGAGATCGCCACGGCGCTGGTCGACCAGCTCGGCCTGGAGCGTTTCCACTGGCTGGGCACCTCGATGGGGGGGGCGATTGGCACGCTGGCGGCGGCCACCACGCTGCGGGGGCGCATCCGGCGCCTGATCCTCAACGACAACGGTCCCCAGCTGGCCGCGCCGGCCCTCGAGCGCATCCGCGCCTATGCCGGCCAGCCACCGGCCTTCGAGCGCGTGACCGACCTCGAAGCCTTCCTGCGGGTGGTCTACCAGCCCTATGGCTGGCTGTCCGATGCGCAGTGGCGGCGCATGGCCGAGACTTCGGCACGCCGCTTGCCTGATGGCCGCATCACGACCCACTACGACCCGGCCATGGCCCAGCAGTTCGTGCACCACCCGAACGACTATGACCTGTGGGAGGCCTACGACAGCCTGGATCTCCCCGTGTTGTGCCTGCGGGGCGAAAGCTCCGACCTGCTGCTGCCCGAGACGGCCGAAGAGATGCGCACCCGCGGCCCGCGCGCCGTCGTCGTCACCATCCCTGGCTGTGGCCACGCGCCAGCTCTGAACGTCCCTGAGCAGTGGGAATTGGTCGAACGCTTCTTTGCGGCCGGCGATCCGCAGGCCAGCGCAGCCTGAACCGCCCTCCTTGGGGTATCCTGGGGGACCGGAGGAGCCCATGAAACGACGCATCCAACGTCTGTCCCCCCACCAAAACGGCAAGGTGGCCGCGATCACGATGGCGCTCGTGTCGTTGATCGTCTTGGTGCCGCTGACCCTGCTCTTCTGGGGCGGCATGCCGCATGGCGGCCGCCCCCCCTTGATGATGGTCGTGTGGATGCCGCTGTTCTATCTGGTGATCGGCTATCTCGGCACGGCGCTGGCGTGCTGGGTCTACAACCTGGTGGCCGGCTGGGTAGGCGGTATCGAGTACGAAACGCAGGACGTCTGAATCACTCTCGCCAGTACTCCGCGATCCAGGGCACGGGCTTGACGTAGCGGGTGGCATGGCGCCATCGCTGCTTCAGGCTCAGGCCGGGGCGCAGAGCCCCGCGCAAATGTTCCAGTGGGGAGGGGTATTCCGGGGCGTCGGCCGTCCAGCGGCCCACGGCCACGTCGCCAGGGTTGGGGCCGCCGGGGAAGGTCACGATGCGCGCCCCCCGGGGCAACCGGGCCGGCATGACATAGCGCAGCGGGAAGGGCGGCAGGCAATGCAGGCGGAAATGCCGCGTCCAGCCTTCCGGCCAGAGCTTGATGCCGCCGGGCACGGAACTGGTGATGTAGTGCTGCTCGAAGCGATGGCGGTCGGCCACGCCTTGCGGGTCGGCGCGGAAGTTGGCCAGGATGTGCGGGTAGCGGCCCACGGGGAAGCGGAACACCGAGGTCTGGCCCAGGCGCTGCAGAGGCTTGGCCCAGTTGCGCGCCAGGATCACGTCATCGGGGTCGCCGTAGCTGAAGTAGTCGTCCAGTGAGCCGACGATCACGGAATCGAGATCCACAAAGAGGGCCGGGCCGCTCAGGTCGCCCAGGGTTTCGCCCCACAGCACCACCTTGCGCCACTTGCCCATCGTGTGCTGGGGATGGGGACAGCCCAGCTCGGGCAGGTCGAAGGCCTCGACCTCGGGCCGCAGCCCGCGCTTGTCGTCAGTGAAGCACACCACGCGGAAGGGGCCGGTGATGTGTCGCGACACCATGCCGTAGAGCCGGTTGACGTATTCCGGCCCATAGAGGGTGCCCCACTTCACACAAATGATTTGTTTGGGCGTGGACGTCATGGACGGGAGTTTGAAGGAAGGCCGAGCATCTTAACGGGGCGGCCGCCGGCTCACTCTTCGAGCTCGGCCTTGGCCATCTCCACGTCGAGCCGCTCCATGGCGTCCATGGGCTCGCAGGCGGCAGCTTCGGCATAGAGCTTCTCGGCTTCCTTCATCTTCTTGTCGCCTTCGAGCATGACCAGGCCGTTGGCGTATTCCACCCGCGCAATGGCCGAGTGCGGGTTGAGTTTCAGGCCTTCCTTGAACATCTTCAGGCCCACGTCTTTGCTGGCGCCTTGCGTGCGGGCCAGCAGGCTGCCCACCTTGTCGATGACCTCGGCATGGAAGGTGCCCAGAGCAATGTGGGCGTCTGCGTGCTTGGGCTGCAACTGAAGAGTGGTCTCCAGCGCTGTCTTGACCTTCACGCCCAGGCCCTGCGCCAGCGCCTTGGCCACACTGATGCCTTGGCCGTAGCGGCCCAGGGCATAGGCCTGCCAGTACCAGCCCGCCGGGTTGTCGGGCTCGGCTGCTTGCTGGGCCTCGGCGCGTTCGGCCACTTCCATGAACAGGGCCAGGCGGGTTTTCTCGTGCTTCTCTAGATAAGTCGCGTAGATGGCCTGGGCCTTGTTGGCCACCGTGATGCCGGCGCCACCGGCTTTCAGGCCGGCATCGCGGGCCTTTTGGAACTCTCCGGCGTGGTACAGCGCCCACGCCTCCTGAACGGCTTCGTCCTTAGGCCAGGGTTCCGCATCGCCCGCATGCAGCCGCGCCCAGAGCTTCTTCAGCGCCGTCAAGCCGTAGGTGTAGGCGGCGTTGTCATAGGGAAAGGCGGTCCATTTGGCCATGGGGTGTCTCCGGTCAGGGGGCTTGGTAGCGGCCCACCAGGCCCAGCAGGTGGGTCTTCTGGTCGGGCTCGAGGTAGGGCAGCAGCAGGCTCAGCACATGGAAGGCCCCGCGCAGCAAAGCCGCGCCGGCGCTTTCGGGCTCCAGCGCGTGGCGCGGGTCGCGCACGTATTCGTAGCTGAGCCAATAGGTGAGCACCACCACCATCGCGGTGGACACCGACTCGGCCTCGCGGCCGTCCATGCGCAGGGACTGGTGGCGCGACAGCGCATCGAGCACCGTGCGCACCGCGCGCGACTTGTTCTTCAGCACGAACTGGAAGTGCGTCTCGAGCCGGCGGTTCTTGCTCAAGAGGTCGTTGAGGTCGCGGTAGAGGAAGCGGTACTGCCAGATCAGCTCGAACAGCATGTGGAAGAAGAGCCAGGCATCTTCCACGTTGCGCACGTTGTCGGCTGCATGCAGCAGCTCGTGGAGGGCGCGTTCGTAGCGGTCGAACAGGGCATTGATCAGCTCGTCCTTGGCCGGGTAGTGGTAATAGAGGTTGCCCGGGCTGATGTTCAGTTCGGCCGAGATCAGCGTGGTCGAGACATTGGGCTCGCCGAAGCGGTTGAAGAGATCGAGCGTGACTTCCAGGATGCGCTCGGCCGTGCGGCGCGGCTTTTTGGCTTGCATGGTGGCTCCGGGGCATGGGACGCCCCTGCGCCTGCATGCCCGCCGCCAATCTAGCAAATCCGGGCGGGGCCGCAAGCGGGGTCTGTCCGCACGGCCTGCACGCGAAGGCAGCCCTGCCTACAATCGATCAACTTATGTCCGCCGTCAGTTTCCAGCAAGTCAGCAAGACCTACCGCACCGCCCGGGGCCCTGTGCAGGCCCTGCGCGAGGTGAGCTTCGACATCGAGCCCGGCGAGTTCTTCGGCCTGCTGGGGCCCAATGGCGCCGGCAAGACCACCCTGATCAGCATCCTTGCGGGCCTGAGCCGGGCCAGCAGCGGGCGCGTCACCGTGCATGGCCACGATGTGGTGGATGACTACGCGATGGCGCGCCGCCAGCTGGGCATCGTGCCGCAGGAACTGGTCTTCGACCCTTTCTTCAGCGTGCGCGAGGCCTTGCGCATCCAGTCGGGCTACTTCGGCGTGCGCCGCAACGACGACTGGATCGACGAGCTGCTGGACAACCTGGGCCTGGCCGACAAGGCCCATGCCAACATGCGCCAGCTCTCCGGCGGCATGAAGCGCCGCGTGCTGGTGGCCCAGGCCCTGGTGCACCGCCCGCCGGTGATCGTGCTCGACGAGCCCACCGCCGGTGTGGACGTGGAGCTGCGCCAGACGCTGTGGCAGTTCATCGCGCGGCTGAACCGCGAAGGCCACACGGTGCTCCTGACCACGCACTACCTGGAAGAGGCCGAGGCTCTGTGCCACCGCATCGCCATGCTCAAGGCGGGGCAGGTGGTGGCGCTGGACCGCACTTCGGCCCTGTTGTCGGGCCGGGCCAGCACCATGCTGCGTTTCAAGACCGACGACCCCCTGCCGCCTTCGCTGGCCGACGTGGCGCGCGTGACCGGCCGCGTCGCCCAGATCAAAGCCCACGATGCCTTGGAGGTCGAGGAGATTTTGTCCACCTTGCGCCTGCATGGCGTGGCCGTGGAGGATCTCGAGATCGGCCGGGCCGATCTCGAGGACGTGTTCCTGGAGATCATGCAGGCCGACACTGCACCGGTCTTCCTCGACCATCCAAGCCCGCTCGAGGAGGTGCCCGCTTGAAGCCGCTCGACCCCTCGGCCGTCACGCCGACCGCCGGTGTGCGTACGCTGCTCTACAAGGAAGTGCTGCGCTTTTGGAAGGTCAGCTTCCAGACGGTGGCCGCGCCCGTGCTCACGGCGGTGCTGTACCTGCTGATTTTCGGCCACGTGCTCGAGGAGCATGTGCAGGTGTATGACGGCGTCAGCTATACCGCCTTCTTGGTGCCGGGACTGGTGATGATGAGCGTGCTGCAAAACGCCTTTGCCAACAGTTCCTCGTCCTTGATCCAAAGCAAGATCACCGGCAACCTCGTCTTCCTGCTGGTCACACCGCTGTCGCACCGCGACTGGTTCCTTGCCTATGTCGGCGCCTCGGTGATCCGCGGTCTGCTGGTGGGGCTGGGGGTCTTCGTGGTCACGCTGGGCTTTGCCGTGCCGCCCTTTGCGCAGCCCGGCTGGATCCTGGTGTTTGCCGTGCTGGGGGCGGGCATGCTGGGCTCGCTGGGTCTGATCGCCGGCCTGTGGGCCGAGAAGTTCGACCAGATGGCGGCCTTCCAGAACTTCCTGATCATGCCGATGACCTTTCTGGCCGGGGTGTTCTATTCGGTGCATTCCCTGCCGGCCTTCTGGCAGGCAGTGAGCCACCTCAACCCCTTTTTCTACATGATCGACGGCTTCCGCCGGGGCTTTTTCGGTGTCAGCGACGTCTCACCGTGGCTCAGCCTGGCGGTCGTTGGAGTCAGCTTTGCGGCGGTGGCGGCCGTGGCCCTGCATCTGCTCAAGACCGGGTACAAGATCCGGCATTGAGGAATACGGGATAATTCTTCAACCATGGCCGACCCGACCCCTCAGGAAGTGCGCACCTACATCGCCCAGGGGCTCGCCTGCGAGCACCTGGAGGTGGACGGTGACGGCCGCCATTTCTTCGCCACCATCGTGTCGGCCGAATTCGAAGGGCTGTCCCGCGTGGCACGTCACCAGCGCGTCTATCGCGCGCTGGGCGATAGAATGCGCGAGCAAATCCACGCCCTGTCGATGAAGACGCTCACTCCGGCCGAGTGGTCCGCCACCTCGGCTTCCACCCACCACCATTGATCGGCAACCCGCTGCCGCGGCACGGGTTGCAGGCCCCTGGGCGCGGCTGGCGTGCAAACGGGGACTGCCGGGACCGGCGCGGCGCGGGGGCCTGAAGAAGCCCACGCATGGACAAACTCCTCATCCGCGGCGGCCGCCCTCTGTCGGGCGAGATCACCATCTCGGGCGCCAAGAACGCCGCCCTGCCCGAACTGTGCGCGGCCTTGCTCACGGCAGAACCCGTCACGCTGGACAATGTGCCGGCGCTGCAGGACGTGGCCACCATGCTCAAACTGCTGCGCAACATGGGGGTGAGGGCCGAGCGCGATGCCGACTGCCCGGACCGTGTCTGGCTCGACGCCAGCACCGTCACCTCTCCCGAGGCCCCCTACGACCTGGTCAAGACCATGCGGGCGTCCATTTTGGCCCTGGGGCCGCTGCTGGCACGCTTCGGCGAGGCCACGGTCTCGCTGCCCGGCGGCTGCGCGATCGGCTCGCGCCCGGTGGACCAGCACATCAAGGGCCTGCAGGCCATGGGCGCCGACATCCGCGTCGAGCATGGCTACATCCTGGCCAAGGCGCCGGCCGGCGGCCTGCGCGGTGCGCGCATCACCACCGACATGGTCACCGTCACCGGCACTGAAAACCTTCTGATGGCCGCAGTGCTGGCGCGGGGCGAGACGGTGCTGGAAAACGCCGCCCAGGAGCCCGAGATTCCCGACCTGGCCGAGATGCTCATCGCCATGGGCGCGAAAATCGAGGGTCACGGCACGAGCAAGATCCGCATCCAGGGCGTCGAACGCCTGCACGGTGTGACCCACCGCACCATCCCCGACCGCATCGAGACGGGCACCTTCCTGTGTGCCGTCGCCGCCGCCGGCGGTGAGGTGCTGCTGCGCCGGGCGCGCGCCGACCACCTCGACGCCGTGATCGACAAGCTGCGTGAGGCCGGCGCCCGCATCGAGGCTGGAGCCGACTGGATCCGCGTGGCCGCCTCGGGGCGCCTGAAGGCCCAGTCCTTCCGCACCAGCGAATACCCCGCTTTCCCCACCGACATGCAGGCCCAGTTCATGGCGCTGGACTGCGTGGCCGAGGGCACGGCCCGGATCACCGAGACCATCTTCGAGAACCGCTTCATGCACGTCAACGAACTCGTGCGCCTGGGCGCGCGCATCGAGGTGGACGGCCATACGGCCGTGGTGCATGGGGTCGAGAAGCTCTCGGGCGCCACCGTGATGGCCACCGACCTGCGCGCCTCGGCCAGCCTGGTGATCGCCGGCCTGGTGGCCGAGGGCGAGACGGTGGTCGACCGCATCTACCACCTCGACCGCGGCTATGACCACATGGAAGCCAAGCTGCGTGCCGTGGGCGCCGACATCGAAAGAATCCAATGACCCAGGACGCTTCCATGATCACCCTGGCGCTGTCGAAGGGCCGCATCTTCGACGAGACCCTGCCGCTGCTGAAGGCCGCGGGCATCGAGGTCGGGGAAGACCCCGAGAAATCGCGCAAGCTCATCCTGAGCACCAACCGGCCCGACGTACGCGTGGTGCTGGTGCGTGCCACCGACGTGCCCACCTACGTGCAGTACGGCGGCGCCGACCTGGGTGTGGCGGGCAAGGACGTGCTGCTCGAGCATGGCGGCCAGGGCCTGTACCAGCCGCTGGACCTGAACATCGCCCGCTGCCGCATGAGCGTGGCCGTGCGTGACGACTTCGACTACGCCGCCGCCGTGAAGCAGGGCTCGCGCATCCGCGTGGCCACCAAGTACACCACGGTGGCGCGCCAGCACTTCGCCGACAAGGGCGTGCACGTCGATCTCATCAAGCTCTACGGCTCGATGGAGTTGGCGCCGCTCACGGGCCTGGCCGACGCCATCGTCGACCTGGTCTCCACCGGCAGCACCCTCAAGGCCAACCACCTCGTCGAGGTCGAGCACATCATGCCGATTTCCTCGCGCCTCGTTGTCAACCAGGCCGCGCTCAAGCTCAAGCGCGCAACCCTGAGCCCCCTCATCGACGCCTTTGCCACCGCCATTC
The DNA here is from genome assembly GCF_046291045.1 of Caldimonas sp. GTDB lineage: Bacteria > Pseudomonadota > Gammaproteobacteria > Burkholderiales > Burkholderiaceae_C > Caldimonas. The sequence continues at coordinate 12,686 of NZ_JBKBSL010000028.1, read as the reverse complement.
CCAAGGAGTGAATGATGTCCGTCCAGATCCGCCAGCTCGCCACCACCACGCCGGACTTCGAAGCCGAGTTCCAGCGCGTGCTGCATTGGGCGGCGCAGACGGATCATGCGATCGAGACCCGCGTGGCCGAGATCCTGGCCGACGTGCGCCAGCGCGGCGACGCGGCCGTGCTGGAGTACACCGCCCGCTTCGACGGCCTGAACGCGGCGTCGGTGGCCGCGCTGGAGCTCAGCCCGGCCGAGCTGAAGGCGGCCTTCGAGGCCATCCCGGCCTCGCAGCGCGAGGCCCTGCAGGCCGCCGCGCAGCGCGTGCGGGCCTATCACGAGCGCCAGCTCGAGGCCTGCGGCCGCTCCTGGTCCTACCGCGACGAGGACGGCACCCTGCTGGGCCAGAAGGTCACGCCGCTCGACCGCGTCGGCATCTACGTGCCCGGCGGCAAGGCGGCCTATCCGTCGTCGGTGCTGATGAACGCCATTCCCGCCCACGTGGCCGGGGTGGGCGAGATCATCATGGTGGTGCCCACGCCGAAAGGTGAAAAGAACCTGCTCGTGCTGGCCGCTGCCCACGTGGCCGGTGTGAACCGCGCCTTCACCGTCGGCGGGGCCCAGGCCGTGGCCGCCCTGGCCTACGGCACGGCCACCATCCCGAAGGTGGACAAGATCACCGGCCCGGGCAATGCCTACGTGGCCAGCGCCAAGAAGCATGTCTTCGGCACCGTGGGCATCGACATGATCGCCGGGCCCAGCGAGATCCTGGTGCTGGCCGACGGCAGCACGCCGGCCGACTGGGTGGCCATGGACCTCTTCAGCCAGGCCGAACACGACGAACTGGCACAGAGCATCCTGCTGTGCCCCGACGCCGGCTACATCGCGCAGGTGAAGGCCGCGATCGACCGCTTGCTGCCCGGCATGCCGCGCCGGGACATCATCCGCGCCTCGCTGGAAGGCCGCGGCGCCTTGATCCTCACGCGCAGCATGGAAGAAGCCTGCGAGATCAGCAACCGCATCGCGCCCGAGCACCTGGAGGTGTCGTCGCGGGAGCCCGGCCGCTGGGAGCCGCTGCTGCGCCACGCCGGGGCCATCTTCCTGGGGGCCTACACCAGCGAAAGCCTGGGCGACTACTGTGCCGGGCCCAACCACGTGCTGCCCACCTCGGGCACGGCGCGCTTTTCGTCGCCGCTGGGCGTGTACGACTTCCAGAAGCGTTCCAGCCTGATCGAGGTGAGCGAGCAGGGCGCCCAGGTGCTGGGGACCATCGCCGCCGAACTGGCCTACGGTGAGGGGCTGCAGGCCCACGCCCGGGCGGCCGAGTTCCGACTGAAGGGGGGTGTGCGATGAGCCGCCTCGACACCGTGATGGCGCGCTGGCTGCGCCAGGACGTGCAGGGCATGCATGCCTATGCGGTGCAGGACAGCACCGGCATGATCAAGCTCGATGCGATGGAGAACCCCTTCCGTTTGCCGCTGGCGCTGCAGCAGGCGCTGGGCGAACGTCTGGGCGCCGTGGCGATCAATCGCTACCCCGGCGCGCGCATCGACACGCTGCGCGAGGCATTGGCACGCCATGCCGGTCTGCCGGAAGGCTGTGCGTTGATGCTGGGCAATGGCTCGGACGAGCTCATCAGCCTGCTGGCCATGGCCTGCGACGTGCCTGGCGCCACCATCGTGGCCCCCGTGCCCGGCTTTGTGATGTACCAGATGTCGGCGCAGCTGCAAGGTCTGAAGTTCGTGGGCGTGCCGCTTTCGGCCGACTTCGAACTCGACGAGGCGGCGATGCTGGCGGCACTGGAAGAACACCAACCGGCGCTGCTCTACATCGCCTACCCGAACAACCCCACGGCCAACCTCTTCGATGACCGCATCGTCGAGCGGTTGATTGAGGCCGCGCCGGGTCTGGTGATCATCGACGAGGCCTACCAGCCCTTTGCCAGCCGCAGCTACATCGACCGCCTGGCCCGCCATGAGCACGTGCTGCTGATGCGCACGATGAGCAAGTTCGGCCTGGCCGGCGTGCGCATCGGCTACATGATGGGGGCGGCCCGGCTGATCACCCAGATCGACAAGGTGCGCCCGCCCTACAACGTGAGCGTGCTCAACGCCGAGGCGGCGCTGTTTGCGCTGGAGCATGCCGACGAGTTCGCTCGCCAGGCGGCTGTGCTTCGCGAGGAGCGCGCCCGGCTGATCGAAGCGCTGAAGGCTCTGCCCGGTGTGACCCCCTTCCCCAGCGAGGCCAACATGGTGCTCGTGCGCGTGCCCGACGCCGACCGCGCCTTTGCCGGCCTGAAGCAGCGCGGCGTGCTGGTGAAGAACGTTTCTAGAATGCATCCCTTGCTTGCCGCTTGCCTGCGCCTGACCGTGGGCACGCCCGACGAGAACCAGCGCCTGATCGCCGCCCTGCGGGAAAGCCTGTAAACCATGAGCACTACTGCCATGCCGCGCGTCGCCGACGTCACGCGCAACACCAACGAAACGAAGATCCGCGTGGCCGTCAACCTCGACGGCAGCGGCCAGGCCAAGCTGCACACCGGCATCGGCTTTTTCGACCACATGCTCGACCAGATCGCCCGTCACGGGCTGATCGACCTGGAGATCGAGTGCCAGGGCGACCTGCACATCGACGGCCACCACACGGTGGAGGACGTGGGCATCACCCTGGGCCAGGCCGTCGCCAAGGCCGTGGGCGACAAGAAGGGCATCCGCCGCTATGGTCATGCCTATGTGCCGCTGGACGAGGCGCTGTCGCGGGTGGTGATCGACTTCTCCGGTCGGCCGGGCCTGCACATGCACGTGCCTTTCACGGCCGGCATGATCGGCGGCTTCGACACCCAGCTCGCCTTCGAGTTCTTCCAGGGCTTTGCCAATCACGCCCTGGTGACGCTGCACATCGACAACCTCAAGGGCGTGAACGCGCACCACCAGTGTGAGACGGTCTTCAAAGCCTTTGCACGTGCCTTGCGGGCCGCGCTCGAACTCGACCCACGCAGCGCCGGCGTCATCCCTTCCACCAAAGGCTCGCTCTGAGTAAGCGCACCATGAGCACCGTGGCTGTCGTCGACTACGGCATGGGCAATCTGCGATCGGTGTCGCAGGCCGTGCTCCATGTGGCGCAGGGTTCGGGCCTGGAGGTGATCGTCACCTCGCGCCCCGAGGAGGTGTACGCCGCCGAGCGCGTCGTGCTGCCCGGCCAGGGCGCCATGCCTGATTGCATGCGCGAGCTGCGTGATTCCGGACTGCAGGAGGCCGTGCTGCATGCAGCCGCCCACAAGCCGCTGATGGGTGTGTGCGTGGGCATGCAGATGCTGCTGTCGCGCAGCGAGGAGGGGCCCACCGACGGCTTGGGCTTGATTCCCGGCGAGGTGGTGCGCTTCCAGCTCGAAGGTCAGATCCAGCCCGATGGCAGCCGCTACAAGGTGCCGCAGATGGGCTGGAACCAGGTCTGGCAGGCCCGGCCGCACCCGATGTGGGCCGACGTGCCCGATGGCGCCTGGTTTTACTTCGTGCACAGCTTCTACGCGCGCCCGGCCGATGCGGCCCACAGTACCGGGGAAACCGAGTACGGCGTGCGCTTTACCTGTGCGGTGGCCCGGGATAATATTTTTGCGACGCAATTCCACCCCGAGAAAAGCGCCGATCACGGCTTGGCCCTGTATCGCAACTTCCTGAGCTGGAAGCCCTGACATCGCCCGAGACCGTCGCCCCTTCCCCGAGCGCCGCTGCGGTGCCCGAGCCCTCTTCCGTCATCCCGCCTCCACCCCACCCCCACTCGACTTCGGCTATGTTGCTGATCCCCGCCATCGATCTCAAAGACGGCCAATGTGTGCGCCTCAAGCAGGGCGACATGAATGATTCCACCACCTTCGGCGAAGACCCGGCGGCGATGGCACGCCGCTGGGTCGATGCCGGGGCGCGCCGCTTGCACCTTGTGGATCTCAACGGGGCCTTTGCGGGCAAGCCGGTGAACGAACCGGCGATCAAGGCCATTCTGGCCGAGGTCGGGGACGAGATCCCCGTGCAACTGGGTGGCGGCATTCGCGACCTCGACACCATCGAGCGCTACCTCGACGATGGCCTGAGCTACATCATCATCGGCACCGCGGCGGTGAAGAACCCTGGCTTCTTGAAGGACGCCTGCACCGCCTTCGGCGGCCACATCATCGTGGGCCTGGACGCCAAGGACGGCAAGGTGGCCACCGACGGCTGGTCCAAGCTCTCGGGCCATGAGGTCGTCGACCTGGCCAAGAAATTCGAGGACTACGGCGTCGAGGCCGTGATCTACACCGACATCGGCCGCGACGGCATGCTCACCGGCATCAACATCGACGCTACCGTGAAGCTGGCCCAGGCCCTGAGCATCCCGGTGATCGCCTCAGGTGGCTTGAGCAGCCTGGCCGACATCGAAAAGCTGTGTGCGGTCGAGGACGAGGGGGTCGAGGGCGTGATCTGTGGCCGCGCCATCTACACCGGCGCGCTCGACTTCGCCCAGGCCCAGAAGCGCGCCGACGAACTCAACGGCGGCGCCTGAAGCAGATCCATGCTGGCCAAACGCATCATCCCCTGCCTGGACGTCACCGGTGGCCGTGTCGTCAAGGGCGTCAACTTCGTCGAGCTGCGCGATGCCGGCGATCCGGTCGAGATCGCCGCGCGTTACAACGAGCAGGGCGCCGACGAGCTCACCTTCCTGGACATCACGGCCACCAGCGACGGGCGTGACCTGATCCTGCCCATCATCGAGGCGGTGGCCTCCCAGGTTTTCATCCCGCTCACCGTGGGCGGCGGCGTGCGCACCGTGGACGACGTGCGCCGCCTGCTCAACGCCGGGGCCGACAAGGTCAGCTTCAACTCGGCCGCTGTGGCCAACCCGCAGGTGATCCGCGAGGCCTCGGCCAAGTACGGGGCGCAATGCATCGTGGTGGCCATCGATGCCAAGGCCCGCGCCGACGGCAGCGGCTGGGACGTCTACACCCATGGCGGACGAAAGAACACCGGCCTGGACGCCGTGGCCTGGGCCCGGCAGATGGCCGAGTATGGTGCTGGCGAGATCCTGCTCACCAGCATGGACCGCGACGGCACCAAGAGCGGCTTCGACCTGGCGCTGACCCGGGCTGTGAGCGATGCGGTGAGCGTGCCAGTGATCGCCTCGGGCGGCGTGGGCCATCTTGAGCACCTGGCCGACGGCATCCAAAAGGGTGGAGCCGACGCCGTGCTGGCCGCCAGCATCTTCCATTACGGTGAATACACCGTCGAGCAGGCCAAGGCCCTGATGGCTTCAAGGGGAATCCCGGTGCGGACTTGATGCCGCGTGGGGCTGTCACCCATGGTTGCTACACTGTGCCGATGAGCTGGCTCGACGACGTGAAATGGAACCAGGACGGCCTGGTGCCGGTGATCGCCCAGGAGGCGCACACCAAGGACGTTCTGATGTTCGCCTACATGAACCGAGAGGCCCTGGCCGAGACGGCCCGCCGCGGCGAGGCCGTCTACTGGAGCCGCTCGCGCGGCCGCCTGTGGCACAAAGGTGAGGAGTCCGGTCACATCCAGAAGGTGCACGAGATCCGCCTGGATTGCGACGCCGACGTGGTGCTGCTCAGCGTCACCCAGCTCGGCCATGAGCCGGGCATCGCCTGCCACACGGGCCGGCATTCCTGTTTTTTCCAGGTTCTGCGCGATGGACAGTGGGTCACGGTCGATCCGGTCCTGAAAGATCCGCAGAGCATCTACCGGTGAAGGTCATGGGGGCTGCGCACTCTGTCTCGTCCCAAGACGTCCTGGCCCGCCTGGCCGAGGTCATCGAGTCGCGCAAGGGCGGCGACCCGCAGGCTTCCTACGTGGCTCGGCTCTTCCACAAGGGCACCGACGCCATCTTGAAGAAGGTGGGCGAGGAAGCCACCGAGACCGTGATGGCTGCCAAGGACGGGGACCGGCAGAAGATCGTCTACGAGGTGGCCGACCTGTGGTTCCACTCGATGGTCGCGCTGGCGCAGTTCGGGCTCAAGCCGTCGGACGTGCTGGCCGAACTGCAGCGCCGCGAGGGCCTGTCCGGGCTGGAGGAGTTCGCCGCCCGAACGGCCCGTGAACGTCGGGAGTCCGGTGCATGAGCGCCCCGTCCGACCCCGGTGAACATTCGCCGGTGAGCGAGATCTTCGGCCCGGGCGGCCGCCGCGACGACTCGCTGCGCACCCTCGGCCACCTCAGCTATGCCCTGCACGCCATCGTCGCCGTGGGGGCGGTGATCCCGTCGTTCCAGCCCAGCGTGCTGCTGCTGGTGGCGGCCTTCATCCTCGACCTGATCAAGCGCAACGAAGCGGCCGGCACCTGGCAGGCCTCTCACTTCCGCTGGCGCATCCGCAGCGTGCTGTGGGCCGCTGGCCTGTATCTCCTCACGCTGCCGCTGTGGTTCCTGCTCATCGTGCCGGGCTGGATCGCCTGGTGTGTGATCTCCATCTGGTTCCTCTACCGCGTGGTGCGCGGCTGGCTGGCCCTGAACGACCGCAAACCCATGCCTTTGCCGACCTGACCCCATGAGCCAAGATCCGAACTGCATCTTCTGCAAGATCGTTGCCGGCCAGATCCCCTCGAAGAAGGTCTACGAGGACGAGGAACTGCTGGCCTTCCATGACATCCGGCCGCATGCGCCCGTTCATTTCCTGATCATCCCCAAGCTGCACGTGCCCTCCCTGTGGGAGGTGGGGCCCGAGCACCAGGCCCTGCTGGGGCGCATGCTCACGCTGGCCCCGCGCCTGGCCCAGGAACAAGGCGCGGGCAACGGGTTCAAAACCCTGATCAACACCGGGCCCGACGGCGGTCAGGAGGTCTACCACCTCCATGTCCATGTCATCGGAGGCCCACGCCCCTGGCGCGTGGGATGAGGCCCCGGCCCCGCGAGGGGGCAGGGCAAAGCCGTAGAATCGTCAGACCTTCCTAGGAGTACATCATGGGTACCTTCAGCATCTGGCACTGGTTGGTCGTGCTGTTGATCGTCGTGCTGGTGTTTGGCACCAAGAAGCTCAAGAACATCGGCTCGGACCTCGGCAGCGCCGTCAAGGGCTTCAAGGACGGCATGCGCGACGGCTCCAGCAGCGGCGAGGCTACCGCCCCGGCGCAGCAGGTCACCGCCGAGAAAACCCAGAACGCCGGCACCACGATCGACGTCGAAGCCAAGACCAAGTCCTGAGCTGCAGTCGCCGCAGGCTTCGTGAGGGCACGCGTCCATGATTGATTTCGGCTTCGACAAGCTGGCCCTGATCGGGGCGGTGGCGCTCATCGTCATCGGCCCCGAGCGGCTGCCCAAGGTCGCCCGCACGGTGGGCCACCTGCTGGGCAAGGCGCAGCGCTACGTGGCCGACGTCAAGGCTGAGGTCAACCGCTCCATCGAGCTCGAAGAGCTCAAGAAAATGAAAACCGAGTTCGAGGACGCTGCCCGCAATGTCGAGCAGACGGTCTCGCAGGAGGTCCACGCCGTCTCCAGCGACTTCGACAAGGCCTGGTCGGAGGCCACCGCAGGCCTGTCTTCGTCCTCCGGCAGCCCTTGGGAGCCCTCGCCCCCGGTGTACAAGCCTCCCCGTAAAAATTGGCGCATCAAGCGCAGCGCCGTGCCCCAGTGGTACCGCCAGCGCCACGGCGTGCGCTCCAGGGTGCAGTCCGGGGCCGCGCGGGTGGCACGTTTTCGGCCTCCGAGAGTCTCCTCCAAGGCAGGTCCGTGAGCCAGGATCCCCAGCAAGACCGTCCCGACGAACTGGACGGCACCGAGCAGCCCTTCGTCTCCCACCTGATCGAGTTGCGTGACCGCCTGATCCGGTCGCTGATCGCGGTGGGCATCGTCTTTGGCCTGCTGTTCCTGTGGCCCAGCCCCTCGGGCCTGTACGACCTGCTGGCCGCGCCCCTGGTGGCCCACCTGCCGCAGGGCTCGACGATGATCGCCACCAACGTGATCTCGCCCTTCATCGTGCCGCTGAAGATCACGATGATGACGGCCTTCCTGATCGCCTTGCCCTATGTGCTTTACCAAGTCTGGGCCTTCGTTGCGCCGGGGCTGTACTCGCACGAGAAGAAGCTCGTGCTGCCGCTGGTCATCTCCAGCACCATCTTGTTCCTGCTGGGGGTGGCCTTTTGCTACTTCTTCGTCTTTGGCCAGGTCTTCAGCTTCATCCAGAGCTTTGCGCCCAAGAGCATCACGGCGGCGCCCGACATCGAGGCCTACCTCAGTTTCGTGCTGACGATGTTCTTGGCCTTCGGCCTGACCTTCGAAGTACCCATCGTCGTGGTGGTGCTGGTGCGCATGGGGGTGGTCGGCATCGACAAGCTGCGCAGCTTCCGCAGCTACTTCATCGTGCTGGCCTTCATCATCGCCGCCATCGTCACGCCGCCCGATGTGATCTCCCAGCTGGCCCTGGCCATCCCGATGTGTTTGCTCTACGAGGCCGGCCTGTGGGCCGCCCAGGTGTTCGTCAAACACACCCGCGCCCCCGACGCAGAAGAAGACCTCGCGGCCAAGTAGCGCTGCACCTCCTTCAAAACCCCGTCTGTCCTGGCGACCCGCATCCCGCCGCAGCGGTCGTTCGGGCGCGCCTGCCCGCCCTCAGTGTTAACCATGTATTAAGACTTTAAGAATAATTAAATAATCGTGCCGGCCTTCAGGGCGATCCTGTCCGGAAGGTTCCCCAACCAGAGCAACCAGAAGCACGAGGAGTCTTAACAATGGATAAACAAGTTCGCCGTCTCGCGGGATGCATGGCCTTGGCCGCAGCAGCCGGCTTCGTGGCCCCCCAGGCCCTGGCCCTGGAGAGTCACGGCTATTTCCGCGCCGGCCCTGGGGCCACGAAGAAGGATGCCGCCCGCGCCTGTTACGGCCTGCAGGGCCCGGGCCTGAAGTACCGGCTGGGCAATGAGTGTGATTTTTACGGGGAGTTCTTCCTCAGCGAAAGCTTCAAGGTCGGCGATGTCGACACCAAGATCCAGTTCACGCCCAATCTCTACAACGCCGGTACCGACACCAACGATGCGAAGTTGGGGCTGGCCGAGATGTTCGTCGAGGGCAAGGGCTTCGACATCGCGCCGCAAGCCAGTTTCTGGGTGGGTAAGCGCTACCATGCCCGTGCCGACGTGCATATCGTCGATACCTTCTTCACCCTCCAAGATGGGGTGGGGGCCGGCATGCGAGGCCTCTCCGCGGGACCGGGCAAGTTTTCACTGGCCTACTTCCGCACCGACGACGGTGTGGGCGGCACGGCGGGCGACCAGCCGGGCCACCGTGTGAGCGCCGAGTGGTATGAGCTGCCCGTCAATGCCGGCGGCAAGCTGCGCCTGGTGGGGACCTACACCAAGGGCAGCTTTTCGGGCGGCCAGGACGGTGTGGCGCTGACGGTGCAGCACAACCAGGAGAACTTTCTGGGCCTGGGCGGGGGCAACACCCTGTGGCTGCAGTATGCGCAGGGCTCGGCCAACCTCAACACCGGCTTCGGCGATCTGTCGGCGGGCTCGGGCCGCAAGGGTTTCCGGATCGTTGACGCCATCACCTGGCAGCGCGGCGCCTTCGGCGGGCAGGCGATGGCGCTGTGGCAGACCGACCGCCTCGAGGGCGGCGACAAGGTCAACAGCCTCTCGCTGGGCGGCCGGGCCTCCTATGCCCTGACCCGGCACTTCAAGATGGTGGCCGAGCTGGGGCATTCCCAGCGCAAGCCCGATGGGGGGGCAGCCCAGAAGCTCACCAAGTTCACGCTGGCGCCCACCCTGAGCACCGGCCCTGGGTTCTGGACCCGTCCGGAGCTGCGCCTGTATGTCACTACCGCCAAGTGGAATGATGCGGCCAATGCAGCGGCCGGAGCCGGCGGTGTGACAGGCATCGGGGATGGCAAGACCTCAGGCACTAGCTTTGGCGCTCAGGTCGAGGTGTGGTGGTGATGGATGGAACCCGGATCCGGCAATCCGACCGCTCGCGTGCGCGTGCGCGTGCGCGTGCGCGTGCAGCGGCGTGTGGGCGCTGCCCCGATCGAGCCGCCCGCGGGCGCGCTCAACTGCCGGACCTAGGTTGAAGCGGCTCAGCGGCTCCGCGCAGCAGGCGCGACGCTTGGCCGCTGACCGACCCGCACTTGCACCGTCGTGCGTTGCTCGCCGCGCTGGATCGAGAGGGTCGCCAGGCTGTCCGGGCGCAGCGCGGCAACGGCGTTGAGCAGCTGAGCCGTGTTGCCGACCGCTTGGTCCGCCACGGCCAAGACCACGTCGCCGGGCCGGATGCCCGCTTGCTGCGCCGGGCCTCCTTGGAGCACGCCGGTGATCAGCACCCCCTCGCGGATCGGCAGGTTGAAGGTCTGGGCGAGTTCAGGCGTGAGATCCTGGGGTTCCACGCCGATCCAGCCCCGCGTCACGCGGCCGTCGCGGATGAGGCTTTCCATCACCTGCCGCGCCGTGTTGGCGGGGATCGCAAAGCCGATGCCCATGCTGCCGCCCGAGCGCGAGTAAATGGCGGTGTTGATCCCCATCAGGTTACCCGCCACGTCGACCAAGGCGCCGCCGGAGTTGCCGGGGTTGATGGCCGCATCGGTCTGGATGAAGTTCTCGAAGGTGTTGATGCCCAGCTGGTTGCGGCCCAGGGCACTGACGATGCCCGAGGTGACGGTCTGGCCCACGCCGAAGGGATTGCCGATGGCCAACACGACGTCGCCGACCTGCAGTGCCGCGACGTTGCCGAAGCTGATGGCAGGCAGGTCGGGCAGGTCGATCTTGAGCACGGCCAGATCGGTCTCGGGGTCGGTGCCCACGACTTGGGCGCTGGCCTTGCGGCCGTCCACCAGACTGACCTCGATGTCGTCGGCGCCCTCGATGACGTGGTTGTTGGTGAGCAGGTAGCCCTCGGGCGCCACGATGACACCCGAGCCCAAGCCGGTCTGGGGCTGGTCATCCGCCGGGTCGCCGAAGAAGAAGCGGAACCAGGGGTCGTTCAAATGGGGGTTGCCCACCGGGGCCTTGCTGGTGGCGATGTTGACCACCGAGGGCGAAGCTCGCTTGGCCGCTGGCGCCAGGCTGCCAGGCGCGTGGTCCTGATTGAGCAGGACGGGCGTCTCGGTGATCGTGATGGTGGGGATCACGCTGCCGGGGGGCCGACGCAGCCATTCGGGCTTGAGCGTGGCCACGACGAAGAGCACCGCCACCGCCACCGTGACGGCTTGCGAGAAAATCAGCCAGGTTCTGCGCATACAGTGAATGAAAGGACGCCCGATGAGCTGCCTGCAATCCGGCACGGGCCCCACCGGGGGCCTGCACGCTGCAAGCCTGGTCCCGGGCGGCAGGGGGGAGGCCTGAGGCATGATCCACCGCGATGAATTCGGCGCGCAGGTGCACGCCTTGCTGGAGGCGGATCGTTTCCGTGATTATGGGCCGAACGGTCTGCAAGTCGAGGGCCGCCCCGAGATTCGCAAGCTCGTCAGCGGCGTGACGGCCAGCCTGGCCCTGATCGAGGCGGCGGCCCGGGAAGGAGCCGATGCGATCCTCGTGCACCATGGTCTGTTCTGGCGCGGTCAGGATGGACGGGTGACGGGCTGGATGAAACGACGCTTGCAGGTGCTGCTAGGCCATGAGATCAACCTCTACGCCTACCATTTGCCGCTGGATGCCCATCCGCAATGGGGCAACAACGCCCAACTGGGGCTGAAACTCAAGCTGTCGGTGCAGGGGCGCTTCGGTGAGCAGGATCTGGGCTTTCTGGGGGTGCCGGCCCAGCCGCTCACCGTGGCCGCCCTCTCGGCCTTGTTGCAGTACCGGCTGGGTCGCGCGCCGGTGGTGGTGGAGGGGGACGGCCGACCCATCCGCCGGGTGGCCTGGTGCACCGGCGGGGCCCAGGGCTATTTCGAGGCGGCGATCGCGGCTGGCGCCGACGCCTTCCTGACCGGCGAAATCTCCGAGCCCCAGGCTCACTACGCCCGCGAGACCGGGGTGGCCTACTTCGCTTGCGGCCATCATGCCACCGAACGCTTCGGGGCGGCCGCGCTAGGGAGCCATTTGGCCGAGCGCTTCGGCCTGGAGCACCAGTTCATCGACATCGACAACCCAGCCTGAGATCCGATGCCCGAGCGTTGCCCCGGCGGTCGAGGGCCTGGCCTACAGGCGCCCGATGCAGCCGGGCGCCCCACAGCGGCAGACCATGCCGCCTGGGTGATGGGTTTCGCCGTAGTGAGCGGTGAGTTCCTCGCCCGGTGCGATGGCGCGCAGGGCATAGAACTCCACCCGGCCCTGGCGGATGCGCAGCACGGTGTTGGGCCGGCACGAATGGTTCGTGTAGCGCATCGGGTCGGTGGACCTTGACGCATCGATGGCTTTGCGGTCGGACACCTCCACCATCATGATGCGCTGCAGGCCGCGCACACGGCGCCGCGCTTCCGACACGCTGATGGACTCGCCGCGCAACTCACCGATTTTCTTGTAGGCCGGGATGGGTTCAGCGGCAAAGACGCCGCGGCCGTCGATGCGGCTGGCCGCGACGATCACGGCGAATTTCAGGGCGTTGTGCACGGCTGTCAGCGGGGCTCCAAGGTCTCGGCGATGCGTCGCGTGACCCGTGGGGGCTCTTGCCCCAGATGGAAGGCCAGGCGGCGCTCACGCAGGTGCACGTCGGCAGCGGTCACGCGGTCGAAGCGCCGCAGGTGCTCGACCCAGGACTCGTCGATGAAGTACTCGGTGTACAGGCCCGGGTCGTTGA
>NZ_JBKBSL010000027.1:0-40851 GCF_046291045.1 Caldimonas sp. | reverse complement strand
CGACCGCCTGGGAGTCCCACGATTCTCCTGACCTCAACTTCTCGAACCGCCCGGTGCGGCCCCGCATGCCGGGTGGTGTGGGAGGGGCCCGATCAGCGATGATCGGCCCCTATCCCGATGGGCTCAGCGCGACAGCCAGACGAGGGCCGCCAGGGCCCCGATGAACACCGGCTGGTGCAGCATGTAAAAGCTCAGGCTCCACCGCCCCAGCCACGCCAGGGGCGCCAAGGCCCGCGGCACGCCGCCGGCGAGCCAGCCGGGCCGCTGCGCGAGCACCCATTGCCCGGCGGCCAGGCCCCACCACATCACGCCCAGCCAGGGCAGCAGCGGCACGTAGTCCTCGGTGACCGGCTTGCGGGTGATGAGGCCCAGCCAGTTCGTCCATCGCGTGTCGAAAAACGGGTGCTGCACGAACTGCGGCAGCACGATCGCGGCCAGGCCCAGCGGCCACAGCCAGCGTCCCCAGCCGGCGGTCAGCCGCGTGACGATGAGCATCACTGCGATCCCGTGGAGCACCCCGAAATAGATGAAGCTGCGCGGGAACATCAGGTACGAGCCGATGCTCACCAGCACCGCGCAGCCGGCCACCTGGGCCCAGCGCCGCCAGAAGCGCGGCCAGCCCTGCCCCTGCTGCCAGGCCACCGCCTGGCCCAGGCCCGCGCAGAAGAGGAACAGCGACACGATGGCCGTGCGCTGTGTCGTCCAGAACGGGTCGTTGTAGAAGTTCTCGCGGATGAATCCGAAGAGGTTGAGGTCGTAGCAGAAGTGGTAGGCCGCCATCCAGACGATGGCGGCTGCCCGCAGGGCATCCAGCCGCTCGAACCTCAGCCCACCCATCGACGCGCGTTGCGGAACATCCGCATCCAGGGGCTGAAGGCCGCCGGGTCGCCCGAGGTCCAGCTCATCTGGATGTTGCGGAACACCCGCTCCGGGTGCGGCATCAGTGCCGTGAAGCGCCCGTCCGCGGTGGTGACGGCCGTCAGGCCGCCCGGGCTGCCATTGGGGTTGGCCGGGTAAGCCTCGGTGGGCCGGCCCTGGCTGTCGACGAAGCGCATCGCCGCGTGCACGGCCTTGGCATCGCCACGCCGGGAGAAGTCGGCATAGCCTTCCCCATGCGCCACCGCGATGGGCAGCAGGCTGCCGGCCATGCCGGTGAAGAAGACCGAGGGGCTGTCGAGCACCTCGACCTGGCTCAGGCGGGCCTCGAACTGTTCGCTGCGGTTGCGCGTGAAGCGCGGCCAGGCCGCCGTGCCCGGGATGAGGGGCGACAGGGCCGCCATCATCTGGCAGCCGTTGCACACGCCCAAGGCGAAGCTGTCGGTGCGCTGGAAGAAGGCGGCGAACTGCTCGGCCAGCCGAGGGTTGAAGAGGATCGAGCGGGCCCAGCCCTCGCCGGCCCCCAGGGTGTCGCCGTAGCTGAAGCCGCCACAGGCCACCAGGCCCTGGAACTGGTCCAGCCGAGCGCGGCCGGACTGCAGATCGCTCATGTGCACGTCGTAGGTGTCGAAGCCCGCCTGGTCCATGGCGTAGCTCATCTCGACGTGCGAGTTGACGCCCTGCTCGCGCAGGATCGCCACCTTGGGGCGCGCGAGGTTCAGGAAGGGCGCGGCCACGTCCTCGGCCGGGTCGAAACTCGGCTTGACCTGCAGCCCGGCATCGGCCGGGTCGCCCGCCGCATCGTGCTCGGCTTGCGCGCAGGCCGGGTTGTCGCGCAGCATCGCGATGCGCCAGCTCACCTCGTCCCAGGCCTGGTGCAGGTCGCGCAGCGGTGCGGAGAAGACCGACTTCGCGTCGCGCCAGACCTCCACGGTGCCGCGGTCGTTGGGCTTGCCGATCACATGGCTGTGGCGCGACAGGCCATGGCGGCGCAGCACGGCGATGGCCTCGTCGCGCCGGGCCGTGGGCACCTGCAGCACCGCGCCCAGCTCTTCGCTGAAGAGCGCGCGCAGCGTGAGCTCGTTGCGACGCTCGCTGACCTGCTGGGCCCAGTTCTTGGAGTCGCCATAGTCGGCCCGGCTGTCGCCGATGCCGTCGCTTTCGGTCACCAGCAGGTCCACGTTCAGGCTCACGCCGCGGTGGCCGGCAAAGGCCATCTCGCACACCGTCGCCCACAGGCCGCCGTCGCTGCGGTCATGGTAGGCCAGCAGCCATCCCTGGGCGCGCAGTTCGTTGACGGCGGCCACCAGGGACTTCAGCAGCGCCGGGTCGTCCAGGTCGGGCACCTCGCCGCCAAAGCCGCCCAGGGCCTGCGCCAGGATGGAGCCGCCCAGGCGGTGGTGGCCCTGGCCCAGATCCACCAGCAGCAGCGTCGTGTCGCCCCCCTGCAACTGGGGCGTGAGGGTGCCGCGCACATCATCGAGCGTGACGAAGGCCGAGACGATCAGCGAGACCGGCGCCGTCACCTGCTTGTCCACACCGCCGTCACGCCAGCGCGTGCGCATCGACAGGGAATCCTTGCCCACGGGCACGCTGATGCCCAACGCCGGACACAGCTCCATGCCCACGGCCTTCACGGTGTCGTACAGCGCCGCGTCCTCGCCGGGTTCGCCGCAGGCGGCCATCCAGTTGCACGACAGCTTGACCCGCGCCAGGTCGATCGGGGCGGCCAACAGGTTGGTGATCGCCTCGGCCACCGCCATGCGGCCCGAGGCGGGGGCGTCCACCGCGGCCAGCGGGGTGCGTTCGCCCATGCTCATGGCCTCGCCGCGAAAGCCCGTGTAGTCGGCCAGGGTCACGGCGCAGTCGGCCACCGGCACCTGCCAGGGGCCCACCATCTGGTCGCGGTGGCTCATGCCGCCCACGGTGCGGTCGCCGATGGTGATCAGGAAGCGCTTGCTGGCCACCGTGGGGTGGCGCAGCACGTCGAAGGCGGCCTGCTGCAGGCTCACGCCGGTCAGGTCCAGCGGCGGCGAGTGCCGGGCGACGCGCTGCACGTCGCGGTGCATCCGGGGCGGCTTGCCCAGCAGCACCTCCATGGGCATGTCGATGGCCCGCTCCCCGCCGGGGCCGTCTTCCAGCACCAGGGCCTTGTCGCTGGAGGCCACGCCCACCACGGCAAAAGGGCAGCGTTCCCGCTCGCACATGGCCTCGAACAGCGGCAGGCCCTCAGGGGCCACCGCCAGGACGTAACGCTCCTGGCTTTCGTTGCACCAGATCTCCTTGGGCGCCAGGCCGCTCTCCTCCAGCGGCACCTTGCGCAGGTCGAAGGTGGCGCCCACGCCGGCACCGTCCACCAGCTCGGGGAAGGCGTTGGAGATGCCCCCCGCTCCCACGTCGTGGATGGCCAGGATGGGGTTCTTCTCACCCAGACCGAAGCAATGGTTGATGACCTCCTGCGCACGGCGCTGGATCTCGGGGTTGCCGCGCTGCACCGAATCGAAGTCGAGTTCGGCTGCATTCACCCCGGCGGCCATCGAACTGGCCGCTCCCCCGCCCATGCCGATGCGCATCCCCGGGCCGCCGAGCTGGATCAGCAGGGTGCCCGCACCGAAGGGCAGCTTGTGGGTCTGTCCCTCGCGGATGCGTCCCAGGCCCCCGGCGATCATGATCGGCTTGTGGTAACCGCGGCGCACGCCGTCCACATCCTGCTCGTAGACGCGGAAGTAGCCGCCCAGGTTGGGTCGGCCGAACTCGTTGTTGAAGGCCGCGCCGCCCAGCGGGCCTTCGATCATGATCTGCAGGGCGCTGGCGATGTGGGCGGGCTTGCCGTAGGGGGCACGTTCCCAGGGTTCATCCGTGCCGGGCAGGTGCAGATTGGACACCGAAAAGCCCGTCAGGCCCGCCTTGGGTTGGGCCCCTCGGCCGGTGGCGCCTTCGTCGCGGATCTCGCCGCCTGCGCCGGTGGAGGCCCCCGGGAAGGGCGAGATGGCCGTGGGGTGGTTGTGGGTCTCCACCTTCATCAGCACGTGAGCCACCTCGTCGTGGGCCGCATAGCGCGGCGCGTTGGTGTAGCCCTGGGGGCGCCAGGCTCTCACCGGGCCGCCTTCCATCACCGCGGCGTTGTCGGCATAGGCCACGACGGTGTACTGGGGCGCGAGCTGGTGGGTGTTGCGGATCATCGCGAACATCGAGCGTTCCTGGGGCTGCCCGTCGATCGTGAAGTTCGCGTTGAAGATCTTGTGGCGGCAGTGCTCGCTGTTGGCCTGGGCGAACATCATCAGTTCGACGTCGCTCGGGTTGCGCTGCAGGCCGCGGAAGGCCTCGACCAGGTAGTCGATCTCGTCGTCGGACAGCGCCAGGCCGAAGTCCCGGTTGGCGGCTTCCAGCGCCTTGCGGCCCTGGCCCAGCACGTCCACGTGCTCCATGGGCTTGCCGGGCTGCTCGTCGAAGAGGTGGGCGCAGGCCTCGCGTTCGAAGGCCACGCTTTCGGTCATCCGGTCGTGCAGCTCGGCGGCCAGGGCCTGCAGGGTGGCCGCCTCCAGCGGCTTGGGGCCGCGCAGCAGGCCGCCCTGGAGCTTCAGCCGGTACTCGGTCACCCGCTCGATGCGCTTGACGGCCAGGCCGCAGTTGTGGGCGATGTCCGTGGCCTTGGAGGCCCAGGGCGAGACGGTGCCCAGACGGGGCATCACCACCACGAGCGCTGCGTCCGAGGCGGCGGTGTAGGGGTCTCCGTAGTCGAGCAGGGCTGCCAGCTTGTCCTGTGCTGCTCGCCCCAGGGGGGCTTCGCACCACACCCAGTGCACGTGACGGGCGCTCACGCCCACGATCTGCGCCGCGATCGCCTGCAGGCGCGGCAGCAGGGCCTGGGCCCGGAAGGCGGACAGGGCATTGCCGCCCTCGAAGTGCAGGAGGTGTTTGGCAGAGGCAGTCACGTGGGGGAACTCGTGCGGGTGGAGCGGCCGCCCGGTCCGCTGGATCGGCGGATGACACCGGACGCAAAACCGGGATTTTACCGGGGCGCCCGGCCCGGGGATGGGCCTGAGATAATCCGGCCATGAGCATCACCATCAAGACGCCCGAAGACCTCGAAGGCATGCGCGTGGCCGGCCGCCTGGCCTCGGAGGTGCTGGACTACCTCACGCCGCACGTCAAGCCCGGCGTCACGACGGCCCATCTCGACAAGCTGGCCCTGGACTACATCGAGAACGTCCAGGGAGCCACGTCGGCCACGGTGGGCTACCAGCCTCCCGGCTACCCGCCCTTCCCTTCGGCAATCTGCACCTCGGTCAATCACCAGGTCTGCCACGGCATCCCCAACGACCGCCCCTTGAAGAGCGGCGACATCGTCAACATCGACGTCACCGTGATCAAGGATGGCTGGCATGGCGACACCAGCCGCATGTTCATCGTCGGCGAAGGGTCGATCGCCGCCCGGCGGCTGTGCCAGATCACTTACGAAGCCATGTGGCGCGGCATCGCCAAGGTCAGGCCGGGCGCCCGGCTGGGCGACATCGGCCATGCGATCCAGACCTTCGTCGAGAATGCGGGCTATTCGGTGGTGCGCGAGTTCTGCGGTCACGGCATCGGCCGCAAGTTCCACGAGGAGCCGCAGGTGCTGCACTACGGTCGCCCGGGCACGCTGGACGAACTGGTGCCGGGCATGGTCTTCACGATCGAGCCCATGGTCAACGCCGGGCGGCGCGAGATCCGGGAAATGCCCGACGGCTGGACCATCGTGACGCGCGATCGCTCGCTGTCGGCCCAATGGGAGCACACCGTGGCCGTCACCGACACCGGCTACGAGATCCTCACGCTGTCGGCGGGCTACCCGCCCCTGCCCGACTTCATCCGCGCCAACGCCTGAGACCGGGAGTCTGCATGGCCGTTGCGAGCACAGCGCCCCCAGGGGCGCACTCCCAGGACGGCGCGGCCCGCGTGGCCGACCTGCGCACGCAGTTCCGACAGGGCAAGCAGGCCCTGCTCCAGGCCTTCCGCGACGGCCGTCCCACCACCTCGGCGGCCACCCGACTGGTGCGCGAGCTGTGCCGCCATGTGGACCAGACCTTGACCGGCCTGTGGACCCATGCCTACCTGCCCCAAGGGGCCGCCCTGGTCGCCGTGGGAGGCTACGGGCGAGGTGAGCTCTACCCCTATTCCGACGTGGACGTGCTGGTGCTGCTGCCCGACGAGCCGGGCACGGGCATCCAGGACAATGCGGCCTGGAAGTCCAGCATCGAGGGTTTCATCACTGCCTGCTGGGACATCGGCCTGGAGATCGGCTCCAGCGTGCGCAGCGTGCAGGACTGCCTGGACGAGGCCGCGCGCGACGTGACCGTGCAGACGGCCTTGCTCGAGTCGCGCCTGCTGTGCGGCTCGCGCAGCCTGTTCCAGCGCTTCCGCAAGGCCTTCGACACGCGCATGGACGCGCGCGCCTTCCTGCGCGCCAAGACGCTGGAGATGCGTCAGCGTCACCAGAAGTACGAGGACACGCCCTATTCGCTGGAGCCCAACTGCAAGGAAAGTCCCGGCGGCCTGCGTGACCTGCAGGTGGTCATGTGGGTGGCCAAGGCGGCCGGGCTGGGCAGGACCTGGCCGGCCCTGGCCGCCAGCGGGCTGATGACCCCCTTCGAGCTCAAGCAGGTGCAGCGCAACGAGGCTTTGCTGCGCCTGATCCGCGCCCGGCTGCACGTGGTGGCCGGCCGACGCGAGGACCGCCTGGTGTTCGACCTGCAGACCGCGGTGGCCGAAAGCTTCGGCTACCGGCCCACCAAGGCCCGGCGCGCCTCCGAGGCCTTGATGCACCGCTACTACTGGGCGGCCAAGGCGGTGGCCCAGCTCAACCTGATCCTGATGCTCAACATCGAGGAGCGCATCCTGGGCTCGCAGAACACGCCCATGCGCCCCATCGACGAGCACTTCCTGGACCGCGGCGGCATGCTCGAGGTGGTCAGCGACGATCTCTACGAGCGCGACCGTCATGCCATCTTGCGCACCTTCCTGGTCTACCAGCGCACCCCGGGCATCAAGGGTCTGTCGGCGCGCACGCTGCGCGCGCTGTACAACGCCCGCGAGCTGATGGACGCCGAGTTCCGTCGCGACCCGGTCAACCGCGCCACCTTCATGCAGATCCTGCAGCAGCCGCTGGGCCAGACCCATGTGCTGCGGCTGATGAACCAGACCTCGGTGCTGGGGCGCTACCTCTGGGTGTTCCGGCGCATCGTCGGCCGCATGCAGCACGACCTCTTCCACGTCTACACCGTGGACCAGCACATCCTGATGGTGCTGCGCAACGTGAGGCGTTTCTTCATCCCCGAGCATGCGCACGAATACCCCTTCTGCTCGCAGTTGGCCTCGCAGTTCGACCGGCCCTACGTGCTGTACGTGGCCGCCCTCTTCCACGACGTGGCCAAGGGCCGCGGCGGCGACCACTCCGACCTGGGCGCCGTCGAGGTGCGGCGCTTCTGCCGCGACCATGGCGTCCCGAAGGAGGACGCGCGGCTCATCGAGTTCCTGGTGCAGCACCACCTGACGATGTCGCGCGTGGCCCAGAAGGAGGACCTGAGCGACCCCGAGGTGATCACCGGCTTTGCCCGGCTCGTTCAGACCGAGCGCCGGCTCACTGCGCTGTACCTGCTGACCGTGGCCGACATCCGCGGCACCAGCCCGAAGGTGTGGAACGGCTGGAAGGGCAAGCTGCTCGAAGACCTCTACCGCCTGACCCTGCGCACCCTGGGCGGCGCGCAGCCCAACCTGGCTGCCGAGATCGAGACCCGCAAGCAGGAAGCCCTGCAGATGCTGGCGCTGTATTCGATGCTGCCCGGGGTGCAGGAACCGCTGTGGCAGACCCTGGAGCTGAGCTATTTCGCCCGCCACGAGGCCGCCGACATCGCCTGGCATGCCCGCTCCTTGTGGCGCCACGTGGATGCCGGCTACCCGGTGGTCAAGGCCCGGCCGTCGGCCGCGGGCGAAGGGCTGCAGGTGGTGGTCTACGCTCCCGACCAGGACGACCTCTTCGCGCGCATCTGCGGCTACTTCGACAGTGCCGGCTTCAACATCCTGGACGCGCGCATCCACACCACGCGCACCGGCTACGCGCTGGACACCTTCCAGGTGATCGCCCCCAGCCTCGACCTGCACCACCGCGACCTGATCTCGCTGGTGGAAAACCAGCTCCATCAGGCCCTGACCCGCGGCGGGCCGCTGCCCGAGCCCAGCCGCGGGCGGTTGTCGCGGCGGGTGAAGTCCTTCCCCGTGCAGCCGCGTGTGCTGCTGCGCCCGGACGAGCGGGCCCAGCGCTGGCTGCTCACCGTCTCGGCGAGCGACCGCTCGGGCCTGCTGTATTCCATCGCCCGGGTGTTGGCCAAGTACCGCATCAACCTGCAACTGGCCAAGGTCACCACGCTGGGCGAACGGGTCGAGGACACCTTCCTGATCGACGGACCGGCGCTGCAGCAGTCCAAGGTGCAACTTTCCATGGAGTCGGACCTGCTCGATGCGCTGGCTGGCTGAGCTGAAGACGCAATTGCCGGAATGGATCCTGGAGTGGCTGGACCTCATCATCCCGGCCAGCCAGGTGCTCCTGATCCTGGTGGCCGCCTATCTGCTGCGTGCCGCGCTGCGGCTGGTGATCAAGCGCGTGTGCTCGCACTACCAGTTGCCCGCCGAGGTGCACATGGGCGCGCGGCGCGTGCTGGGTTTCCTCGTCTACGCCGCGGCCATCCTGCTGATCCTGGAGCGGCTGGGCGTCTCGGGCAGCGTGCTGTGGACGGCCTTCACCGGCTTTGCCGCCGTGGCGGCGGTGGCCTTCTTCGCCGCCTGGAGCGTGCTGTCGAACATTTTCTGCACGATTCTGATCTTCGGCACCCGGCTGTTCCGCCTGCACGACCACATCGAAGTGCTGGAAAGCGGCGACAAGCCCGGTCTCAAGGGAGTGGTGATCGACATCAACGTCGTGTACACCACGCTGTTGGAAGACCAGGGCACGAAGCTGCAGGTGCCCAACAACCTGTTCTTCCAGCGCGTGGTGCGCCGGGGCCGGCCGTCCGACGCGCCCGACGGCCTGGCCTCGGGCGACCTCGATGATTGAGCCCGAACGTCTCAGGCGGCCTTGCGACCCGGCTGCGGCCGCAGGGCCTGGACCGCGACCAGCGCGCGTCCAAAGGCGGCCACGGCCTCGTCCAACTGGGCGGCACTCACCGTGAGCGGCGGTGCGAAGCGCACCACGGTGTCGTGCGTGTCCTTGCTCAGCACGCCCTCGCGCATCAAGGCCTCGCAGACGCTGCGGGCATGCGCGAAGTCGCGGTCGATCTCCACCCCGACCAGCAGGCCCCTTCCGCGCACCTCCCGGACGGCCGGATGACGCAGGGCCCGCAGCCCCTGCATCAGGCGCTCGCCCAGATGCAAGGCCCGCTCACACAGCCCCTCGCGCTCGAGCAGTTCCAGCGCGGCCAAGCCCACCGTCGCACCCAGCGGGTTGCCACCGAAGGTGCTGCCATGGTCACCGGGGCGGAAGACTCCCATCACCTCCTCGCGTGCGCAGAAGGCCGACACCGGCAACAGCCCCCCGCCCAGGGCCTTGCCCAGCGTGATGCCGTCGGGCACCACGTCCTCGTGCTGGCAGGCCAGCATCCGCCCGGTGCGGCCCAGGCCGGTCTGCACCTCGTCGCAGATGAGCAGCACCCGATGCCGGGTGCACAGCTCGCGCGCCGCCCGCAGGTAGCCCGCGGGCGGCACAATGATGCCCGCCTCCCCCTGGATGGGCTCGACCAGGAAGGCCACGGTCTGCGGGGTGATGGCACGCTCCAACGCGGCGACGTCGCCATACGGGACCGAGACGAAACCGGGAGCGAAGGGGCCGAAGCCGTCCCGGTACTGCGGCTCGCTGGAGAAGCCCACGATCGTGGTCGTGCGTCCGGCGAAGTTGCCTTCGGCCACGAGGATGCGGGCTTGCCCTTCGGGCACGCCCTTGACCTTGTAGCCCCACTTGCGGGCCGCCTTGATCGCGGTCTCGACGGCCTCGGCGCCTGTGTTCATCGGCAAGGCACGGTCCATGCCGGTGTCGCGGCACAGCCGAGCCAGGAAGGGTCCGAGGCGGTCGGTGTGGAAGGCCCGCGAGGTGACGGCCAGGCGGGCGGCTTGCTCGGTCAGGGCCTGCACGAGCGCCGGATGACTGTGCCCGAAGCTGACGGCCGAGTAGGCCGACATCATGTCGAGGTAACGCCGCCCCTGATCATCCCAGAGAAAGACGCCCTCGCCGCGCACCAGAGTGACTGGCAGGGGGTGGTAGTTGCGCGCACCAAAGCGCTCTTCCAGTTCGCGTGGGCTGGCGGTGAATTCGGCTTGACGCAAGGACATGCTGGCTCCAGGCTTGAAACGATGACCGACGCTGTCACTCTAGGCGCCTTGCAAGGAAATTTGATTTCCAATCGTTGTGTAGATAGCCAACATGACACAATAATGTTTCATCACTGGAGGTGATTTCATGCAGCCGATCCGCCCAAGCGGCCTGGACGCCATCGACCGGCGCCTCCTGGAGGTGCTGCAGGCCGAGGGCCGCATCAGCAATGTCGATCTGGCCTCGCGGGTGCATCTGTCGGCGCCGCAGTGCCTGCGCCGCGTGCGCTCGCTCGAGGAGCGCGGCGTGATCCGCGGCTACGCGGCACAGGTGGACCGCGAGGCCCTGGGCCTGGCGGTGATGGCCTTTGTGGGCCTGAGCATCGACCGCGAGCAGTTCACCCGCGTGCGCGAGCTGGAGAAGGTGTTCCAGGACTTCCCCGAGGTGATCGAGTGCCACTCGGTGTCGGGCGATCACGACTACCTGCTCAAGGTGGTGGCACCCGACCTGCGGACGCTGTCGCAGTTCCTCACCGACCGGCTGATGCAAGTGCCCGGTGTGGACAACGTGCGTTCCACCATCTGCCTGGAAGAGATCAAACCGCCGTCGGCGATGCCGGTGGCCGGAGGATGATCAGTCGTCAGCGCTGGCGTCCAGGCCGGGAAAGAGCACCGAGGTAAAGCCGAAGCGGGTGAAGTCACGCACGCGCATCGGGTAGAGCTTGCCGATCAGGTGGTCGCATTCATGCTGCACCACCCGGGCGTGGAAGCCCTCGGCCTCGCGCTCGATGCGCCGGCCCTGCACGTCAAAGCCGCTGTAGCGGATGCGCGCAAAGCGCGGCACCACGCCGCGCAGGCCGGGCACCGACAGGCAGCCTTCCCAGCCTTCTTCCTCCTCGTCGCCCAGCGGCTCGATCTGCGGGTTGATCAGCACGGTCTCGGGCACGGGCGGTGCCTCGGGGTAGCGCTCGTTGCGGGCAAAGCCGAAGATCACCACGGCCAGGTCCACGCCGATCTGGGGGGCGGCCAGCCCGGCGCCGTTGGCAGCACGCATGGTGTCGAAGAGATCCTGCACCAGCGCGTGCAGGGCGGGGGTGTCGAATTCGCGCACGGGTTGGGCCACTCGCAGCAGCCGAGGGTCGCCCATCTTCAGGATCTCGCGCACCGCCATCTCACATCTCTCCTTGCGCCAGCAGGGCCTTCAGGCCCGCCTCGTCCAGCACCGGCACGCCCAGTTCCTCGGCCTTGGCCAGCTTGCTGCCAGCCTCGGCGCCGGCCACCACGTAATGGGTCTTCTTGCTCACCGAGCCGGCCACCTTCCCGCCGGCGGCCTCGATCAGTGCTTTGGCCTCGTCCCGGCTCATCGTGGGCAAGGTGCCGGTCAGCACCAAGGTTTTGCCCAGCAGTGGCCGCGGCGCATCGCTGGCCGTGCCCTCGCCTTCAGGCCAGTGCACGCCCGCAGCGCGCAGCTGCTCGACCACCTCGCGGTTGTGCGGCTGGTCGAAGAAGGTGCGGATGCTCTGGGCCACCACCGGGCCGACGTCGTTGACCTCCAGCAGTTCTTCCACGCGGGCGTCCATGATGCGGTCCAGGCTGCCGAAGTGGCGCGCCAGGTCCTTGGCCGTGGCCTCGCCGACGTGACGGATGCCCAGCGCGAAGAGGAAGCGCGGCAGCGTGGTCTGCTTGGATTTCTCCAGGGCCTCGACCAGGTTGCGGGCGCTCTTGTCGCCCATCCGGTCCAAGGCCGCGAGTTGGGCCACGCCCAACGTGTAGAGCTCGGGCAGGGTGCGGATGAGGCCGCCATCGACGAGCTGATCGACGAGCTTGTCGCCCAGACCCTCGATGTCCATGGCCCGGCGCTGGGCGAAATGCAGCAGCGCCTGCTTGCGTTGGGCCGCGCAGTACAGCCCGCCGCTGCAGCGCCAGTCCACCTCGCCCTCCTCGCGGACGATCGCACTGCCACACACCGGACAGCGGCCTGCCAGGCGCTGGTACAGGTCGAAGGGCTCGCCGGCATCGGGCGGCCGGCGTTCCGGGACGACGGCCACCACCTCGGGAATCACGTCTCCGGCGCGGCGCACGATCACCGTGTCGCCGATGCGCACGTCCTTGCGGCGGGTTTCGTCTTCGTTGTGCAGTGTGGCGTTGGTCACGGTGACGCCGCCTACGAAGACCGGCGCGAGCTTGGCCACCGGCGTGAGCTTGCCGGTGCGGCCCACCTGGATGTCGATGTCGAGCACCGTGGTCATCTGCTCTTGCGCCGGGTACTTGTGTGCCACGGCCCAGCGGGGCTCGCGGGTGACGAAGCCGAGCTGCCTTTGTAGGTCCAGGCGGTTCACCTTGTAGACCACCCCATCGATGTCGAAAGGCAGTGCATCGCGTTGCTCGCCGATGCGCCGGTGAAAGTTGATCAGGCCCTGCGCTCCCCGCACCACCTCGCGCTGCGGGCTGACCGGCAGACCGAAGCCTATGAAGGCGTCGAGCACGCCGGACTGCGTGTCGGGCTGCGCGGCCCAGCCGACCACCTCGCCCCAGCCGTAGGCGAAGAAGCTCAGGGGCCGCCGGGCGGTGATCGCCGGGTCGAGCTGCCGCACCGCCCCCGCCGCAGCGTTGCGCGGGTTGACGAAGGTCTTCTCGCCCAGCTCACGCTGGCGCGCGTTGAGCCGCTCGAAATCATCGCGGCGCATGTAGACCTCGCCCCGCACTTCCAGCACCTCGGGTACCGACCCGCGCAGGCGCAACGGAATCTGGCGGATCGTGCGGATGTTCTGGGTCACGTCTTCGCCCACCTCGCCGTCGCCCCGCGTGGCGGCACGCACCAGCACACCGCCCTCGTAGCGCAGGCTGATGGCCAGACCGTCGAACTTCAGTTCGGCCTGGTACTCGACGGGCGGGTCGGCCTCGGTGAGCTTGAGTTCACGCCGCACGCGGGCGTCGAAGTTGGCCGCACCCGTGGGTTCGGTGTCGGTTTCGGTGCGGATGGACAGCATGGGCACCGCGTGCCGCACCGGCTCGAAGCCTTCGAGCACCCGGCCCAGCACACGTTGGGTCGGCGAGTCAGGAGTCAGCAGCTCGGGATGCGCGGCCTCCAGGGCCTGCAGTTCCTGGAACATCCGGTCGTACTCGGCATCCGGGATCTGAGGGGCATCCAACACATAGTACAGGTGGGCATGGTGGTGCAGTTGCTCGCGCAACCACGCGGCACGCCGGACCGGGTCGGTGCTGGGGGCCGGGTCGAACAAGGAAGGCTGGTTCATGGTACGGCATTGTCCCGCAGGGCGCACGCCCTCGCCACGGGGACGCTAAGCTTGTGCGTGGTGCCGCCGACTGGACTTCCGCCATGACCGAGCATTTCGATTTCGACCTCCTCACCGTGGGTGCCGGCTCGGGTGGCGTGGCGGCTTCGCGCCGGGCTGCGGCCCACGGCGCCAAGGTTGGCATCGTGGAAGCCTCGCGCGTGGGCGGCACCTGTGTGATCCGAGGCTGTGTGCCGAAAAAGCTGCTGATGTATGCGGCACAGTACGGCGATGCCTTGCGCGAGGCGGTTGAATACGGTTGGGTGCTGCCCGAAGGGGCCGTGCGCTTCGACATGGCCCGCTGGGCCGCGCGCAAGGCGGCCGAGATCGATCGCCTCGAAGGCGTGTACCGCCAGTTGCTGGCCGACTCCGGCGTGACCCTCTTCGAAGGTAGGGCCCGTGTGCTGGGCCCGCACACGGTGCGAGTGGGTGCGCAGACACTGCGCGCGCGCCGGCTGCTGATCGCCACCGGGGCCTCGCCGGTACGCGACAGCATCGAGGGCATCGCCGGTTGCCCCACCTCCGACGAGCTGCTCGACCTGCGCGAGCTGCCTGCGGACGCGACGGTGATCGGCGCAGGCTATATCGCGCTGGAGTTCGCCAGCATGCTGGCCCGCCTGGGGGTCGCCGTGCGGCTGGTCCACCGGGCCGATCTGCCGCTGCGGGGCTTCGATGAGGATGTGCGGCGCCGCCTGGCTGGGGCCCTGGACCTGGCGGGCATCGAGCGGGTCTCGGGCCAGGGCGTGAAGGCCGTGCGTGGGGGCCCGGGCCGCTGGGAGGTGGTGCTGGACGATGGCCGCAGCTTCGTGGCCAGTTTCGTGCTCAACGCCACAGGCCGCCGGCCCAACACGGCCGATCTGGGCTTGGAGACGCTGGGCATCGTCCTGGGCAAGCATGGGGCCATCCCGGTCGACGAGCGGCTGCAGACCGCGGCCGAGGGGGTCTATGCCATCGGCGACGTGACCGACCGGCTCAACCTCACGCCGGTGGCCATCGCCCAGGGGCGGGCACTGGCCGATGCGCTCTTCGGCCCTGCCCATCGGTTTCCCGACCTGCGTCTGGCCGCCACGGCCGTGTTCACTTTGCCGCCGGTGGGCGCGATCGGCCTCACCGAAGAGGCGATGCGACGGCGCCGCGAGCCCTACCGTGTGTTCGAGGCCGACTTTCGCCCGATGCGCCAGGCTTTCTTCGCAGGTGCCGAGCGCTGCTACATGAAGTTGCTGGTCGACGCTGCGTCCGACCGCGTGATGGGCGTGCACATGCTGGGCGCCGATGCCCCAGAGATCGTGCAGAGCCTGGCCGTGGCGCTGAGTTGCGCGGCCACCAAAGACCAGTTCGACCGGACCTTGGCCGTGCATCCCACCGCCGCCGAGGAATTCGTGCTGATGCGCCAACCCGCGCGTGTGGTGGAGGACTTCAGCTGAACAAGCGGCGCGCCGCCGCCGAGCCTGCCGGCAGACCACGCGCTTCCAGCGTCGCGTAAAGCTGCTCGAGCTCGCGGCCGATGGCTGCGAACGCCTGGGGGCTCAGCGGCTGGCCGGCATCGTCCACTACCGCGGCCTCCATGCCCAGCGCCAGGGCCTGCGCGCTGGCCTGCCAGGCCTGGAAGGGGGCCTCGCCGGCGCTCGTCTGAGGCACGTCGAAGGCCAGGCTCACATCGCGCACCGCTGCCCGGCTGGGGTCTTCGGCGAAGGCGGCTTGGGCGTCGAACTGCAGCGTCAGCATGGCCGGGGCGCCTTCTTGGCTGCCAGGCAGCACCAAGCGGCCCGGCACAGCCCCGGAGACGAAGCCATGGCGCGCCGCATGCTGCTGGATGTAGGCCACCGACCACGCCGCTCCACGGGCGACCAGTCGGCAGGCGAGCTGGGCGTCGTGCTGGCTGGCGAACTGGTCGAGCTCTCGGGCTCGCGCGACCACGTCGAGCATGTCGGGAAACTCTGCCGTCGCACCGATCGCGTCGGCAAAGGCCTGCACCTTCTGCACGAACTCGGAGTACTCGATTTCGTTGAGCGCGCCGGTGCGGTTGGCCAGTTGAACACCGGCTTGAAACTCTCGGTAGGTCTGGCCAGCCTGGGGAGGCTCCCATTCGGAGGTGGCGTCGTTCAGCCCCTCGATGAAGAAAGGTTTGCTGCCGGCACGCCGGGTGGCCGGCAAGTGGTTCATCACGCTCTCGCCGGTGAAGCGCAGCTCCACGACCAGCGGCACGATGGCGTCGATCAAAGGGTCCAGGCGCGGCCCGAGAGGGCGCCGCGCGGGGGCGGGGGCCAGCGCGGGCTCCAACGCGTCGGCAAGCGGCGGTTCGAAGTCTTCGAACCGAAGCACGGGCTCTTCGAAACGTTGGGGCGCCGCCTCGCGGCGGGGGGAGGCCCGGCGCACCCCAGCCCGGCGGGCCTGCCAGGCCCCATGGGCCACCACCGCGGCGACGACGAGCACGCCCAGAACGAGCAAGGCCAGCTGCAGGCTGCCCATGATGCTCAGGCCGCCTCGGCCATGCCCACGGCCGCTTCCATGTCCACGGCCACGATGCGTGAGACGCCCTGCTCCTGCATCGTCACGCCGATGAGCTGCTCGGCCATCTCCATCGCGATCTTGTTGTGCGAGATGAACAGGAACTGGGTGTCCTTGGACATCGCGGTCACCAGCTTGGCGTAGCGCTCTGTATTGGCATCGTCCAGCGGGGCGTCGACTTCGTCGAGCAGGCAAAAAGGTGCCGGGTTGAGCTGGAAGATCGCAAACACGAGCGCGATGGCCGTCAGCGCTTTCTCGCCACCGGACAGGAGATGGATCGTGCTGTTCTTCTTGCCCGGCGGCTGGGCCATCACCTGCACACCGGCATCGAGGATCTCGTCGCCGGTCATGACCAGCTTCGCGGTGCCGCCACCGAACAGGCTTGGGAACATCTTGCCGAAGTGCTCATTGACGAAGTCGAAGGTCTTCTTCAGCAGCTCGCGGGTTTCCATGTCGATCTTGTGGATCGCATCTTCGAGCGTCTTGATCGCGTCGGTCAGGTCGGCGTTTTGGGCATCCAGGAAGGTCTTGCGCTCGCGCGCGGCAGTGAGCTCGTCCAGGGCCGCAAGGTTCACCGCCCCCAGGGCATTGATCTCGCGGTTGATGCGATCGATCTCGCCTTGCAGGCCGTGGAGCCGCACCCCGCCTTCCTCGATCGTGCGCGCCAGGGCCTCGAGATCGACCTCGGCCTGGGTGAGCTGCTCGAGGAATTGGGCACCGCCCAGCGACGCGGCTTGTTCCTCGAGCTGCAATTTGGTGATGCGCTCGCGCAGCGGGTCGAGGCTGCGCTCGAACTCCAGGCGCTGCTCGTCGGCCCGGCGCAGGCGCATCGACAAGTCATCGTACTGGCTGCGCTTGGCCGCCAGGGCCGCTTCGCGTTCCATCTTGAGCGCCAGCGCCTCCTGCAGGCCGGCCTGGGCCGCAGCGTCGTTGAAGCCGTCGAGCTCGGCCTGCAACTGCTCGGCCGAGCGCTCGTTGGCCTGGATCTGCTGCACCGCCGTCTCGATGGAGCGCTGCAGCTCCCCGCGGCGAGAGGCCAGGGCGCGGGCCGAGAACTGCGACTCCTGGGCCTCGCGTTCGAGCGAACGCAGTTGTTCGCGCGCCTGGTTGAGCTTGCGCTCGGCCTCGATCACGGCTTCCTCGAGCTCGGCGTGGCGCTCCTGCTCATTGGCCAGCCGCATGTCGAGTTCCTCGAAGCGCGCTTCGCCGGCGGCTCTGCGTTCGGCCAGTTCCTCGAGCTGCGCGTCGATCTCGGCCAGTTCCTCCTCGATCTGGCCGCGCCGGCTGCTGGTCTGCTCGGCCTGCTGCGTCAGGCGCAGCAACTCCACCTGGAGCTGATGGGCACGTGCCTGCAGCTCGGCCGCCTCGCGGCGGGCCGTGACCAGACGCTGGGACGCCTCGGTGTACGCCGCCTCGGCGCGCACCAAGGCCGAGCGCGCCTCGTCTGCGATCAGGGCTTGGGCGCGCACCTGACGCTCCAAGTTCTCGATCTCCTGGGCGCGCGCAAGCATGCCAGCTTGCTCGGAATCTGGGGCGTAGAACGCCACCGCGAACTGCGACACCGCATGGCCCTCGCGGGTCATGATCACCTCGCCATGGGTGAGCTTGTCGCGCTGGGCCAGGGCTTCGTCGATGGATCCAGCGGTATAGACCCCTTCCAGCCAGTCGTTCAGCAGGGCCTTCAGCCCGGCGTCGTGCAGGCGCAGCAGGTCGGACAGGCGCGGCAGCGTGTGGTGGGTGTTGCTGATGGCGGCCGAGGGCAGCGTGTAGAAGGCCAGCTTGGCCGGAGGCGCATCGCCCGCGAAAGCCCGCACGGTCTCGACGCGCCCCACCTCCAGCGCGTTGAGCCGCTCGCGCAGCGCCGACTCCAGGGCCGTCTCCCAACCCGGCTCGATGTGCACCTTGGTCCATAGGCCCTGCAGCCCGTCCAGGCCGTGCTTGGCCAGCCAGGGCTTGAGCTTGCCTTCGGTCTGCACCTTCTCCTGCAGCGCCCGCAAGGCTTCCAGCCGAGCCGCCAGGTCGGCCTGCCGGGCCGATTCGACATTGACCCGCTCTTGTTGAGCGCGCCGATCCTCGTCCAGGCGTGGCACCAGCTCAGTCAGCTCGTGCAGGCGCTCGTCGGCCACGGCCTGCTCTTGGGCGGCCTGCTCGTGCTGGCGTTGCAGTTCGCCCAGCCGGGCCTCGTCAGGGGCGGCCAGGCCCTTGGCTTCGGCGGCCAGGCGCTCGCGCCGCGTCTGCAACTGCCGGCCTTGCTCGTCCAGATTGCGCGATTCCACCGCGAGCAACTGGATCTGCTGCTGCACGCCGGAGACGGCGTTGCGTTGCTCGTTGGCCCGAGCGACGGCGGCGCGTACCGCGTCCTCCAGGGCCGGGAGGTTGGCGGCCTCCTCCTCGGCCTGGGCGGCCAGGACCTCGGCCTGCTCCTGCGCCATCGCGATCTGCTCGGCGATCGTCTCGAGTTCGCTTTCGGCCTGGGCGCGACGCTCGGCCCACTGGCCGCTGTGCGCTTTCAGCTCGATCAATCGTTGCTCGACGCGCTGGCGCCCCTCTACGACATAGCGGATGCGCTCCTCCAGCCGGCTCACTTCGAGACTGGCCTCGGCCAGCGCGCCCTGCGCGGCGTGCAGCTCGTCGCTGGCTGCGTAATGCGCCTGGCGGATGGTCTCCAACTCGGCCTCGACGTGGCGCAGCTCGGCCAGCCTCGCCTCCAGGGCGTTGGTGGCTTCCAGCACTTCGCGGTGCACGCGCTCTTGCTCGGCGGCCGCATCTCGGTGCTTGAGGAACCAGAGTTGATGCAGCTTGAGCGTGCCCTGCTCCTGCAGGCTGCGGTAGCGCGAGGCCACCTCGGCCTGCTGTTCCAGGCGCTCGAGGTTATGGCCCAGCTCGCGCAGGATGTCCTCCACCCGCGTGAGGTTCTCGCGCGTGTCCTTCAGACGGTTCTCGGTCTCGCGGCGGCGCTCCTTGTACTTGGACACACCGGCGGCCTCCTCGAGGAACATGCGCAGTTCCTCCGGGCGCGATTCGATGATGCGACTGATCGTGCCCTGGCCGATGATCGCGTAGGCCCGCGGCCCCAGGCCCGTCCCGAGGAAGACGTCCTGGACATCGCGACGGCGCACCGGCTGCCCGTTGATGAAATAGCTCGACGTCCCGTCGCGCGTGAGCACGCGTCGCACCGAGATCTCGGTGAACTGGTTCCACTGCCCGCCGGCGCGCGCGTCGGAGTTGTCGAACACCAGTTCGACACTGGCCCGGCTGGCAGGTTTGCGGGTGCCCGAGCCGTTGAAGATCACGTCCTGCATCGACTCGCCGCGCAGCTCCGAGGCCTTGGACTCGCCCAGCACCCAGCGCACCGCATCCATGATGTTGGACTTGCCGCAGCCGTTGGGCCCCACCACGCCGACGAGTTGCCCGGGCAACTGGAAGTGCGTGGGCTCCGCGAAGGACTTGAAGCCGGACAGCTTGATCGAGTTCAGGCGCATGGGCAGCTTGGGGCACCGCGCCGGGTCGCCATCGGCGACCTCGCGCTAAGTCGTTGATTCGTATGAAAAAACCGAGCCGACAGCCGGTTCCCGGGAAGCGCGGATGATACCATCCGCCCCCTGCTGCCCCACCCGTGGGCGACCCTTCGTTTCCAACCCTCACACAGCCATGGCCAAACGTCCCTCCCCCGCCACCGCTCCCCGGCAGCGCGAGATGCCGCCCAACCCGCCTTCGGCGCCTTCGAAGGAGCTGCATATCTTCCCGAATCCCAGCCCGAAGCGCGACTACGTGATCCAGTTCCAGGTCCCCGAGTTCACCTGCCACTGCCCGCTGACCGGCCAGCCCGACTTCGCACACTTCACGATCGACTGCATTCCCGACAAGCTATGCGTCGAGCTCAAGAGCCTGAAGATGTACATGTGGAGCTACCGCAATGAGGGGGCCTTCCACGAGAAGGTCACCAACGACATTCTCGATGACATCGTCAAGGCCATCGAGCCGCGCTTCCTGCGCATCACGGCCAAGTGGTATGTGCGCGGCGGCATCTACACCAACGTGGTGGTCGAGCATCGCAAGAAGGGCTGGAAGCCCCAGCCGCGCATCGAGCTGCCGCAGCATGCGTCGGAATCGGGCCTGCTGGGCTGAAGTGCGGCGCACGGCTCAAGCCGGTGCCGGCTGCCACCGGGCCAGACGCGGGTGCATGAGCCGGAACCACAGCGGCGGCACCATCGCCAGCCAGATGCAGCCCGCATAGCCGGTGGGCAATTGCGGCCCCGGCAGGGGCTCCAGGCTGGCATAGGGTTTGCCGGCGTGCATGTGGTGGTCGGAATGCCGCTGCAGGTTGCGCGCCCCAGGCCGTCCAGGGCGAGTGCCACGCGCCGCTGCACCGATGCCCCACAGCATGGTCCAAGCCAGCGCAAAACGCAGATCGCGCCAACCCAAGGTGTTCATGGGTCCATGATCGGAGCACCCCGGGGAGGCGTCAAGCCGGAGCGCACCGGCGGGCCGAGCAGGGATAATCACCGCCCATGAACCCCCTGCTCGCCCGCCTCCAGCCCTATCCGTTCGAACGGCTGCGCGCCCTGACCCGCGACCTCACGCCCAACCCGGCCCTGCGGCCCATCAGCCTGGGCATTGGGGAGCCCAAGCACCCCACACCGCCTTTCATTCGCCAGGTGCTGGCGGATTCTCTCGACGGCCTGGCCCACTATCCGGCCACAGTGGGCCAGCCGGCCCTGCGCGAGTCCATGGCCGGTTGGGTGCAGCGCCGCTACGGCGTGACCCTGGATCCGGTCACCCAAGTGCTGCCGGTCAACGGCTCGCGCGAGGCGTTGTTCGCCTTCGCCCAGACCGTCATCGATCCGACGCGGCACCGCGAGGCCGGCGGCCCCATCGTGGTCTGCCCCAACCCCTTCTATCAAATCTACGAAGGCGCCGCCTTGCTGGCCGGCGCCGACACGGCCTTCG
Source organism: Caldimonas sp. (assembly GCF_046291045.1). Classification (GTDB taxonomy): domain Bacteria; phylum Pseudomonadota; class Gammaproteobacteria; order Burkholderiales; family Burkholderiaceae_C; genus Caldimonas. The sequence goes on along the minus strand of NZ_JBKBSL010000027.1, from coordinate 19,885 downwards.
CCAACAGCGACCCGGCGCGCAACTTCGCCTGCGACTGGTCAGCCCTGTCGGACGACACCTGGTCACGCACCCAGCTTGTCTACGTTTGCTCGCCGGGCAATCCCACCGGCGCGGTGATGCCGCTGGACGAATGGGCGCGGCTGTTCGAACTGAGCGACCGGCACGGCTTCGTGATCGCCTCGGACGAGTGCTACTCCGAGATCTACTTCCGTGACGAACCGCCGCTGGGCGGGCTGGAAGCCGCCGTCAGGCTCGGCCGCCAGGATCTGCGCAACCTCGTGGCGTTCACCAGCCTGTCCAAGCGATCCAACGTGCCGGGCCTGCGCTCGGGCTTCGTGGCCGGCGACGCCCGGCTCCTGAAGGCTTTCTCGCTGTACCGCACCTACCACGGCAGCGCGATGAGCCCGGTGGTGCAACAGGCCAGCATCGCCGCCTGGAACGACGAGGCTCATGTGGTGGTCAACCGCGAGCAGTACCGAGCCAAGTTCACCCGCGTCACCCCCATGCTGGCCCGGGTGCTGGACGTGGCCCTGCCCGATGCCGGCTTCTACCTGTGGGCCAAGGTGCCCGAGGCCCTGGGGCAAAGCGACACCGAGTTCGCCCGGGGGCTGCTGGCTCAATACAATGTGACGGTCTTGCCCGGCAGCTTCCTTGCGCGCGAGGCGCACGGCCTGAACCCTGGCGCCGGCCGCATCCGCATGGCGCTGGTGGCCGAGCTCGACGAATGCGTCGAGGCTGCCGAGCGCATCGCCGCCTATGTCCGTTCCCTCTGATCCACTCAAGAGTCTGCATCCATGAGCCAAGCCCTCGAAGCCGTCATCAACCAGGCCTGGGACGACCGCGCCGCCCTGTCGCCTTCTGCTGCCGCCCCCGAGGTGCGCGAGGCCGTTGAATCCGTGATCGCCGACCTGAACAAGGGCCGCCTGCGCGTGGCCGAGAAGATCGACGGTGCCTGGACCACCCACCAGTGGATCAAGAAGGCCGTGCTGTTGAGCTTCCGCCTGCACGACAACGTCGCCATGCGCGCCGGCGACCTGGGCTTCTTCGATAAGGTGCCCACGAAGTTCGCCCACCTCAGCGACGAAGAGATGCGAGCCACCGGCGTGCGTGTCGTGCCCCCTGCGGTGGCGCGCCGCGGCAGCTACATCGCCAGGAACGTGGTGCTCATGCCCTCGTACGTGAACATCGGCGCCTACGTGGACGAAGGCACCATGGTTGACACCTGGGCCACCGTGGGCTCTTGCGCCCAGATCGGCAAGAACGTGCACCTCTCGGGGGGGGTGGGCATCGGCGGTGTGCTCGAACCGCTGCAGGCCAACCCAACCATCATCGAGGACAATTGCTTCATCGGCGCACGCTCCGAGGTGGTGGAAGGCGTGATCGTCGAAGAGAACTCCGTGCTGGGCATGGGCGTGTACATCGGCCAGAGCACCCCCATCTTCAACCGTGAGACCGGCGAGATCACTTACGGTCGCGTGCCGGCCGGCTCGGTGGTCGTGAGCGGCAACCTACCCAAGACGACGGCCGCCGGCCAGGCCTACAGCTTGTATGCCGCGGTGATCGTCAAGCGCGTGGACGCCCAGACCCGATCCAAGACCAGCATCAACGACCTGCTGCGCGCCTGAGGTCCACCCTGGCGCACCCGACACACCTACGACGAGGAGGATGGCGATGAGCGGTGGCAACATGGAGCGCGTGCTGCGCCTGATGGCCGACAAGCAGGCGTCGGATGTCTATCTGTCGGCCAAAACGCCCATCCTCATCAAGATCCATGGGCAGATCCTGCAGGTCAGCGATCAGCCCCTCACCCCTCAGCAGCCGCGCCAGTTGCTCGCCGAGGTGCTCACCCCCACCCAGATGGAGGAGCTCGACGAAACAGGGGAGTTGAACCTGGGGGTGGTGCTGCCCGGCGTGGCCAGCTTCCGCCTGAGCGCCTTCAAGCAGCGCGGCTCGGTCGCTGCGGTGTTCCGCTGCATCCCGAGCACCATTCCCTCGCTGGAATCGCTCAATGTGCCCGACATCCTCACCAGCCTGATCCTGGAAAAGCGCGGGCTGATCCTGCTGGTCGGCGCCACCGGAACCGGCAAGAGCACCACCTTGGCTGCCATGCTGGAGCACCGCAATCAGCAGGTGGCCGGGCACATCCTCACCATCGAGGATCCGATCGAGTTTCTGTTCACGAACAAGAAATCGGTGGTCAACCAGCGTGAGGTGGGGCGGGACACCCAGTCATTGCAGATCGGCTTGAAGAACGCCCTGCGTCAGGCTCCTGACTGCATCATGATTGGCGAGATCCGCGACCGCGAAACCATGACTGCGGCGCTTTCATACGCTCTGTCCGGTCACCTGGTGCTGTCGACGATGCACGCCAACAACAGCTATCACGCGCTGAGCCGCATCATGTCGTTCTACACCCCCGAGGCGCGCCCCGCCATGCTGTCGGACCTGGGCTCGGGCCTGAAGGCCATCGTCTCACAGCGCCTGATGCGCGCCGTCACCGGCGGGCGCATCCCGGCCGTGGAAGTGTTGCTCAACACCAAGCTGGTGGCCGAACTGATCGAGAAGGGAGACCTCACCGGCGTGAAGGAGGCGATGGAGAAATCCCTGGCCGAGGGCTCGCAGACCTTCGAGGCCGATATCGCCCGTCTGATCAACGAAGGCCGCGTCACGCGCGAGGAGGGCCTGGCCTACGCGGACTCGCCCACCAACCTGATGTGGCGTCTGCAAAACGACATGACGGGCCAGAGCAAGCTCACCCCGAAGAAGGAAGAGATCGAGGACGGACCGTCTTTCACCGAGATCACGCTGGACGTGCGCAACGACGAGCGCCCCAGCGGCTATGGCACCACTGGCTTTGGCGTGCTGCGCTGAAGTTCAGCACGCTGCGGCCCCCATCCCATGACCGACACCCTGCGCCTCACCGAAGCCCTGATCGCCCGGCCTTCGGTCACACCGTCCGATGCCGGCTGCCAGGCCCTGATCACCGAGCGGCTCATCCCGCTGGGCTTTGCCTGCGAGACGCTGGTCTTCGGCCCGTCCGATTTCCGCGTGACCAACTTGTGGGCCAAGCGCGAGGGCCGCGCCGGCCGCGAGGGCAAGCTGCTGGTGTTCGCCGGCCACACCGACGTGGTGCCCACCGGCCCCCTGGAGCGCTGGCTCAGTGACCCCTTCACCCCTACCCACCGCGACGGCCTGCTGCATGGCCGTGGTGCGGCCGACATGAAGAGCTCGATCGCAGCGATGGTGGTGGCCGTGCAGGAGTTCGTGGCCGCCCATCCCGACCACCGCGGCTCCATCGCCTTTCTGATCACCAGCGATGAGGAAGGCCCGGCCAACGACGGGACTGTCAAGGTCTGCGACTGGCTGCGAGCGCGCGGCGAACGGCTGGACTACTGCATCGTCGGTGAACCCACCTCGGTCGAGCGTCTGGGCGACATGATCAAGAACGGCCGTCGCGGTTCGCTGTCAGGCCGGCTCACGGTCAAGGGCATCCAGGGTCATATCGCCTACCCTCATCTGGCGCGCAACCCGGTGCACCAGGCTGCGCCGGCCCTGGCCGAACTCGCCGCCATCGAATGGGATCGTGGCAATGCCTACTTCCCGCCCACCAGCTGGCAGATCTCCAACCTGCATGCGGGCACCGGCGCCACCAACGTCATCCCCGGCGAGCTGGTGGTCGATTTCAACTTCCGCTACTGCACCGAATCCACCCCTGAAGGCCTGAAGGCCCGGGTGCACGAAGTGCTCGACCGGCATGGCCTGGAGTACGAACTGGTCTGGACGCTGGGTGGCTTGCCCTTCCTCACCGAGCCGGGCGACCTCAGCGAGGCCGTGGTGGCCGCCATCCGCACCGAAACCGGCCTCACGCCCGAGCTGTCCACCACCGGCGGTACATCGGATGGCCGTTTCATCGCGCAGATCTGCCCCCAGGTGATCGAGTTCGGGCCACGCAACGCCACCATCCACAAGATCAACGAGGGCGTGGAAGTGGCCCACCTCGACCCCCTGAAGAACATCTATCGCAAGATCCTGGAAGCCCTGATCGCATGACCGTTCTCGAGATGATCGAGCGCATGGCCGCCCGCCTCGACGAGGCGGGCGTTTCGTTTGGACATGGCACCACCAATGCCCGCGACGAGGCCGCCTGGCTCACCCTGTGGGCTCTGGGCTTGCCGCTGGACGACCTCGACGGCGTTGCGGCAAGAGAGCTCGACCGCGCCGACCAAGCGCGTGTGAACGCCTTGATCGACGAGCGCATCACCACCCGCGTGCCTGCGGCCTACCTCACGCAGGAGTCCTGGCTGCAGGGCGTGCGCTTCTACGTCGACGAACGCGTCATCGTGCCGCGCTCCTTCATCGCCGAACTGCTGGCCGACGGCAGCATCGACCCCTGGCTGGGTGAACACACCCGCGCCGTGCTCGACCTGTGCACCGGCAACGGCAGCCTGGCGGTGCTCGCGGCCATGGCCTATCCGGACGTGCAGGTGGATGCTGCCGACCTCAGCGACGACGCCCTGGCCGTGGCGCGCATCAACGTCGAGCGCCATGGCTTGGCCGAGCGCATCCGCCTGGTGCGCAGTGACCTCTTCGAAGCCCTGCCCGGCCGCTATGACCTCATCCTGTGCAACCCGCCCTATGTGAACACGCTGTCGATGGCGGCGCTGCCGGCCGAATATCAGGCCGAACCCGAACTTGCCCTGGCTGGCGGCGACGATGGGATGGACCTGATCCGTCGCATCCTGCGCGATGCGCCGGTACACATGAACGACCACGCCGTGCTCGTGCTGGAGATCGGCCACGAGCGCGCCCATTTCGAGGCGGCCTTCCCCCTGCTCGAAGCCGTGTGGCTCGACACCAGCGCCGGTCCCGACATGGTGGTGCTGCTCACGCGCGAAGCCCTGGCCGCTCAGAGCCTGCCCCGATGATCCAGCTCAAGAACCTCACCCTGCGCCGCGGCACGAAGGTCGTGCTCGAAGGGGCCTCGCTCACCTTGAATCCCGGCGAGAAGGTGGGCCTGGTGGGACGCAATGGCGCCGGCAAGTCTTCGCTCTTCGCCTTGCTCACCGGCAGGCTGCAGGCCGATGCCGGCCAGGCCGAGGTGCCTGCCCACTGGCAAGTGGCCGAAGTGGCCCAGGACATGCCGGAGACCAGCCAGGGCGCCACCGACTTCGTACTGGCCGGCGACCGCGTGCTGCAAGCAGCTCAGGCGGCGCTGGCCCAGGCCGAGGCCAACGACGATGGTATGGCCATCGCCGAGGCCCATCACCGCATCGATCAGGCTGGCGGCTTCGACGCCCGCGCTCGCGCGCAGGCGCTGCTGCTGGGCTTGGGCTTTACCCCTGCCGAGCTCGATGCCCCGGTCAACAGCTTCTCCGGCGGCTGGCGCATGCGACTGCAACTGGCGCGCGCGCTGATGTGCCCGGCCGACCTGATGCTGCTGGACGAGCCCACCAACCACCTGGACCTCGACGCCCTGGTCTGGTTGGAAGCCTGGCTGCAGCGCTTCGAGGGAACGCTGATCATCATCAGCCACGACCGCGAGTTTCTCGATGCGGTTACCCGCGTGACCGTGCACCTGGAAGACGCCCGCCTGACCCGCTACACCGGCAACTACACCCGCTTCGAGGAGATGCGCTCCGAGCGCATGGCCCAGCAGCAGGCGGCCTTCGAGCGCCAGCATGAGCGCATCGCGCAGCTGTCGCGCTTCATCGAACGCTTCAAGGCCAAGGCCAGCAAGGCCCGGCAGGCGCAAAGCCGAGTCAAGGCGCTGGCGCGCATGGAAAGACTTGCCCCGGTGCTCACCGCGGCGGATTTCCACTTCGAGTTCCGCGAGCCGAGCAACCTGCCCAACCCCATGCTGGTGCTCGACGGCGCCGGCATGGGCTACCGCAACCCCGAGGGCGACACGCTCATCTTGCGCAACGTGAACCGTTCGGTGCTGGCCGGCCAGCGTATCGGCATCCTCGGGGCCAACGGCCAGGGCAAGTCCACGCTGGTCAAGACCATCGCCCGCAGCCTGCCGCTGCTGTCCGGGCGCATCACCGAAGGCAAGGGCTTGGCCATCGGCTACTTCGCCCAGCAGGAGCTGGACGTGCTGCAACCGGCCGATTCGCCGTTGCAGCACATGATCCACCTGGCCCGCGAGGTGGGCCCCGCGGCGCGCGAGCAGGAACTGCGCGACTTTCTCGGCCAGTTCCGCTTCGTGGGCGACATGGTGATGCAGCCTGTGGGCAGCATGAGCGGTGGCGAAAAGGCCCGCCTGGTGCTGGCCCTGCTGGTGTGGCAGCGCCCCAACCTGCTGCTGCTGGACGAACCGACCAACCACCTGGACCTCCCCACCCGCGAGGCCCTGAGCCTGGCGCTCAACGAATTCGAGGGCACGGTGATGCTGGTCAGCCACGACCGCGCCCTGTTGCGCGAGGTCTGCGACGAGTTCTGGCTGGTCGCGCACGGCAGCGTGAGCCCCTTCGATGGCGACCTCGACGACTACCAGCGCTGGCTGCTGGACCAGGGCCGCGAGCGTGCCCAAGCGCACCATCAGGCGCCGGCCGCGCTTGCGGCACCGGTCGCGGCCGCCCGCCCCGCTCGGCACAACCGGCGCGACCCGCAACGTCAGCAACGCATCGAGCTAGCCCGTCCCCTGAAGAAGGAACTGGCCGCCATCGACGAACGGCTGGCGACCCTGGGTCAGGAGAAGGCGGATCTCGAAGCGGCGCTGTCGGGGGGCGAGGGCGCCCCGGAGCAATGGGCGGTGCAGGGTCGCCGCCTCAAAGAGATCTGCGAGCAGATCGAGCAACTCGAGACGCGCTGGCTCGAACTGAGCGAACACTTGGAGCGGTTGGCCGTCTGAGCCGGTCGGCACTGTCCAATCCTGGTCGAATCGTCACGGCAGAGCTTTCCAGGAATGCAATTGCGCACAATTTAATTTTGTAATATCATTCAAGAATGCCGAGTTCGACCCCTTCTGCCGCCGACACCCAGGGCCTGCTGCGGCTCGACAATCAGTTGTGCTTTGCGCTCTACGCCGCGTCGCTGGCGATGACCAAGCTCTACAAACCCCTGCTCGACCGGCTGGGCCTGACCTACCCGCAGTACCTGGTGATGCTGGTTCTCTGGGAGCACGGCGGGCAGACGGTGAGCGAATTGGGCGAGCGGCTGTTCCTCGATTCCGGCACGCTCACGCCCCTGCTCAAGCGCTTGCAATCAGCCGGTTGGGTGGTCCGCCGCCGCGACACCACCGATGAGCGCCGCGTGATCGTGCACCTCACCCCTGCGGGCGAGGCCTTGCGGGAGGCCGCCGTCCAGGTGCCGCTCGAAGTGGCTTGTGCCACCCATTGCAGCCTGGAGGAGATCGCCGAGTTGCGCCAGCGCCTGCACGGGCTGCGCCAGCGCTTGAGCCTGCGCACCACCTACCCGGCTCCCGCCTCCGCGAAGCGGCGGGCAGCCTGAGACCCCTGACCTATCCACACAGAAAGGAAGACCATGCCCCTCGAGAAAGTGCTCTATCAAGCTCAGGCCACCTCCACCGGAGGCCGAGATGGCCGTTCGGTGTCGTCCGATGGCGCACTGAACGTGCAGCTGAGCACCCCCAAAGAGCTGGGCGGCGCTGGCGGCCCTGGCACCAACCCAGAGCAACTGTTTGCGGCGGGCTATTCGGCTTGCTTCATCGGCGCGATGAAGTTCGTCGCCGCCCAGCGCAAAATCGCGCTACCCGCCGACACCGCGATCACGGCGAAAGTGGGCATCGGCCCCACCCCTCAGGGCTTCGGCATCGAGGTCGATCTGGCCGTGTCGATCCCTGGCATGGATCGCGCCCTGGCCGAAGCCCTGGTGCAGGCGGCCCATCAGGTGTGCCCCTACTCCAACGCCACGCGCAACAACATCGACGTGCGTCTCAGCGTGGTCTGAACGAAGGGCTCAGGCCCGCATCAGCTCCAGCATCAGCGCCACACGGGCTTTGGCCGGGGTGAAGCTGCCGGCCGAGGGCCATCCCCGCGGATGATCTCCGAGCACCGGCCCCATGCCGCAACGGCTGGCACGCCACACCGTCACCCCCTGCCCCTGGGCCTCGGTCAAGGCGGATTCGAGGGCTGAGTGGATGGTGCCGTTGCCAGTGCCTGCCACCACGAGTCCGCGCACACCGGCGCGCACCAGGGCCTGCACGGCCCGCGCCTGGGCCCCGGCTCCGCTCGTGACGATCTCTACCCAGGGCCAGGCCGTGGGCTCCAGGGCCAGCAGACTCTGCACGCCAGTTGCAGGGCCTTGCGGCCAGGGGCGCAGGATGCGCAGCCGGCCCTCCTCCACCAGCGCCACCGGGCCAGCGTCGCCCGAATCGAAGGCGTCGACCCGGTAGGTATGGGCCTTGCGCACATCGGCCGCCCCGTGCACTCGCCCCGCCAGCACGGCCACCACGCCCCGGGCCTGCGGCCAGGCTGCCACGGCCACCGCATCGGCCAGGTTCTGCGGCCCGTCGGCCGACAACGCAGTGGACGGGCGCATGGCCGCCGTCAGCACCACCGGCTTGGCCGGTGCCAGCACGGCCTGTAGAAACCAGGCGGTCTCCTCCAGGGTGTCGGTGCCGTGCGTGATGACGACCCCGGCCACCTCGGGCCGCGCCACGGCCTGGTCCACGGCCAGGGCCAGCGCGCGCCACACGCCGAAATCCATGTCCTTGCTGTCCACCTGGGCGAGCTGGAGCACCTCCAGGGGTTGGCCGGACAGGGTCGGCACGGCGGCCAGCAACTGCGCGACGTTGATCTGGGCGGCGGTGTAGCCGGTGTGGTCAGCCGCACTGGCGGCCGTGCCGGCGATCGTGCCGCCCGTGCCGATGACCACGATGGTCTTGTGCCTGTTTTGCATTTTTCCTGAAGCTGGATAAAAATACAGATACTGGATGTACAGACAGTGAGTGTGCAGCCAGGTTGCGCTCGGAGCGAAGCGCTGTCAGCGCCCGCCCAGGCGATGGAGTCACTCACCCCCTCACCACGCCCATGGACACGTTCGAGACCCCCAAGCTCACGGCCCGCCAGCAGCAAATCCTCGAGCTCATCCAGAGCGCGATCGAGCGCACCGGCGCTCCCCCCACGAGGGCCGAGATCGCCGCCGAACTCGGTTTTCGCTCTCCCAATGCCGCCGAGGAGCACCTCCAGGCCCTGGCCCGCAAGGGGGTCATCGAGCTGGTGGGAGGCACCTCGCGGGGCATCCGGCTCAAGTCTGACACATTGCGCTCGCTGGCCGAGTCGCGCATCCGTCAGTTCAGCCTGCCGCTGCCGGGGCTGGCCCAGCTCGCCCTGCCCCTGGTGGGCCGCGTCGCCGCGGGCAGCCCCATCCTGGCGCAGGAGCACATCGACCAGACCTACCACGTCGAGGCCGGCCTGTTCCAGCGCAGGCCCGATTTCCTGCTGAAGGTGCGCGGCATGAGCATGCGCGATGCTGGCATCCTCGACGGCGACTTGCTGGCCGTGCAGGCCACGCGCGAGGCCAAGAACGGCCAGATCGTCGTGGCCCGCCTGGGCGACGAGGTCACGGTCAAACGCCTGCGCCGCCAGCGCGGTCACATCGAACTGCTGGCCGAGAACCCCGACTACCCCACCATCGTCGTCGAGCCCGGACAGGACTTCGAGCTCGAAGGCATTGCCGTGGGTCTTATCCGCAACACGATGCTGATGTAGCCCCCTCGTTTCCGGCCCGCTGCAGGTGGTGGGCGCAGGTGCGAAAGGGGGGTTCTTTCGCACAGGCCCTGCAGCCCGGCCCGCTGCGCCGCTGGCGGAGCACCCGTCCCAATCCTGCCGAATGTCATGTGGTTGGTTGATCTTCGGAGATGGACATGAGCGACGCTTCTTCCCCCACACCCTGGTGGCAACGCCTGCGGCTGCAGGCCAGGCCGGCCGCCCGCCACTGTCTGCCCACGGGCCACGCTCTCCTCGATGCCGCCTTGCCTGGCGGGGGCTGGCTGGCCGGTCAGGTGTTGGAGGTCTGCAGCCCGCAGGTCGGTGAAGCCGAATGGCGGCTGTTGGCAGATGCCATCCGACGCGGCGTGCAAGAGGGACGCCCCCTGGCCCTGGTTCAGCCGCCGCGGAGCCTGCCGCATGACCCGAGGTTGTCGTTGCTCGACAGGCATCTCACTTGCTGCTGGCCCGGCGCCGACCCCCGAGGCATCGTCGAGGCGGGGCTCCTGTGGCTGCGGGCCCACCCCGCGGGCCTGCTCGTGCTGTGGGCCCAGGAGATGTCGCCGCCGGCCTGGCGGGCGCTCTCGCGTGCCGCCCGCCGCCACGCCGCCCACGTGCTTGTCGTGCGTCCGGCCCTAACGCGCTGGGACGACAGCCCAGCGGAGGTCCGCCTGAGCCTCTTGCCCGGTCGTGGTCGGCACTGGGAAGTGCGAGTGCAGACCCCGGCCAGTGCGGCCGCCGTGCTGGTGCGGGTGTCGCTGGACGACGACGGCTTGGTGAACCCGCCGACGGGCCTCGCATCGACGTCGGTCCTGAAGGTGGCTGTCGATCCGGAGGACCGGCGCCGCACCGCCTTGTGCGGCACCTTGGCCCAGGTGTGTGACGAGCTCGAGCGCCTGGCTCGCCGGGAGGACGAGGGTTGGCCTCTGGCGGCCTGAGCGACGACGAGAGGTTCTCGAAGCTCAGGCGGGGGCGGGGACGGTGGCTGCGGCCACGAGTCGCTGGGTGTAGGGGTGGCGCGGCGTGTCGAGCACTTCGTGCATCTCGCCAGCTTCGACCACCTTGCCGTCCTTCATCACCATGACGTGGTGGGCCATCGCACGGATCACGTCCACGTCGTGGGTGATGAGCAAATAGGCCAAGCCGTGCTCGCGCTGCAGCCTTTGCAGCAGGCCCAGCACCTGTTTCTGGATGGTCACGTCCAACGCACTGGTGGGCTCGTCCAGCACGAGCAACTGCGGTTTCACGATCAGCGCGCGGGCGATCGCCAGGCGCTGGCGCTGCCCTCCTGAGAACTCATGCGGATAGCGCTCGAGCAGCCCCGGGAACTGGGCTTCGGTGAGGCCCACATCGGCCAGGGTTTGCCGGACCCGCTCGCGGCGGGCGTTGACATCGAGCCCAGGCTCATGCACCCGCAAGCCCTCGCCGACGAGCTCCTCCACCGTCATGCGCGGCGACAGGGAGGAAAACGGGTCCTGGAAAACCACCTGGGCCACACGACGCAAGGGCCGGTCGACCCGCGGCGAACCCTGCCAGGACTTTCCGTCGAGCCGCAGTTCACCTGCGCTGGGCAGGAGTCCCAGCACCGCCAGCGCCAAGGTGGATTTACCTGACCCGGATTCACCGATCACCCCCAAGGTCTGCCCAGGCGCGAGCATCAGGCTCGCGCCTTTGACCGCCACGAACTCGCCGCGGCGAAACCATCCCCGCAGGCCCGGCCGCGGCACGGGATAGACCACCCGAAGGTCACGGGTGTGCAGCAGGCTGCCTTGCGAGGACGACGCGGCCACCGCATCGACGACGTTGCGTTCGGGACGGCTGTCGATGAGCTTGCGGGTGTAGGGATGCCGGGGCCGACCGAAGACCTCGGCCACCGTGCCTTCCTCGACGAGGATGCCGTTCTCCATCACGGCCACCCGGTCGGCGAATCGGCGTACCAGGTGGAGGTCGTGCGTGATCATCAGCACCGCCATGCCGCGGCGGCGCTGCAGTTCGTCCAACAGGTCCAGGATTTGGCCGCGCAGGGTCACGTCCAGCGCGGTGGTGGGCTCGTCGGCCAGCAGCAGGCGGGGCTCGCCCGCCAGCGCCATTGCGATCATCGCGCGCTGGCGCTGGCCGCCCGAAAGCTGGTGCGGGTAGGCCCGCGCGCGCCGTTCGGGCTCGGGGATGCCGGTGTCGGCCAGCAGCTGCACGGCCCGCTCCCAGGCGTGGGCCGCAGGCAGCGCCTTCTTGAGCTGCAGCACCTCGACGATCTGATCGCCCACGGTGTAGAGCGGGTTGAGCGCCGTCATCGGCTCTTGGAAGATCACGGCCACGTCCTCGCCGCGCACTGCCCTGAGCTCACGCTCGCTCAGCGCGAGCAGGTCGCGCCGCTCACCACTGCGCCCATGCAGCCAGGCCTGGCCCTCGACCTGGGCCGACGGCAGCAGACGCAGCAGACTCAGGGCCGTGACGGTCTTGCCCGAGCCGGACTCGCCCACGAGGGCCAGCTTCTCGCCCGGCTTGACGTGCAAGTCCACGCCGTGCACCACTTGCCGGCCGCCAAAGCTCACGCGCAGGTCGCGCGCTTCCAGCAGCATCCCGCTCATGCTTTGGCCTCCCTGGGAGCTGTCGTCGTCGCCGGACGCCCGCGCTGAGGTTCAGGCGGGTCGGGCACGCGCGGATCCAGCGCGTTGCGCAGCGCATCGCCCATGAAGGTCAGCAGCAGCAGGGTGAGCACGAGCACGCCGAAGGTGGACAAGGAGATCCACCAGGCATCGATGTTGGCCTTGCCTTGATTGAGCAGCTGACCCAACGACGGCGTGTCGGGCGGCACCCCCAGCCCCAGGAAATCCAGCGAGGTCAGCGCCAGGATGGCTGCGCTCATGCGGAAGGGCAGGAAGGTCACCACCGGCGTGAGGCTGTTGGGCAGGATGTGGCGCCAGATGATCTGGGCATGGCCCACGCCCAGCGCACGCGCCGAACGCACGTAGTCCATCTGCCGGTTGCGCAGGAATTCGGCGCGCACGTAGTCCGACAGCCCCATCCAGCCGAACAGGCTCAGCAGCACCAGCAGCAGTCCGAGGCTAGGGGCGAACATCGCGCTGAAAATGATGAGCAAATAGAGCTCCGGCATCGAGGCCCAGATCTCGATGAGGCGCTGCATCGTCAGGTCGATGCGCCCGCCGAAGAAGCCCTGGACGGCCCCCGCCGCCACCCCCAGCACGACGCCGATGGCCGTGAGCGCCAGCGCGAACAGCACGCTCACCCGGAAGCCATAGATGAGCTGGGCCAGCATGTCACGCCCCCGGTCGTCGGTGCCCAGCCAGTTGTCGCGCGACGGGCCAGAGGGGTTGGGTTCCTTGGCGAAGTAGTTGATCGTGCGCGGGCCATAGGGGTTGGGCGGATAGATCGCCCAGTTGCCGCCCTGGCTGAGCTGCTCGCGGATGAAGGGGTCCAGGTAGTCGGTGGGCGTCTCGAAGTCGCCACCGAACACCGTCTCTGGATAATCATGCAGGAGCGGCAGGTAGAACCGGCCTTCGTAACGCACCAGCAGCGGCCGGTCATTCGACAACACCTCGGCGAAGAGGCTGAGCACGACCAGGGTGCAGAAGATCACCAGGCTCCAGAACCCGAGCCGGTTGCGGCAAAAGCGCCGCCAGGCCCGCCGGGTGGGGCTGTTCGAAGCCACGGAGCGCACAGGGTCAGTCGAACTTGACACGCGGGTCCACCCAAACGTAGCAGAGGTCGCTGATCAGCTTGGTGACCAGACCGATCAGCGTGAACAGGTACAGCGTGCCCAGCACCACCGGATAGTCGCGCCGGATCACGCTCTCGTAACTCAGGAGGCCCAGGCCGTCGAGGGAAAACAGGGTCTCGATCAGCAATGCGCCCGTGAAGAAGGCGCCCACGAAGGCCGCCGGAAAGCCCGTGACGATGGGGATGAGTGCGTTACGGAAGACATGCTTCCACAGCACCTGGCGCTCGCCCAGGCCCTTGGCGCGCGCGGTCAGCACATACTGCTTGCGGATCTCCTCCAGGAAGGCGTTCTTGGTGAGCATGGTGGTCACCGCAAAGCTGCCCAGCACCATCGCCGTGACCGGCAGCGTGATGTGCCAGAGGTAGTCCACGATGCGCGCCCCCCAGCTCAGTTCCTCCCAATTGCCCGAGGTCAGCCCGCGCAGCGGGAACCACTGCAACTGCCCCCCGAAGATCACCAGCAGTGCCACGCCGAGCACGAAGCCGGGAATGGCATAGCCCACCAGCACGAGCAGGGTGGTCACGAGGTCGAAGCGCGAGCCGGCACGCACCGCCTTGGCCACGCCCAGCGGCACGGCCACGCCGTAGCTCAGGAGAAAGGTCCACATCCCCAGGCTGATCGACACTGGCAGCTTCTCGACGATCAGCGCCCACACGTCCTTGTTCTGGAAGAAGCTCTGGCCCAGGTCGAAGCGGATGAACTGGCCGAGCATCTGCAAAAAGCGCTCGTGGGCGGGCTTGTCGAAGCCGTAGAGCGCCTTGATCTCCTCCAGGCGCTTGGGGTCCACGCCCTGGGCGCCGCGGTAGGCCAAGGCACCGCCCTCACCGCCGGCACCCGGCGCGGCACGGGCTTCGGCCAGGTACTGCTCCACCGGGCCGCCCGGCACGAACTGCACCACGATGAAGGTGATGAGCAGCACCCCCAGCAGCGTGGGGACCATCAGCAGCACTCGCTTGAGGATGTACGACCACATGGCTTACTTGGCCCACCAGGTGAACATGGCCCAGTCCTCACCCTGAATGTAAGGGGGCACCGTCTGCGGACGCGCCAGCCGCCATTGGTTGTAGGCGATGCGGTGCGTGGCGGCTGTCCACTGGGGGATGAGGTAGTGACTGTGCGCGATGACCCGTTCGAGCGCACGGCAGGCTGGCAGCAGTTCAGCCTGGGTGCGCGCCCCACTCATGCGCTCGATCAGGGCATCGACGGCCGGATGGCTCACGCCGGCATAGTTGCCTGAATCGGGCGTCCGCGCCGCCTGGCTGCCGAAGAGATCGGCATACTCGCTGCCGGGGTTGTGCGTGCCTTGGAAGGCGATGGTCATGATGTCGAAATCGAACTCCCGCAAGCGCTGCTGGAAGAGCGCGAAATCCACTGCACGATAGACCAGCCGGATGCCCAGCTTCTCGAGGTTGCGAGCCCAGGGCATCACGACGCGCGCGCCGGCCTCGTTGCTGTCCAGGTACTCCAGCACCATGGGTTCCCCCCGGGCATTGCGCAGCACGCCCTCTTGCACCGTCCAGCCCGCTTCGGCCAGCAAGGCCTTGGCACGACGCAGGTTGGCCCGCAGCGAATGCTCCCCGTCGGTGCGGGGGGGCGCGTACATCGGGCCGAACACCGTCGCCGGCAGCCGGTTGCGCCAGGGTTCGAGCAGGGCCAGCTCCTCGGGCGAAGGTTTGCCCTGGGCCTGACAGGCGGTGTTGCCGAACAAGCCCGTCACCCGCTGGTAGCTGTTGTAGAAGAGCTGCCGGTTCATCCACTCGTAATCGAAGGCCAGGCCCAGGGCTTCGCGCACCCGGATGTCTTTGAGCTTGTCACGGCGGGTGTTGAGCACGAAGCTCTGGAAGCCCGAGGGCAGGCGGTGCCGGAACTCTCCCTTGACCAGTTCGCCCGAATCGAAGCGCCGGCCGGTGAGACGCCGTGTCCAGTCGCCCGCCGAGAAAAAGCGCATCATGTCGAACTCGCCGGCCTTGAGTGCCTCCAGTCGCGCGGTGTTGTCCTTGTAGATCTTCACCGTGATGCGGTCGAAGTTGACCGTGCCGCGGCGAACGTTCAGGTTGCGCCCCCAATAGTCGGGGTCGCGCACATAGGTGATGTCCTTGCCGAAGCGCACCGGGCCGATCCGGTAAGGCCCGCTGCCGATGGGCGTGTCCATCACCACCTGGTCGAAAGACTTGCCCTGTCCCCATTCGTGGCTGAACACGGGCAGGCCGCCCACGGTCAGCGGCAATTCGCGGTTGGGCCGCAAGAAGCGATAGCGCACCGTGCGCTCGTCCAAGACATCGAGCCCTGCCACGTCGGCCAGCAAGGTCTTGTAGGCCGGGGAGGTGTGCGGCCCCATCAGGGTGTCGTAGCTGTGCTTGACATCCTTGGCGAGCACGGGCGAACCATTGTGGAAACGGGCTTCGCGCCGCAGCCGGAAGGTCGCGCTCAGGCCGTCCGGGGCCACGTCGACGCTTTCGGCCAGCAGGCCATAGCCGCTGGCCGTCTCGTCGAGCGAGCCGATCAGCAGCGACTCGAACATCAGCGCCGACAGGTAGGCCGGTGCACTGCCTCGCAACGTGAAAGGGTTGTATTTGTCGAAGGTGGACACGCGCAGGTTGCTCACCAGGCGCAGCTCACCACCCTTGGGGGCCTCGGGGTTGACGTAGTCGAAGTGAGCGAAACCTGCCGGATACTTCAGGTCGCCCCACAAGGCGTATCCGTGTGCCGCCCACACCGGCAGCGCCGCGCACCACAGCAGCAGACCCAACACGCATCTCATGCGGCGCATTCTGCATGAAGCCTGCAAGCCTTCTCCAGGCGGGATGCTCCGGAGGGAATCACCATGCGATCAGCGCGTCACGCCCCTGTACCACCAGTTGCACCTTGGCACCCACCGGCAGGGTCACCTTGGTCGCCACATGGCCGAAGGGCAGGCCCGTGAGCACCGGCGTGCGCGTGAGGCTGCGCACATGGGCCACCACCGACTTGAGCGTATAGCCCCGGTCCAGCGGCGAGGGCTTGAAGTCGGTGAAGCGGCCCAGGACGATGGCCTTCTGCGCGTCGAGCACGCCGGCCTGATGCAGTTGCAGCAGGTCGCGCTCGATCCGGTAGGGGTGCTCGTTCACGTCTTCCAGGAAGAGGATGCCGCCCTTGACCCGGGGCCAGTGCGGCGTGCCCAGCAAGGCGTTCACCATGCACAGATTGCCCCCCCACAGGCGCCCTTTCACCTCCAGCCCGTCGAATCCGGCCTCGGTACGGAACCCCACAGCCTCGAGCTCGCCGCGCATGGCCTCGAGGAAGCAGTCCTGCGTGACCTCGTCCACCATGTCGGCGCCAAAGTCGAAGCAGGCCATCGGTCCGGCGTAGGTCACGCCCTCCACCCCATGGGCGAGCAAGGCCAGTTGCAAGGTGGTGAAGTCGCTGTGGCCGACCCAGCGTGTACCGCGCTCAATGCTGCGCCCGATGCGCCGGTAGTCGAGTCGATCGAGCAGCCGGGTCAGGCCATAGCCTCCGCGCAGCGCCATCGCGAC
Source organism: Caldimonas sp. (assembly GCF_046291045.1). GTDB lineage: Bacteria > Pseudomonadota > Gammaproteobacteria > Burkholderiales > Burkholderiaceae_C > Caldimonas. The sequence goes on along the minus strand of NZ_JBKBSL010000027.1, from coordinate 2,966 downwards.
GTCGCTGCCTGCGTCGGCCACGCGGTGGAGCGCGGCCAGACGGGTGTCGTCATCGCCGGCAAAGCGCTGGTGGCGCGCCAGCGCGTCCTCGTCCAGGCTCACCTGGAAACCATGTTGGCGCAGCCGCGCCATCGCCCGGCGGGCGACCGCACGGTGTGCCACCACACCAGAGGGCGAGAAAAGCACCAGGGTGTGGGGCGCCGGGGCGGCGTGGGCGTGTTCATGAAACTTCAACGGGGGGGCTCCAGATCGGGACACTCGCTGACCTCGCCGGTCGGGATGGGGGCATCGTCCGCGGCGGCTTCATCCTGCCCGGGGCGCGACGCGCCGGCCTGGCGCCGCTGCCGGTAGGCGGCACGACGCTCGGCAAAGAAGTCGCGCAGCACCTGGCCACAGGCTTGGGCAAGCACGCCGCCCTGAACCTGCGTGTGATGGTTCAGACGCGGCTCGCCGAAGAGATCCAGCACCGAGCCGGCCGCGCCGGTCTTGGGGTCGGCGGCGCCGAAGACCACGCGCTTGAGGCGCGCATGCATCAGGGCCATCGCACACATCGCGCAGGGCTCCAAGGTGACGTAGAGCTCGCACTCGGGCAAGCGGTAGTTGCCGAGCAACTGGGCCGCATGGCGCAGCGCGACGATCTCGGCGTGCGCCGTGGGGTCGTGTTCGGTGATGGGCCGGTTGTAGCCGGTGGCAATCACCTGGCCCTCGCGCATCACCACCGCACCCACCGGAACCTCGCCCACCAGCCAGGCGTTATGGGCCTGGTCGAGCGCGATGCGCATGGCGTACTCGTCGCGCTGACGCTGTTCCTCGCTCATTCGTCCACCTTGCGCGCGGGCTGCTGCAGGGCCTGATCCAGCCCCTGGCGAAGCTGCTCGAGCTGCTGCGACGGTGTGCCCCGGGGGGGCGCGGATGCCGGCGTATCGGCGGCGGGCGCAGCAGGCAGCGCCACCTGGGTCAGTGGCTTCTTCGCCAGCACGGCCACGATCGCCAGGACGGCCAGCACAGCGGCGAGACTGAAAAGGACACGCATCGACAGGACGGATTCTTGCAAAGCCCTGTTTCTAGCACGATCCGGCACGGGGCTCGCCCATGCGAGCGGCCTGTCGGCGCCCTGCCCCTGCGTTCAAGTGCCCCAGCGTCCGAGCACGACATGATGGCGCTGCCCGACCAGGCTGTGCACCAGCACGACATCCCGCGCCCGCCAGCAGATGGGGGCCACGTCCTCGGGCAGCAGATGCATGGGTTCGCGGCCCAGCGTGAGGTGGGGCGCGAAGGATCCGGAGTGGCGCACCAACCCCAGCCGCCGTCCGTGATCGGCCAGCGCCACGTGCAAATGCCGCAGCGGCGCGCTGTCCCGGCTCGGGCACAGCACCAGGGGGTGATGGCCTGGCCGGCCGTCGAAGCTCAGCAGCCGGTCCAAGCAGATGTGCAGACGCTTCATCCCAACACGGGCGGCCACTGCACCGGCCGCCTCGACCACGTCGGCGGGCACCCCGTCGAAGCGGCCGATGTAAAGCAGCGTGATGTGCCAGCAGTGCCTCGGCACTGGGCGGCGCTGGAACACCCCTCGAGCCGCCAGATCGTCGACCACGGCTTGAATCTTGGCCTGTGCTGGCTCGTCTGGCAGCAGGGCAAAGAACAGATTGTCGCCGCCCCGGGGGCGAGGCCAGGAGGACGCGCCCACGGCACTCAACCCTGGCGGACGAGGTTCATCACCTGGGTGGCATCCAGGGTGCGGGCCCGTTCCTGCATTTGCGGCAGGTAGCGCGAGTGCAGACCCTGGGCCTCGCGCGTCATACCAGCATAGGCTTCCTTCAGCATCTGGGCCGACAGCACGCGCCCACCGGCGTAGTAGCGCTTGGCCACATGGCCCAGGGCATAGGTGGCCACGAAGCTCATGCCCGAGCTGACCGCCTGCTTGCCCAGCCCGCGCAGCAGCCCACCGCCCACCGAGCCCAGCAGCCCGCCGATGAGCTTGCGCCCGGCTTGCTCGAGGTACTGCGAGGTCAGGCCCACCCCTGCCGTGGCGAGGAAGTCCTTGATGTGCCCGCGATCCAGCTCGTAGCCGTAGGCTTTGCCGATGCGGTAGACCAGCTTCATCTGCAGAGGGATGATGGCCAGGGTCGAGATCGACTCCGGCAGCAGCTCCAGCGCCCCGTTGAGGATGGCCGCGTTGAGGATGGCCGAATCGAGTTCCGCCTCGTTCACGGCCGGTCGGGCCGTTGCCGTCGTGGGAGCCTGTGCCGATGCCGGCGCGGGCGCGCTCATCGGCACGGTCGCCAGGGTTTCGGCCTGCTGGGAGATCGTCGCGGCCACGCCTGCCTCCAAGTTCAGCGCCCGGGCCAGGTTGGCCAGAAACGCCTGCTCGGCGGGAGACTGGGCTCCATCCGCGTCGCACACGCCCACCGCCATCTCGTAGGCCAGCTGACGCGACTCGGCGCTGGACAGCGCCGACGCGGCCGAGGCCACCGTCACGCGCTTCATCAGCACGTCCTGCACCAGCGTGGGCACATGGAGGCCGTCATCGCCCGCCAGTCCCTCGGCAATGCGGCGGATCTCGGCGCGTTCGCGCTCGTGTTTGCTGCCATCGGCAAAAGCGGCCAGCAGGCTGATCGTCACGATGGCGCGGGTTTCGTCTGCGGTCATGCGGTTCTCCTCTTTGACCCCCGTTGGTGCCCTCACCGGGCCGGCCGGTTCCCTGTCGCGGGGCAGCACCCTGTGAACAACCGTATCCAGCGGGCCATGCAGGATGCGCTCTTTCCCGATCTGCCCAGCCCGGGGGCGCCGGCTGAAAAGGCCGCGCCCGCGCCTTCGCCGCCCAAGCGCAGCAGCAAGCCGCAGGCGGCCCCACATGCCGGCTGGCAATGTACGGCAATTTGCCGTATGATTGGCGTCAGGAGGACCATCCCATGGCTGCCCACTCCACCACCGCCCGGCTCGAAGCGCGCATCAGCGCCGATCTG
>NZ_JBKBSL010000068.1:0-5179 GCF_046291045.1 Caldimonas sp. | reverse complement strand
AGCCGCCACAGCCTGCCGGTGGCACCCGACCTGGTGCAGCGGCGCTTCAACCCCGAGGCACCCAACCAGCTGTGGAGTGGAGACATCACCTACATCGCCACAGACGAGGGCTGGCTGTACCGGCTGGCCATTGGCGTCACAATCCTGCCCGATCACCACATAACCGCCGCCGAGGTTTTCGAAGTCGTTGGCGAAGGCGCACACGGTACGGATGATCGGGTCCGGATTCCACCCGGCCTTGTACTCGATGCGCTCGCCCTCAACCGTGCGCTGGCTCAGCAGGTCATTCAGGTTGATCGGAAGTTTGCCCATATTTATTCGTCTCCCGCCAGACCAGCCGCCGACCAGAAATGGTCGAAGTCATCGCCCACACCCCAGCCAACGTTTTGCCCCAACTGGCGCACCCGGTCGAGCCTGGCTAGGAATGCCGCCTGCTGCGCAGCGGGCAAGGCGAGCACGTATTTCAGCGCCTGTTCGAACATCCGCACCAGCGAGTCATAAAAGCCCTCGTCGTCAATGCCGCAACCGGCCAGAAAGTCGAACACCTCTTCGCAATAGAACACGGTGAGTTCTGCCAGACCCTCGGGTCGGCCCAGTGCCTTCTTGTAATCGCTGATGGCCTTCTTGGCCTTGGCTACAGAGATCGGGTTGCGAAAGTCAGGAGGGTTGATCCATCGGATGATCACATCCTTGTACGGCTCCAGCGGGTCGTCGCCCAGGCCAAAACGAGCGTGCAAAAACGCCTTGTTGTCGCGGCTGGCGGCGTAGAGGTCTTGCACCAGCTTGACCAGGCCAGCGTGGTCCAACTCCGCCAATCGGGCCTTGACGTCGCTCCAGCGGGGCGTGCTTTTGTCGGTCGTCACTCTCGATTCCTCTTCTTGTCGGGCTCGGGCAGAGTCTTGGCGGCATCTTCCAGGGCCCGTACGTGGAACTCGGCGCCTTCGGCCTCCAGCAGCGCCCGCCGCTGGGCGGCATAGCGCTCGTAATTGTGCTCTGCATGGTCGTCGGCCTGCCATTTGGATACCCGCCAGGCGCAGTCCAGCACCTGGCGCTCATTGAAGGCCAGAAAGGCATCCAGCCGCTCGGCCCAGTCCTTCAGGAAGATCTGCTTGCGGCGCCGCGCCTGGTCTTCGGCGAAGTCCAGCCACATCGTCACGACGCGGTTGAGCTCGTCGATTTCGGGCTCGTGCAGGTAGTTCTTGGCCACCGTCACGTCGGCTTTCTGCACGCTGCCGGATTTCCAGGTGGTGAGGCCCATACTAGGGCGGCGGGCGTCGGCACGCTCGCCAATCAGTTCGGCCGCCGTCTTGCCGGTGACGGCGAAATGCAGCTTGTTCTGGATGACCTGGAAGAACTGCGTGGTCTGGGGCAGCGTCGGCGCGTAGTCGGCCGCCATGGCGAAGATCTCGCGCACCCGCAGGTACATGCGGCGCTCGCTGGCCCGGATATCGCGGATGCGGGCCGGCAGATCGTCGAAGCGGTCCGGCATGGCCGAGTCGGCGATGGGCGGGTTCTTCAGCCGCTCGTCGTCCAGCGTGAAGCCCTTGACCAGGTACTCGCGCAGACGCTCGGTGGTCCAGCGGCGGAACTGTGTGCCACGCGCGGAGCGCACGCGGTAGCCCACGGCCAGGATGGCGTCGAGGTTATAGAACCTGACGCTGCGCCGGACCTGCCGCCCCCCTTCCGACCGAACTTGTAAGTAGCGCTTACAGGTTGCCGCCTCCGAGACTTCCCCCTCCGCGTAGATCGCCTTCAGGTGCAGCGTGATGTTCTGCGGCGAGGTCTGGAACAACTCGACCATCATGGCCTGCGACAGCCACAGGGAGTCCTCGGCGAAGCGGCACTCCACCCGGGTGCGGCCGTCCTCGGTTTCGTAGAGCAGCAGTTCGCCGGGGGGCGGGGTGGGGGTCATGTCGGGCCGTCCATCGTGCGGGGGCCTGCCTCAGCGCAACCCGTAGAAGGTTTCGATGCTCTCGGTGAGCCCCTCCTCCAGCTGCCGCGTGCTGTCAAAACGCAGCTGCTGCCAGCTCTTGAGGTTGAAACCGATGTCGCTTTCCAGCTCGTCGCCGCGCGTCTTCTTGTCGGCGATGAGGATGAAGTTCTCTTGCGCCTGGCCCTTGCCCCGGTTCAGCCCCATGAGGTAGCCGATCTCGTGGTAGACGTTGCGGTTGCCAAAGCTCAGGTCGGCGATCAACAGCCCGCAGCCCTCAATCACCTTCAGGATTTCGTCGTCGATGGTGTAGCTGTGGCCCTTGTTGAACTGGTCGATGCGAATCTCGCGCAGCCGGATGTCGAGTTGGTGCTTGTCGTTGATCTGGCGCACCGTCTTCTTGATGGTCTCGAAGGTTTCCTTCGTTTCCTCGCGGAAGGCCATGGAGATGAAGATCTGGCGCTGGCGCGCGGTGAGCACGCTCTCGAACACGTCCACCAGGCTTGCCGCGTCCACCGCCTGTGTGCGGCCCAGGTGGTAGTGGTAGCCCAGGCCGCGGGTGGTGGTGGCCGGGCTCAGGCGGTCGATGCGGTTGGTTTCGATCCAGCGGGCAAAGGCCGCGAGTTGCCGCCCCTCGTTCTTGAGCGCGAAGTAGACGAAGGCCGTCAGCACCCCGTGGCAGCCCGCCTCGCGCAGCGCCACGCGGGACGGCTCGGCGTAGTGCGCGTTGACGGCGATCAACGCTTGGCGGATGCGATCCACCTCGCCCTGCAAACGCGCGGCTTCGGCCTCGCTGGCCACCGCCTGCTTGGCCATGAGGAACTGCGTCAGCCCCAGGGCCAGCGTGTGCCGGTTCTCGAAGTGTTGGCTCAGGCCCCCCAGGAAATCGGCCTGGAACTGCGGCAACAGGTGGCGCGCCAGCCAGTAGGCCGGGCCGAAGCTCGGGCGGGTGAGCAAGTCCTCGTCGCTGAACAGGGCGCCCTCGCCGGTTTGCAGGATCAGGCGCAGGTTCTCCTCCGAGGTCAGCGGGATTTGCTTGGCGTTGATGTTGTGGAAGACCACCTTCTCGAAGCGCTGCTTTTCGGTCGGGTCCTGATGCAGCACGAGGCAGAACGGCGTCTCCAGACCCCAGGCGGCATCACCGGGCTTGAGGTCGCGCGCCGCGCTCAGGCGGTGGTTGCCGTCGATTCGGAACAGCCGCAGCCCATCGTCGCGCCCGAGCTGTTCCTCGGGGATCTCCAGATAGGCCAGCGTGGGCGCGGCGCTGCCGCCCACCACCTCCAGCCCCTTGGGCAGCTTGGTCTTGACCACGCGCACGGCCAGCCCGTCCACGTTGGACTTGAAGGCCTTGCCGGCGTGCAGGTCGGCCAGTGCCTGCACCTCCCTGGCCCGGCCCCGGGCCTTGGCGTAGTCGTAGGCCAGCGCGGCCGACAGCACCACCTCGGGGAAAAACAGAAACTGCCGGTCGGCCAGGAACTGTTCGATCTCGCTGCGGTGGGTTTCGATCAGGTTGCGCTGATAGGCCGGGTCGAAGCGCGAGCAGCGCGCCAGCTCGCCCAGCGGCGCCACACCGCGGATGACGGTGAAGCCGCCCAGCGAGGTGTGCAGGATGCCGGAGAGGATCATGCCGGGGCTCCCTGGAGCAGTTGTTGTTCGAAGCGTTCGCGGGCTTGCTGCCAGAGGGTTTCGGCGTGCTGCTCCAACGCGTCAGCTTTTTCGCTGCGGGAGATCGCTTCATCGACGATGCGCGTCTGAATGCGCTTGTCAGGCAATGGCACCACGATGTTGGCCAGTTCGTCTTGAGTAATCGCGGGATAGTTGCCGCCACTGGCGCGCCGCAGCATTTGCTGCAATGAATAGCTCAACCTCAGGACCACCCACAAGAAAGCGGCAGTGGTGCAGTCACTGACCTGACGGATGACCGAAAAGCCGGTCGATGCAACACAGCCCGCGTGCTCCGGGCCGAGCAGCGCGATTGACCCGTGATGGGGGCGAGTCAAACTGACGATCAAGTCGCCGGGTTGAACGGCCATGCGCGCGCGACTTGGCGCCTCTTCAGTGCGCACTTCCACAGCGACCGCCTTTCCGCGTCTGCGGTCGACACCGCTGATCTCGATATAGCGAAACGTCGGATCGGGATGATCGCCTGGCGACCAGGTATCCGAGGAGAAAACGGCAACATCCCCGACCCGGACATGGGGGACGGACGTGATCGCCCGTTCGATCTCGATGAACGCCGGTGAGTGATGGAATGGATCGAGACGCTTCAAAGCGCTGCCCGCTCGGACGGCGAAGGCCTTGCGCTGAACAGGGTTTGCCTGTCTGACGCCCATGGTGTCGAGCGCCCAGGCTTCAAAGCGGGCAAGCAGTTCCTCCGCCTCCGCCAGCGCCCGATCCCGCTCGGCGCGGGCGGCGTCGAGTTCGGCGACAAGTCGTGCCTCAGATGCCCCCAGGTCCGGAATGACGATTCGCCCGACACTCTCCTGCGTGACAACCTTTTGCAGACCGCCGCGACTGTCACGTAGGAGCTGCACTCTCCCGGGTTGTGAGTTCAAAAACTCGGCAATGAATCGAGCCCGCTGTCGATGCAATCCCTTTAGGCGCAGTCGCAGGGTGTTATCGGAAAACGATGCGGGCGCCTCATCTTCATAGACAGCAAACTGCCCAAGACCGCCGACACGCCCGGTCAGCAAGTCACCAGCCTCCAACACGCGGTCAGTATCGGCGAGGACCTGCACCTTGGTCGGAAGCAACCTCCCATCCTGAATGTGCCCGACCTCGTATGCTGGTATGCCGCACTCGCAAACACGAGGTGGTACGGGGCGCCCAGAGTCAATGAAGTCGATCAGGTCAGAAACGGCATGTACCGTTCCTAGGCGCCGGAGCACCTCGGCGTAGTCGGGTACCGAGTGATATCCAGGATCGAGCCGTCTCTCGCAGTCCCCCCGCCTCACCGCAAAGCAAACCGCTTGCCCTGCGGGGACGGGGGTCAGACGAAAAAAGGTTCGGGGCTTGTCTTGAAGGCCGCGTACTGGCCCAGCAGGCCGCTGCCGGGGATGACCTCGCGGTGGCGCTCGCTCCAGCGCCCGGGCTTCTTGCCCTCGCCGGGCACCCAGTCGAAGCTCACTTTCCAGTCGAACAGGTCGCAGCGCTGGCGCTCCACGCGGCTCTGCTCGGGCACCTCACTCAACACCTCCACCTGGTAGGTGGTGCGGCCGGTGGCGTCGTAGCCGATGTTCTCGGCCATGG
>NZ_JBKBSL010000067.1:0-5340 GCF_046291045.1 Caldimonas sp. | reverse complement strand
TTGGCGCGTGTCGTGCTTACTTGCTGGTCAGCTCGCGCAAGGTCACCTGCTTGACCTTGCCGCCCTCGACGGTGGCCACGTAGGTGTTGGCGATGGTGCCGCCCTTCTCGTCGATGCCCTCGATGTCGTGCACGTTGTACTTGGCCGGCAGTGATCGGTAGGCCTCGTTCATCTTGGCGCGGATGGCATTGGCATCGGTCGTGGTGCCGGCCAGGCGCATGGCCTGGGCGGTGGCGTGCACGGCGATGTAGTTCAGCGAGACTTCCGAGCTGGGGTCGCGGCCCGGGTTGGCCTTGCGGAAGCGCTCGACGAAGCTCTTGGCGTGCGGGCGGCTGTCGTCCACCAAGGGCAGCACACCGATCGAGCCTTCCAGCGGGCCGTAGCCACCCGTGACCTTGGCGATCTCGTCCATCTTGGCCTGATCGATGATCACGAAGCCGCCCTTGAAGCCCAGCTCACGCGCTTGCTTCACCACCAGGCCGGTGGGCTCTGAGGCGCCGCCGATGAACATCACGTCGGGCTTGGCCGCCAGCACACGGCTCACGCCGCTGTAGAAGTCGGTCGAGCGGTTGTACGACATCGGGTTCTCGGCCACCACCTTGCCGCCCGCGGCCTCCCAGGCCGGCTTGAAGGCCGCGGTCCAGGCCTTGGCGTAGTCATGGTCGGCGTTGGCGATGGCCAGGTTCTTGCCGAACTTGCCCATGGCATAGCGCGTGAAGGGCTCGACGTAGCCGGTGAACTCCGGCGGGATGCGGATGGTGAGCTTGTTGCCGCGCGCCGTGATGGTGGGCACGCTGGTGTAGGACAGCAGCAGCACCCCCAGGCGCTCGTTGGTGGTCTGCACCGCGAAGCTGCCGCCCGAGTGCGGGATCAGCACCACCGGGGCCTTGTGCTCTTGCACCAGGCGCTGGGTGTTGATGGCGCTTTCGCTGGGGTTGTACTTGTCGTCCAGGGCGACGATCTCCAGCCTGACCTTCTTGCCGCCCACTTCCAGGCCGTCGGCGTTGATTTCGGCCACGGCCATTTCCATGCCCGTGAGCACGTTCTTGCCGTACAGGGCGGCGCCGCCGCTCAAGGGGCCCGAGTAGCCGATCTTGACGACCTCCTGGGCGAAGACGGCACTGCCGAAGCCCGCCAGCGCCACGGCCGCGGCCACGCTGCGCAGCACGAGGCGGCGCGATGAAGATGAATGCAACATGTCTGCTCTCTCCTGAGTGAAGCCGGCCTGCGATGGGCCGGCATGGGGTGGAACCGAAAGAAGCCGGGATCAGGCGCCGATGTAAGCCCGACGTACGCCGTCGTTGTTGAGCAGCTCGTCGCGGCTGCCTTCCATCACGATGCGCCCGCCCTCCAGCACATAGGCGCGGTGAGCGATCTGCAGCGCCGCGTAGGCGTTCTGCTCGGCCAGCAGCACGGTGGTGCCGGCGCGGTTGATGCGCTGGATCACCTCCAGCACCTGCTTGACCACCAGCGGCGCCAGCCCCAGCGAAGGTTCGTCCAGCAGCAGGGCCTTGGGCCGGCCCATCAGCGCGCGGCCGATGGCCACCATCTGCTGCTGCCCTCCCGACAGCGATCCGGCGGCGTCGTCCTTCTTCTCGCGCAGGATGGGAAACAGGTCGAAGACCTCCTCGAGCAGCTTGGCATTGCCCTTGCGATCGCGCCGGTGCACATAGGCGCCCAGCATCAGGTTCTTCAGCACCGACATGCCGGGAAAGAGTTTGCGGCCTTCCGGGCACAGCACCAGACCCTGCTCGACCAGGCGGGCCGGCTTGGCTCCCGTCACCTCCTGGCCGCGCAGGCGGATGCGCCCGCCGGCCGCCTTGAGCAGCCCGCTGGCGGTGAGGAAGATCGAACTCTTGCCGGCGCCGTTGGCACCCAGCAGCACCACCAGCTCGCCGTCGTCGGCGTGCAGCGACACGTCGTGCAGGGCGCGGAACGAGCCGTACTGCAGGCTCACGTTCTCAAGCTGCAGCATCGGCGGCCTCCTTGATGTCGTGGGCGCCGTCGCTGCCCAGGTAGGCCTCGATCACCTGAGGGTTGCTGCGGATCTCGGCCGGGCTGCCCTCGGCGATCTTCTCGCCGTAGTTCAGCACCATGATCTTGTCAGCCAGGCTCATGATCATGTCCATCTTGTGTTCGATCAGGCACACGGTCAGGCCGCTGTCGCGCATCTTGCGGATCAGTGCGGCCAGGCCCACGGTCTCTTCGGGGTTCACGCCGCCGGCAGGTTCGTCGAGCAGCACCACCTTGGGCTCGGTGGCCAGCGCCAGCGCAAAGGCCACGCGCTTGCGTTCCTCCTGCGAGATGTCGCCGGCCATGCGGTGGGCGGCGTGGGCCAGACCCACGAACTCCAAGGCCTCCTCGGCCTTGCGGCGGCAGCGCTTTTCCTCCTCGTGCAGGCGGCGCGTTCGCGCCAACACGTCCCACAGGCCCGAGCGTGTGCGCAGGCGGTGGCCCACGATGAGGTTGTCCAGCACCGTGGCGCGGTCGAAGAGGGCAGTGGTCTGGAAGGTGCGGGCCACACCCAGGGCCGCCATCTGGTCGGCGCGCAAGCCCGCCACGTCGCGGCCCTCATAGACGATGCGCCCGCTGGTGGGAGTCAAGGCCCCGCTGATCAGGTTGAAGAAGGTGGTCTTGCCCGCGCCGTTGGGGCCGATGATCGCGTTGATCTTGCCGGCCTCGATGGTGGTGCTCACCTCGCGCACGGCCGCCAGGCCGCCGAAGCGTTTGGTCAGTTGCTGGATCTCAAGCATGGCCGCCCTCCTGGGTGGACAAGGTGCCGGTGGCCCGCTGGCCGGCCGCGTGTGAGGCGGCCGCCGCACGCCGCGACAGGCGCCGCGCGCGCCACTGCAGCAAGCTGCCCACCAGGCCGTGCGGGAGGAAGATGACCAGCACGATGAGCAGCGGACCGAACACCACGAAACGGTACTCCTGCAGGAACTGCAGGTACTGCGTGAGCCAGGGCATGGCCAGTGCCCCCAGCAGCGGGCCGAACATCGTGCCGATACCGCCGATGAGCATGTACATCGTCATGTCGAAGGTGTGCTCCACGCCGGCCACGCTGGGGCCCAGGAAGCGCACGAAGCCGGCGTACAGGCCGCCGGCCAGGCCGGCATAGACCACCGACAGCACGAAGGCCGTCACCTTGGTGCGCATCAGGTTGATGCCCAGCGCCTCGGCCAGGTCCTCGCTGTTGCGCACGGCCACGAAGCTGCGGCCCATCAGCGAGTTGACGATGCGGTGCATGGCCCACATGCCCACCGCCAGAAAGAACAGCACCAGGTAGTACAGCTCGCGCGGCGACTCGAACTGCAACGGGCCGATGGGCGAGGGCGAGGGGATGCCGATGATGCCCACGGTCCCGTGGGTGAGGCTTTCCCACTTCTCGATCACCAGGTACATGATGTAACCCACGCACAGCGTGAAGATCGAGAAGTAGTGGCCCTTGAGCCGCAGCGAGACGATGCCGATGAACAAGCCCAGCACCGCGGCCACCCCGCCCGACAGCGCAAACGCCACCCAGAAGGGCACGCCGTGGTCCACCGTGAGGATGCCCACCGTGTAGGCGCCCACCGCCATGAAGCCCGCGTGCGCGAGGTTGAACTGGCCCGTGTAGCCGGTGATGAGGTTCAGCCCCACGGTGGCCAGCGCAAAGATGTAGGCGGTGGACATCACCGTGAGGTGGTAGTCGTTGCCCGCCACGAAGGGGAAAGCGATGCCGGCGGCCAGCAGCAGACTCCAGCCGAACTTGCCATGCAGAAGGTCGAAGACGCGGTCCATATCAGCGCACTCCCTTGGTGAACAGGCCCTCGGGGCGGAACGACAGGATCACGACCAGCAGCGCAAAGGCGATGATGTCCTTGTAGTCGGGCGAGATGTAGAAGGCGCCGAAGCTCTCGGCGAAGCCGATGATCAGCCCGCCCACGATCGCGCCGGGCACGCTGCCCATGCCGCCCAGGATGATGATCACGAAGGCCTTGGTGATGACCAGGTGGCCCATCGCGGGGTAGATGAGGTTGATGGGCGCATACAGCGTGGCGGCCACTGCAGCGAGCACGCCCGAGATGGCGAACGTCAGCATCGCCACGCGATTGGGGTCGATGCCCACCAGCGCCGCGCCCTGGCGGTTCTGCGCCATCGCGATGATGGTCGAGCCCATCACCGTCTTCTTCAGGAAGAGGTGCAAGGCCACCATCAGCGCGAAGGCCGCGCCCACGATCATCAGCCGCTGCACCGGCGCCGTGGCGCCGCCGATCTCGACGATGCCGGTGTAGGGCGTGGGCAGGCGATGGAAGTCGGCGCCCCACACCGCCTGGGCACCTGCTTCCAGGAAGAGCAGCAGGCCGATGGCCGCGATCATGTGGTGCAGGCCCGGTGCGTCACGCAGCGGGTGGAACACCAGCCGCTCGGCCAGCACGGCAATGAGCGCCACGGCCACCGCAGCGCCGGCCATGCCCACCCAATAGTTGAAGCCCTGCGCGGTGATGAGCCAGAAGGCGGCGTAGGCACCGGCCATGTAGAAGGCTCCGTGCGCGAAATTGGGCACGTGCAGGATGCCGTAGACGAGCGTGAGGCCCAGGGCCACGAGGCTGTAGATGCCCCCGAGCGTGAGCCCGTTGAGCACTTGCTGGAAGAACAAGTCCAAGGGAAGAACTCCGTGTGGAAGGGAAGGGCGCAGGCTCAGCGGATCATGTAGCCGCCATCGGCCACGATCGTCTGGCCGGTGATGTAGCGGCCGGCCGCCGAGGCCAGCATCACCGCGATGCCGCCGATGTCGTCGGGCTCGCCGAAGCGGCGCAACGGCAACTGGCCTTCGATCAGCGCGCGCACGCGCGGGTCGTCCACCAGGGCCTTGGCGAAATCGGTGCGGATCACGCCGGGCGCGATGCAGTTGACGCGGATGTTGTCCGGCCCCCATTCCACGGCCAGGTTGCGCGCGAGCTGCATGTCGGCAGCCTTGGAGATGTTGTAGGCGCCGATGGTGGCCGAGCCGTGCAGCCCGCCGATCGACGAGACGATGATGATGGCGCCGTCCTTCCTGGCGGCCATGTCCTCGCGCACCATCTGGCACAGCCAGTGGTTGCTCAGCACGTTGTTGCGCATGACCTTGTCGAAGACCTCGTCGGTCATCCCAGTGCTGGGGCCGTAATAGGGGTTGCTCGCGGCGTTGCACACGAGGATGTCGATCGGCCCCCAGTGCTCGCGTGTGCGTGCCACCAAGGCTTCGAGCTGATCCTTGGACGAGATGTTGGCGGGGATGGCGATGGCCTGGCCGCCTTCGTCGCGGATGGCCTGGGCCACCGCTTCGCAGGCATCGGCCTTGCGGCTGGAGATCACCAC
>NZ_JBKBSL010000026.1:0-45867 GCF_046291045.1 Caldimonas sp. | reverse complement strand
ATAGGTTTTGCACTGCAGCAAGATTGTGCAATCTGCGATAGCCGCAGTCCTTTCAAGGGCTCGTGCCCAGGGAGTGTCCTCGTGAAACCCGTCGCCAAGTCGGCCAAGCTGGCCAATGTCTGCTACGACATCCGCGGGCCGGTGCTCGAGAAGGCCCGTGAGATGGAGGAAGAGGGCCACAAGATCATCAAGCTGAACATCGGCAACCTGGCGGTGTTCGGGCTGGAGCCGCCCGACGAGATCGTGCAGGACATGATCCGCAACCTGCCGCACACCGCGGGCTACACTGACTCCAAAGGCCTGTTCGCGCCGCGCCGGGCAGTGGTGCACTACACGCAGGAGAAGAACATCCGTGGTGTGACGGTGGATGATGTCTACCTGGGCAATGGGGCGTCCGAGCTGATCGCGATGAGCATGAACGCCTTGCTCAACGATGGCGACGAGGTGCTGATCCCTGCGCCCGACTATCCGCTGTACACCGCGGTGGTGTCGCTGTCCGGGGGCACGCCGGTGCATTACATGTGCGACGAGCAGTCCGATTGGATGCCCGACATTGCCGACATCAGGGCCAAGATCACGCCGCGCACCAAGGCGCTGGTGGTGATCAATCCGAACAACCCGACGGGCGCCCTGTACCCTGAGTCGGTCTTGCTGGAGCTGGTCGAGATCGCGCGTCAGCACCAGCTCATCGTCTTCGCCGACGAGATCTACGATAAGACGCTGTACGACGGCCACACGCACACCAGCATCGCGTCGCTGGCCGACGACGTGCTCTTCGTCACCTTCAACGGGCTGTCGAAGAACTACCGCTCCTGCGGCTACCGGGCCGGCTGGATGGTGGTGTCTGGTGAGAAAAAGCATGCGCGGGACTACATCGAGGGCCTGAACATGTTGGCCTCGATGCGTCTGTGCGCGAACACGCCGGGTCAACTGGCCATCCAAACGGCGCTTGGGGGCTACCAGAGCATCAAGGATCTGGTCGCGCCGGGTGGCCGCCTGTGCCGCCAGCGTGACCTCGCTCACAAGCTGCTGACCGAGATCCCCGGTGTTACCTGCGTCAAGCCCAAGGCGGCGCTGTACATGTTCCCGCGTCTGGACCCCAAGCTCTATCCTGTGGCCGACGACCAGCAGCTTGCCTACGAACTGCTGGCCGAGGAGAAAGTGCTCATCGTGCAGGGCACCGGCTTCAACTGGCCGCATCCGGATCATTTCCGCCTGGTCTTCTTGCCCAACTCCGATGACCTGGCCGAGGCGATCGGCCGCATCGCCCGCTTCCTCGAGCACTACCGCAAGCGTCACTCTCACGGATCGAACGCATGAACTCCTTTCAGAATCCGATGCGCCTGGGCCTGCTGGGGGCCGGCGTCGTCGCCACCGGTGTCGTCAACGTGCTGGCACGCAACCAGGCCGAGATCCAGCGCCGCGCCGGCCGCGGCATCGTGGTGACCCGTGTGGGCGCGCGCAACCCGGCCAAAGCCCGCGCCGCCTTGGGCGAGGAGCTCACGATCAGCGACGATCTCGACGCCGTCGCGACCGACCCGCAGGTGGACATCGTCGTCGAACTGATCGGCGGCACCACCCGCGCCCGCGAGTTGGTGCTCAAGGCGATCGCCGCGGGCAAGCACGTGGTCACGGCCAACAAGGCCCTGCTGGCCGTGCACGGCACCGAGATCTTCGCCGCGGCCAGCGACAAGGGCGTGATGGTCGCCTTCGAGGCCGCCGTGGCCGGGGGCATTCCGATCATCAAGGCGCTGCGCGAGGGCCTCACGGCCAACCGCATTCAATGGATCGCCGGCATCATCAACGGCACCACGAACTTCATCCTGAGCGAGATGCGCTCCAAAGGGCTGGACTTCGACACCGTGCTTCGGGAGGCGCAGCGCTTGGGTTACGCCGAGGCTGATCCGACCTTCGACATCGAAGGCGTGGATGCAGCGCACAAGGCCACCATCATGAGCGCGATCGCCTTCGGCGTTCCGATGCAGTTCGACAAGGCCTATGTCGAAGGCATTACCCGGCTGAAGGCGGCCGACATCACCTATGCCGAACAGCTCGGCTATCGCATCAAGCTGCTGGGCGTGACGCGCCGCCGCGACGATCTGCCCGGCGGCGGTATCGAGCTGCGCGTGCATCCCACTCTGGTGCCGGCCAAGCGGCTCATCGCCAACGTGGAGGGTGCGATGAACGCGGTCGTGGTGCATGGCGACGCGGTGGGCTCGACGCTTTACTATGGCAAGGGCGCTGGCTCGGAGCCTACCGCCTCGGCAGTGGTGGCCGACCTGGTGGACGTGACCCGCCTGCACACGGCAGACCCTGACCATCGCGTGCCCCACCTGGCATTCCAGCCCGACGCGCTGGACAATGTGCCGGTCCTGCCGATCGAGGACGTGGTCACCTCCTTTTACCTGCGGCTGCGCGTGGCCGACCAGACGGGCGTCCTCGCACGCATCACCGGCATCCTGGCCGAGCACGACATCTCCATCGATGCCGTATTGCAGCGCGAGGCGGGCGACGACGAGAACCAGACCGACCTGATCATCCTGACGCACGAGACCCGCGAAGGCCGCATGAATGGGGCGATCGCGAAGATGCAGGCCCTGCCCACGGTGCTCGAGCCCATCGTGCGCATCCGCAAGGAAGAGCTGAACTGAGACCATGAAGTACATCAGCACCCGCGGCGACCGCACTGAGCGCGGCTTCTCGGACATTCTGTTGGAGGGCCTAGCGCCCGATGGCGGGCTGTACCTGCCCGTGGCCTATCCCCGCGTGGATGGGGCCACCTTGCTGCGCTGGCGTGGCCTGAGCTATGCCGAGCTCGCCTTCGAGATCCTGTCGCTGTACATCGACGACATTCCGGCCGCCGACCTGCGTGCGCTGGTCACGCGCACCTACACCAAGGAGGTGTTCGGTACCGAGGCCATTACGCCGCTCAAGCCGCTGGGTGAGGGCTTCTACCTGGAGGCGCTGTCCAATGGACCGACGCTGGCCTTCAAGGACGTGGCGATGCAACTGTTGGGCCAGTTGTTCGAGTATGAGCTCGGCCGCCGCGGCGAGGAGCTCAACATTCTGGGGGCAACCTCGGGCGATACCGGCAGTGCGGCCGAGTATGCGATGCGCGGCAAGCGGGGGGTGCGTGTCTTCATGCTCTCGCCCCATGGCCGCATGAGCTCCTTCCAGCAGGCTCAGATGTACAGCCTGCCCGATGCCAACATCCACAATCTGGCCATCGAGGGGGTATTCGACGACTGCCAGGACATCGTCAAGGCCGTGTCGAACGACCTGGACTTCAAGCGTCGCCACAAGATCGGAACGGTGAACTCCATCAATTGGGCGCGGCTGCTGGCTCAGGTGGTGTACTACTTCGCCGGCTACTTCCAGGCCACTCGCAGCAATGATGAGGTGGTGAGCTTCTGCGTCCCCTCGGGCAACTTCGGCAACGTTTGCGCCGGCCATGTGGCCCGCATGATGGGATTGCCGATCCGTCGTCTGGTGGTGGCCACCAACGAGAACGACGTGCTCGACGAGTTTTTCCGCACCGGGACATACCGGGTGCGCAAGGCGGCGGAGACCTTCGAGACTTCGAGTCCCTCGATGGACATCTCGAAGGCCTCCAACTTCGAACGCTTCGTGTTCGATTTGCTGGGGCGCGACGCCGGACGTACCGCACAGCTTTTTTGCGAGGCCGTGGAGCGCACGGGCGCCTTCTCGCTCACGCCAGCGGAATTCGCCAAGGTGGCCGACTATGGCTTCGCCTCTGGCCGCAGCACCCACGCCGACCGGCTGGCGACCATCCGTGACGTGTACGCGCGTTTTGGCGTCATGATCGACACTCACACGGCCGATGGGGTGAAGGTGGCCCGCGAGCATCTGGAGCAGGGCATCCCGATGATCGTCCTGGAGACGGCCTTGCCCGCCAAGTTCGCCGAGACCATCCGCGAGGCCCTGGGCCGCGAACCCGAGCGGCCGGCCGCCCTGCAGGGACTGGAGAACCTCCCCAGACGCTTCAAGGTCATGGGGGCCGATGCCGACGCGGTGAAGCGCTACATCGCCGAGAATGTTCGTTGACACGTGCCGGCTCCAGGGCACGCGGGACACGCGCATGAAGGTGGTGGGTTTTTGCGGATACTCCGGGTCGGGCAAGACCACGCTGGTCGAGCAAGTGATCGCCGGTCTGAAGCTGGCGGGGCAGCGGGTGTCAGTGGTCAAGCATGCCCACCACACCTTCGACGTCGATCACCCGGGCAAGGATTCCTGGCGCCACCGCCAGGCCGGCGCCTTCGAAGTGGTGGTGGCCTCCGACCGGCGCCTGGCCAAGATCCGGGAGTTCGAGGTGCCTTGCGAGCCCACCGTCCATCAACTCATTGCCGAACTCTACGATTGCGACTGGGTGCTCGTGGAGGGTTTCAAGCACGCCGACCTCTTCAAGATCGAGGTGTGGAGAGCCTCGCTCGGTCGTCCTGCGCAGTACATCGAGGATCCCTTCGTGACGGCGATCGCCACCGACAGCCCCGGGCAGTTGCCCCATGCCACCTTGCGCCCGGTGCTGGACTTGAACGATGCCGCCAGCGTGGTGGAGCACCTGCTGCACAATCAGGATCGTTATGAGTATCGATTCCCGTTCCCCGATGCTCAGCCTGGACGAGGCCCTGGCGAAGCTGCTGGCAGCGGCTACGCCGATCGCCGGGACTGAGGAGTTGCCCACCGCCCAGGCCCTGGGCCGAGTGCTGGCGCGCGATCTGGTTTCGCCGCTGGACGTCCCCCCGCTGGCCAACAGCTCGATGGACGGTTATGCCGTGCGCTCGGCCGATGTGCCGGCAGCCGGCACCGTCCTGCCGGTGAGTCAGCGCATTGCCGCTGGGCAGGTCGGCTCGGTGCTGCAACCCGGCAGCGCAGCACGCATCTTCACTGGGGCGCCGCTGCCCGAGGGTGCCGATGCCGTCGTGATGCAGGAGCAGTGCGAGCCGCTGGACGGTTCGGTGCGGATCCTTGCCGTGCCGGCACCGGGGCAGTGGGTGCGGCAGCGCGGGGAGGATCTGCGTGAGGGCGCGGTGGTGCTGGCCCGCGGCCGGCGCCTGACACCCCAGGCCCTGGGCCTGGCGGCCACGGCCGGGGCGGCGAGCCTGACCGTGATGCGCCGCGTGCGTGTGGCCTTGCTGTCCACCGGTGATGAACTCGTGATGCCCGGCCAGCCGCTGCGGCCAGGAGCCATCTACAACGCCAACCGCGACACGCTGCGGGGGCTGCTCGCCCAGTTCGGCTGCGCGTGTACCGATCTGGGCATCGTGCCTGACAGTCTGGAATCTACACGTGCAGCCCTGCGCGAAGCGGCACGCGATCACGATCTGATCCTCAGCTCGGGCGGAGTATCGGTGGGAGAGGAGGATCACATCCGTCCGGCCGTGAACGCCGAAGGGCGCCTGGACCTGTGGCAGATCGCGATCAAGCCTGGCAAGCCGCTGGCCTTCGGCCAGGTTCGGCGTGAGGGGGGCGGCGAAGCGGCCTTCATCGGCTTGCCGGGCAACCCGGTATCGAGCTTCATCACCTTCTTGCTGCTGGTCCGTCCCTTCCTGCTGGCCCTGCAGGGGGCCGATCCCGCCGCGCCGCCCGGCGTGTGGCTGGAAGCGGGTTTCGACTGGCCTCGGCCCGACCGTCGGCGCGAGTTCCTGCGTGTGCGGCGCGAGGGCGACGGGCGGCTCGCCTTGTTCCCGAACCAGAGTTCGGGGGTGCTCACCTCGGCTGTGTGGGCCGACGGCGTCGTCGACGTGCCGCCCGGGCAGCCCATCTCCCGAGGGGATCGGGTGCGTTTCGTTTCTTTTGCCGAGTGGATGCAATGAAGGTCACAGTGAAGTACTTTGCCTCGATCCGCGAGGCCCTGGGCCCGCAGGAGAGCATCGAGGCGCCCGAGGGCAGCACCGTGGGCAGCCTGCGCGCCTTGCTGCAGTCCCGCTCGGGGGCCCATGCCGAGGCCCTGGCCCCCGGCCGCGCCCTGCGCGCGGCGCTGGACCAGACGCTGTGCGATGAATCGGCGCCGCTGCGCGACGGTGCCGAGGTGGCCTTCTTTCCTCCTGTGACCGGAGGCTGAGCATGAACGGGCCGCGCGTGCGTATCCAGACCGAGGATTTCGACCTCGGTGCCGAGGTGGCCGCTTTGCGTGCCGGCGATGCCGGGGTGGGGGCGGTGGCGGTCTTCGTGGGCACGGTGCGCGACCGCAACGACGGCCAGGGCGTGAGCCGCATGGAGCTGGAGCACTACCCGGGGATGACTGAAAAGGCCATCGAGGCCATGATCGACGAAGCGCACCGGCGCTTCGACATCCGCGCCGCCCGCGTGATCCACCGGGTGGGCCAGCTGCAGCCGCAAGACCAGATCGTCTATGTGGGCGTGAGCTCTTCCCACCGGGGCGAGGCCTTCCGGGCTTGCGAGTTCCTGATGGACTACCTCAAGACCCAGGCACCCTTCTGGAAGAAGGAGACCACCCCGGCAGGCTCCCGTTGGGTGGATGCCCGGGTGAGTGATGATGAGGCGCTGCGGCGCTGGGGCATCGTGGCCGGCAATGCCGCGACGCGCGGCAACTCATGAGCACGGCTTTTCTCCCTGTGGGTGGGGCCCTGGCCGTGGGGCTGGGAGCGGGCCTAGGCGGGGTGGCACGCTGGGGGGTGAGCCTGTGGCTCAACGCGGCCTGGGACGGTTTTCCACTGGGGACGCTGGTGGTCAACTTGCTGGGCGGCCTGTGCATCGGTCTAGCGATGGCCTGGCTGGCCCGCCACCCCGATGAGGGCTTGCGTCTCCTGCTGGTGACGGGCTTTCTGGGTGGGTTCACCACCTTTTCGGCTTTTTCGCTGGAGTCGCTGCATCTGCTGCAGAAGGAGCAGTGGCTGCTGTGGGCGATCCATGCCATGGGCCACGTCCTGGGGGCCTTGGCCGCTTGCGCCGTGGGTTGGCGGCTGCTGCGCAGCTGGATGGGCTGAGGCCGCACAGCGGGTCGGCTTGATCGAACGCAAGCCGAGGGGCTTGGAGGCGCGTCGTGCGCCCGGCACACTTGAAAGCGGCCGGGCGTCCCCCACCTCGGAATCAATCGGAGGTTACTCATGCGACTCGACAAGCTCACCACCAAGTTCCAGGAGGCTTTGGGCGATGCCCAGAGCCTGGCACTGGCCCACGACAACCCCTACATCGAGCCGGCGCACGTGCTGCTGGCCATGCTGCAGCAAGACGACGGCCCCAAGGCCTTGCTGGCACGTGCCGGCGTGAACACCGGCGGCCTGCACAAGGCGGTGGAAGCCGCGATCAAGCGCTTGCCCCAGGTGCAAGGCGCGGAACAGGTGCAGGTCGGCCGCGACACCGTGAGCCTGTTGCAGGCGGCCGAGAAGGAGGCGCTCAAGCGCGGCGACCAGTTCGTGGCGAGCGAAATGTTCCTGCTGGCCCTTAGCGACAGCAAGGCCGAGATCGGCCAGATGGCCAGGGACCACGGTCTGAACCGAAAGTCGCTGGAGGCGGCGGTGGAAGCGGTGCGCGGTGGGCACGCGGTGGACAATGCCGAGGCCGAGGGCCAGCGCGAGGCGCTGAAGAAATACACGCTCGATCTGACCGAACGCGCCCGACAAGGCAAACTCGACCCGGTGATCGGCCGTGACGACGAGATCCGCCGCGCCATCCAGGTGCTGCAGCGCCGCTCGAAGAACAACCCGGTGCTCATCGGCGAGCCCGGGGTGGGCAAGACGGCCATCGTCGAAGGGCTGGCCCAACGCATTGTGGCTGGCGAGGTGCCCGACACCCTCAAGGACAAGCGCGTGTTGGTGCTCGACATGGCGGGCTTGCTGGCCGGTGCAAAGTACCGAGGCGAGTTCGAGGAGCGGCTCAAGGCCGTGCTCAAGGAGGTGGCCCAGGACGAGGGCCGCATCATTCTCTTCATCGATGAGATCCACACGATGGTGGGCGCGGGCAAGGCCGAGGGCGCCATCGATGCGGGCAACATGCTCAAGCCCGCGCTGGCACGTGGCGAGTTGCACTGCATCGGCGCCACCACGCTCGATGAGTACCGCAAGTACATCGAGAAGGACGCCGCCCTGGAGCGCCGCTTCCAGAAGATTCTTGTGGACGAGCCCAGCGTGGAGCAGACCATTGCGATCCTGCGCGGTCTGCAGGAGAAGTACGAGGTGCACCACGGGGTCGAAATCACCGACCCGGCGATCGTGGCCGCTGCCGAGCTGTCACACCGCTACATCACCGACCGCTTTCTGCCCGACAAGGCCATCGACCTGATCGACGAGGCCGCGGCCAAGATCAAGATCGAGATCGACTCCAAGCCCGAAGCGATGGATCGTCTCGACCGACGCCTGATCCAGCTCAAGATCGAGCGCGAGGCGGTGCGCAAGGAAAAAGACGAAGCCTCCATCAAACGCTTGGGTCTGATCGAGGAGGAAATCGCCCGCCTGGAGCGCGAGTACGCCGACCTGGAGGAGATCTGGAAGGCCGAGAAGGCCTCGGCCCTGGGGTCTGCGCAGATCAAGGAAGAGATCGACAAGATCCGCTTCCAGATCGAGGAGTTCAAGCGCAAGGGCGACTTCAACAAGGTGGCCGAGCTTCAGTACGGCCGCCTGCCCGAGCTCGAGAAGCGGCTGAAGGAGGCTCAAGCGAAGGAAAGCGACAAGGCCAAGGGGGCCAAGGAAGGGGGGCGGCCTCAGTTGCTGCGCACCCAGGTGGGCGCCGAGGAGATTGCCGAGGTCGTCTCGCGTGCCACGGGCATTCCGGTGAGCAAGCTGATGCAAGGCGAGCGGGACAAGCTCCTGCAGATGGAGGCACGACTGCACGAGCGGGTGGTGGGGCAGGACGAGGCCATCACTGCGGTGGCCAACGCCATCCGACGCTCCCGCGCCGGACTGTCCGACCCGAACCGCCCGCTGGGCAGCTTCCTCTTCCTGGGGCCCACGGGC
The DNA here is from genome assembly GCF_046291045.1 of Caldimonas sp. GTDB lineage: Bacteria > Pseudomonadota > Gammaproteobacteria > Burkholderiales > Burkholderiaceae_C > Caldimonas. The sequence continues at coordinate 36,934 of NZ_JBKBSL010000026.1, read as the reverse complement.
GTGGGCAAGACCGAGCTGTGCAAGGCGCTGGCCGGCTTCCTGTTCGACAGCGACGATCACATGGTGCGCATCGACATGAGCGAGTTCATGGAGAAGCACTCGGTCAGCCGCCTGATCGGCGCACCCCCGGGCTACGTGGGCTACGACGAAGGGGGCTACCTCACCGAGGCCGTGCGCCGCAAGCCGTACAGCGTGCTGCTGCTCGATGAGGTGGAGAAGGCCCACCCGGACGTGTTCAACGTCCTGCTGCAGGTGCTCGACGACGGCCGCCTGACCGATGGCCAGGGTCGCACCGTGGACTTCAAGAACACCGTGATCGTGATGACGAGCAATCTGGGCTCGCACCAGATCATGCAGATGGCCGGCCAGGACAGCGAGCTGATCCGCGAGGCGGTATGGGCCGAGGTGAAGCAGCACTTCCGGCCCGAGTTCCTCAACCGCATCGACGAGACCGTGGTTTTCCACGCCCTGGACCAGAAGCACATCGAGGCGATCGCGAAGATCCAGTTGAAGCACTTGGAGCAGCGCCTGGAGAAGATGGACATGCGGCTGGAGGTTTCGCCCGAGGCTTTGGCCGAACTGGCCAAGGTGGGCTTCGACCCGGTGTTCGGCGCGCGGCCGCTCAAACGGGCGATCCAGCACCGCATTGAAAACCCGGTGGCCCGTCTGATCCTTGAAGGGCGCTTCGGGCCGAAGGATGTGATCCCGGTGACGGTGGAAAACGGCGAATTCGTGTTCGGCCGAACCGTGCATTGAGCAGTCTTTGCCGGCAGGTGTCCCATCGGGGAACCCTGCCGGCGGCCGAAGAATCACATCTGGATGGATTCCTTGCGCACCGTGGCGGCTTTGGCCGCATCGCTGTTGCTGCGGCTCGTCGTCGTGGCCTTCAGCCTCGTGTTCCTCGCCAGTCTGGTGGTGGCCGGGCTCTTCGCCGCGCTGGTGCTCAGCGTGTGGGCTTTGCTGCGAGGGCGGCGCCCCACGGTGGCGGATTTCGGTCTGTTCCGGCGCTATCGCTGGACCGATCTGCACACCCGCACCGGCGCGTGGAGGTCCCCCCGCGGCGCATCGCGTGCGTCAGGCGAGGTGATCGACGTGCAGGCGCGCGAGCTGCCGCCGCGGCAAGGCGGCACCGGCCCTGGGCGCTGAACGCATCGGGCTATCAGCGTGCGGCCGGGGGGTGCTGCTTGAGCCAGGCGTCCAGCCGCTGGAGCTGGAAACGCACCAGCGACTGGTTGGTCTTGTGTCGGTCGAGCAGGCAATGCAACGCCACATCCGGCAGTCCCGGCAGGGGGCGCACCACCTGGTGGTGGCGATCGGAGGAGATCAGGATTTCGTGGGCCGGGTCGGCCAGGTTCAGGGCCAGCCGGGCCATTTGCTGTGCTTTGAGGATCGCCGCGCCTTGGCGGGCCAGGTCAATGGCTGAAGGTCCGCGGCCCGCAAAGCCCAGCGGTGCGCCCAGGTTCACGTCGAACACGCAACACGACAGCAGGCCTGTCATTTGGGCCACCAAGCCCACGTAGGCGTCCACTGTGGACTGGTCCGGGTCGGCGGGGGCGGGGCCGGCCGGGGCTCCCGGGGCGCGGGCCCAAGCGGGAGACTGCGCAACGGTGCGCGCGTCCTCGGGATCGAGCTGGAGGGACAGCGGCATGAGCTGTGGCAGGCCGGCTCCCGATCCCGGCGCCGCGGCAGCCAGACGGCCCCGCGCGGCGTTCTTCTGCCAAAACCCCAGGATGAACGACCAGGCGTCGGCGGGCCTCGAGGGTTGCGGGGCGGCGCGCACCAGCATGCCGTGGCGCTGCACCACCTGTGCCGACTGCGAGGCGGCTGCCTGCGCGGCCGCGGGGCCCAGCGGCATGATCAGCAGACTGGGGCAGACCCAGGCCGGCACATGCACCCATTGCATCATCTGCCGCAGGGCATTGGCCGAACCCTGACCAGCCATCTCGGCCAGCAACACGACGCTGATCTGGGCGTTTTCCATCAGAACCCTCGAGACGGCCTGCTGGCCGGCGGGGGTGCTTTGCACATCGGTGGAGTAGATGTGCACGTGCTGGCCCTCGGGCGAGGTGTAGGTGGCGTACTCGATACTCGCCAGCATGGTGCCGTAGCCCTGTTGGCGGATGATGAGTTTCTGCACGGCGCTGCCGCCATGGCCGGCGAGCTGGCGCAGCAGTTGGCGCGACACATTGCCGCCGATGTCGTGCAGGGCCACGTGCAGGCTGCGAAGGTGCTCGAACTGCAACCGCAACGCCTCAGCCGCGTCGCAGGTGACGAACAGCTCTCGGGTGTTGGGGCCGGTCAGCCGCCCGATGTCGTGCGACCCGGCGACCCGGGGGTCGTCGCTGTCGCGCGCCATGATCTGCGTGGCCATGGTGTCAGGCATGGTCGGGGCCCACTCGACAGGGCGGTTCGGGGGGCGGGTGGTGTCATCCATGCGCTGGACGTAGGCCATGGTGCCTCGTGGTGGAAGCCTGGAGGGGTGGTGCAAGCAGTGTAACGACCTGCTTCACAGCCCGGACACACCCGTTTGGGGGAGGACGGGGGGAGTGGGCGCAGGGCTGCGACCTTGTTCACGTTCGGGCGAGCGGGCAAGGGGGTGAGCGTCTCGCCGATAGAATGATTTGCAGCTTACAGGAGACACCTGCACCGGGCAGGCGGCTCGGATGGACACGGGAATGGGATGGAATCGATGCGCAACGATCCGGTGGTGATCGTGGGGGCCGGCTTGGCCGGATTGACCGTAGCCCTGCATCTGGCGGCTCAGCGGCCGGTGGTGGTGTTGGCCAAGCGGGGGGTGAACGAGGCGGCGACCGCCTGGGCCCAGGGGGGCATCGTGGGGGTGCTGGGCAGTGACGACAGCATCGACAGCCACGTACGCGACACCCAGGAGGCAGGCGCTGGGCTGGTGGATGAGACGGCTGCCCGCTTCATTGCCGAGCGCAGTGCCGAGGCCATCGAATGGCTGGTGGCGCAGGGTGTGCCGTTCTCGGCCGATCCGCAGGGCCCGCTGGGGCTGCACCTCACCCGCGAGGGTGGCCATGCCGTGCGTCGCATCGCCCACGCAGCCGATGCCACCGGCAAGGCCATTCACGAGGCCTTGCTCGAACAGGTGCGTCGGCATCCTCACATCGAGTTGCGCGAACGCTGGATGGCGGTGGACCTGATCACCTCGCGTCACCTCAAACGTGACGAGCCGCCGCGCTGCTATGGGGTCTACGCCCTGGACATCGAGCGCGGCCGGGTGGAAACCCTGCCGGCAGCAGCCGTGGTGCTGGCCACCGGCGGTGTGGGCAAGGTCTATCGGTACACGAGCAACCCCGACACCGCCACGGGCGACGGCATCGCGATGGCCTGGCGCGCCGGCTGCCGGGTGGGCAACATGGAGTTCATCCAGTTCCATCCGACCTGCCTGTACCACCCGCAGGAGCGCAGCTTCCTCATCACCGAGGCCTTGCGCGGCGAGGGCGCCCATCTGAAGCTGCCCGACGGCACGCGCTTCATGCCCGCCCACGACGCGCGGGGTGAGCTGGCCCCGCGCGACATCGTGGCGCGCGCGATCGATTTCGAGATGAAGAAGCATGGCCTGGACCATGTGTGGCTGGACGCCACGCATCTGGACGCGGGCTTCCTGAAGGAGCATTTCCCCACCATCCATGCCCGCTGCTTGTCGCTGGGGATCGACATCACGTGCCAGCCGATCCCCGTGGTGCCGGCGGCGCACTACACCTGCGGCGGGATCGTCACCGACCTGAACGGGCGCACCGACTTGCCCGGGCTGTACGCGGTGGGGGAGTCGACCTACACCGGCCTGCACGGCGCGAACCGGCTGGCCAGCAATTCGCTGCTGGAATGCGTGGTACTGGGGCGCACGACAGCGCAGGACATCGAGGCCCATGCCCGGCTGGAGGAGGCGGTATTGCCGCCGTGGGACGAAAGCCAGGTCGAGGACGCGGACGAGCAGGTGGTGATCTCGCACAACTGGGACGAGCTGCGCCTGCTGATGTGGAACTACGTGGGCATCGTGCGCACCACGCGGCGGCTGGAGCGGGCTTTGCACCGCATCCATCTGCTGCGCAGCGAGATCGACGACTATTACTCGAACTTCCGCGTCACGCGCGATTTGCTGGAGCTGCGCAATCTGGTCGAGTGTGCCGAACTGATCGTGCGTTCGGCCCTGGTGCGTCACGAGAGCCGGGGCCTGCATTACAGCCGCGACTTCCCGCGCACGCTGCCGGTGAGTTTCCCCACCATCCTGACCCGCCCGGCAGGGCGACGGCTGGCCTCCACGCATCACGGCTGTGGCCTGTGAGCACTGCCTGGGGGCGGCCCGGCGTGGCGCTTCCTCGTGAGGGCTGGGCCCATCAGCCACGGGCGCGCATCGCCGTGCGGGCCTGCACGAATTCGAAGGCGTGGGTCACGGCCTCGGCCAGCGCGCGTTCGTTGTCTGCGCGCTCCCTCTCCGTCATGTAGAAGGCGAGGTCCACCTCGTGGCGGATGTAGCGCGGCGGCAGCCGGTTCAGCGCCACGCAGGCCACGTCGGCGAGCATGTCGCCGCGCACCTGGGGGTAGCGCGGGGCGGTCTGCATCACGGCCTCAAGGACGGGACGCTCGAAATAGTTGTGGATGTTGGTGAAGTCGGCGGGGCTCATGCGGCTCTCCGGAGCGGATGGGCCAGTATGGGCAGCCCGACCGTGGAGCAAAGCCCGCAATAGCTGCGGTTTCGGCCGCCAACTCCCAGGCCGCGCTCAGAGCCGCTCGATCACCCGCATGGAGAAGTCCACGGCCTTCACGTCTTTGGTGAGGCGACCGATGGAGATGCGGTCCACCCCGGTGGCGGCGATCGCCCGCACCTGGTCGAGGTTCACCCCGCCGGAGACTTCCAGCAGGGCTCGCCCGGCGTTCAGGGCCACGGCCTGGCGCATGCGCTCGAGGTCGAAGTTATCGAGCAACACGCTCACGGCGCCGGCCTGCAAGGCCTCGTCGAGCTGTTCCAGCGTTTCCACCTCGATTTGGATGCCGATGTCGGCACCCGCCCCGCGCACCAGGGCCTGGGCGTTGCGCAGCGCGGCGGTCACGCCGCCGGCGGCGGCGATGTGGTTCTCCTTGATCAGGATGCCGTCGTAAAGTGCCAGGCGCTGGTTGCGGCCGCCACCCACACGCACGGCGTACTTCTGGGCCAGCCGCAGGCCGGGCAGGGTCTTGCGGGTGTCGAGGATGGCGCAGCCGCGCGGATGGGGCGAGGCGCCTTCGATGGCGCGCGCATACTGCCGGGTGACCGTGGCCGTGGCCGAGAGCAATTGCAAGAAGTTCAAGGCTGGTCGCTCGGCGGTGAGCAGCGCACGCGCGTGTGCCTCGATCTCGCAGACCACGGTGTCGGCGGGCAACTCGGCCCCTTCGGCCGCCCGCCAGTGGACCTGCGTGGCGGGATCGACGGCGTGCATGCAGGCGTCGAACCATTCGCGCCCGCACAGCACGGCCGCTTCGCGCAGCAGCACCCGGGCGCGCACGCGCTGGGCGGCCGGCACGAGTTCGGCCGTCCAGTCGCGACGGCCCACGTCCTCGAACAAGGCCTCGCGCACGTTGCGGGCGCGGGCTTCGGCCAGGGTTTCGTTGTGGTCGAACATGGGCTCAGGCAGCTCCGAGGTGACGCACGAAGCCGTGCTGCGGCCGGGCGATGGCCGAGGGGTTGCGGGCGACGAAGTCGAGCATGCGGTCGATGCAGCCCAGCGCCTGACTGCGCACGGGCTCGGGCACGGTGATCTCCCCGCTGCCGCGCTCCAGGCAGGCCAGCACGCCTTGCAGGGCATTCATGGCCATCCACGGGCAATGGGCGCAGCTCTTGCACGTGGCGCCGCTGCCGGCGGTGGGAGCCTCGATGAGCGTCTTGCCAGGGGCCATCTGGCGCATGCGATGCAAGATGCCGTTGTCGGTGGCCACGATGTACTCGGCGGCGCTGCCTTCCACGACGGCCTTGAGGAGCTGGCTGGTCGAGCCCACCACGTCAGCCTGCTCGACCACGCTGCGCGGCGATTCGGGGTGGACGAGCACCAGGGCTTCGGGATGCTCCTTGCGCAGCAGCTCCAGCTCGACGCCTTTGAATTCATCGTGCACGATGCACGCGCCGTTCCACAGCAGCATGTCGGCGCCGGTCTCTTCCTGGATGTAGCGGCCCAGGTGCCGGTCGGGTGCCCAGAGGATCTTGTGGCCCTGTTCCTTGAGGTGGCGCACGATGGCCAGGGCGCAGGAGCTGGTTACCATCCAGTCGGCGCGGGCCTTCACGGCGGCGCTGGTGTTGGCGTAGACGACCACCTGGCGGTCGGGGTGGGCGTCGCAGAAGGCGGCGAATTCGTCGGGCGGGCAACCCAGGTCGAGCGAACAGGTGGCGTCCAGGTCGGGCATCAGGACGGTCTTGTCGGGGCTCAGGATCTTGGCGGTCTCGCCCATGAAGCGCACGCCGGCCACGATGAGGGTGCGCGCGGCATGGTCGCGCCCGAAGCGGGCCATCTCCAGCGAGTCGGACACGCAGCCGCCGGTCTCCAGGGCCAGATCCTGGATGTCGCCGTCAACGTAGTAGTGGGCGATGAGCACCGCATCGCGCTCGGCCAGCAACTGGCGGATGCGCTCGCGGGTGGCGTCGCGTTCGGCCGGGCTCAGGGGCTCGGGCACCTTCGCCCAGGCATGGGCAGTGCAGCTCGCGCCCTGGGCATCCTGGCGCGTATAGTCGTAGATCACGGATTCCATGGCGGCTGGGGCCGCGTGGGGGCGGCCCGCATCAAGAGGAAGACTCAGGACTGCATGGTAGCCCAGCAGCCACCTCTGCGCCGAAGGGTCGGGCGTTCAGGCCAGCAGCTTCTCCGCGTCCATCACCCGGAAGCGAGCCAGGGCGAGGTTGGTGCGCTGCTTGTCAAGGACGACCAGCAGGAAGAGGTCGGCATGCTGGTTGACGCTGCGCAGGATCTGCTGGCGCCGGCCGAGGGTGACGATGACCTCGTCGACGCGGTCGCCGCCCATGTCGCGCGCGGCACGGCGGTGGGCCTTGAGCACCTCGGTGGCCGTGGCAGCGGCCAGATCCAGCGACAGTTCCTCGGCGTCGTCGGCGAGTTGCTGACCCAGCACCAGTCCGGTGGTGAGGTCGACGACGCAACCGCCCAGCACGCCTTCGATGCGCATGAGCTGCTCGAGCACGCGCAACACCCGGGCCTCGTCGACGCTGGTGCGCAAGACGTCGGTCACGAGTCTGGCCGGGCCGATCTCATGGACTTCCGGCAGCGGGGTGAGGGCGGCGCCTGCCGCGGGGTCGTCGGCGGGTTGCGCCGTCTCGGCGGGCGCAGTGTCGGTGGCGAGATCGCCGATGCGGATCGGAAAGTCCGCGCCCGGTAGGGTCGGTGCGCGCAGCCGGGCCTGCGCCCCGTGGGGGAGGTGCTTGACGCGGTTCCAGGTGTTGAGCACGGAGTTCCAGACGCCCGAGGCGCTGGTCATTGGTTCGGTGCTCACCATCACGTTGAGCGCGCTCGGCCAGGCCACGGCGGCAATGCGTGTGGCCAGCGGGGCCACCGGGGCCGACAGCAGGAAGAGCAGGTGCGGGCAGCGCCAGTGCTCGCCGTGCGCGGCAGCATTGAGGGTCGCGACGATCTCGTCGAACAGCGCTTGAGGCATCGGCGCCATGATGATCGCGGTCAGGTGGCTGCGCTCCATCAGGGCGATCGGGATGGCCTGGGCTTCCTGGCTCGCGTCGCGCACGTCGGCATGGTAGATCTTGAGCGGGTCGTCCACGCGGCGGGGTAGGGCGGTGCGTTCGATCAGCGCGATCGACGCCAGTGTGCTCTGGTGGCGCAGGTGCAGCCGCTCGATGGGCTGGCCGGACGCATCGGACAGGGCCTTGATGACGCCACCGGCCCACATGCGCGCCGGGTCGTGCAGCGTGATCTGGCGCGCGGCGTGGTCCAGGTCGGCACGCGAGGCCGCCAGATGCTGGCGGATGGCCTCGGCCGGCGAACCCACGATGAACAGGTCGCGGGTGTGTTTGTCGACCATGTGGCCGCGGTCGGTCACCTCGGTGGCATGGCTTTCCAGGATCGCGGTGGCGGCGAAGTCGGCCGGATCGCGCGGGCCGGCATTGCGCAACACCCGCCCGGACGGACCGCCCAGCGGGTTGAGATCGCCGAAAAGGGAGGTGAGCATGGCAGGCTCCTCGGGGGCGAAGACTGCAGCCAGTGTAGGCGCAGGCGCACCGCCGCGGCCAGGCGGCCCGGCGCGACCCCCGTGAACGGTCGGGTCGCGGCGACGGAAGGTGCGTGCCGGGGCCCCGGGCGTCTCGGGCTCAACGGGGGCTGGCCAGCAGCTCCCGGGGCGAACATCCCATGGTGCGCCGCACCATGGCACTGAAGGCACTGGGGCTGTAGCCCAGCTCGGCGGCGATCTGGCCCACGGACTGGTGCGAGGCCGCCCGCGCGACGGCATGGGCCAGCACGACCTGCTGGCGCCAGCGGGTGAAGGTGGTGCCCAGCTCGTCCCGGAACAGCCGAGCCACGGTGCGGGGGCTGGCGCCGGTGTCGCGGGCCCAGGCCGCCAGCGTGGCGTGCCGGGTCGGATCGGCCAACACGGCCTCGCACAGGTGGCGCAGCCGCTTGTCGCGCGGCAGGTCCACGCCCAGGGGCACGACGGCGGCGCGGCGCAGTTCGTCGAGCACCAGGGCGCCGAGCAGGCGTTCGCGGGTCAGTTGGGCGGGCGTGAGCTCGGCCAGGCCGTCGGGGCGGGTGTCCATCTCCAGCACCAGGGCACGCAGCAGGCCCGAAACCTCCAGCACCCGGCATTCGCGCCAGCGCGGCTGCTCGGGGGGCGGCACGTCCGGGCCGCAGTGGCCCTCGGGCTGGTACAGGTAGAGGGTACGCAGGTCGGCGTCCTCGACCACGGTGACCGCGTGCTCGACGCCCGGCGGGATCCACAGAGCCCGCGAGGGCGGCACGATGTAGCTGCCGCGGGCCACGGTCAGGCGGGTGACGCCGGTCGTCGAGATTGCGAGCTGGGCCCAGGGGTGGCGGTGCGGCACCACCTGCGTGTCGGCCCGCAGGTGGTGCAGCTTGGCACGCACCGGTCGCTGCGGGCAGGGCCCGTACAGGTGCGGCGTGAGCGGCCCCACGTAGGACAGTCCGCGCGAGCGGCGCTCAGATGCAGGGTTTGGCATATTCACGACAGAAATTGACTTGCTATCGTAAATCTGCCGCGTCCATCGTGCCTACCATCCGATTCATGAGCACGACGACTTCGAGCGCCCCGGGCGCAGCACCGCTGGCGCAGGACGCCCGCACCATCGGCCTGGTGGGGCTGGCCCACGGCACTTCGCACTTCTTCCACATGCTGCTGCCGCCGCTGTTCCCGTGGCTGATCAGCGACTTCTCGCTCAACTACTCGCAGCTCGGGCTGCTGGTGTCGGTGTTCTTCGTGATCTCCGGCGTGGGGCAGGCGCTGTCGGGCTTCCTGGTCGACCGGGTGGGCGCGCGGCCGGTCTTGTTTGCGGCATTGGCCTGCTTCGCCCTGGCGGGGCTGGCTGCTGCCTGGGCGCCGGGCTACGGCGGGCTGCTGCTGGCTGCGGCCCTGGCGGGTCTGGGCAATGCGCCATTCCATCCGGTGGACTTCACCATCCTCAACAAGCGGGTCTCGCAGCCTCGGCTCGGGCATGCCTTCTCGGTGCACGGCATCACCGGCAACCTGGGTTGGGCGGCGGCGCCGGTCTTCATGGCCGGCCTCACGACGGTCACGGGCTCCTGGCGTCTGGCCTGCGCCGGGGCGGCGCTGCTGGCCGCCTTCGTTCTGATGGCGATGGTCTGGCACCGCGAGGCGCTGGACGACCGTCAAGGCCGCTCGGCTCGTTCAGCCCAGCCGGTGGCTTCCAGCACGGTGGCCGAGCATCCGATGGCCTTCCTGAAGCTGCCCTCGGTGTGGCTGTGCTTCTCGTTCTTTTTCTGGACCACCTGCGCCCTCAGTGCGATCCAGAGCTTTGCCAGCCCCGCGCTGCAGTCGCTGTACGGCCTGCCGCTGGCGGTGACCTCGCTGGTGGTGACCGGCTACATGCTGGCCGGCGCGACCGGCATGGTGATCGGAGGCTTCCTCGTGGCCAAGGTCGAACGGCTCGAACGGATCATCGGCGTGTGCCTCGTGGGCTCGGGCGCGCTGCTGGCGGTGGTCGGGCTAGGGGGGCTGCCGGGGCCTGGAGCGGTGCTAGTGGCGGCCCTGGCCGGACTGGGCACGGGCATTGCCGGCCCTTCGCGCGACATGCTCATCAAGCGGGCCGCCCCTCCCGGGGCCACCGGACGTGTGTATGGCACGGTGTATTCCGGCCTGGATCTGGGCTTCGCTGTGGCGCCGCCGTTGCTGGGGCTGCTCATGGACCGCGGGGCTGCCGCGGGCATCTTTCATGCGGCAGCTTTCGCCCTGGTGTTCGCGGTGGTGTCGGCGACCTGGGTGGGCACGCGCGTGGCGGCCAGCCCACGGCGCGCCGCCACCGCCTGACGATGGCGGCCTGAACCCGCCTCGCCGACCGCCTCTCAGGCCGCGGCCCCCGCCGGTGCCTTGCGGCCGTCGGGCCGGGATAATCGGCCCGTCTGCAGCAAGGAGAACCCTCCATGATCCCCACCCCGGCTTCCCGCCTGGCGGGCCACGCCCTGGTCGAGGCCCTGATCGCCCAGGGCGTGGACACCGTCTTCGGCGTGCCCGGCGAGAGCTTCCTCGCCGTGCTGGACGGCTTTTACGAACACCGCGAGCGCATCCGCTTCATTGCTTGCCGCCAGGAAGGCGGCGCGGCCTTCATGGCCGAAGCGCAGGGCAAGCTCACCGGGCGCCCGGGCATCTGCTTCGTCACCCGCGGCCCCGGCGCCACCAATGCCAGCATCGGCCTGCACACGGCCTACCAGGATTCCACACCGATGATTCTCTTCGTGGGCCAGGTGGGCAGTGACTTCCGCGACCGCGAAGCCTTCCAGGAGGTGGACTACCGCGCCATGTTCGGCCCCAGCACCGGCGGGTTTGCGAAATGGGTGGCCGAGGTGGACCGCCCCGAGCGACTGCCCGAGTACGTCGCCCGCGCCTTCCACGTGGCGATGCAGGGCCGCCCGGGCCCGGTGGTGCTGGCTCTGCCCGAGGACATGCTGATGCAGCCCACCGACGCCGCCGTGCTGCCGCGCGTGGAGCCGGCCCAGGCCTGGCCCACGCCGGGGGCCCTGCGTCACATCCGCGAGATGCTGCTGACCGCCCAGCGGCCGCTGGTGATCGCCGGCGGCGGCGGCTGGACCCCGGCCGCCTGCCAGGCCCTGCAGCGTTTCGCCGAGGACTGGCAGCTGCCCGTGGGCTGCGCCTTCCGCTTCCAGGACCTTTTCGACAACGCCCACCCGCTGTACGCGGGTGACGTGGGCATCGGCATCAACCCGAAGCTTGCTCAGCGTGTGCGTGAGGCCGACCTCATCCTCGCCGTGGGCCCGCGCCTGGGCGAGATGACCACTGGCGGCTACACGCTGCTGGAAGCACCCCGCCCGCGCCAGCAGCTCATCCACATTCATGCGGGGGCCGAGGAACTGGGCCGCGTCTACGCCGCCGACCTGCTGGTGCAGGCCTCGATGGCCTGCGCGGCGCCCGCCCTGGCGAGCCTGGCCGCCCCGCCGCAACTGCCGTGGACCGACTGGACCGCCGGCGTGCGGGCCGACCGCGAGGCCAACCGCGTCTCGACGCCCCCGCCCGGGCCGATGGACCTGGCCGAGGTGGTCAAGACGATGCAGCGCGTGCTGCGCGAGCAGGGCCGCTCCGATGCCGTCTTCACCAACGGCGCGGGCAATTACTCGGGCTGGCTGCATCGCTACTACGAATACCCCGGCTTGGCGGCGGGCCAGCGCACCCAGCTCGCCCCCACCTCCGGTGCCATGGGCTACGGGGTGCCGGCTGCGGTGGCGGCCAACCTACTGCAGCCCGGGCGCACAGTGATCAACATCGCCGGCGATGGCGACTTCCTGATGACTGGCCAAGAGCTGGCCACGGCCACCGGCTACCGAAATGCGGCATCAGGGCCGCTCATCGTGCTGGTGGTGGACAACGGCACCTACGGCACCATCCGCATGCACCAGGAACGCGAGTTCCCGGGGCGGGTGTCGGGTAGTGACCTCTTCAACCCCGACTTTGCGATGCTGGCTCGTGCCCACGGCTGGGAGGCCGCGCGCATCGACCGCACCGAAGACTTCGAGCCGGCCTTCCGCGCCGCGTTGGCGAGCCGCACGCCCACGCTACTGCACCTGAAGCTCGACGCCGAGGTGATCACCAGCCGCACCACGCTCAGCGCCCTGCGCGCAGCGGCCCGTCCGGCGGGGGGCTGAGGGTGCAGCCGCGTGTGGCGGTGGTGGGCGCCGGCCCGGCCGGCCTGATGGCCGCCGAGACGCTGGCCCGGGCGGGGGTGAGGGCCGATGTCTACGACCGCATGCCCTCGGCCGGCCGCAAGTTCCTGCTGGCGGGCAAGGGCGGGCTCAACCTCACGCATTCCGAGCCGCCGCCGGCCTTCCTGTCGCGCTATGGCCAGCGGCGCGCGGCCGTGGCCCCCTGGCTGGAGGCCTTCGGCGCCGAGGCCCTGCGCGCCTGGGCGGGCCAGCTCGGCATCGAAACCTTCGTGGGCTCCTCGGGGCGCGTGTTCCCGAGGGACATGAAGGCCGCGCCCTTGCTGCGGGCCTGGTTGCACCGGCTGCGCGAGGCCGGCGTGCGTTTCTACATGCGACATCGCTGGGTCGGCTGGTCCGGCGAGCGCGACTTGGTGATGGACACACCCACCGGCTCGGTTCTCGTGCAGCCCCAGGCCGTGGTGCTGGCTCTGGGGGGCGGGAGCTGGTCGCGTCTGGGGTCTGACGGGGCCTGGGTGCCCTTGCTGACCGGGCGGGGCGTGGCGGTGCAGCCCCTGCTGCCGGCCAACTGTGGCTTCGACGTGGCCCGCCCCGGGCCGCAGGGCGAGACGGTGCCGGGCTGGTCCGAACACCTGCGCCGCCGCTTTGCCGGCCTGCCGGTCAAGCCGGTGGTGTTGAGCGTGATGGTCCCCGGCGGCGAGCGCTTCGTACGCCGGGGCGAATTCGTGCTCACCGACACCGGGATCGAAGGCAGCCTGATCTATGCGGCCTCCAGCCTCCTGCGCGAGGCGATCGCGGCCCAGGGGTGGGTGGACATCCACCTCGACCTGATGCCCGACTGGCCGGCCGAGCGGGTGCTGGCCGAGGTGGCACACCCGCGCGGCTCGCGATCGTGGTCCAGCCACCTGCAAAGCCGCCTGGGCCTCAAGGGCCTGAAGGTGGCCCTGCTGCATGAGGTGCTGGGCCCTTCGGCCAAAGACGAGCCGGTGGCCGTGGCGGCGGCCCTCAAGGCCTTGCCCTTACGGCTGGTGTCGCCGCGCCCGCTGGACGAGGCCATCAGCTCCGCCGGTGGGGTGCGCTTCGAGTCGCTCGACGAACACCTGATGCTGCGCGCGCTGCCTGGCGTGTTCTGCGCCGGCGAGATGCTCGACTGGGAGGCTCCCACAGGCGGCTATCTGCTCACAGCCTGCTTTGCCAGTGGCCGCTGGGCTGGCGAGGCGGCGGCGCGCTGGCTGGGGGTGCCCCCCTCGGATGCACCCCCACCGATGCCATGAACGCCTCCACCGCCTCGGTGTAGGGGCCTGGGCGGCCGAGCTCGGCATTGATCTCGCGGTGCGAGAGCTCCACGGCCTGCAACACCACGCGCCCGCCTTCTTTCTGTACGGCCCGCGCCATGCGCTGGTTCTGGTCGCGCGACTCCTCGCGGCGTGCGGCATACACCAACATCATGGGCTGGGGTCGGGTGTCGAGCTGGTGCACGGGCGAGACCTGCCGCCAGTAATGCGGGTCGTCCCCGAAGGCTTCTCGGTGCAGCCGCAATGGCCGGCCCTGCATCAGCGCCGGCACGTCCAGGGCCGCGCTGTCGAGCGACACCGTGCCCGCCCAGGGCCGTACGCCGTGCGCGCCGGCCAGTTGCCGGTCGGCCGTTACCAGCGCGGCCAGGTGGGCTCCGGCGGAATGGCCCATCAGCACGATGCGATCGGCATCCACTTCCCAGTGGCGCGCCTGGCCCTGCACGAAGGCCATCGCACGGGCCACGTCGCGAGCTTGCTCCAGCGGGTCGGCGTCGGGCAGCAGCCGGTAGTTGACCGATACCACCACATGCCCTTGGGGCAGCCAGCGTTCCAGCTTGTTGTCGACCACGCTGCGCAAGGCCTTGTCGCCGATGCGCCAGCCGCCGCCATGCACCAGCACGATCACCGCGCCGCTCCTGGGGCCGCGCGGGAAATAGGCATCCAGGCGCTGGTCGGGGTGCTTGCCATAGGGGAGGTCGCGCTCCATCCGCGGCGGTGGTTCTCGATGCCCGGGGGGTGGCCGATCGGCCTGGGCCGGCCCGGCGCAACCCATCACGGCCAGGCCGGACAGGCTCAGGCCCCCCATCAGCATCAGGCGACGGTTCATCAGCGGGTTCATGCAAGTCTGCGAGCAAGTCTGCGGGGTTGACGATGACTGCATCTTCGAAGGCGCATGCAAAGCGCAGGGGGCTTGAACGTCAAGAATCGTGAAGTGTCGGCAAAGCTAGCCGAGTGCCCGGTGCAAGGCGTCTTCATCCAGGTGCTGCGCCACCGCATCGGCCAGGCGTTCGAGGCTGGCTTCGCGCAGCGCGTTCACATCGACGGACGCGGCCGCATCGAGCCCCGCCCAGCGCAGCAGCGCCGCCTGGGCCTGGGGAGCATCGAACAGACCATGCACATAGGTCGCGAGGATCTGGCCGCCGGGGTCGCGCACGCCATCGGGCCGGCCGCCGAGGTCGAGCAGCGGGCGGTCGAGCGCCGCGCCCGTGCTCACCCCGGCATGAATCTCGTAGCCTGCCACCGCCTCGCCGCCCGGCAGCAGGTGGCCCCACACCTGCCGCAATTGTTTGTCGGGCGCGAGCGTGGTCTCCAAATCGAGCCAGCCCAGGCCCGGCATCGATCCCGGCGGGCCCTCCAGGCCTTGCGGGTCGTGCAGCGCGCGGCCCAGCATCTGCAGGCCACCGCAGATGGCGATGAGCTTGCCGCCATAGCGCAGGTGGCGCGCGAGGTCGGCGTCCCAGCCGCGTTCGCGCAGCGCGCGCAGGTCGGCCTGCACGCTCTTGCTGCCCGGCAGCACGATCAGGTCGGCCGCGGGCAGGCGTTGGCCAGGGCCGGCGAGGATGAGCTCCACCTGCGGGTGCATGCGCAGCGAATCTAAGTCGGTGTGGTTCGAGATGCGCGGCAGCACCGGCACCACCACGCGCAGGCGCTGCTCGCCCGTCTTGGCCAGGCGCTCGCGGGGCAGGGCGTCTTCGGCATCGAGCATCAGGCCGGCGAGGTAGGGCAGCACCCCCAGCACGGGTTTGCCGCTGCGTTCTTCCAGCCAACGCAGGCCCGGTTCCAGCAGCGACACGTCGCCGCGGAAGCGGTTGATCACAAAGCCGCGGATGCGCGCGCGTTCGCTGTCGCTCAGGCAATCGAGCGTGCCCAGCAGGTGGGCGAAGACGCCGCCGCGGTCGATGTCGGCCACCAGGATCACCGGGCAGTCCACGGCTTCGGCAAAGCCCATGTTGGCGATGTCGCGCTCGCGCAGGTTCACCTCGGCCGGGCTGCCGGCGCCTTCCACCAGCACCACCTCGTGGGCGGCGCGCAGCCGCTCGTAGCTCTCCAGCACATAGGGCATCGCGAGCGGCTTGTACTCGTGGTATTCCATGGCATCGGCGTTGAATCGCGCGCGGCCCTGGAGGATCACCTGCGCGCCGGTGTCGCTGTTGGGCTTGAGCAGCACCGGGTTCATGTCGGTATGCGGTGCCAGCCCGCAGGCCTGGGCCTGCAGTGCCTGCGCGCGGCCGATCTCGCCGCCGTCGGCCGTCACGGCCGAGTTCAGCGCCATGTTCTGCGGCTTGAAGGGCGCCACGCGCCGGCCATGCCGGTGAAAGAGCCGGCCGAGCGCCGCCACCAGGGTGGACTTACCGGCATCGCTGGTGCAGCCTTGCACCATCAGCGTGCCGTGGAAGCATTCATAGAAGGAGGAGGGCATCGCGCGATTATGATTTCACCCGGCCCGCCCATGTCCTTCGCCTCTCCTTCGTTCCCCCTTGACCTGGCGCTCACCCAGCCCGGCTGGTTGGGAAGCCTGTGGCTGGGTGTGGCGCTCGACGCCTTGCTGGGCGAACCCAAGCGCTGGCATCCGCTCGTGGGCTTTGGGCGCTGGGCCAACCTCGTCGAGCGCCGCCTCAACCGGTCTGCGTCGAAGCTGCGGGGCGTGCTGGCCTGGAGCCTGGCCGTCCTGCCGGTGCTGGCCGCTTTCCTGGCCCTGCGCGCGGCCATGCCCGACGCGGGGCGCTGGGTGCTCGACGGCATCGTGCTGTATGCCGCGCTGGGCCTGCGCAGCCTGCTCGAACACGTGTGGCCCGTGGGCCGGGCCCTGCAGGCGAACGACCTGCCCACCGCGCGCGCCAACGTGCAGCGCATCGTCACGCGCGACTGCAGCGCCTTGGACGAGGCCGGCGTGGCCACCGCCGCGGTGGAGTCCACGCTGGAAAACGGCAGCGATGCCGTTTTTGCCAGCCTCTTTTGGTTTGCCGTGGCCGGCGCGCCGGGCGTGCTGCTGCACCGCCTGGCCAACACGCTCGATGCCATGTGGGGCTACCGCACACCGCGCTTCCTGCACTTCGGCTGGGCGGCGGCGCGCATCGACGATGGGCTGAACTGGCTGCCCGCGCGCGCCACCGCCTTCAGCTACGCGCTGCTGGGCCACACCCGCCGCGCCTGGCGCTGCTGGCGCTCGCAAGCCCCCCTGTGGGACAGCCCCAACGCCGGCCCCGTGATGGCCGCCGGCGCCGGCGCCCTGGCCCTGCAACTGGGCGGCGCCGCGCGCTACCACGGCCGCGTGGAAGACCGGCCCGTGCTGGGCGAGGGCGCCTCGCCACGCGCGGCCGACGTGTACCGAGCCTGCGCCCTGCTGGGCCGCGTGCTGGCGCTGTGGATGCTGGGGCTGACGCTGGTTGCGCTGCTCGTATCGCATGGTGTGCCTGCATGATTCCCGCGCCGGCCCGCATCCCCCACGGCGCCGACCTGCACCGCGCCATCGAACGCTACGGCCCCGCGCCAGGCGGCCAAGCCTGGCTGGATCTCTCCACCGGCATCAACCCCTGGTCCTGGCCGGCGCGCGAAGTGCTGGCGAAGCTGCCCGAGGCCGCTTGGCACGACCTGCCCGGCCCCGATGCGGCGGTGCAGGCTGCCTTCGACGCCGCCTACGGCCCGGGCGCGCTGCCGGTGCCGGGCTCGCAGGCCGCCATCCAGGCCCTGCCGCGGCTGTGGCGGCGTCATCACGGCGTGGCCCAGGTGCAGGTGCTGTGGCCGGGCTATGGCGAGCATGCGGCACGCTGGGCCCTGGAAGGGCATGCCGTGAGCCTGCAGCCGGGCGCCACGCTCGGGCGCACGCCGGCCGACGTGATCGTCATCGCCCGCCCCAACAACCCCACCGGCGAGACCTTCGACGCGCCGCACGTGCGCGCCCTGGCCGAAGCCTGCCGCCTGCTCGTCATCGACGAAGCCTTCCTGGACGCCACCGGCGAGCCCAGCCATGCCCACCTGGGCCTGCCCAATGCGGTGGTGCTGCGTTCGCTCGGCAAGTTCTACGGCCTGGCGGGGCTGCGCGTGGGGGCGGTGGTGGCGAGCGCGGCGTGGCGCGAGGCCCTGGCTGCCGAACTGGGCCCCTGGCCGGTGGGCGGCGTGGCCCTGCAACTGGCCGCTGCGGCCCTGCGCGACACCGCCTGGCAGCACGCCATGCGCGACCGGCTGGCGCACGGCAGCCGGGCGCTGGCCCAGTTGCTGTGCCGGCATGGCCTGCCCAGTGGGGGCACCGCCTTGTTCCGTACCGTGGTCACGCCACAGGCCGCGGCGCTGCACGAGGCGCTGGCCCGGCGGGGCCTCTGGACGCGCCTTTTTTCACTGCCAGGCCCTGAAGGAGGCCCCGGCTACCATGCCGTGCGGCTGGGCCTGCCGCCCGACGAGCGCGGCCTGCAACGCCTGGGGGCCGCCTTGCAACACCAAGAATGGGAGCTTTCATGACATTGCGCCACGCGCTGTTGGCCACAACCCGGGCCTTGACCCTCGCGATCAGTTTGTCCGTGAGCGTGCACGCCCAGGCCCAAGCCGTGAGCGTCACCGACGACCGGGGCCACACCGTCAGCCTGCCCCGCCCGGCCCAGCGTGTGATCAGCCTCGCGCCCCATGCTACCGAACTCATCTTTGCCGCTGGCGGCGGCGAGCGCCTGGTCGGGGTGGTTGAGTACAGCGACTATCCCGAAGCCGCAAAGACCATCCGCCGCGTGGGCGACAACAAGGCTGTCGATCTGGAGGCCATTGCCGCATTGAAGCCCGAGCTCATCGTCGTCTGGCGCCATGGCAACGCACGCCGCCAGCTCGAAAAGCTTGGTGCCCTGGGCATCCCCATGTACGAAAGCGATCCTCGCCGGCTCGATGACCTCCCCGAGGCCCTCATGCGCCTGGGCCGCCTGCTCGGCACCGAGCCCGCGGCCCAGCGCGCCGCGGCCGACTACCGCCGCACCCTGCAAACCCTACGTGAACGCTACGCCGGCCGCCCGCCCGTGACCACCTTTTACCAAGTGTGGCGTCAACCCCTGAAGACCCTCAACAACGACCACATGGTGAGCGACGTGATCCGCCTGTGCGGCGGCGTCAACGTCTTCGGCACCCTGGAGCCCCTGGTACCCACCCTGTCCGACGAGGCCGTGCTGCAAGCCAACCCGGAGTTCATCTTCACCGCCAGCATGGGCGCCACCCACTCCAACCGCCCGGTGGACAGCCTCGACGGCTGGAAACGCTTCCCGCGCCTCACGGCGGTGCAGCGCGGCAACCTCTTCTACGTGAACGGCGACCTCATCAACCGGCCCACGCCGCGGGTGCTGGAGGGGGCGGCGTTGATTTGTGAGGCGATGGAGGGGGTGCGGGGGCGGAGGTGATTGGCACCTACCGGCGAGCTTTCAATTCTCGGTGAGGCCCGGTTGCCACAAGTCTCTCGTCATGCCGCTATAGGCCAACCCCTCAACCCTTCAACCCCTCCAAACAACCCCGCCACCACCTCCGGGGCCGATGCGAAGTAGCCGTGGAAAAAGCTCGCCGTGAGGCGGCCTTGCTGGTAGACGGCTTCGGGGCCGCCGTAGCGGCGGGGTTGGGTGAGGTGGGTGGGGCGCAGGGTGGGGCCGGCTTCGAGGCGGCCGTAGTGGAAGACGTGGCCACGCAGCGAGCCCAGCGGGCTGTCCCAGTGGTGCAGGCCGATTCCGGCGAGGCGTTCGCCCATCACGGCGGTGGCGTCGAGCAGGCCGGCCATGGGGTGTTCTTCACCATCGAGTGTGCGCAGCACGCGGGCGCACACCATCATGCCGCCGCATTCGGCCACGATGGGGCGGCCCTGGGCGTGGTGGGTGCGCAGGCTGCTCATGAAGCGGTGGCAGGTGGCCAAGGCTGCGGCGTGCAGTTCGGGGTAGCCGCCGGGCAGGTAGACGGCGTCGGTGCCTTCCGGCACGGCGTCGTCGGCCAGGGGCGAGAAGGCTTGCACTTCGGCGCCCAGGGCGCGCAGCACGTCGAGGTTGGCTTCGTAGCAGAACGAGAACGCGGCATCGCGCGCCACGGCGATGCGGTGGCCGGCCAGCAGGGGCTCGATAGGCGGGGCCGCTTCAAGGGGTGGGGGCTGCCAGGCGGGCAGGGCCTGAAGCGCATCGGCCTCCAGCACCAGGGCGGTATCGAGTGCGGCCCAGGCGTCGTCGAGGCCGGCCTGCAGTTCCTGCGCCTGCACGAGGCCCAGGTGGCGTTCGGGCAGGGCGGTGGTGGCGCGGCCCAGGTGGCCCCACCAGGGCAGCTCTTGGGGCAGGCTGCCGGCCAGCATGCGGGCGTGGCCGGGGCTGGCCACGCGGTTGGCCATGGCGCCGGCCACGTGCAGGCCCCGCGTGCGGCCGTGGGCCTGCAGCCCCAGCGCCAGCGCACCAAAGGTTTCGGCCATGGCGCCGGCGTCGATCACGACGAGCACGGGCAGGCCCAGGCGGGCGGCCAGGTCGGCGGCGCTGGGGGTGCCGTCGTACAGGCCCATCGCGCCTTCCACCAGCAGCCAGTCGGCCTGCGTGGCGGCGCGGGCCAGTTCGCGGCGGCATTCGGCTTCGCCCACCATCCACAGGTCGAGGTTGCGCACCGGGGCGCCGGTGGCCTCAAGTAGGAAGCCGGGGTCGATGAAGTCGGGGCCGATCTTGAAGGCCCGCACCCGCTGGCCCTGGGCGCGTAGGCGGCGGGCCAGGGCGCAGGTGAGCGAGGTCTTGCCCTGGCCCGAGGCGGGGCCGGCGATCAGCAGTGCACGCGTCATCGGTTCACAACTCGATGCCGCGTTGTGCGCGGAAGCCTTGTTTGAAAGCGTGCTTGACCAGGCCCATCTCGGTGACGGTGTGGGCCACCTCGATCAGCTCGGGCGGCGCGGCGCGGCCGGTGAGCACCACGTGCTGCATGGGCGGGCGCTGGTGCAGGTCGGCGATCACCTGCTGCACGTCGAGGTAGCGGTACTTCAGCGCAATGTTGATCTCGTCGAACACCAGCAGGCCCAGTGATTCGTCGGCCAGCATCTCGCGCGCCAGCGCCCAGGCGGCCTGGGCCTTGGCCACGTCGCGGGCGCGGTCCTGGGTGTTCCAGGTGTAGCCCTCGCCCATGGCGTGAAAGCGCACTTCCTCAGGAAAGCGGCGGAAGAAGAGTTCTTCGCCCGTCGGCATCGCGCCCTTGATGAACTGCACCACGCCCACCTTCATGCCATGGCCCAGGGCGCGGGCCACCATGCCGAAGGCGCTGGAGCTCTTGCCCTTGCCGTTGCCGGTGTGCACGAGGATGAGGCCGCCCTCGGCCTGGGCGGATTCGATCTTGGCATCGACGATGGCCTTCTTGCGCTGCATGCGCTGGCGGTGGCGGTCGTTCAGTCCGGGGTCGGAGGGCGCAGAGGTGGAGTCGGTCATGGTTCAGGCCGTCAAGGAGGCATCGGCCGCCGGCAGGAAGTGGCGCAGGCCGTCCACGTCGAGCGCGCGCATGGGGCAGCCATAGGCTTCGCTCAGGCGGGCTTCGGTGAGCACCTCGGCCAGCGGGCCGGCCAGCAGGCGAGGCTGGCCGTTGGCGCCGGAGGGCTGGAAGAGCAGGGCGTGGGTGCAGCAGCGCTGCGCGAGGTTCACGTCGTGCAGCGACAGCAGCACCGCGCGGTCGGCCAGGCCGGCCAGCAGGCGGCACACGGCCAGTTGGTGGGGCACGTCGAGGTGGGCGGTGGGTTCGTCCAGCAGCACCAGCGGTGTGGCCTGGGCCAGCGCGGCGGCGATGGCCACGCGCTGGCGTTCGCCGCCCGAGAGGCTGCGCACGTCCTGCTCGGCCAGGTGGGCCACGTCCAGCGCGGCGAGCTGCTCGCGGGCGATGCGTTCGTCGCCGGGCGCCAGCCAGCCGAAGCGGCCGGCATAGGGCTGGCGGCTGGCCAGCACCACGTCGAGTGCCGTCAGCGCGAACACGTCCTGGTGATGCTGCGGGCACCACGCGCGCAGGCGTGCCAGGGTGCGGGTGGGCAGGCGCGGCAGGGGCTGGCCGTCGATGTGCACGTCGCCGCCGGCCGGGTCGAGCAGGCCGGCCAGAGTGCGCAGCAGGGTGGTCTTGCCGCAGCCATTGGGGCCCAGGAAGGCCCAGCGTTCGCCGCGTTGCACGCGCAGGCTCAGGTCCTTCACGAGGGTGCGCTGGCCGGCGCGCACCGTGAGCTGGTGGGTGGTGAGCAGCTCCGTGGTCATCCCGCCCTCCCGTTGCGCAGCAGCAGCCACAGGAAGCTGGGCACGCCGATGAAGGCGGTGAGCACGCCCACGGGCAGTTGCATGGGGGCCAGCACGGTGCGCGCCAGGGTGTCGGCCAGCATCAGGAAGGCGCCGCCGGCCAGCGCGCAGGCGGGCAGCAGCACGCGCTGGTCGTTGCCCAGCAGCAGGCGCAGGGCATGCGGCACCACCAGGCCCACGAAGCCGATGCTGCCGGCCACGGTGATGGCCAGGCCCGCGGCCACCGAGGCCAGCAGCACCACGCCCAGGCGCAGCCGGCGCACGTTCACGCCCAGCGCATAGGCCGGGCCGTCGCCCAGCAGCATGAGGTTGAGGTCGCGCGCCAGCACCAGGGCCAGGGCCAGCAGCACGGCGGCACCGGCCAGGGGCAGGCCCCAGCGGTCGGCGCCGTTCAGGTCGCCCAGCAACCAAAAGATCATGCCGCGCAGCTGTGCCTCGGGTGCGATCGCCAGGATGAAGGCCACGATGGCGCCAAAGCCGGCCCCCACGATCACGCCCACCAGCAGCAGCTGCACGCTGGCGCGGGTGCTGTCGGCCTGGCGGCGAAAGGCGCGGGCGCCCAGCAGGAAGACCAGCGCCGTAGCGACCAGGGCCCCGGCGGCTGCGCCCAGGTTCACCCAGGCCCAGGCGGCACCGGCCCACAGCGCCAGCAGCGCACCCACCGAGGCGCCGCTGGAGATGCCCAGCACGTAAGGGTCGGCCAACGGATTACGCAGCAGCGTCTGCAGCAGTGCGCCGGCCAGGGCCAACAGCGCGCCACAGGCCAAGGCCGACAGGGCGCGCGGCAGGCGCAGGCCCAGCACGATGTCGGCGCTGACGCTCTCCAGCCGGCCCGCCAGGGCCGCCAGCACCTCGATCGGGCCCAGCCGCTGGCTGCCCAGCCCAAGGGCCAGCATCAGGGCCAGCGCCACCCCTCCCAGCAGCACGGCGTAGAGCAGGGGCAGCGAGCGGACGAAGCGCATGGGGCCTTCAGGTGCCGCAGGTCAGCGGGGCGACCAGCGCAGGCCGACGAACACCATGCGCCCGCCGGTGGCGTAGGTGCGTGCCACTTCGTGGTCCTTGTCGCCCAGGTTGTCTACGCGGGCCAGCGCGGTCCAGTCCTGCGCCAGCGGGCGGCTGGCGTGCAGGCTCACGAGCCCGTAGCCGCCCAGGCGCACGGTGTTGGCGGCGTTGTCGAAGCGCTCGCCCACCAGCTTGAGGTCGGCGCCCACGGTCCAGGCGCCCAGCGTGGCATCGGCACCAACTTGGGCGTGGCGCCGCGCCCGGCGGGCCAGAAGGCGGTCGGTGTCGGCATTGAGCGGTTTCTGAAAGTCCACGGAGCCCCACAGGTTGACGACACCCAGACGGTGCGCGCCCGAGAGGGTCACGCCTTTGAGGACGGCTTCACCGGCGTTTTCGTAGCAGCCGAAGGCACTGGCGCAGGGGCCGGGGGCGCCGAAATTGATGAGGTCGGTGACTTCGTTGCGGAAGACCACCACGCCGAACTGGCTGCGGCCCTGGGCGTAGCGCAGGCCGGCCTCGACGTTGCGCGAGGACTCGGGCTTCAGGTCGGCCACCCCGTACTGACTGAAGCGTTGATAGAGCGTGGGGGCGCGGAAGGCGGTGCCCGCCGAGACCGTGGCGCGCCATTGCGGCGTGAAGGCGAAGGCATAGGATGCGGCACCGGTCGTCTTGCCGCCGAATTCGCTGTCGTCGTCGTGGCGCACATTGAGCTGCACGGTGTGCACCCGGTCGCTCCAGCCGTAGCCCAGGGCCAGGCCGTTTTGAGACCGAGAGGCATCGATGGCCGGCGGTCCGGAGTTGTCCAGACGGTCTTCGCGGCGCTCCAGCGCGGCGGTGAGGCGGTGCGCGCCGAGCTGCAGCTCGTGGTGCCAGAGGTAGCTCTGGACCTTGGTGTCGGTGAAGTAGGGCGAGGGTCTGGTTTCGTATCGGTCGCGTCCGCGGTTCGCGCTCAGGCGCATGCGGTAGGCATCGCTCCAACGGGCCGACCAGCTCAGGCCGAGGGTCTGGACGTCGTTCAGCGCGCGGTCGTCGGCGGTACTGGCGAAGCCGTCGTACTGCGAGTTCTGGTCGTTCGTCAGGGCGGTGGCTTCCAGCCGGTGGGCGTCGTTCAGCGTCCACCCCAGGCGGGCCGAGGCCGAGGTGCTGCGGTAGCCGTCGCGGTCGGCGAAACCCACGCCCGGGCGGGTGTCGAAGCCTTTGCTGGTCTGGTGTCCCACGCTCAGGGCATAGTCCACAGCGCCGCTCTTGCCATGAAAGCCCACATCGGCCTTGCGTGTGTGGTGGCTGCCCAGGCCCACGCCAATGCTCGGCGTGAAAGGGCCTTCACCCTTGCGCGTGAAAATCTGCACCACGCCGGCGATGGCATCCGAGCCGTAGATGGCCGCGGCTGGTCCGCGCAGAATCTCGATGCGCTCGATCTGCGAGGCAGGCAGCGCGTTCCAGTTGGCGCCGCCCGTGGCCTGCGAATCGACACGCACGCCGTCGATGAACACCGCGGTATGACGGTTGTCCCCGCCGCGCAGGAACAAGCTGGTGTTGGCCGCTGGGCCCCCATTGCGAGAGAACTCGACGCCCGGCGTGCGGGCGAGCAGGTCGGCCACCGTGGTGGCGCCGCTGCGTTCGATGGTCTCGCGTTCGACGACGGACACGTCGGACACCACCTCATCGAGCGTTTGCTCGACCCGCGTGGCCGTGACGATCACGGTGTCGAGCGAAGGGGCCTGGGCCAGCAGCGTCTGGGCGGCCAGGGCGCAGGGAACGAGAGCGCACGACGGCGCAAAGATCCATCGCGCGGTGCGACGGACAGGGCGGGCAAAAGGCATGGCTGAAACAGCATTGAACGCTCCGGCCCGCTTCCCCGCAGGCCAGAACCCCTCGAGCGCGCGGACGCGCTCCCCTGTTGGCCGGTATCCGGGCTGTCAGAACAACCCCGGCCACCTTCCCAGCCTGAACCTAAGGGGTCAAACCAGTGGTTGAGGGCCGGAGCGGAAGGGCAGTGTGCGAGACGCAGCCCTTCGTCTGCTTACCGTTGCGGGGGCAGCGCAGGTTGGCGAGCCGGCGGGGCCGACGACGCTTCCTGCTTCCCGTTTAACTGCCCGGCGAGACCGCCGGGCGAGCACCAACACGCAAGATTGTAGTACGACGTCGTGAGCCGATCGTCAACGCCGCGCCGTCGTTGCGCGCAGCATCAGCACCACCCCGCACAGCACGATGCCGGCGGCCAGCCATTCGGGGCCGGTGATGTGCTCGCCGGCCACCGCCACGCCCAGCACCATCGCGATCACCGGGTTGACGAAGGTGTAGCTCGATGCAAGCGCCGCGCTGGTGTGGGCCAGCAAGTACATGTAGGCATTGAAGGCGATTAGCGAACCAAAGACAACAAGGTAGAACCAGGCGCCCACGGCCAGCGGCTCGGGCGGCCAGGCAGGCGACTCGCCAGTGGCCCAGGCCAGCGCCATCAGCACCACGCCGCCGCAGATCATTTCGCTGGCAAAACCCATCGCACCCGGGGCCATCGGCAGGCTGCGCTGGCTGAGCACACTGCCCAGCGACCAGGTGATGCAGGCGATCGCAATGGCAGCCAGCCCCGCAGGTGAAGCCTGGAAGCCCGCGCCCTGGGTGAGCATCAACACCCCGGCCAGACCCACGGCGATGCCGGCCATCTCCATGCGGCCGGGCACCACACGCCAGAGCAGGTTGAGCGCCGCAATCATCAGCGGCACCACGGCGATGAAGGCCACCACCAGGCCTGAGCCCACGGTCTGCTCGGCATAGGCCGTGCCGCCCATGCCGCCGCCCAGCATCAGGGTGCCCACCACCAGGGCGTTGCGCCATTGGCGAGCATCGGGCCAGGCCGCGCCGCGCCAGCGCATCCAGGCAGCCAGCACCACGCCGGCCAGCAGGAAGCGGGTGCCCATCTGGAAAAAGGGCGGGAAGCTGATCAGCGCGTACTTGATGGCCAGGTAGGTAGAGCCCCAGACCAGCCAGGTGGCGGCCAGGCAAAGCATCACCATGGGGCTGAGCGCAGGGGTGGAGGGCAGCGATGAAGTGGCGGCGGACATGGAGGTGTTGTTTTCGGGTGTTGAGCCGCTATGCTAGAAAAGCTTGTCTACTCGCTGAAGACGAATTCAACGGAGATGAGTGCGACTTACCGTGAATTTCAAAGAAGGATGCCGTCTTGGCCTTGAATCTTGAGCTGAACCACCACGACACCCGCATCCTGGCCGAACTGCAGGCCGATGCCCGCCTGTCCATGGCCGAACTGGGCCGGCGCGTGCACCTGAGTCAGCCGGCCGTGACCGAGCGTGTGCGCAAGCTGGAGGCCGCTGGCGTCATCACCGGCTACCGGGCCAGTGTGAACCTGGCCAAGCTGGGCTACGGCATCCGCGCCATCGTGCGGGTGGGGCGGGCCGAATACGCCCGGGTGGTGAAGCTCATCCAGCAGACCCCCGAGGTGATCAACGCCTACAACGTCACCGGCGAGGACAGCTGGATCCTCGAGATCGCGGTGATCGATGTCGCGCACCTCGATGCGGTGGTGACGAAGTTCTGCCTTCTGACGGAAACTTCGACCTCCATCATCCTCAACGCCGCGCGCGAGCACCAGCCCATGCTGCCGGCCCGGCCAGAGGACGTGAAGCCTCCCATCAAGAAGATCGACAACGCATGAACTTCGAAACCTTCTCCACCTGTGACCTGTGTGACGAGCACAAGGGCGACACCGACGGCGTCTTCCGCGTGCTGCCGCCGGTCTTTCACAGCTATGGCGGCCGTGCCCGCTTCGCCGGCCCGGTGCGCACGGTGAAGTGCTACGAAGACAACACCGAGGTGAAGGCCCTGCTGGAAGGCCCGGGCCATGGCCAGGTGCTGGTGGTGGACGGCGGCGCCTCGCTGGCCCGCGCCCTGGTGGGCGGCAACATCGCCGCCGCCGCGGCGAAGAACGGCTGGGCTGGCGTGGTGGTCAATGGCTGTGTGCGCGACCTGGCCGAACTGCGGGTCTGCGACGTGGGCATCCGCGCGCTGGCCCTCGTCCCCCTGCCCACCGAACGCCGTGCGCAGGGCCAGCGCGACGTGCCCGTGCAGGTGCAGGGCGTGTGGGTGCGCCCCGGCGAATGGTTGTTTGCCGACGAAGACGGCATCGTGGTGATGCCGGCGCAGAGCTGATCCGTCTTCCGACACCCTAGACGTCGCTCGACTGGCACTCGATCCTCTGCAGGAGCGGCGATGGCGTGACCTCGGGTGCGGTCGCTGTGGTTGGCTTGCTAGCTTGCTGGTGTTGGCTGGTTGCCCGGCATCGCCGGGCCCTTCGGACGACCCCATGCTGGCTCAGGCGAAACTGCGCACAGACGTGGAATGTGTTGCCGAATTCAAGCGAGCAGGTGAGCCGGCTGGCGAATGCGCACCGGTGGAACGCTATCTCGCTGGGGATTGAGAGGTTGTGAGTGGGAGCCTCAAAAGGCCACCACCTCCAACACCCGATCCAAGCCCCCCTCATTGATCGCCACCATCGCCTGCTCGCGCACCTTGGGCTTGGCGTGGTAGGCCACGCTCAGGCCGGCGGCGGCCATCATCGGCAGATCATTGGCGCCGTCGCCCACGGCGATGGACTGTGAGGGCGGGCAGCCCAGGCGCTGGCACAGGGCCAGGAGCTGGCGCTTCTTTTCTTCGCCGTCCACGATGTCACCCACCACACGACCGGTGAGCCGGCCGTTCTCGATTTCCAGCACGTTGGAATGGGCGTGGTCCATGCCCAGACGTTCGCGCACGCGGTCGGCAAAGAAGGTGAAGCCGCCCGAGACGAGCAGGGTGCGCAGCCCTGCGGCGCGGCAGGCAGCGATGAGTTCGGCCGCTCCCGGGTTGAGGCGCAGGCGCTGGGTGTAAACCTCCATCAGCGCGCCTTCGGGCACGCCCTTGAGCAGCGCCACGCGGCGGCGCAGGCTGTCCTTGAAGTCGGTGATCTCGCCGCGCATCGCGGCTTCGGTGATGGCAGCCACTTCGGCCTTCTTGCCCACGGCGTCGGCGATCTCGTCGATGCACTCGATGTTGATCAGCGTGGAATCCATGTCGAAGGCGATGGCCTTGTAATCGGCCAGGCGCAGCGGCGGGGTGAAGCCGCGGATGACAAGCCCCGGGGTGTGTTCGGTGAAGGTGCTCATCCAGGAATTATCGCGGGTGGGCCATCGGCGGCAGTCGTGCGCCCACGGCCACCGTACAGGATTCAGGCCACGGCCGACGTCGGCGTCCCCAACGCGCGCAGCACGTCGCGGATGAACTGGGCGCGCTCTTTCGGTTCGGGCAGCGCTTTGTCGATGCGCAGCTTGTCGTTGCCGGCCAGCTTGATGTGGCGGTTCTTCTGCACCAGTTCGATAATGCGCATCGCGTCGATCGGTGGGTTGGGGCGAAAGGTGATGCTCATGCCGGCCGGCGCGGCGTCGATTTTCAGCACCCCATAGGGCTTGGCGAGCACGCGCAGGCGATGCACGTCGAAGAGGGTTTGCCCTTGCGTCGGCAGTTTGCCGAAGCGGTCGGTGATCTCTTCGAGCAGGGCGTCGATCTGGTCGGCCCTATCGGCCGTGGCCAGTCGCTTGTAGAGGTTCAGGCGCACGTGTACGTCGCCGCAGTAGCTGTCGGGCAGCAGGGCCGGGGCGTGCAGGTTGATCTCGGTGGTCACGTTCAGCGGCGACAGCAGATCGGGCTCGCGGCCGGCTTTCAGGTCGCGCACGGCCTGGGCCAGCATGTCGTTGTAGAGCTGGAAGCCCACCTCCTGCATGTTGCCGCTCTGGCTGTCGCCCAGCACCTCGCCAGCGCCGCGGATCTCCAGGTCGTGCATGGCGAGGTAGAAGCCCGAGCCGAGTTCTTCCATGCTCTGGATGGCCTCGAGCCGTTGCGCGGCCTGCTTGGTGAGGCCTTCGACGTCGGGCACCAGCAGGTAGGCATAAGCCTGGTGGTGTGAGCGGCCCACGCGGCCGCGCAACTGGTGCAGTTGGGCCAGACCGAACTTGTCGGCGCGGCTGATCACGATGGTGTTGGCCGTAGGCACGTCGATGCCGGTCTCGATGATGGTCGAGCACAGCAGCACGTTGTAGCGCTGAGCCACGAAATCGCGCATCACGCGCTCCAGCTCGCGCTCGTGCATCTGGCCATGGGCCACGGCGATGCGGGCTTCGGGCAGCAGTTCGGCCAGCTTTTCGCGCCTGTTTTGGATGGTCTCGACCTCGTTGTGCAGAAAGTAGACCTGGCCGCCGCGCTTGAGCTCGCGCAGCACGGCTTCGCGGATCACGCTGTTGCTTTCGTTGCGCACGAAGGTTTTGATGGCCAGGCGCCGCTGCGGTGCGGTGGCGATCACTGACAAGTCGCGCAGGCCTTCCAGCGCCATGCCCAGGGTGCGCGGGATGGGGGTGGCGGTGAGGGTGAGTACGTCCACCTCCGCGCGCATGGCTTTGATGGCTTCCTTGTGACGCACGCCGAAGCGGTGTTCCTCGTCGATGATGAGCAAGCCCAGCCGGGCGAACTTCACGTCGGGCGAGAGCAGCTTGTGCGTGCCCACGACGATGTCCACCGTGCCGTCGGCCAAGCCGTCGAGCGCCTGGCGCACTTCTTTGCCGGTGCGAAAACGCGAGAGTTCGACGATTTTCACCGGCCACTGCGCAAAGCGGTCGCAAAGCGTCTGGTAGTGCTGTTCGGCCAGTAGGGTGGTGGGGGCCAGCAGGGCCACTTGCTTGCCGCCGGTCACGGCCACGAAGGCCGCGCGCAAGGCGACCTCGGTCTTGCCGAAGCCCACGTCCCCACACACCAGCCGGTCCATGGGACGCGGGCTCACCATGTCCTGGATCACGGCGTGGATGGCGGCGTTTTGGTCGGGCGTCTCCTCGAAGCCGAAGCTGGCGGCGAAGGCTTCGTAGTCGTGCGGCGAGAACCGGAAAGCATGGCCCTCACGCGCGGCGCGGCGGGCGTACAGGTTCAGCAGTTCGGCAGCCGTGTCGCGCACCTGTTCGGCCGCCTTTCGTTTGGCCTTTTCCCACTGGCCCGAGCCCAGGCGGTGCAGGGGCGCCTCGTCGGCGCTCACGCCGGTGTAGCGGCTGATGAGGTGGAGCTGCGACACCGGCACGTAGAGGGTGGCCTTGTCGGCGTACTCCAGGTGCAGGAATTCGCTGGGCCCGTCGCCCAAGTCGATGTTGAGCAAGCCTTGATACCGACCGATGCCGTGGTTGGCGTGCACCACCGGGTCGCCCACTTTCAGCTCCGACAGGTCCTTGATCAGCGCATCGACGTTGCTGACCTGTTCCTGTTTGCGCCGACGCCGTGCCGTGGGCGCCACGGCGAAGAGTTCGGTCTCGGTGACGAACTGGATGGCCGGGGCGGGCTCGGGGCGCACCCAGTGAAAGCCGCCGGCCAGTGGGGCCACGGTGATCGCAAAATGAGCGTTGCCCGCCTCGAAGGCGGCCAGCGTGTCCACCGTGGGCGGCTCGATCTTGTTGTCGCGCAGCAGCTCCAGCAGGCTTTCGCGGCGGCCGGGCGATTCGGCCACGATCAGCACGCGGTGCGGCGTGGTGCCCACGTGCAACTGCAGCCGCTTGAGCGGCTCGGGGGCGCCGCGTTCGGCCGAGAGGTCGGGCAGGGGGCGGGCCCAGTCCACGGGCTGCGTGCCGCGCAGCGCGAGTTGGGCATGGGCATTGGCCAGACTGAAGAAGTCTTCCGGTCGCAGGAAGAGGTCTTCGGGCGGCAGCAGCGGTCGTTCGGGGTCGTGCTGCAAGAATCGGTGGCGCTCGCGGGTGTCGGTCCAAAAGCGCTTCAGGGCCTCATCGATCTCGCCATGCAGGGCGAGGACGGCCGCCTCGCCCAGGTACTGGAAGATCGTGGCCGTCTCGTCGAAGAACAGCGGCAGGTAGTACTCGATGCCGGCGGAGGCGATGCCGTTGCCGATGTCCTTGTACACCCGCGCCTTGCTCGGGTCGCCCTCGATGCGCTCGCGCCAGCGGGCGCGGAATTTCGCGCGAGCGTCCTCGTCCATCGGGAACTCGCGCCCGGGCAGCAGGCGTACCTCGGGCACTGGGTAGAGGCTGCGCTGGCTGTCAGGGTCGAAGGTACGAATGGAGTCAACCTCGTCGCCGAAGAGGTCCACGCGATACGGTACCGGCGAGCCCATCGGGAAGAGGTCGATCAGCCCGCCGCGCACGGCGTATTCGCCCGGCGACACAACCTGACTCACGTGGGTGTAGCCGGCCAGCACGAGCTGGGCCTTCAGCGAGGCTTCGTCCAGCCGTTCTTTCTGCTTGAAGTGGAAGGTGTAGGCGGCCAGGAACGACGGCGGCGCCAGGCGCACCAGGGCCGTGGTGGCCGGCAGCAGCACCACATCCACGTCCCGGCGCAACACCCGCCACAGCGTGGCCAGGCGCTCGGAGATGAGGTCCTGGTGGGGCGAGAAGGTGTCGTAGGGCAGGGTCTCCCAGTCGGGGAACACCGCGCAGCGCAGGGCCGGGTCGAAAAAGGCCAACTCGTCGTGCAGCCGCTGCGCATCGGCAGGCTCGGCGGTGACGACGGCCGTCAGGTGCCCGGCCTGTGTCTGTTCACGGGCAAAACGCGCAAGCAGCAAGGCATCGGCCGAGCCCGGCGGCCGAGGCAGGGTGTAGCGCTTGCCGGGAGACAGGGACGGGATCTGCATGAGGGACGGCCAGGCAAAAGCAAATCGCCCCGATAGGGCGCTCCCTCGGGGCGAACGATCGTCCGGATTATAGAATCCGCTTCCCTGCTGCCCGGCCCTTCATGCAGATCTCCTTCGAGGCTCCCCGCTGCTATGCGCTGGTTCCCTGCGCAGGGGTGGGTGCCCGCGCCGGGGCACCCGGCCCCAAGCAGTATGAGATGCTTGCCGGACGCTGCGTGGTGGCGCACACGCTGTCCGCCTTGGCCGCCGTGCCGAGGCTGACCGGCACGTTGGTGGTGCTGGCCCCCGAGGACACGCAGTTCGAGCAAGCGGCTCCAGGCTATCGGGGCTGGGTCGCCCGCGTGGGTGGGCCCAGCCGGGCGGCGTCGGTGGCGGCCGGCCTGACCGCACTGCGCGAGCGCGGCGTCCAGCCGCACGACTGGGTGCTGGTGCATGACGCCGCTCGCTGCCTGCTGCGCCCCGAGTGGGTCGAGACCCTGATCGACGCCTGCTTTGACGACGAGGTGGGCGGCCTGCTGGCCCTGCCGGTGGCCGACACGCTCAAGGAAGAGATCGAGGGCCGCGCCGCGGGCACACTGGACCGCCGCGCCAAGTGGCAGGCCCAGACGCCGCAGATGTTCCGCCTGGGCCTGCTCCAGAGCGCGCTGGCGCACGCGGGCGAGGCCGTCACCGACGAGGCCAGCGCCATCGAGGCCCTGGGCCACCGGCCCAAGCTGGTGCAAGGCGCGCTGGAGAACTTCAAGATCACCTATCCCCAGGACTTCGTCCTGGCCGAACGCCTGCTGAGGACACGCTGATGGACATCCGCATTGGAGAAGGCTGGGACACGCACGCGCTGACGGCCGGCCGCAAGCTCATCCTCGGCGGCGTGGAGATTCCGCACTCCCTCGGCCTGCAGGGGCACTCTGACGCAGACGCCTTGCTGCATGCCATTACCGACGCGCTGCTGGGCGCAGCGGCCCTGGGCGACATCGGCCGCCACTTCCCCGATACCGACGAGCGCTTTCGTGGCGCCGATTCCTCGGTGCTGCTGGCCGAGGCGATGCGCCGGGTGCGCGAGCGCGGCTATGAGCTCATCAATCTCGATGCCACCATCGTGGCCCAAGCGCCCAAGATGGCACCGTACATTCCAGCCATGCGCGAACGCATTGCGGCGACCCTGGGCTGCGAGGTGGATCAAGTGAACGTGAAGGCCAAGACAGCCGAGAAGCTCGGGCCGGTGGGCCGGCAGGAATCGATCGAAGCGCGCGCGGTGTGCCTGCTTCGGCGCGCCTGATCAGGGGGCTTTGCGCAGCCGGATGCGGGCGATGAGCCCCGTGTCGGGCGGCGTCGCATTGCTCAGCTCGAAGGTGCCGCCCATGCGAATGATCGTCTTTTCGACGATGGCCAGGCCCAGGCCGGCGCCGGTGGCGGCGGTACGAGCCGCGTCGCCGCGGAAGAAGGGCGTGGTGAGCTGGGGCAGCTTCTCGGGCGAGACGCCCGGGCCGTGGTCGCGCACGCTGATGATTACCCACGGGCCGGTGCGCGCATAAGTGACTTGCACGAAGGCGACGCCGGTGTCGCTGCTGCGTCCATAGCGGCGCGCATTCTCGAAGAGGTTACCGATCACGCGGCCCAGCTCGGTTTCGTCGGCCAGCACCATGGTGTCGATGGCCACACGCGACTCGATGCGGATCTGGCTGGTGTCGCGGAAAGCGCCCGCGGCCCGGTCGATCACCCCCGACAGGTGCACCGGCACCAGCTTGACTTCGCTGGGGCGGGCATAGTCCATGAACTTGTCGATGATGGCATCGAGCTGGTCGATGTCGGCGGCCATGTAGCGACGGGCCTCCTCGTCCTGCACGCTCATCTCGACTTCCAGGCGCAACCTCGCCAGCGGCGTGCGCAGGTCGTGCGAGATGCCGGCCAGCATCACGGCACGGTCTTCCTCCACCTTGGCCAGCTCGCGGGCCATGCGGTTGAATCCTTGGTTGACCTCGCGGATCTCGCTGGTCATGGTGTTCTCGTCCAGACGGGACTCGTACTCGCCTTCGCGGATGCGGCTGGCGGCGAAAGAGAGCTGGCGCAAGGGCTGGTTGATCAGCCTCGCCACGGTGGCCGAGCCGACCACGGTGGCCAGTAGCGCGATGCCCACCCAAACGAACCAAGTCTTGCCGGTGACCGGCTCCAGGCGTTGCGGGTCGGCCTGCAGCCAGTAGCGGTCGGTCTCGATGGCGAAGTCGATCCACAGGCCCGGCCGTCCGTTCACGCTGGCGGCCACCACGGTGGTGGGACCCAACCGGGTGCGCAATTCCTCAGCGATGCGCCGCGAGAAGCGGTCGGTGTCGAAGGGCACATAGGCGTCGCCCGGCTCGCGGGGCTGGACGCGAATGGCCTCCTGCTCAGTGATGGTCTTGAGCAGGGTGACGCGGTTGATGCTGTCGGTGTAGCGCAGCGCCACCCGCGAAAGGTTCACCAGACTGGCCAGTTGCTGGGCCGCCTGCACGGCCCGCGGTTCGAACTCGAGGGCGCGGAAGGTCTGCACCCAGGCGAAGATGCCGAATCCCAGCAAGGCTCCCAGCAGCATGAAGGTGCGCCAGAACAGGCTCAGGGTAAAACGCTTGCGGACCATCGGGGCTCGTCGGACTAGGCGGAGGCTCGGAACGCCCCGCAGTATGCCGCGCCGCTGGCGCGAGACTGGGTCATCGTTGAAGAAAAAACGCCAGACCCGGGGGTCTGGCGCGCAGCGTCCGGCCGGACAGGCTTTTAAGTCGTCCCATCGGGCACGAAGACATAGCCGACGCCCCACACCGTCTGGATGTAGCGGGGCTGGGCCGGGTCGGGCTCGATCATCTTGCGCAGGCGCGAGATCTGCACGTCCAAGCTGCGGTCGAAAGGCTCGAATTCCCGACCCCGAGCCAGTTGCGCCAGCTTGTCGCGTGACAGCGGCTGACGCGGGTGGCGCACCAGAGCCTTGAGCATGGAGTACTCGCCCGTGGTCAGCGGGATGGCCTCGCCGTCTTTGGTCAGGCGACGCTGGGCAAGGTCGAACTCGAAGGGGCCGAATACCACGGTTTGCGGCTCCTTGGTGGGAGCGCCCGGAGCCTCCATCGCCGGCCGGCGGCGCAGCACCGCATGGATGCGTGCCAGCAGCTCGCGCGGGTTGAAGGGCTTGGGCAAGTAGTCGTCGGCTCCCACCTCCAGGCCCACGATGCGATCGACGTCCTCGACTTTGGCCGTGAGCATGATGATGGGCGTCTGGTCGTTGGCCGAGCGCAACCGACGGCAGATGGACAGTCCGTCCTCGCCGGGCAGCATCAGGTCGAGGACGATCAGGTCGACGGTCTCGCGGGTCAGTACCCGGTTCAGAGCCTTGGCATCTTCGGCCAAGAAGACTTCGAAACCTTCCTGTGTGAGATAGCGGCGCAGCAGATCGCGGATGCGGGCATCGTCGTCCACCACCACAATCTGATCGGGGCGAGGCGGGGGCGTCTGAGGGGCTGTAGTCATCTGGGACTCCCGGATTTGTAACAGCGCGGGATTGTGCGGCTGAGCAACGGCTCGAAACGGTCGTTTTGACCAAGTGTTACAAATATTGCCACTAGGGTTCGCCGCCGCAATCCCTCATGTGTGAACCTATGTGAAGCGCTTGTCAAGCCAGAGCAAAGACGGCTGCGGGCGTCGTCGTCGCGACGCAGGCCTGCGTTAGCCTGTCACGCCAATCCTGTCGACACCGTTGGAAAGGACCCCATGAAGCGACGCCTCGTACTGTCCGGTCTTTGCCTTGCCGCCGCCGTGGCGGCCCCCACCGTCTTGGCCCAGCCAGCGGCCAACGCAGTGAACAACGTGGTGAGTTTTGCCGCCAGCGCCAGTGTAGAAGTCCCGCACGACTTTCTGAGCCTGACGCTGAACACCACGCGGGAAGCGGGTGATGCCGCCGCGGTCCAGAAAGCCCTGCAGCAGGCCGTGGAGGCGGCCTTGGCGGTAGCCCGGCCTGCCGCGCAGCCCGGAGCGATGGAGGTGCGCACCGGCAACTTCTCGATCTATCCGCGCCATGCCAGCCAGGGGCGGATCTCGGGCTGGCAGGGCACGGCCGAGATCGTGCTCGAAGGCACCGACGTGCCGCGCATCACCCAGGCGGCCGCACGCATCCAGACGCTGAGCGTGGCACGCGTGTCACAGGGTTTGTCGCGCCAGGCTCGCGACAAGCACGAGGCCGCCGTGCAAGCCCAGGCCGTGGCCCAGTACCGTGCCAAGGCTCAGGAACTGGCCAAACTCTTCGGATTCGGCGGCTATGAACTGCGCGAGGTGAACGTCTCGACCCAAGAGCCGGGCCTGACCCCCGTGCCCTTGATGATGCGCGCCAAAGCCGACGTGATGACCGCCGAGGCCGCCCCCCTGCCGGTGGAGGCCGGCAAGGCACTCGTGACAGTGACAGTCAGCGGCAGCGTGGCGCTGAAACCCTAGGCGCCGACCCTTGTTTACTGAGCCACCCAGCCACCGTCCACATTCCAGGCCACGCCACGGACGTTGTCGGCGGCGGGGGAACACAGGAACACGGCCAGCGCGCCCAGTTGCTCGGGCGTGGTGAATTGCAGCGAAGGCTGCTTCTCGCCCAGCAGCTCGCGCTGGGCCTGCTCCACGCTGATACCGCCCTGGACGGCACGGGCGTCGATCTGTTTTTGCACCAAGGGGGTGAGCACCCAGCCTGGGCAGATCGCATTGACCGTCACCCCGGTGGTGGCGGTCTCCAGCGCCACGGCCTTGGTGAAACCCACGATGCCGTGCTTGGACGCGACATAAGCCGACTTCTGTGCCGATGCGACCAAGCCATGGGCAGAAGCGATGTTGATCACGCGGCCCCAATTGCGCTGCTTCATCGTCGGCAGGGCCGCACGCGTGGTGTGGAAGGCCGAACTGAGGTTGATGGCGATGATGGCGTCCCACTTCTCGGGCGGGAAGTCTTCCACCGGGGCCACGTGCTGGATGCCGGCATTGTTGACCAGGATGTCCACGCCGCCGAATTCCTGGGCGGCATAGGCCATCAGCTCGGCGATCTGCGCCGGCTGGCTCATGTCGGCGTCATGGTAACCCACGCGCACGCCGGTCTTGGCCAGCTCGGCCTTGGCCGCCTCGACGTCACCGAAACCATTGAGTACCACGTCGGCACCTTGGCGCGCCAGCGCCAGGGCCACCCCCAAGCCGATCCCGCTGGTCGAACCGGTGACCAGGGCGGTCTTGCCTTTCAACATATGGAGTCCTCTTTGCTAAGGTTCAGGGAGAATTGGCGACAAGCCCCTGGATTATCAGAGAGGAAGGCACCGATGACGCAGCCGCGCCTTGATTTCGTGCAATGCCTGGATCCCCACGGGCTGCACCGCATGGCCT
>NZ_JBKBSL010000066.1:0-5556 GCF_046291045.1 Caldimonas sp. | reverse complement strand
CAAGCGCATGGCGGTGTTTGCCACCGTGGTCGAGCAGGGCTCGATGAACGGCGCGGCGCGGGCGCTGGGTACCACCGCCTCGGCCGTGAGCCAGCAGGTGCGCCAGCTCGAACGCGACATGGGCGTGACCCTGCTCACACGCTCCACGCGCAAGCTGCGCCTCACCGTGGCCGGCGAGCGTTTCCATGAAGGCTGTGCCGCGATGCTGGCCGCCGCGCGCGGTGCCGGCGAGCAGCTCGCGCAGATGCGCGACGCGCCGGTGGGCGAATTGCGGGTGTCCTCGCCAGTGGGTTTTGCGCGCCACCTGGGGCCGGCGCTGGCGCCGCTGCTGGCGGCCAACCCCGGGCTGAGGCTGCACCTGCAAGTGGACGACACCCTGATCGACCTGGTCGAGCAGCGCATCGACCTGGCCATCCGCTTCGGCCGCCTGCCTGACTCCACCTGGGTGGCGCACCGCCTGGGCGAGATGCGCCTGACCGTGTGCGCCGCCCCGGCCTACCTGGCCGCACGCGGCGTGCCCACCGCGCCGGCCGAGCTGCTGGCCCACGACTGGCTGCGCACGGCCGGCGGCAGCCTGGGGGCGGTGCTGGAGCTGCACGGCCCCGGCGGGGCGGTGGAGCGCCTGCGGGTGGAGGCGCGGGTGACCAGCAACAACCAGCTGTCGCTGCAGCAGATGTGCGAGGCCGGCCTGGGCCTGGCGGTGATGGGCGAGCTCGACGTGGAAGACTCGCTGAAAGCCGGTCGCCTCGTGCCCCTGTTGACGCACTGGCGCCCGCCGCCGCTGGGCATGTACGCGCTTACGCCGCAGCGCGACGCCCAGCCCGCCAAGGTGCGCTTTGCGATCGACGCCTTGCGCCGCGCCATGGCCGGCGTGGGCTCTAAGATGCCGGCATGAAGCAACTCCTCGTGGCCTTGTGGATGGGCGGGTGTGCGGCGGCCGCGGCCCAGACCGCCTGGCTGCTGGGCGAACTGCACGACCAGCCCGATCATCAGCGCCAGGCGGCGCAGCTCGTCAGCGAGCTGGCCGCTCAAGGCCGCCTACAGGCCCTGGTGCTGGAAATGGCCGAACGCGACCGCCACACCCGCGGCCTGCCGCCCGACGCGGGCGAAGCGCAGGTGCGCGAGGCCCTGGCCTGGCATGAGCCCGGCTGGCCCTGGGCCGTGTACGGCCCGGTCGTGATGGCGGCGGTGCGTGCAGGGGTGCCGGTGCACGGCGGCAACCTGCCGCGTGCCGAGCTGCGTGCCGCCACGGGCCAGGCCGGGTGGGACGACCTCGTGCCGGCCGCAGCCCGCCAGCGGCTGGTGGACGCCGTGCGCGACGGCCACTGCGGCCTGGTGCCCGAGGCGCAACTGCCCGCGATGGCGCGCATGCAGATCGCCCGCGACGACGCTTTGGCCGCCACGATCGCAGCCGCATCGCACGGCGCGCCGCCCGATGCGGTGGTGCTGCTGCTCGCCGGGGCGGTGCACGCCTCGCGCCTGACCGGCGTGCCGCTGCACCTGCCCCGTCACGCACCCGCCCTGACGGTGCGCACCACGGCTTTCGTGCCCGCGGGCGCCATTCCGCCCGCAGGCTTCGACGATGCGCGCGAGGCCGCAGCCCAGGCCTCGCGCGACCATTGCGCCGACCTGCGCGAGCGTGGCATGCCCACGATCACCTCACCCGCTTCCCGATGAACACGACCTCCCCCGCCCCCACCGGCCCGCTGGCCGGTCTCAAGGTTCTCGAACTCGGCCAGCTCATCGCCGGCCCCTTCGCTGCCAAGACGCTGGCTGACTTCGGCGCCGAGGTGATCAAGATCGAGCCCCCGGGCATGGGGGATCCGCTGCGCCAGTGGCGCCTTCTGCACAACGGCACCAGCGTGTGGTGGCAGGTGCAGTCGCGCAACAAGAAGAGCGTGGTGCTCGATCTGCGCGAGCCGGCCGACCGCGACATCGTGCGCCGCCTGGCCGACGAGGCCGACGTGCTGATCGAGAACTTCAAGCCCGGCACGATGGAAAAGTGGGGTCTGGGCTACGACGAACTCTCGCGCACCAACCCGGGTCTCGTCATGTTGCGCATCAGCGGCTATGGCCAGAGCGGCCCCTACAAGGACCGCCCCGGCTTCGGCGTGGTGGCCGAGGCCATGGGGGGCTTGCGCCACCTCACCGCCGAACCCGGCCGCGTGCCGGTGCGCGTGGGCGTGAGCATTGGCGACACCCTGGCCTCGCTGCACGGCGTGATCGGTGTGCTGATGGCGCTGCAGGAGCGGCATCGCTCGGGCCGCGGCCAGGTGGTCGACGTGGCCCTGTACGAGAGTGTCTTCAACGTGATGGAAAGCCTGCTGCCCGAGTACAGCGCCTTCGGCGTGGTGCGCGAGCCGGCCGGCTCGGCCCTGCCCGGCATCGCACCCAGCAACGCCTACGCCTGCGCCGACGGCTGGGTGCTGGTGGCCGGCAACGGCGACTCGATCTTCAAGCGCCTGATGGGCGCCATCGGCCGCGACGACCTGGGCCAGGACCCCACGCTGGCCGACAACGTGGGCCGCGTCAAGCGCGTGGCCGAGATCGACGCGGCCATCGGCGCCTGGACGGCGGCGCGCACGGTGGCCGAGGTGCTCGACGTGCTGAACGCCGCCCAGGTGCCCGCCGGTCGCATCTACACCGCCCGCGACATCGCCGAAGACCCGCACTACCGTGCGCGCGGCATGATCGAATCCATCACCACGGCCGACGGCCTGAGGCTGGAGGTGCCAGGCATCGTGCCCAAGCTCTCGCGCACGCCGGGCGCCATCACGCGCCGCGCGCCCACGCTGGGCGAAGACACCGAGGCCGTGCTGCGCGAGGTGGGGCTCAGTGAAGGACAACTGGCCGCCCTGAAGGCGCGCGGCATCCTCTGACCCTCCCGCCGTTTCCTCGGGGGGCGGCTGACGCTACAGTGGGGCCTTTGCCGGCCTCACACCACCATGCTCGCCTACCGCCATGCCTTCCACGCGGGCAACCATGCCGACGTCCTCAAGCACCTGGTGCTCACCCAGGTGCTGCGCTACCTCGGTGAAAAGGACAAGCCTTACTGGCTGATCGACACCCATGCGGGTGCCGGCGGCTACGACCTGCACAGCCGCCATGCCCAGCAGCATGCCGAATACCTCGACGGCATCGGCCGCCTGGTGGAGCGCGACGACCTGCCGCCGGCCGTGGACGACTACGTCGAGATCGTGCGGCAGCACAACCCCGGCGGCGTGCTCAAGCACTATCCCGGCTCGCCGGCGTTTGCGCGCGCCCTGATGCGCCCGCAGGACCGCTTGCGTTTGTACGAGCTGCATCCCACGGACCACCGGCTGCTCCTGCGCAGCTTCGGCGGCCAGCCACACACCGAGGTGCACGCGGTCGACGGCTTTGCGGCGCTGAAGAGCCAGTTGCCGCCGCCCTCGCGCCGCGCTGCCGTGCTGATGGACCCGCCCTACGAGCTGAAGGCCGACTATGGCCGGGTGGTTGCGGCGCTGCGCGAGGCCGTGCAGCGCTTTGCCGAAGGGGTCTACATGGTGTGGTATCCGCAGTTGCAGCGACTGGAGTCGCAGCAACTGCCCCAGCGGCTCAAGGGCGTGGCGCCCAAGG
This sequence comes from Caldimonas sp., assembly GCF_046291045.1. Taxonomy (GTDB): domain Bacteria; phylum Pseudomonadota; class Gammaproteobacteria; order Burkholderiales; family Burkholderiaceae_C; genus Caldimonas. Next base: position 1,959 of record NZ_JBKBSL010000066.1, on the reverse strand, counting down.
GCTGGCTGCACGTGCGCATGACGGTGGCCCGCCCGGTGGAAGCGGGCTTCGGCCTGCTGGGCAGCGGCCTGTTCGTGATCAACCCGCCCTGGGTGCTGCACGACACGCTTGCCGAGGTGCTGCCCTGGCTCACCGAGGTGCTGGCGCAGTACGATGGCGCGAGCTACCTGCTCGAGCAGCACACGGTGTGATCAGACCCCGCGCTGCCGGTCGGCGCGGAAGCGCCGGCGGAAGGCCTCGAACTGGCCGGCGTCCAGGGCCTCGCGCACCTCGCGCATCAGGTTCAGGTAGTAGTGCAGGTTGTGGATGCTGGTGAGCATGGGGCCGAGCATCTCGCCGCAGCGGTCGAGGTGGTGCAGGTAGGCGCGGCTGAAGTTCGTGCAGGTGTAGCAGCGGCAGGTCTCGTCGATGGGGCGTTCGTCGCTCTTGTAGCGTGCATTGCGCAGCCGCAGGTCGCCAAAGCGGGTGAAGAGATGGCCGTTGCGCGCATTGCGCGTGGGCATCACGCAGTCGAACATGTCGATGCCCCAGGCCACGCCTTCCACCAGGTCCTCGGGCGTGCCCACGCCCATGAGGTAATGCGGCTTGTGGGCCGGCAAGCGCGGGCCGACGTGCGAGAGCACGCGCAGCATCTCGTCCTTGGGCTCGCCCACGCTCAGGCCGCCCACGGCAATGCCGGGCAGGTCCAGCGCCTCCAGGCCGGCGAGCGAAGCATCACGCAACGCGGTGAACATGCCGCCTTGCACGATGCCGAAGAGCGCATTGCGGTTGCCCAGGCGCTCGAACTCCGTCAGGCAGCGCTTCGCCCAGCGCAGGCTCAGCTCCATCGAGGCGCGCGCCTCGCGTTCGGTGGTGATGTGGCCCTTGGTCTCGTAGGGGGTGCACTCGTCGAACTGCATCACGATGTCGCTGTCGAGCGCATGCTGCACCTGCATGCTCACCTCGGGCGTGAGGAAGAGCTTGTCGCCGTTCACCGGCGAGGCGAAGCGCACGCCTTCCTCGGAGATTTTCCGCATCTCGCCCAGCGACCACACCTGGAAGCCGCCGCTGTCGGTGAGGATGGGTTTCGTCCAGCCCTCGAAGCGGTGCAGGCCGCCGAACTGGCGAATGACGTCCAGCCCCGGGCGCAGCCACAGGTGGAAGGTGTTGCCCAGGATGATCTGGGCGCCCATCTCCTCCAGCGAGCGCGGCATCACGCCCTTGACGGTGCCGTAGGTGCCCACCGGCATGAAGATCGGCGTCTCGACCACGCCATGGTTGAGCGTGAGCCGGCCGCGGCGCGCATGGCCTTCGGTCTTCAGGACCTCGAATTGCAGGCCGCGGGGGAGGGGGGAGGTGGTCATGCCAGGTCTTTCAATCGTGAGCCGGGGCGCGGGTCAGCAGCATCGCATCCCCGTAGCTGAAGAAACGATAGCGTTGTTCGATCGCGTGCCGGTACAGCGTCATGATGTGCTCATAGCCTGCAAAGGCGCTCACCAGCATCATCAGCGTGCTTTTGGGCAAGTGGAAGTTGGTGATGAGCACATCCACCACCCGGAATGTGAAGCCCGGGGTGATGAAGAGGTCGGTGTCGCGGCTGCCGGCCTCGAGCGAGCCCGAGACGGCCGCCGACTCCAGCGCCCGCAGCGTGGTGGTGCCCACGGCCACGATGCGTCCGCCCGCGGCGCGGGTGCGTTCGATGGCCGCCACCGTGTTGGCGCTGACCTCGAACCATTCGCTGTGCATCTTGTGCTCGGCCAGGTTCTCGGTGCGCACCGGCTGGAAGGTGCCCGCACCCACGTGCAGGGTCACCTGGGCGGTGCCGATGCCGCGTTCACGCAGCGCTGCCAGCACACCGTCATCGAAGTGCAGCGCCGCGGTGGGGGCCGCCACGGCCCCGGGCTTGGCGGCGAACACCGTTTGGTAGCGGCGTGCGTCGTCCTCGCTGTCGGCATGCGTGATGTAGGGCGGCAGCGGCAC
>NZ_JBKBSL010000025.1:0-52640 GCF_046291045.1 Caldimonas sp. | reverse complement strand
GTTCGCACCGTCCTTGGCGCGCAGCAGTTTGAGGCCGATCCAGCAGAGGTAGGCGGCGCCGGCGTACTGCACCGCCTGGAAGACGCTGGGGTGGGTGGTCAGGAGCGCGGCCACGCCGGCCACGGCCAGCCACAGCAGGATCTGGTCGCCCACGATCAGCCCGGCGGTCGCGGCAGCCCCGGCGCGGAAGCCGCCCTTGCCGGTGGCCGTGAGCAAGGCAAAGGTGCCGGGGCCGGGCAGGGCCAGGAAAACGAGGATCGCGGCGCAGTAGGCGCCGAAGTCGGAGATGCCGAACATCAGGGGGCTCCGGTGGGAGAAGGGGTATCGGTTGAGCGTGGGCGCATCCAGACCAGGCAACGCTCTGCGTCCAGGCCGGGCACGGTCAACGGTTCCACGTGAAACACCTCGACATCATCCGGCAAGTCGGCGGTCTCTGCCTCCGGGGGCTTGCCTTTCATGGCCATCCAGACACCGTCGGGGCGCAGGTGCTGGCGGGTCAGGGCGACGAAGTCGGCCAGCGAGGCAAAGGCCCGTGAGGTGACCACATCGGCCTGCTGGGGTGGCAGCGCTTCGACTCGGGCGTGTTCCGCGCGGAGGTGTTTCAAGCCCAGTTCGGCCGCGACCTGGCGGATGAAGCTCGCCTTCTTGGCGACCGTGTCCACGCAGATGACCTGGGCCTGCGGCAGGGCGATGGCAATGACCACGCCCGGCAGCCCGGCGCCGGCGCCGACGTCGAGCAGCTTGAAGGGCTGCTTAGCGAAGCGGGCTGCGAGTGCAGGGACCACCGCGAGGCTGTCGAGGAGGTGGTGGGTCAGCATCTCCTCGGGGCTGCGGACGGCGGTGAGGTTGTAGACGCGGTTCCATTTGGCGATGAGGGCCTGGTAGGCGAGGAGGAGGTCGACTTGCGTCGGGCTCAGAGGGAGGCCGAGCTGGGTGAGGCCGGATTGGAGGGTGGGTTTCATGGGGCTTGTGAGTGTGCCTGAGTGGCGGTGGTGTGGCGACGGTTGCCGTTCACCCGTGCCGGGTCCCGCCCCGGCGGGCGGGTAACTTTCTTCTGTTGGCCCAGAAGAAAGTCGCCAAAGAAGAGGGCCTCAAATACAAAACCATGCGGTTCGTTCTGCGCGCTCCGGATGCACAGTCCGGTGGGCGGTTGGTCACCGCCAAGGCGGATCGAACACTGGCGCGTCCAAGCCCTTCCCAAGCGCTCTGAAGGCCCAAGCCGCCTCGTCGGTCATCAGCCGCCCGCCGGACCGCGCGTCCGAAGCTCAACGGTCGACATCGAATGGTGTTGCATTCAGGCCCTTTGCTTTGGTGACTTTCATTTGGGCCAGCAAATGAAAGTTACCCGGCTGCCGGGCCGGGACCCGGCCATGCTGAAAGGTAGCTGCCGTCCCGAGACGCGGGCTGAGCCTTCAGGCCGCCCGCTCCTCCCCAAACCCCTTGACCCGCCCCTTCTTCAGATGAATCAGCAACAGCGAGATCGCTGCCGGCGTGATCCCCGAGATCCGGGAGGCCTGGCCCAGGGTCTCGGGCCGATGCTTGCTGAGCTTTTGGCGTACCTCGTGGCTCAGCGCCGTGACCTGGGTGTAGTCCAGATCGGGCGGCAGCTTGAGGTGTTCGTAGGCCAGTGCCCGCTGCACTTCCTCGTTCTGCTTGTCGATGTAGCCGGCGTACTTGACGCTGATCTCCACCTGCTCGATCACCGCGTCGGCCAGAGCCTCGCCGAGTTCGGCGCGCAGCGTTTCACGTGAAACACCGGCCTCGGGCTTGGCGATCGCGGCCACCTCGACCAGGGTGTCGAAGCTCACACCGGGCCGGCGCAGGAGGTCGCAGAGGCTGTACTCGTGCTCCAAGGCCTTGCCGACCAGGCGCTCGGCGTCGCTGGCGGGCAGGATCTGGGGATTCACCCAGGTGGATTTCAGGCGTTCGGTTTCACGTGAAACCGCATCGCGCTTGCGGTTGAAAGCGTCCCAGCGGGCATCGTCGACCAAACCGAGCTGCCGACCGATCTCGGTGAGGCGCAGGTCGGCGTTGTCCTCGCGCAATTGCAGCCGGAATTCGGCTCGGCTGGTGAACATGCGGTAGGGCTCGGACACCCCCTTGGTGACGAGGTCGTCGACCAACACCCCGAGGTAGGCCTGGTCGCGACGGGGCACCCAGGGTTCGCGGCCCTGCGCTTGCAGAGCGGCGTTGAGGCCAGCGTACAGCCCTTGGGCGGCGGCCTCCTCGTAGCCGGTGGTGCCATTGATCTGACCGGCGAAGAACAAGCCGCCAATGGCGCGGGTCTCGAAGCTGGGCTTCAGCTCACGGGGGTCGAAATAGTCGTACTCGATCGCGTAGCCTGGCCGCAGGATATGGGCGTTCTCCAGCCCAGGCATGGAGCGCACGGCGGCCAGCTGGATGTCGAAGGGCAGGGAGGTCGAGATGCCGTTGGGGTAGAACTCGTTCGTCGTGAGGCCTTCGGGTTCCAAGAAGATCTGGTGCGAGGTCTTGTCGGCGAAGCGGTTGATCTTGTCCTCGATGCTAGGGCAATAGCGTGGGCCCACGCCCTCGATGACGCCGGTGAACATCGGGCTGCGATCGAAGCCGGAGCGGATGATCTCGTGGGTGCGCTCGTTGGTGTGGGTGATCCAGCACGGCACCTGACGCGGATGCTGCGAGGCGTCGCCCAGAAAGCTGAACACCGGCACGGGGTCGAGATCCCCGGGTTGCTCGATGAGCTTGGAAAAATCGATGGAACGGCCGTCGATGCGCGGTGGCGTGCCGGTCTTCAAGCGACCCTGTGGCAGCTTCAACTCCTTCAGCCGGGCCGACAGCGAGACGGCCGGCGGGTCACCGGCGCGGCCGGCGCTGTAGTTTTGCAGGCCCACATGGATGCGCCCGTCCAGAAAGGTGCCGGCCGTGAGCACCACGGTTCGGCCGCGAAAGCGCACGCCCACTTGCGTCACTGCGCCCACCACACGGTCCCCTTCGACCATCAGGTCGTCGACGGCTTGTTGAAAGAGCCAGAGGTTCGGCTGGTTCTCCAGTCGGCGGCGGATGGCCGCCTTGTACAGCATGCGGTCGGCCTGGGCGCGGGTGGCGCGCACCGCCGGCCCCTTGGAGTTGTTGAGAATACGGAACTGGATGCCAGACTCGTCGGTGGCCGCGGCCATCGCCCCGCCCAGGGCATCGACCTCTTTGACCAGGTGGCCTTTGCCGATGCCGCCGATGGAGGGGTTGCAGCTCATCTGACCCAGCGTCTCGATGTTGTGGGTCAGCAGCAAGGTGGCGCAGCCCATGCGGGCGGCCGCCAGTGCCGCCTCGGTGCCGGCATGGCCGCCACCGACGACGATGACGTCGAATTCCTGGGGATAGAGCATGGGCAGTCTCCGCGGGCGCGCCCCCGCGCCCGGCCCCACACCACGGAGCGCGATGCCGGCCACGCGGGCAAACCGCCAATTTTAGGCGGGTCCGGTGGCCGTCACTCAGGCAGGGTTGACCGGGCCGGCCCGTGAGCCCGGTCTCGGACGCGCTCCCCCCAAAGGGGGGGTCAAGGGTAAACCCGAGTGATCGCCGCGGATCGATGTCCACAATGGGGGGCTTTATGGTGCCCGGCCCAACCGATGGCCTGAAGATCCATGACAACGCTCCCGTCGAGTGCCTCGTCATCGTCCCTGATCCGCCAGAGCCTGGGGCAGTGGGCGGTGGGCGCCGATGAGCTGGCCCGGGCCTGGCGTGTGTTGTACGACTCGCAGGCACCCCGGCTGCCTTGGAGCCAGCGGCTGCTGGCCCTGTCCTCGCTGTTCCCGGCGCGGCCCTCGGCTTGGCTGTTGGCGCTGGAGGCCCGGCTGTGCGCGCTGGACGACCAGGTCCGCCGACTCGGCCTGGTCTTGGACGACCAGGCCTTCGTGGCGGCCGCCCAAGCCCCCCTGCTGGTGCACGAGGACGCCTATTCGTTCCCCGCGGACACCCGTTGGTGAGGCTGCGCGCTCAGCCGCGCAGGCCGGCGGGGGCGTCGGTCGGTCGAATCTGCAGCGGCCAGGGTGGGGCGCTGCCATCCTTGGCCTGGCCCGCATAGACGGTGAGGTGCGGGTAGGGGATCTCGATGCCGGCCTGATCGAAGGCCTTTTTCAGGCGGCGCAGGTATTCGCGGCGCACGCCCCATTGCTCGATGGGCACGCAGCGCAGCCGGCAGCGGATCACCACGGCCGAGTCGGCCCATTGGTCCACGCCCGCCATCTCCAGGTCGCCCAGGATGCGCGGGCCGTAGGTCTCGTCTTGGCGCATCTGCTCGGCGACTTCGTGCATCACGGCCATGACTTGGTCCACGTCCTCGCGGTAGGCCACGCCGATGTCCATCACCGCGTTGGCATAGCCGCGAGTCATGTTGGTCACGGTGGAGATGGTGCCGTTGGGGATGAAATGCACATTGCCGCTGTAGTCGCGCAGTTGCACGAAGCGCAGGGTCACTTCCTCGACCACGCCGGCGTGGCTGCCCAGCTGGACCACGTCGCCTTGGCGGATCTGGTTTTCCAGCAGGATGAAGAAGCCGGTGAAGTAGTCCTTGACCAGGCTTTGCGCGCCAAAGCCGATGGCCAGACCCACCACGCCGGCGGCGCCGAGGATGGGGGCGACCGACACGCCGAGCTCCGACAAGATGAGCATGGCCGTGATGAGCGTGATGACCACACTGACGATGTACCGGAACACCCGGCTGAGCGTTTCGGCCCGCTTGAGGGCTTCGCGGTCGTCGATGCGCGCCGTCAGGCGCTCGCGGAAAAGCCGAATGGCCCGGTGCAGCACGCCCACAGCGAGCCAGGCGACGAGGGCAATGATCGTGATGCGCACGGCGATGGTGGTGTACTGCCCCAGACTGCTCCACAGGGCGCCGGCGCTGGCGATCAGGTCTTCGTTCATGCGGGAGGATTCCTTTCGGTCGAGGTCAGTCGCCGCACTGGGCGAGGGTGTCGAGGAAGCTGCGGCGCCACCAGTGCACATCGTGTTCGCGCAGGCGCGCGAGCAAGGCCTGGTGGCGGCGCTGGCGTTCTTCCAGCGGCATGCGCAGGGCCTGCTGAATGGTCTCAGCCGTGCCGTGTACGTCGTAGGGGTTCACCAAGAGCGCCTCTTTCAACTGCTCGGCGGCACCGGCAAAGCGAGAAAGCACCAGCACGCCGGGATCGTCGGCGTTTTGCGCGGCGATGTATTCCTTGGCCACGAGGTTCATCCCGTCGCGCAGCGGGGTGACCAGGCCGACGTCAGCCGCACGGCACAGGCCGGGGATGCGCTTGCGCGCCACGGTGCGGTGGATGTAGCGCACCGGCATCCAGTCGAGGTCGCCATAGTCGCCGTTGATCGCGCCACACAGGCCTTCGAGCTCGTGGCGAATGTCGGCATAGGCGTCCACGCTTTCGCGGGTGGGCGAGGCGATCTGGATCAGCGTGGCGCTGTGGCGGTTTTCGGGGTAGTGCTTGAGCAGTTCGCGGAAGGCGCGCACGCGGTGCGGGATGCCTTTGGAGTAGTCGAGCCGATCTACCCCGATCAGCAGCCGTCGGCGCGAGTATTGCTCTCGCATCGTGTCGTAGGTCTCACAGGCTTCGCGCGCATGGGTCAGACGCATGAACTCATCCACATCGATGCCGATGGGAAAGGCTCGGGCCACCGTGGTGCGGCCGAAAGCGCGGTAGCGGTCTGCGCCCAGCACTTGGGCGTCGGCCTCGTTGCGCACGTAGCGCGAGAAGTGCTGCACGTCCACATTCGACTGGAAACCCACGAGGTCGTAGGCGAACAGGGCGCGGATCAGCCACTCGTGCTGCGGGATGGCTGCCAGCATCTGCGGCGGCGGCAGCGGGATGTGCAGGAAGAAGCCGTTGCGTTGCGTGCAGCCCATCGCGCGCAGCTCGGCCGCCAGCGGGATGAGGTGGTAGTCGTGCACCCAGATCACGTCGTCGGGCTGCAGCAGCGTCATCAGCTTCTGCGCAAACAGCCGGTTCACGCGGCGGTAGCCCGCGATGTAGCCGGCATCGAAGTCGGCCAGATCGAGCCGGTAGTGAAACACCGGCCAGAGCACGCCGTTGCTGTAGCCCAGGTAGTAGCTGTCGTGGTCCTCGCGCGAGAGGTCCAACGTGGCCAGCGTGACCCGCCCGACGCGTTGCAGTTGCGGGCCGCCGCCTTCGGACTGGCCGGGCTCGGCGATCCGCCCGCTCCAGCCGAACCACAGCCCCCCGGTGTCGTTGAGGGCCTCGCCCAGCGCCACGGCCAGGCCGCCCGCGGCACTCTTGCGCGGGTCGGCCACGCGGTTGGACACCACCACAAGACGGCTCATACGACCGAATCCCAGGGGGCGGACAGTCGCACCGCCCCGTTGATGATGCCCACCATCGAATAGGTCTGCGGGTAGTTGCCCCACAGCTCGCCGGTGCGTTCGTGGGTGTCTTCCGACAGCAGGCCCAGGTGGTTGCGCGTGGCCAGCATGGCCTCGAAGATCTCGCGGGCCTGCGGCTTGCGGCCGATGCGCGCCAGCGCGTCGATACGCCAGAAGCTGCAGATGTTGAAGGCGGTCTCGGGCTTGCCGAAGTCGTCGGCGGCTTCGTAGCGTCGCATGTAGGGGCCGTCGCACAGGTGCTTTTCCAGCGCATCGACGGTGGCGATGAAGCGCGGGTCCTTGGGGTCGATGAAGTTCACCTCGGCCATCAGCAGCACGCTGGCATCGAGGTCGCGTCCGCCGAAGCTTTCGACGAAGGCCTGGCGCTCCTGGCTCCAGCTCTCGGCCAGGATGCGCTCGCGCAGCCGCTTGGCGTGCATCGACCAGTAGCCCGCGCGATCGCTGAGCTGCAGGGTCTGCGCGATCTTGGCCAGCCGGTCGCAGGCGGCCCAGCACATCAAGGCCGAGGAGGTGTGCACGCGCGCGCGGGTGCGCAGCTCCCACATGCCGGCGTCGGGCTGGTCGAACACGCGCACCGCCTGCTCGCCCACGGCCTCGAGGTGCTCGAACTCGGCCAGGCCGGCGCGGTGCAACAGGCGCGCATCGTGGAAGGCCTGGGCGGCGCCCAGCACCACGTTGCCGTAGACGTCGTGCTGGAAGTGTTCGGCCGCCTGGTTGCCCACGCGCACCGGCCCCATGCTGCGGTAGCCGGGGAGATGGTCGAGCGTGGACTCGGGCAGCTCGCGTTCCAGGCCCACGCCGAACAGGGGTTGGATGTGCCCGCCGCGCGCTTGCGCCACGACGTTGGACAGCCAGCGCAAGTAGTCCTCCAGGGTGCCGACCTCGGACAGGCTGTTGAGCGCGCGCACGACGAAGAAAGCATCGCGCAGCCAGCAGTAGCGGTAGTCCCAGTTGCGACCACTGTGCGGTGCCTCGGGGATGCTGGTGGTCATCGCCGCGACGATGGCGCCCGTGTCCTCGAAGAGCGAGAGTTTGAGCGTGATGGCCGCGCGGATGACCGCGTCCTGCCACTCCAGCGGGATGTGCAGGCGCTGGCTCCAGTGGCGCCAGTAGGCGGCGGTCTCCTGCTCGAAATGCCGCGCAGTGTCGCCGATGCCCTCGGCCAGGGTCTCGTCGGGGCCGAGCAGGAAGTTGTACTCGCGCGTGACGATGAAGGGCTGTTGTGACAGCACGTAGGCCAGCGGCGCGTCGGTGGTCAGGCGCAGCGTCAGGGCCTCGCCCACGAAGCGCAGGTGGTTGCTGCCCTGGGTGAGCCCGGGTGCGCGCCGGCCCCAGTCGAAGCGCGGGTTCAGACGCACGCGCAGGCGCGGCGCACCGATCAAGGGGCGCACGCGGCGCACCATCATCATCGGCCGGAAGTAGCGCGAACGCGACTGGAAGCGCGGCGCGAAATCGGTGATCTCCAGGCGCTGGCCGTGGGTGTCGGTGAGCACGGTGCGCAAGATGGCCGTATTGCGCACATAGGCCTGCTCGGCCGAGGCAAAGTCCTCGATGTCCAAGGCCCAGTCGCTGCCGCGCTCAGAGGGGTCGAGCAGGGCGTTGAAGACCGGGTCGCCGTCGAAGCGCGGCAGGCAGCACCACACCACGCGGGCGCGCTCGTCGATCAGTGCGCTGTAGGCGCAGTTGCCGATCACGCCCAGGCGCAGCGAGGGCGGGGCCGGAGGGGCGAATCCGTTCATGCGGGGCTCCCTTCGGAACGGCCGGCCAGGTGCTGCGACCACTGGGCCAGGGCCCGGTGGAGCTCGGCCGGGCCGGCCAGGCGCTGGGGCGCGCAGGTCGGGCCTTCGCCGACCTTGCATGCCTGGCCGCCCAGGCGCAGCACGGTCTCGAAACCAGCCTCGTCGGTGACGTCATCGCCGGCGAACGCGGGCTCGCGGCCGGCAAATGGCGGTTCGGCCAGGAATCGCTCGATCGCCTGCCCCTTGTGGACACCCGCGGGCTTGACCTCGAGCACGCACTTGCCGTGCAGCAGCTCCAGCCCGGGCTGGGCGGCGACCGCCTCGGCCAGGCGCTGCCGGCAGGCGTCGGCGGCCTGAGGGGCGTGGCGGTAGTGCAGGGCCAGGGCCCCGGCCTTGCGCTCGAGCTGCAGGCCGGGGTGCTCGGCTTGGAGGGCCCGAGCGACGGCCTCGACCAGGGCCAGCGGCGGGGCGGCCAGCTGCCAGCGTCGCCCATCGGCCCGGCGACCCTGGGCCCCGTGGATGCCGGCCACCGGCAGGCGCAACGGGGCCAGGAAGCGGTCGATGTCGTCCACCGGGCGGCCGGTGACGATGGCCAGGGCGCCGTCGAGCTGGTCGAGCAGCCGGCGAAGCAGCGCCACCAAGCCAGGCTCGACGCGCACGTCCTGGGGCTGGGCGGCCAAGTCGGCCAGCGTGCCGTCGAAATCGAGGAAGAGGGCGACTGCGCGCCCATTGAATTTGGGCCAATGCATCGTCCCCAACCTTAACAGACCTTGCCGGGCCAGCCCGTCAGTGTTCGACTGACAGACCTTGCCAGGCCTCAATGGGCCTCGGCCGGGATCCCTTGCCGCGACCTGGTGCGCTTGAAATAGAAGTATGTCCTTGCTCTCTCGATGAGCTGGCGCCACAGCGGATGGCCCCAGTAGCGATCGAAGAAATAGAACGCCACGGTGTTGGCCAGGGGCTCGAGCAGGCTGATCGCCCCGGCAATGGCCACGTTCCCGGTGAGCGCATAGCCGACACCAAAGGCGACGGCCAAGTGCAGGACGCCGAAGCTGACGGTCTTGATCATGGGCATCTCCGTTGCGAATGGTTCTCGTTTGATAGTTTGCAACTTTGAGAGCTCACCAACCAATTGGTTCGATCAATGTTCAAGATAGGGCGCTGCCGGCAGGTCCAGGGTGAAGGTGCTGCCCTGGCCGGGCTGGCTGTCCACGCGGATCTCGCCGTCCATCAACCGGGCCAGGCCTTGGGACAGCGCCAGGCCCACGCCGGCACCGTCGATGCGTCCGTGCTCGCGGCCCAGGCGGTTGAAGGGGGTGAAGAGCTCGCCCAGGCGCTCGGGCGCGATGCCCGGCCCGGTGTCGCGCACCGACACGGCGACGCGTTGAGGCCCGGCTTGCGCGCGCACCCAGACCTGGCCGCCGGGATGGTTGTACTTGATGGCATTGCCCACCAGGTTGAGCAGCACCTGGCGCAGGCGCTGGCGGTCGCCTTGCACCATCAGACCACCGGGCGGCGGGGCGTGCAGGAGCACGCGCGCCGCACCCGCCTGGGGCCGCAGCATGCTCAGGCATTCGTCGAGCACCTCGTCCAGCGGCACCGCGTCCCGGCGCACCAGCAGGGCGCCGGCCTCGATGCGGGTGAGGTCGAGCAAGTCGCTGATCATGCCCAGCAGGTGCTGGCCGGCGGCGTGGATGTGGTCTACCCACTGGCGCCGCGACGGCGGCAAGTCCAGGCCCGGGTCGTCGCGCAGGAGCTGGGCAAAGCCCAGCACGGCGTTCAGCGGGGTGCGCAGCTCATGGCTCATGTGCGACAGAAACAAGGTCTTGGCCCGGTTGGCGGCTTCGGCCGCCGCCCGTTCGCGTCGCATGTCCTCGAAGCGGGCGAGCTCGGCTTGCATGTGCTTGCGCTCGGTGATGTCGGTGAGAAAGCCGTGGAAAAGCACGCTGCCGTCCGCCTCGCGTTCCGGGCTCGAATGCCCCTGCACCCAGCGTATCGAGCCGTTGGGGTGCAGGTAGCGAAACTCGCGCATCCAGGGCTGCACGCCGCGGCTGGCCTCGAAGATGGACTCGATCAGGCCCGGGCGGTCCTCGTCGTGCACGCGCTCGATGAGCCGCAGCACATCGTCCTGGACCTCGGCCAGCGGCACGCCGAACAGGGCCTCGAAGTTCTCGCTGGCGTAGGGGAAGCTCATGCGGGCGTCGGGGTGGAGACGGAACTGGTAGAGCACGCCCGGGGCCTGGCGTGCGAGCTTGCGCAGCCGCGACAGCGCCTCCTCGGTGGCGGCCTGCTGGGCCAGCGTGGCGCTCATGTCGGTGATGATGCCCACCGAGCGGCGGGCGCGGCCCTCGGGCCCGCGGTCGATCACCTTGCCGCGCAAGAGCACCCAGCGGTAGCTGCCATCAGCCGCGCGCACGCGGTGGCGGCTGAGCATCATCGGGGCTTCGCCGCGCAGGTGGCGCCGGATCGCGGCGCGGCAGCCGGCCAGGTCGTCGGGGTGGATCAGGGCCTCCCAGTCGGCTATGCTGGGGCCCACGTCACCCTCGGCGTAGCCGAGCACGGCCAGGCCCACGCGCGAGTAGTACACGCGGTCGTGTTCGAGATCCCAGTCCCACACGCCGTCGCCGGCGCTTTCCAAGGCAAACTGCCAGCGCGCCTCGCTCAAGCGCAAGGCGTCCTCGGCCCGGCGCCGGCCTGCCTCGCTGCGGGCGGCCACGGTCAGCGCCGCACAGGTGGACAGCAGGGGCTGCAGGATCTGGATCAGGCTGTCGTCGTAGCCGCCAGGGCGGTTGGCCACGCCCACCATGCCCAGCAGCTGGTCGGCACGGAAAAAGGGCAGGCCTAAGAAGTTGTCCATGGCCCGGTGGCCCGCAGGCAGGCCGCCGGCGCGAGGATCCCGGCCCGGGTCGTTGGACAGCACCGGCTGGCCGGTGGTCACGACCCGGCCGACCAAGGTGTCGAGGTTGCGAAAAAACAAGCCCTCGGCGCTGGCTCGCCGCGCGTACATCGCCCGCGAGGCCTCATCCCAGGCGATGTCCGAGAGGGCCAGCATGCGCACGACGGGTTGGTCTGACTCATCGCGCAGCACTTCGCCGATGAAGCCGTACTCGCTGGCGGTCACGTCGAGCAGCACGCCGAGCAGCCGGTCGAAGGCCCGCGGCAGGTCGGCCTCCTCGATGAACTGCCTTTGCACTTGGCCGATGGCCCCCAGCAGCGCTTGGGCCGAGGCCGCAGCGGCAGGAATGGGGCGGTGGGGCCCGGACTTCACGGGGACGACTCGCAGGCAGCCGATCTGCGTTGCACTGTAGCGGGCCAGGCGGCCGGCCGGGCAGGCGGCAAAACCCCAGGACACCCCCCGCCGTCCGTGAGATCCGGCCGCCGGCAGGGTGATTTGATCGCCGTCAAGCCGACCGATCGGGGCGCGCGCACACTGGAAGGCCCGGGTCCGTGGGGACCACCGGGGGTGACAAGAGGTGGTTTCATGAAAGTCAATGAGGGTGGTTTCGATCGCATCGCGCGCATCGTGGTCGGCCTGGTGCTGATCGTCCTGGCCTTGACCGGGACGGTGGGCCTGTGGGGCTATATCGGAGTGGTGCCGGTTCTGACGGGCCTGGTCGGCGTGTGCCCGCTGTACAGCCTGATCGGCGTCAACACCTGTTCCGCGCCGCGGCGAGACTGACGGCGCGCGCCCGGGTGGCGCGACATTTGCTAAGCGCGACGGGACCTCTCACGCAAGGAGACCCGTCTTGAGCCTGTCTGAGAATGAGCGCATGGCCATCGCGGCCCATCTGCATGTCTTGTTGCGACGCAAGCTGGGGCGCGTGACCGATACGGAGTGGATGGCCACCAACTGGGAGTATGCGCAGGAGATTCTGCGCAGGTGTCGCGCCGAGGGCGATGCCGAGCTTCAAGGCTGGGCGGACAAGCTCGAGCAGGCCATGCAAGCATCGCGCCCCAAGCCGGTGCACGCGCCGAAGCCCTGGGCCCACGGCCCCTTGCCCGGCGATGGGGCAGGCCCCGCCGACGCAGGCGGCCGCGGCGCGGTCGGGCTTGCGCAACGCTACGTCGGTCGCCTGCGCTGACGCCAGTCCCCAGGGGGCGCCATCCGCGGGCACCCGACCGTAGGGTCGCCGGGCTCCCCGGCCCGCTCAGATCGCCATGTTCTGCGGCGTCAGCCGCGTCTTTTTCACGTGCACGCTGATGACGGCCAGCACCTCGTCGGGCTGGGCCGGGCGCAGGAGCTGCTCGGACTCCACCGTGACCTTGGTCACCAGCGAATCGTCTTCGAGCAGGCAGAAGAAGGGGGCGGGGTCGGGCACGTCGGGGCGCTCCTGGCGCCCCTCGTTCGCGCCGCGCGGGATGCGCAGACCATCGAGCAGGGTCTTGAGCCGGTTGTCGATGTCGCCGCCGTCGGTGATGAGTGTGCCGCGCGGCTGCTGGCGAAACAGCAGCACCGAGATCTCGGCGTAGAGATCCAGGGTGCGGGTGACCAGCGGCGCAAAGCGTAGCCCGTCCTTTTCCATCACCACCGAGGCCTGCCCTGCACGCGCCGGGAAGGCCAGCAAGGTGTCGGCCACGTCCTTCAGCGGCGGCGCGCGCCACAACTGCTGCAACTGCGGATGCAGGGCGCGCCGAATCTCCCATTTGTGCGGCGCTTTGGCGCCCTGGCCGTGCAAAGGGCCTTCGTAGAGCAGTCGGAATTCCATGGCGAGGGTCGGCGTCAACAGAAGACCCTAGCTTGCCATGCCGCCGACCGGACAGCCGCTGGCCGTGACGACATGGATGAACTTCCCATTCAGGGCTGACATCCGCGGGCGCTTGCTCGGTGTCGTCCCGTGGGTGGTGCCGTGGGGCTGACGGCCTTGGTCGCCCTTGTTGCCAGTTGCAACTGCGCGTCCAGGGAGTGGTGAGGCCGAAGGGTGCGGATTTGTGACCGATTGAAAAGCTTGTCGCAGCCGGCCGGCTCTGGGCTACGTGGCCTGGCGGGTGCTCCCTAAGATGAGCTGAAACCCAGGCTCGGCGCGGCCTGCGGGCCGGGCGACCGCCGTGCTCGGCCCCGGCGGCGTGCGGGCCGGGGACGAGGGGTTGCGCCGCGGGGGCGGCGGGCGATGGCACGCCGCTTGCCTTTCCCCGGCCGTCACGAGGGGGAGTTCGATGTCCACCGGCTTGCTCAGTGCCAGCCATCGCCAACGCTTGGGCGCCTACGCGCGGGTGCCGCGTCGCGCCGTCCGCGGCCGCTGGTGGGTGCGCGAGGCCGCCATCATGGGCACGCGGATTCGCGCCGAACTGTGGGCCGATGACGAGCGCCAGGCCGAGGCGGCGCTGGCCGCCGTGATGGCCGAGATGCATCGCATCGACGCGGCCATGAGCCCGCACAAGCCCGGCTCCGAGCTCTCGCGCATCAACCGCGAGGCCGGCGAGCGCCCCGTGCCACTGAGCGACGAGATGTACACGCTGATCGAGCAGGCGCTGGCCTGGTCGGCGCGTTCCGATGGGGCCTTCGACATCAGCTATGCCGCCGTCGGCCGCCTCTACGACTACCGCAGCGGCCGTCGCCCCGACGAGGCCTCGCTGGCGCGTGCACGCGAGGCGGTGGGCTGGCAGCACCTCGAACTGGACGCGAAGCGCCGCACCCTGCGTTTTGCCCGCCCGGGCATGTGCATCGACCTCGGCGGCTTTGCCAAGGGCCACGCCGTCGATGGGGCGGTGGCCCGCCTGCAGGCCCTGGGCATCGAGCATGCGATGGTGGCCGCCGGTGGCGACAGCCGGGTGCTGGGCGATCGCCGCGGCCGGCCCTGGACGGTGGCGATCCGTCATCCGCGCCGCACCGACGCGCCCGCGGCAGTGTTGCCGCTGCAGGATGTCTCGATCTCCACCTCGGGCGACTACGAGCGCTATTTCATCGACGCCGAGGGTCGGCGCCACCACCACCTGATCGACCCGGCCTCGGGCCGCTCACCCGAGCGCGTGCACAGCGTCACGGTGATCGCGCCGGACGGACTGAACGCCGAGGCGCTGTCGAAATGCGTGTTCGTGATGGGCGTCGAGCGGGGGCTCGCGCTCGTGCAGGCCCAGCCTGGCGCCGACGCGGTGGTCGTCGATGCGCAGGGGCGACTGCATGTGTCGGCCGGCCTGCAGGCCATAGGCCCTGACGGGCCGCCGCCCACGGTGTCCGACGGTCGATGACGCCCTCTTGCTCGGGGCCCCACGGAGAAAAATCATGCCCACCCACGAGAAACCGATGAGCCTGAAGGTTCTGGCCCTGTGGCTGCCCCTGCTGGGCCTGGCCGCCTGCAGCGGCAGCGGCGGCACGGACGGCAACGACGTCACGGTCGAGGGTGACGTGCCCATCGCCTACGTGATGCGCTCCAGCAGCGTGAGGCTGGATCCGACCAACGGCACGCCCTTCGCCCCCGGTGGCGATCTGATGCTGCGCGAGCGCTCCTCGCCCAGTGCCCGGGAGATCAACCTGACGCGCCGCTTCACGCAGGGGCAGGGCGACGTGTCCGATCCCGAGGTGTCCTACGACGGCCGCAAGATCGTCTTCTCGATGCGCTGCCCGCGCAGCAACACGTCCACGATCGACGGCCAACCGGCCTGCACCGGCCGCTGGAACCTCTGGGAATATGACATGACGACCGGGGGGCTCACGGGCGGCCGCTTCCGGCGCATCACCGCTTCGACCGACCACGACGACGTCGACCCCTACTACCTGCCGGCCGGCCGCGGCTTCGTGTTTGCCTCCAACCGCCAGGCCAAGTCCTCGCAGGACCAGGCCCTGGATCGCCGTTACTTTGCCCTCGATGAATACGAGCGCGAGCGCGTGCTCAATCTGCACACCATCGACGCCGACGGCGGCAACCTCCAGCAAATCACGTTCAACCAGAGCCACGACCGCAACCCGGTGGTGCGGCCCAACGGCGACATCATGTACGCGCGCTGGGAGCACATGGCGGACCGCAACCGCTTCGCGATCTTCCGCTCCAAGCCCGACGGCACCGACACCTTCGTGCTCTACGGCGCCCACAGTCCGGGCAACAGCTTCCTGCACCCGCGCGACATGGACCCGCGCGGCCGCTATGCCGGCTTCCTGGCCTCCTCGCTGATGCCGCTGCAGCGCACCGACGAAGGCGGTGCGCTGATGTTCATCGACGCGGCCAACTACTCCGAGCAGAACACCCCGGCCAACACCACCGTGCCCACCCAGGGCGGGCAGGTGCAGGGGACGGCGCCGGCGCAGGCGCTGAACATGGATCGCGGCTTGTCGCTGCACGGCCGCATCACCACGCCCTACCCGCTGTGGGATGGCACCGACCGCGTGTTGCTCGCCTACCGGCCCTGCGAGGTCACGCGCGCCGGCCGCACGGTGTCGTGCAGCACCCTCACGAACGAGGAGATCGCGCGGCTGTCCGACCGCAGCCGCACGATGGAGGCGGTGCAGTCCGACGAGCTGCAGGACAACGTGCCGCCCAACTATGCGATCTACATGTTCAACCCGGCCAACCAGACCTGGCGCATCGTCGCCGCGCCGCCGCCGGGCTTCATGTACACCGACCCGATCGCGCTGCAGGCCCGCCCCGAGCCTCAGGCAGCCGACCCGACCACCATCGACCCTGCCCTGGCCGAGCGCGGCATGGCCCTGATCGAGGTGCGCAGCATCTACAACACCGACGGCCTGGGCCGCATGGCCGAGATGATGCTGGTGAGCGACGACCTGCCGCCCGGTTGTGCGCGCGGCATCGCGATGACGGCCAACACCGACCCGACCAGCCCCGCCACCCAGGTGGCCGACCTGCGCCGCCTCAAGGATCCGGCCGACCCGGCCTACCACTGCACGCCGGTGCGCTTCGTGCGCGCCACGCGGGCCATTGCGCCGCCCTCCGCCTCGATGGGCCTGCGTCAGGCCATCGGCGAGACCGAGTTCGAGCAGCAGCAGATCCTGGGCTATGCGCCCATCGAGCCCGACGGCTCCTTCAAGCTCGAGATCCCGGCCGACGTGCCGCTCGCCCTCGCGGTGGTCGATGCCCAGGGCCGTGCCTTCCAGACGCATGCCAACTGGATCCAGGTGCGCCCGGGCGAGCGCCGCACCTGCAACGGCTGCCACAGCCCGCGCCGCGGCGCCTCGCTGAACTCGGGCGCCATCGTCGATCATCAGCCCCAAGCGCTGCGCCAGGCCATGGTCGCGGCCCACCAGAGCGGCCAGACCATGGCTTCCACCCGCACCCTGCTCGACCCGGACGCGCTGCGCCTGGTGGCCGACATGCTCTACACCGACGTGTGGGCCGACACCTCGCGGGGCTACACGGCCCGTCCCTCCATCCTCGTGCGCTACACCGGCAACACCGACCCGGCCGACGACCTGGCCACGCCGGCGCCGGTCAACGGGGTCATCAACTACCCCGAGCACATCCAGCCGCTGTGGGAGCGCGCCCGCCCGGCCGGCGCCTGCGTGTCCTGCCACAACGACCCGACGCGCCTGGACCTGCGCGGCACCCTGGGCGGCACCGGCCGCATGACCTCCTACGAGGAGCTGCTGGTGGGCGACCCGCTGCTCGACGGCAACGGCCGGCCCGTCACGCGCATCCGCGATGGCGTGCCCATGCTCGAACGCCAGCCGCCGCGCGTGCAGGCCAGTTCCAGCGCGGCCAACACGGCCGGCATCGCGCGCAAGAGCCGGCTCACCGAGATCCTGTGGGGCCACACGCTGCTGGCCGGCACCGGCCCGCGTACGGTCTACCCCGACCCGCCGGCGGGCGCCCCGAACCACGCCACGATGCTCAACGCGGCCGAAAAGCGCCTGCTGGCCGAGTGGATGGACCTGGGCGCCCAGTACTACAACGACCCCTTCAACGGGGCCAGCGGTGTGCGCACGGTGCGCATCCTCAGCCAGAGTGCCTTCGACGCCAGCGTCCACCCCGTGCTGCGCGCCCAGTGTGCGAGCTGCCACCAGGCCGGCGGCAACAACACCGGCGCCACGCTGGGCGAGGCCCTGGCGGTGAGTTTCGCGGGCAACCGCTACGTGCTCACCGGCGATCCCGAGGGCGACTTCAACGTCACGCTCACCCTGATCAACGACACCTGCAACCCCGCGAACAACCTGCTGCTGTCGCGTCCGTCCACCGCGCCCCATCCGGCCGGCGGCAGCGGACCGGCGGTGCTGCCGGTGGGCGGCGCGGGCTACACGGCGATCGCCGATTGGATCCGATCGGGCTGCACCCCATGAGCTGGCTTGCAAAGTCCTTGCCCCTGTTCCCCCGGTGGCTGCCGACGGGGGCCGCGGCGCTGCTGGCGGCCTGCGGCGGCGGCTCCAACCCGCTGGACAACCCCCCCGTGGTGAACAACCCGCCGGGGGCCTCGGGCCAGCGCCTGTCCTTCGTCTACTTCCAGAAGTGCATCAACCCCATCTTCCTGGCGCCGCTCACGGTCAACCAGAACGGGGTGATCTCGACCAACACCTGTGCCAGTGCCGGCTGTCACGACGACCGCGCCGGCACCGGGGGGGCCTTCCGCGTGCTGCCCGAAGCGCAGGCGGTCGATCTGAGCGATCCGGCCAACACGACCGAGGCGGTGCGCACCACGCCGATGTACCGCAACTTCTACTCCGCCCAGGGCGAGGTGGTCTTCGGTGCGCCGCTGCAAAGCCGCCTGCTCACCAAACCCATGGTGCTCAACGTGCTGCACGGTGGCGGCCTGATCTTCCAGAACGAGAACGACCCCAACGCCCGACGAATCCGCTACTGGATCAGCCGCCCCATGCCGGCCGGCCAGGACGAGTTCAGCGCCGCGGCCCACACCATGTTCACCCCGCCCGACCCCGAGACCGGCACCTGCAACACCGAATGAGACGTCCGATGCCTTTTGCAGTTCCTGGGCGCCGGATTTGCGCGCAGTGCCTTCTGACCACCCTCCTGTGCCTGACCGTGGCCCTGCCCGTGGCGGCGCAGGCCGGTGCCGCGGCGGTCGACGAAGGCCTGGAGCGCGTGCAGGTGGCCGATCCCTACATCGAGCTGCGCACCGGCCCGGGCCGCGGCTACCCCATCTTCCATGTGGTCGACCGGCATGAGTGGGTCGCCATCACGCTGCGCCACACCGACTGGTACCAGGTGCGCGCCGACGACGGCAAGGAAGGCTGGGTGCACCGCCGCCAGCTCGAGCGCACGCTCACGGCCGCGGGCAGCGCACGAACCTTCCGCGACATCGTGCTCGACGACTACCTCAGCCGCCGCATGCTGGCCGGCGGCAGTTGGGGGCGCTTCGACGGTGAGCCCATGCTCAAGCTCACGGCCGGCTACCGGCTGTCGACCTCGCTGAGTGTGGACGCCCACGTGGGCCAGGTGCAGGGCACCTTCTCGGGCACGAGCTTCTGGCATGTGGGCCTGGCCGCCGAGCCCTGGTCCGACCGCCGGCTCTCGCCCTTCTTCAGCGTGGGCGTGGGGCGGTTCTCGAACGTGCCCAACAGCAGCCTGGTCAGCGCGATCCGCACCGATGCCAACCTGGGCCAGGCCACCCTGGGCCTGCGCTGGCACCTGAGCGAGCGCTTCATGCTCACGGCCGATTACAGCCTGTACACCGCCTTCGTGGCCGACGAGCGCTCGATCGAGTACCGCGCCTTCAGCGCGGGCCTGGCCTTCTTCTTCTGAACGGATGCCCCATGCCTTCCAAGCCCACCCTCCACCCCTGGCTGACCCTGGCGCTACTGGCCACGGCCCTGCTGCTCACGCCGCTGCTGGCCGCCGCGCAGTCGACGCCGCCGCGTCCGGCCAACGAGCAGGTCATCGTCCCCGAGGTCGAGCGCCGGGAAGTGCGCCTGCCCCGCATCCCCTCGAAGGACCTCATCGCCGGGCTTTTTGCCGGCATCTACTCCACCGACAGCTTTGGCGCCAGCCCCGTGGTGGGCCTGCGCCTGGGCTACCACCTCACCGAGGACTTCTTCTTCGAGGCCGCTTACGGCCGCACCCGCGTGAGTGACGAATCCTTCCGCCAGATTCTGCCCGGCGGTGTGTTCTCGAGCGAGAAGTCCACGCTCAGCTACTACAACGTCTCGCTGGGCTACAACATCCTGCCCGGCGAGGTCTTCCTGGGCGCCAAGCGCGCCAAGGCCACCGTCACCTACCTGATCGCGGGCATCGGCAGCACCGAACTCGACGACCAGCGCAACCAGACCCTCAACATCGGCCTGGGCACGCGCTTCCTGCTCGGCCAGCGCTCGGCCGTGCAGCTCGACCTGCGCGACCACATCTTCTCGTTCGACCTGCTGGGCGAGCGCCGCAGCACCCACAACCTCGAGCTCACGCTGGGGCTGAGCTTCTTCTTCTGAGCCGCATTTTCGTGCACGCCCTGGAGTTCCGCATGCACCCGACCCCCGCCTTCCGTCGCCTGGTGGCCCTGGCTGCCTTCCTTTTCGCCGCGCCGGCCCTGGCCACCCAGCCCAACGCCCCTGCGCCCGACTTCACGCTGGGCACGCTCCAGGGCCCCAACCTGCGCCTGCAGGAGCAGCGCGGCAACGTGGTGCTCGTGAACTTCTGGGCCACCTGGTGCGGGCCCTGCCGCGAGGAGATGCCTCACCTGAACCGCCTGTACGACAAGTACCGCGCCTCGGGCTTCACGGTGCTGGCCGTGAGCATCGACGACGACCCGGCCAAGGCCGCGAGCATGGCCTCCAAGCTGGGCCTGACCTTCCCGGTGCTCTTCGACGCCGAGAAGAAGGTGAGCCGCCAGTACGACCTCAAGGCCATGCCCTACACCGTGATCGTCGACCGCGACGGCCGGGTGCGCCACCTGCACCGCGGCTACCAGAGCGGCTACGAGAACACCTACGACCAGCAGATCCGCGCCTTGCTGAAGGAATGACGACGATGCGCTGCCTTCCCGTCCTCGCCCTGGCGGCCCTCCTGTCGGCCTGCGCCACCGAGCCCTGGGTCAAGCCCTACGAGCGCGAGCGGCTGGCCGATCCGATCATGCAGGTGAACCGGGACGCGCTGTCGGCCCGCCACACCGAACACGTGCGCGAGGTGCGCGAAGGCGGCCGCGGCGCCAACGGCGTGCAAGGAGGTGGCTGTGGCTGCAACTGACACCGCGGCGCGCAGCGCCCGCTGGCTGCGTGGCTTCATGGCCCGGTGGCGTGCGCGCAGCCCGCGGGCGCTGCGTGCGGCCGCCGGGCTGGCCCTGGCTGCCGGCGCCGCCCAGGCGGTGACGCTGCCCGAGGACAAGGCCGAGGCGATGTACCACCTCTATGACGGCGGCGGCACCCGCGCCCATGGCCCGGCCCTGCTGGTGCGCAAGGGCCTGGGCGACCGCTATGCCGTCTCGGCCTTCTACAACGTCGATGCGGTCAGCAATGCCTCCATCGACGTGGTCACCACCGCCAGCCCCTACTCCGAGCGTCGCACCGAGTACGGCCTGGGGCTGGACTACGTCCACCGCGATTCGCTGATGTCGCTGTCGACCACGCGCAGCACCGAACCCGACTATGAGGCCAACTCGCTGGGGCTGGACGTGTCGCAGGACGTGTTCGGCGGCATGACCACCGTGAGCCTGGGCTTCACCCGCGCCTGGGACAAGGTGGGCCGCTCCGACGTGGGCTTCTTCGACGAGGCGCGCCACTGGCGCTACCGCGTGGGCGTCACCCAGATCCTCACGCCGCGCTGGATCGCCAGCCTCAATGCCGAGGCGGTGTCCGACAGCGGCTACCTGGGCAACCCCTACCGCGTCGCACGGGTCTTCGGCGCGGCCGTGCCCGAGCGCCATCCGCGCACCCGCACCAGCCGCGCGATCAAGGGCCGGGTGACCGGCGCCATCGGCAGCGATGCCGCGGTGCATGCGGAATACCGCTACTTCTGGGACACCTGGGACATCACGGCCCACACCCTCGAGGTCGGCTACAGCCGCTATGTGCGCGAGGACACGCTCGTCGACGGCTTCCTGCGCTACCACCGCCAGTCCAAGGCCCTGTTCTACAGCGACAACGCCACGGCCGAGACCACCTACATCTCGCGCAACCGCCAGCTCAGCACCTTCCAGTCGCCCTCGGTGGGTGTGAAGCTGAGCTACCGTGCCAAGCGGGTGCCGGGACGGTACGAGCTCAAGGCGCATGCCGCCTACGAATACAAGCTCTACGACTTCAAGGACTTCACCGACATCCGCACCGGCCGGCCGTACTCGTACAACGCCAACGTCTTCCAGGTCTACCTGTCGGCCACTTTCTGAGCGAGCGTGCCCATGAGAGCCCCCCTGCCGTACCGACACCTCCTTCGCCTGCTGGCCGCCAGCCTCGGCCTGTGCGTCAGCCTGGCCGGGGCCAGCCCCCCGGCGAGCGCCGAGCCTGCCGCGGCCGCTCCCGCTGCGGCCGCGTCGCTGGATGAGCGCGTGCAGACGCTGAAAAACGACCTCATCCAGCTCAACCGCGACCTGCTCGTGCTCGAGGAGGAGCTGCTCTTCCCCGCCAGCACCCAGGTGGCCGTGTTCGTCTCGATGGACGTGGGCAAGCTCTTCGAACTGGAGTCGGTGCAGATCAAGCTGGGCGACAAGCTCGTGGCCAGCCACCTCTACACGCCGGCCGAAGTGCAGGCCCTGCACCGCGGCGGCGTGCAGCGCCTGTATCTGGGCAACCTGCGCACCGGCACCCACGAACTCGTCGCCATCTTCACCGGCGGCGGGCCGCACCAGCGCGACTACCGGCGTGGTGCCACCGTGAAGTTCGACAAGGGCGCCGATCCGAAGTACATCGAGCTGCGCATCCAGGATGCCGCCGGCAAGCTGCAGCCCGAGTTCAACGTGAAGGTCTGGTAGTCGGGGCCTGTCCATGCGTCGTCCATTCCTGGCCTGCCGACCCCTGCGCCGCGTTCTTTGCGTCGGCTTGGCGGCGGCCCTGCTCAGCCAGGGCGCTGGCGCGCAGACCACGCGCGGCCCCGGCCCGGTGAAGGACCCGCACTACGGTGACGCACTTTTCCACTTCTTCCAGCACCGGTACTTCAGCGCGCTGAGCACGCTGATGGTCTCGCAGCACTTCGAGCGGGTGCCCCAGCATGCCGAGGAGGCCGAGATCCTGCGCGGCGGCCTGCTGCTGTCGTACGGCCTGCACCGCGAGGCCGGACGCATCTTCGAAACCCTCATCGAGCAGGGCGCCCGCCCCGCGGTGCGCGACCGAGCCTGGTACTACTTGGCCAAGATCCGCTACCAGCGCGGCCACCTCGACGAGGCCCAGGCCGCGCTCGACCGCATCGGCCAGGAGCTGCCCACCGAGTTCCGCGAGGACCACGCCTTGCTGAGTGCCCAGGTGCTGATGGCGCGCGGGCAGTACGCCCAGGCGGCCGCGCTGCTGCGCGCGCAGGTCGAGGAAAGCCGCGCCCAGGCCCGCCGCGACGATCCCGAGCCCGCGATGCGCGCCGCCTATGCCCGCTACAACCTGGGCGTGGCCCTGATCCGCAACCACGACACGGAGGCCGGCACGCGCTGGCTCGACGAGATCGGCCGCTCCGGCGCCCACAGCGAGGAATACCGTGTGCTGCGCGACCGGGCCAACGTGGCCCTGGGCTTTGCTGCGCTGCAGGCCGAGCAGCCCCAGCAGGCGCGCCAGTACCTCGAACGCGTGCGCCTGCGTGGCCCGCAGTCGAACCAGGCGCTGCTGGGCTTTGGCTGGGCCGCCGCGGCGCTCGAGCAGCCGCGCGAGGCCCTGGTGCCCTGGATGGAGCTGGCCGGCCGCGAGGGCGACGATGCCGCCGTGCTCGAAGCCCGCATCGCCGTGCCTTATGCCCAGGCGGAACTCGGGGCCCTCGGCCTGGCGCTGCAGGGCTACCAGGACGCGATCGCCGCCTACGAGCGCGAGCATGCGGCGCTGGGCGAATCCATCGGCGCCATCCGTGCCGGCAAGCTGGTCGAGGGCCTGATGACGCTCAACCCCGGCGTGGAGATGGGCTGGTTCTGGCAATTGCGCGAGCTGCCGCAGATGCCGCACGGCCGCCACCTGGCCCGGGTGCTGGCCCGCCATGAGTTCCAGGAGGCCTTCAAGAATTACCGCGACCTGCAGTTCCTGGCCCACCAACTGGCCCAGTGGCGCGACAAGCTCGCCGCCTTCCGTGACATCCTCGAACACCGCCAGCAGGCCTTTGCCGAGCGGCTGCCGCGCATCCAGGCCGCCGCGCGCGAAAGCGAAACCGGCGTGGCCGCGCTGCAGCGTCGGCGCGATGCCGCGCAGGCCGAGCTCGACCGCGTGATCGCGCAGCGCGATGCCGCCGCCCTGGCCACGCCCAAGGAGCGCGAACTGCTGGAGCGCCTGGCCCGCGTGCGCGAGACCCTCGCGCGGGTGGGCGATGCCCCGGAGGCCGCCCCCTTGCGCGAGCGCCATCGCCTGGCCGAAGGCGTGTTGCGCTGGACGCTCGATGAAGACTACCCCGTGCGCCTGTGGGAGGCCCGCAAGGCCCTGCGCAGGGTGGACGAACAACTCGCCCGGGCCCAGGCGCGCGAGGCGGCCCTGGCCCAGGCCCAGCGCGACGAACCCGCCCGCTTTGCGTCCTTCGAAGGCCGCCTGCCGGCCCTGGCCGGCCGCATCGAGGCCCTGGCCCCTCGCGTGGCCGCACTCGCCCGCGAGCAGCAGCAAGCGGTCGAGGCCTTGGCCGTGGATGAACTCACCCGCCAGCAGCAACGCCTGGCGGTGTACGCCACCCAGGCCCGCTTTGCCGTGGCCCAGTTGTACGACCACGCCACCCGGGTCCCGGGCGGTGCACAGGAGCGATCCGATGCGGCGCCGCGCTAGTGTGCTGCCCCTGCTCCTGGCCGCCGTGCTGGCGGCCTGCTCGGGGCCGCGCAAGGGCAGCCCCGACAACGAGCCCACGCTCAAGAGCCTGGCCGGGCGCAAGGTCGAGCTGGCCGCCGACCCGGGCATCCGCAGCACCGAAGAGCAGACCATCGCGGCCTACCAGAAATTCCTGGAGGTGGCCCCGAAGGCGCCCCAACGCGCCGAAGCGATGCGCCGCCTGGGCGACCTGGAGATGGACCTGGCCGACCGCCGCATGGCCGAAGGTGCCAGCGCGGGCACGCCGGCCGACTTCCGCGCCGCCATCGCCCGCTACCAGGACTACCTGCGCACCTACCCCAAGGCCCCCGACGCCGACCGCGTGCTCTACCAGCTGGCCCGCGCCCATGAGCAAAGCGGCCAGCTCGAAGAGGCCCTGGCCGTGCTCGACCGCCTGGTGGCCGCCTACCCGGACACCGCCACACGCGACGAGGCCCACTTCCGCCGCGGCGAAATCCTCTTTGCGGCCACGCGCTACCCGCAGGCCGAAGCCGCCTACACCGCCGTGCTGGCCGGCGGCGACGACACCCCTTACCGCGAGCGTGCGCTCTACATGCAGGGCTGGTCGCGCTTCAAGCAATCGCGCCTCGACGAAGCCCTGGCCTCCTTCTTCGGCGTGCTCGACCTCACCCTGGCCGGCCGCGGCGGCGAGGCCGGGCTCGATGGCATCGAAGGCCTCACGCGGGCCGAGCGCGAGCTGATCGAAGACACCTTCCGCGTGGCCAGCCTCTCGCTGGCCAACCTGCAGGGCGCGGACTCCATCCCGCCGTACATCGAAAGCGAGGTGCGCCGCGGCTATGAGTTCCGCGTCTACGAACAGCTCGCCGGGCTCTACCTGCAGCAAGAGCGCGTGAAGGACGCCGCCGACACCCTGGGCGCCTTCGCGCGCCGACAGCCGCTGCATGCGCAGGCGCCGGTGCTGCAGGCCCGCGTGATCGACATCTACCAGGCCAACGGCTTTGCCACGTTGGCGCTGGAGGCCAAGAAGGAATACGTGGGCCGCTACGGCGTGGACAGCGAGTTCCGCCGCGCCAACCCCGAGGGCTGGGAGCGTGCGCAGCCGCTGGTCAAGACCCACCTGAGCGAGCTGGCCCGCCACCACCATGCCAGCGCGCAGAAAACCAAGGCCTCGGCCGACTACCAAGAAGCCGTGCGCTGGTACCGTCTCTACCTGGTGTCCTTCCCCGACGACCCGCAGGCGCCGCAGAACCACTTCCTGCTGGCCGAGCTGCTCTTCGAGGACAAGCGCCACGCCGACGCCGCGGTCGAGTACGAAAAGACCGCCTACGGCTACCCGCCCCATGCCCGCAGCGCCGACGCCGGCTACTCGGCCCTGCTGAGCTACGCCGAGTTGCAAAAGGCCGCGCCGCCCGAGCAGGCCACGCCGCTCAAGCGCGAGTCGGTGGAAAGCAGCCTGCGCTTCGCCAAGGCCTTCTCCACCGACCCGCGCACCGGCGCCGTGCTCACGACTGCCGCCGAAACCCTGTTCGCGCTGAACGACGCCGAACGGGCCGAGGCCGTGGCCCGGCAGGTGCTGGCCCTGCAGCCGCCGGCCACCGACGCGCAGCGCCGGGTGGCCTGGACGGTGCTCGCCCACACTGCTTTCGACGGCGGCCGCTTCGACATCGCCGAGCGCGCCTACGGCGAGGTGCTGGCGCTCACGCCCGCACAGGCGGCCGGCCGCCACGAGCTGGTCGAGCGCCAGGCCGCAGCCATCTACAAGCAGGGCGAGGCCGCGCGCGACGCCGGCCGGGCCCGCGAGGCCGTGGGCCACTTCGAGCGCGTGGCCCAGGTCGCGCCGCAGTCGGCCGTGCGCGCCACGGCGCAGTACGACGCCGCGGCCGTGCTCATCGGCCTGAAGGACTGGGACGCTGCCGGACGGATGCTCGAGGCCTTCCGCCAGCAGCACCCCCAGCACCCGCTGCAGGCCGAGGTGCCCGCCAAGCTGGCCGTGGTGTACCTGGAGCAGGGGCGCTGGGCCCAAGCCGCCGCCGAGTTCGAACGCGTGGCCGCGACCCACCGCGATCCGGCCGTGGCGCGCGAGGCCCAGTGGCAGGCGGCCGAGCTGCATCACCAGGCCAGCGAGCGCGGCGCCTCGCGCGTGGCCGCCACACGCGCCTACGAGCGCTACCTGCAGCAGCATCCGCAGCCGCTGGAACGCGCGGTGGAGGCCCGCCATCGCCTGGCTCGCTTGGCCCAGGCCGATGGCAACGCGGCACGCGAGCAGCACTGGCTGCGTGAAGTGATGCTGGCCGATCAGCGCGGCGGCGCCGACCGCACCGACCGCACCCGTTTCCTCGGTGCCACCGCGGCCCTGGCCCTGGCCCGGCCGGCCGACGAGGCCTACCGCCAGGTGACCCTGGTGGAGCCGCTGGACCGCAACCTGCGCCTGAAGAAGCAGCGCATGGAAGCGGCCCTCAAAGCCTATGCCGTGGCGGCCGATTACGGCGTGGCCGGTGTCACCACCGCGGCCACCTACTACACGGCGGCGATCTACGAAGACTTCGGCAGCGCCATGCTCAAGTCGCAGCGTCCGCGCCGCCTGTCCAAGCTGGAACTGGAGCAGTACGAGGTGATGCTCGAAGAACAGGCCTACCCGTTCGAGGAAAAGGCCATGGAGTTGCACGAGATCAACACGCAGCGCGCCAGGGCCGGCGTCTACGACGAGTGGGTGCAGCGCAGCTTTGCCGCGCTGGCCAAGCTGCGGCCGGTGCGCTACGGCAAATCCGAAAAGAGCGAAGGAGCGATCGATGCGATCCGCTGACGTCGCTTCCCCCCTACGCGCTGCGCGCGTGCCCTCGAGGGGGCAACACCGGCGGCCCGGCGGAGCCGGTTCCGCGGTGTTCACTGGCACCTTGCTGACGTGGGCGGCTTTGCTGGGAGGGTGTGCCGCGGTCAGCCTCGACACCCCCCCTGTGGCGCCGGCTCCCGCGGCTGCAGCAGCAGCGCCGGCGCCTGCCCCGGCGGCCCCGCCAGCGCCGCCGGCCGTGGACCCGGCCGCGCAGCGGGCCTTCGACGAAGCCCGCCTCCAGCTCGTGGCCGGCCGCGCCGACCTGGCGCAGCGTGGCTTCGAAGCCCTCACACGCAGCCACCCCGACCTGCCCGGCCCCCACGCCAACCTGGGCCTCATCGCCCGCCAAGCCGGCCGCCTGGACGAAGCGGCCCAGGCGCTCGAAACCGCCACGCGCCTCGGCCCCAAGCAGCCGTCCTACTGGAACCAGCTGGGCATCACCTACCGCCAGCAGGGCCGCTTTGTGCAGGCGCGCGAGGCCTATGAACGGGCGCTCGACGCCAATGCAGACTACGCCCCGGCGGTGCTCAACCTGGGCATCCTGCACGACCTCTACCTCGGCAATGCGGCCCAGGCCCTGGGCCTGTACGAGCGCTACCTGAGCCTTGTGCCCGGCGGCGACGCCGAGGTGAACAAATGGGTCATCGACCTCAAGAACCGCAAGCCGGCCCCCGTGGCCGCGAACCAGAAGGAGCCGCGATGAGAACGCTCACTGCCTCGCTGCTGCTGGGCCTGATGGCCGGGTCCGCGCTGGCGCAGGATCGCGCCGAACTCGACCGCACCCAGATCATCGGCCACCGCGAACTGCCCAAGGTGCTCTACATCGTGCCCTGGAAGAAGCCCGTGCCCGGCGAGCGGGTCGGCCGCCCGGTCGAAGGCGTGCTCGACGAAGCCCTGACGCCGCTGGACCGCGATGTCTTCCGCCGTCAGCTCCACTACGAGCGCGTGCTCCAGGCCCCGGCCGCGGCACCGGATCGCTGACCCTTCAACACCCTCACCCCCTTTTAGTCGTTCCCCGGAGAGACGTCCATGAACACCTTCGAATTCATCGTCAAGTTCGTGCAGGACAGCGGTGCCTTCATCTACATCAGCATGCTGATCATGGCCCTGGGGCTGGCCATCGCCATCGAGCGCTACACCTTCCTGCGGCGCGCCCGCGCGCAGAACCGGAAGCTGTGGGCCCAGCTGCTGCCGATGCTGCAGGGCGGCCGGTTCAAGGAGGTCTACCAGCTCGCCTCCGAATCGGACGCCGCGATCGGCAAGATCGTGGCCAACGGCCTGCAGCGTATGCAAAGCCCCGGCCGCCGCGAGGACATCGACGCCGCGATGGAGGAAGGCATGATGGAGATCGTGCCGCGCCTGGAAAAGCGCACCCACTACATCGCCACCTTCGCCAACGTGATCACGCTGGTGGGCTTGCTCGGCACCATCGTGGGCCTGATCAAGGGCTTCACCGCGGTGGCGCAGGTCAACCCGGCTGAAAAGGCCGAGATGCTCTCGGCTTCGATCTCGATCGCGATGAACAACACGGCGTTTGCGCTGATGGTGGCCATCCCCTTCCTGCTCATCCACGCCTTCCTGCAGGCGCGCACCAGCGAGATCGTCGATGGCCTGGAGGCCGCCAAGATCGCCTTCCTGAACCTGGTGCAGCGCGTGCGCGCCGAGGCCGCCGCCGGTGCCTCGGGCACGAAGTGAAGCGGCCCGCCAACGCGGCCAAGGAGCCCTCATGCGTGTCAGACGCCTTCGAAAGCACCCGGCGGAGCTGGAAGTCACCGCCTTCATCAACCTCATCGTGGTGCTGCTGCCCTTCCTGCTGTCCACCGCGGTGTTCACCCGCATGTCGGTGCTCGAGCTGAGCCTGCCGGCACGCCACACCGGAGGGGTCGAGCAGCTCCAGGCCAAGGACTTGAAGCTGGAGATCGTGATCCGCCGCGAGGCCCTCGAGGTGGGCGACCGCATCGGCGGCCTGATCCAGCGCATCCCGGCCGTCAACGGCGCGCACGACCTGCGCACGCTCGCGGCCCTGATGCTCGAGCTCAAGCGCCGTTTCCCCGAGTCCACCCGGGCCAGTATCCTGGCCGAGCCCGACACCTCCTATGACCTGCTGGTGCAGGTGATGGACGCCACCCGCGCCACCTACACCGCGCAGGGCGTGAACCTGGTGCGCACCGATCTCTTCCCCGACATCGCCATCGGCGACGCGCCGCTGATCAAGCGCTGAGGGCCTGTGATGAAACTCACCCCGTTGCAGAAACGCGCGCAGCGCAAGGCCCGCCACCAGTCGAACGTCGACCTGAACCTGGTCGCGCTGATCGACATCTTCACCATCCTGCTGTTCTTCCTGCTCTCGGCCGCCTCGGGCATCGAGATCCTCTCGGCCCCGCGCAGCGTGAAGCTGCCGCAGTCCACCGCGGAGACCGCCCCGCGCGACACCGTGGTGGTGGTCGTCAGCCCCGAGGACATCCTGGTCGAAGGCCGCCGCGTGGCCACCGTGGCCGAAGCCATGAACACGCCCGGCGACCTGATCGCCCCGCTCCAGGCCGAGTTGGACCTGATCGCCAACCGCCAGGTGGTCCGCGCCGAGAACGCTGCCCAGGGCCGCACGCTCACCATCATGGGGGACAAGACCATCCCCTACGTCCTGCTGCGCAAGGTGATGGCCACGGCCGCACGGGCCAACTTCGCCGACGTGTCCTTTGCGGTGACCCGAAAGTACGAGGTGTCGTCATGAGTGCGGCCACCGCGATCTCTTTCCGCGGCCCGGTCCTCGCCTGGTCCATCCCGCCCGAGGACATCGCCCGCTTCCGGCGCGTGCTGCGCTGGGTGCTGGGCCTCACGGCGCTGCTGTGCCTGCTTTTCCTGCTGTGGCCCACGCCCCAGCCCGACCCGCGCCAGGCACCGCCCGTGCCCGAGCGGCTGGCGCGGCTGATGATCGAACGCGAGGCCACGCCGCCACCACCGCCTCCGGCGGTGCAGCGCGAGACGGCGCCCAAGCCCGAGGCAGCTCCCACCTCGGCGCCCCAGCCGCCGGCGGCCTCCACCAGCGTGCCGCGCGACCACCGCCGGCCCGATCCGTCCAAGCCCGCCACCGTGCGCAACCCCGTGCCCGAGGCGCGCAACCCCATCGAGGGCCGCCCGCCGGGTGAGGTGGGCGAAGCGCGCCGGCGCGCCGCGGGTGTGGGCCTGCTCGCGATGAAGGACGACCTCGCCGAGTTGCGAGGCGCCCCGGTGGCCGTGCAGCTGCAAAAGGACATCCAGCCCGGCCCCGGCGTGGGCAGCGGCAAGGGGGTGGGCGTGGGAGCCGGCACCGAGCCCGGCCTGCCCGAACGCTCGATGATCACCTCCAACGCCACCGGCGGCAGCGGCGGCATCAACACGGCCGCCTACAGCCGCCACACCGGCGGCGGTGGCCTCGCAGGCCGTGCCACCACCCTGGTGGAAGGCGTGGCCGGCGGCGGGGGCGGTGGGGGCCCCGGCGGGGGCGGCGTGCGCGGCGACGGCACAGGCACCGGCGTGGGCTCGGGCAAGGGCGGCGCGGGTGGCACGCTGCAGCGCGCCGGCTCGGGCAAGGCCTCGCGCTCCATCGAGGAGATCAAGCTCGTCTTCGAGCGCCACAAGGGCGCCATCTATGCCCTCTACAACCGCGCGCTGCGCGAAGACCCGTCGCTGCAGGGCAAGGTGGTGCTGCGCCTGACCATCGCGCCCTCGGGCGAGGTGGCCGATGTGCGCATCGTCTCCACCGAGCTCAACGCCCCCGATCTGGAGAACCGCCTGCTCGCGCGCGTGCGGCAGTTCGACTTCGGTGCGAAGGAAGTCGAGCAGATGGTCGTCACCTGGCCCGTCGACTTCCTCCCTTCGTGATGGACCCCTCCGCGCCCCTGCTGCAACTCAATGCCCTCGCTGGCCGGCGGGGCACGCGGCTGCTCTTTCGCGGCGTGAACCTGACGCTGGGGGCGGGTGAATTCGTCTGGCTGCGCGGGCGCAACGGCAGCGGCAAGACCAGCCTCTTGCGCCTGGCCGCGGGCCTGGGCCGCCCGGCGCAAGGTGAGGTGGTGCGCGCTGGCGGCACCCCGGTGCTGCTGGGCCACACCAACGCACTGAAGGACGAGCTCACGGTGGCCGAGTCGCTGCACTTCCTGCTGGGGGTGCAGGGCCTGGCGCAAGACGCCGCGACTGTCGATGGGGCACTCGATCGTTTTGGCCTCGCCGCCCGCCGCCACCAGCGCATCGGGCAACTGTCGCAGGGCCAACGCCGTCGGGTGGCCCTGGCGCGCCTC
Organism: Caldimonas sp.; assembly: GCF_046291045.1. Taxonomy (GTDB): domain Bacteria; phylum Pseudomonadota; class Gammaproteobacteria; order Burkholderiales; family Burkholderiaceae_C; genus Caldimonas. The sequence continues at coordinate 21,679 of NZ_JBKBSL010000025.1, read as the reverse complement.
GCGGCCAGCCGCACGCGGCCGCTGTGGTTGCTCGATGAGCCGCATGACGGGCTGGATGCCGACGGCGCACAGGTGCTCGATGCCTTGCTTGCCGAACACCTGCGCTCGGGCGGCAGTGTGCTGATGGCCAGCCACCAGGCGCCGTCCTTGCCGGGTCGCGTGCTCGATCTCGACGCCCATTAGGTGCGGCCCATGCGCTCGCTGATCTGGAGCTTGGTTCAACGCGACCTGCGCCTGGCGGCGCGGCGGCGGGTCGATCTGCTGCTGCCCCTGGGCTTCGCCGTGGCGGCCGTGAGCCTCTTCCCGCTGGCCGTGGGGCCCGAGACGGCCCTGCTGCGCCAGATCGCCGCGGGCGTGGTCTGGGCCTGCGCCTTGCTCTCGGCGTTGATGTCGGTGAGCGCACTCTTTGCGAGCGATGCCGCCGACGGCACGCTCGACCAGTTGCTGCTGGCCGCACCCAGCCCCAGCGTCATCGCTGCCGCACGTGCCCTGGGCCACTGGCTGCTGCACGGTGCGCCGCTGGTGCTGTTGTCTGCGCTGCTGGCGGCGGCTTTGGGCCTGCAAGGGGTGGCGCTGGCGGTGCTTTTCGCTGGCCTGGCCTTGGGCACGGTGATCTTCAGTCTGTGGGGGACGGTGGCCGCCGCGCTCACGGTGGGCCTGCGCCAGGCGGGCCTGCTGGTGATGCTGATCGTGCTGCCGCTGGCCGTGCCGGCGCTGGTGCTGGGCACGGGTGCCGTATCGGCGGCGCTGGGCGGCCTCTCGCCGCTGCCGCACCTGGCGCTGCTGGCGGCCTGGATGCTGGTGAGCGCCGTCGTGGCCTTGCCGCTGGCCGGTGCGGCCTTGCGCCTGGGGCTGGATGCCGGCGGCGATGCGCCCGTGCGCTGGACGGGCCTGGCGGCACCGCCACGCTTCTTTGCCTTCACCGGCCGGCTGCTGCCGGCGCTGTGGGCGCTGGCCGCGGTGCTGGGCGCCGTGGGCCTCGTGTGGGGCCTGGGCCTGGCGCCCACCGACGCGCAGCAGGGCGAGGTCTATCGCATCGTCTACCTGCACGTGCCCTCGGCCTGGGTGGCCATGCTGCTCTACCTCGTGATGGCCTTCTGGGCTGCGCTGGGCTGGGTGGCCCAGGTGCGCACCGCCGGCGTGCTGGCGCGCGCGCTGGCGCCCACGGGGGCCTGGGCGGCGGCGGTGTGCCTCGTCACCGGCGCGATCTGGGGCCAGCCCACCTGGGGCACCTGGTGGGTGTGGGATGCGCGGCTCACCTCCATGCTCATCCTGCTGCTGCTCTACCTCGGCGTCATCGCGCTCACCGCTGCGATCGACGATGTGCAGCGTGGCGATGCGGCCGGCGCCATGCTGGCCGTGGTCGGCGTGGTCAACGTGCCCGTCATCTATTTCTCGGTGCAGTGGTGGTCCACACTGCACCAGGGCGCCACGCTGCCGGTGGGTGGCAGCCCGCGCATGGCGGCGGCCATGCTCACGCCGCTGATCATCATGGTGTTGGCCTACTGGGCCTATGCCGCGGCGGCCAGCCTCACACGCGCCCGCGCTTTGCTGATGCAGCGCGAAGCCGGGGCTGCATGGCTGAAGGCGCATCTGAAGGCGAGGGCCGCATGAGCGACCCCACACCCTTCGTCTGGGGCGCCTACGGCGCGGCCGGGGTGATGCTGCTGGTCGAGATCGTGCGCCTGTGGCGCGCGCTGCAGCGTTCCCGCGCGCAGGCGCTGCAGGCCGATGATGAGGAGACGGCATGACCGCCCGCCAACGCCGCTTGGCCGTGGTCGTGGCCGTGCTGCTCACCGTGGGCGTGGCGGCGGCGCTGGTGCTGTACGCCCTGCGCAGCGAGATCGTCTTCTTCCGCACGCCCACGCAGGTGCTGGCCGGTGAGGCGCCGGTGGGCCAGGCCTTCCGCCTGGGCGGCCTGGTGGAGGCGGGCAGCGTGCAGCGCAACGGCCTGCAGGTGCGCTTTGCCATCACCGACACCGCGCAGCGCGTGAGCGTGGTCTACCAGGGCCTGCTGCCCGACCTCTTCCGCGAAGGCCAGGGCGTGGTGGCCCAGGGCCGGCTCGATGCGCAAGGCCTCTTCCATGCACAGCAGGTGCTGGCCAAGCACGACGAGAACTACATGCCGCCCGAAGCCAGCGAGGCGGTGTCGCGGGCGGTTCGGCCGTCCGTGGAGGAGGGCGCACGATGATCCCCGAGCTCGGCCAGGTCGTCTTGCTGCTGGCCCTGGCCACCTCGGCCGTGCTGGGTGTGCTGCCGCTGTGGGGCGCCGCGCGCGGGCAGGGGCCCTGGATGGCCCTGGCGCGGCCGGCCGCCTATGTGCACCTGGCCCTCATCGCCGTGGCCTATGCCCTGCTCACCGTGAGCTTCGTGCAGCTCGATTTTTCCGTGGCCTACGTGGCCGAGAACACCAACCGCCAGTTGCCCTTGGTCTACCGTGTTGTCGGCGTGTGGGGCGGGCATGAAGGCTCGCTATTGCTGTGGCAGCTCATCCAGGCCGCGTGGATGGCCGCGCTGGCACGCTTCAGCCGCTCGCTGCCCCTGCCGCTGGTGGCGCGCAGCCTGGCCGTGCTGGGCTGGATCGCGACGGGCTTTGCGCTCTTCGTGCTCATCACCTCCAATCCCTTCACGCGCCTGAGCCCCGTGCCCCTGGACGGCCACGACCTCAACCCGCTGTTGCAAGACCCGGGCATGGTGGTGCACCCGCCGTTGCTCTACATGGGCTATGTGGGCTTTGCGGTGGCCTTTGCGCTGGCGCTGGGCGCCTTGCTGGGCGGCCGGCTCGATGCCGCCTGGGCACGCTGGATGCGCCCGTGGACGACGGTGGCCTGGCTCTTTCTCACGCTGGGCATCTCGGTGGGCAGCCTGTGGGCCTACCAGGTGCTGGGCTGGGGTGGCTGGTGGTTCTGGGACCCGGTCGAGAACGCCTCCTTCCTGCCGTGGCTTGCCGGCACCGCGCTCATCCACTCGCTGGCCGTCACCGACAAGCGCGGCGCCTTCCGCGCCTGGACGGTGCTGCTGGCGCTGCTCACGTTCTCACTCTCGCTGCTGGGCACCTTCCTCGTGCGCTCTGGCGTGCTCAGCTCGGTGCATGCCTTTGCCACCGACCCGCAACGCGGCCTGGCGCTGCTGCTCTTCCTGGCCGTGGTGGTGGGCGTGGCGCTGGCGGTGTATGCCTGGCGCGCGCCCACGCTGGGCCTGGGCGGGCGCTTCGCCCCCGCGTCGCGTGAAACCGTGCTGCTGCTGGGCAACGTGCTGCTGGTGGTGGCTGTGGCCTCGGTGGGCCTGGGCACGCTCTACCCCCTGGTGCTCGACGCCCTGACCGGCGCCAAGATCTCGGTGGGCCCACCCTACTTCGAGCGGGTCTTCGTGCCGCTGATGCTGCCGCTTGTGTTCCTGATGGGGCTGGGCCCGCTCGCACGCTGGAAGGAGACCGAGTTGCCCGCGCTGGCCCGCCGGCTGCGCTGGGCCGCGGGCCTGTCGGTGGCCAGCGCCTTGGGGATGGCCTGGTGGGCGGGGCAGCTGTCCCTCGGTGCCGTGCTGGGCCTGTGGATGGGGGCGTGGATCCTGTGCACCATCGCCACCGACATGGGCGGCCACGGCCGACGGCTGGGGCAGGCCCCGCGTGCGCTGTGGGGCCTGTGGCTGGCGCATGCCGGCGTGGCCGTGTTCGCCGTGGGTGTCACCATGGTGGGCAGCTACGAGCTGGAGCGTGACGCCGAACTGTCGGCCGGCCAGCAGGCCGAACTGGGCCCCTACACCTTCCACTTCCGTGGCGTGCGTGAAGTGCTCGGCCCCAATTACCGCGCCGCGCAGGCCTGGGTGGAAGTCACGCGCGATGGGCAGCCGGTGGCCCAGCTCTATCCCGAAAAGCGCCTCTACGCCAGCCAGGACGCCGCCTTCACCGAACCCGCCATCGTGCACGGCCTGCTGCGCGACTTCTATGCCTCACTGGGCGAAGTGCAGGCCGACCGCGCCACCTGGACGCTGCGCCTGCATGTGAAGCCCTTCGTGAGCTGGATCTGGGCCGGCACGCTATTGATGGCCCTGGGCGGCGGCCTGGCCGCCAGCGACCGCCGCTACCACGTGGCCCAGCGCCAAGCGGCTGCCAGCGCCGTGCAGGAGCCCGCATGAAACCCAGCCTCGGCACGGTGCTGCGCGCCATCGCGCCCCTCCTGATCTTCCTGGCCTTGATCGTGCTGCTCTGGCGCGGTCTCTCGCTCGACCCGCTGGAGGTGCCTTCGCCGCTGATCGACAAGCCCGCCCCGGCGTTTTCGTTGCCGCGCCTGGACGACCCCGCCGAGCGCGTCACCGGCCGCGACCTGCTGGGCCAGCCCTGGGTGCTGAACGTCTGGGCCTCGTGGTGCGGCCCCTGCACGGTGGAGCACCCGGTGTGGGTCGACTTCGCGCGCCGCCATGACGTGGCGCTGGTGGGCCTGAACCACAAGGATCGCGATGACAACGCCCGCGCCTGGCTGCAGCGCCATGGCGACCCGTACCGCCTGGTGCTGGTCGACGCCGACGGCCGCGCCGGCATCGACTTCGGCGTGTACGGCGTGCCCGAAACCTATGTCATCGACCGTCGCGGCCACGTGCGCCTCAAGCATGTCGGCATCGTCTCGCCCGAGTTCATTCGCACGCGCATCGAGCCCTTGCTGAAGGAGCTGGCCGATGGCTGATGGGCGCCACCTCCTCATCACGCTGCTGCTGCTTGCCGCGGCTTCGATGGCGAGCGCACAAACCGCCGACGATGCCATGCTCGATGCGCGCGCCCGCGCCCTGGCCAGCGAACTGCGCTGCCTGGTGTGCCGCAACGAAACCCTGGCCGAATCGTCTGCCGCGCTGGCGCAGGACCTGCGCGCCGAATTGCGCCGCCTGCTGGCCGAGGGCCGCAGCGATGCCGAGGTGCGCGCCTTCTTCAGCGAACGCTACGGCGACGTGGTGCACTACCGCCCGCCGCTGCAGCGCAGCACCTTGGCGCTGTGGTTCGGCCCCGCCGCACTGCTGGGCGCGGGCCTGCTGGTGCTGTGGCTCACCCTGCGCCGCCGCCAGCGCCTGCCCGCCGAGGCCTTCGAGCCCGAAGCCGACGACGTTGAGGCCAACGATCGCGAGGAGGTCTCGCGATGAGCCTCTTCCTCGCCGTCACAGGCGCGCTGGTGGCCCTCACCCTGGCGGCCCTGCTGTGGCCCCTGCGGGCGCACGGCCGCGCCACCCTCGTGGCCGTCAGCGCCTTCACCCTGGCCCTCACCGCCGGGGGCTATGCCTGGCTGGGCTCACCTCAGCACCTGGCGCCCGCACCCGCCAGTGCGCCCGCCGAATCCCCACCCGTCATGCAGGCCATCGCCCAGTTCAGCGCGCGCGTGCAGCAAGACCCCACCGACGCCCACGCCTGGGCCCAGCTCGCGCGCGCCCGCGCCGCCCTGGGCCGCGACGCCGAAGCCCAGGACGCCCTGGAAACAGCAGCCCGCCTGCGCCCGCGCGACGCCAACCTGCTGGCCAGCCACGCCGACTTCCTGGCCCGCCTGCACGGCGGCCGCATCGACGACCCGACCCATGCGCTGGTGCACCGCGCCCTGGCCCTGGAGCCCACCCAACCCGTGGCCCTCACGCTGGCGGCCATGGCCGCGCAGGGGCGCGGCCAGCCCGCGCAGGCGGCGCAGTTCTGGGAGCGGCTGGCGGCCACGATGAAGGACAACGACCCTTTGCGGGCCGAGGTGATGGCGCGCGCCCGTGCGGCGCAAACGGCCGCAACACCTTGAGCCGGGTGCGGCAGGGCCATCGGCCAGTCGTCTGAGCGGGTGCTGAAACCCGGCGGCTGCGGCAGGGCTGCGTGACCCGCACGAGAGCCTCCTTGCAGCCCCAGACCGTCGACCTCGTAGCCACGACTGGAACCGCTGCCTGAACCGACATGACGACCGCCCCGCACCCAGCCTCATACCCCAACGACCGCCGACGCAGTTTCCTCAAAGGCCTGGGCGGCTTGGCAGCGGCCCCCGCGTTGGCGGCGGTTCTGGTGTCTGGAGACCTCTACGTCAACAACGCCTTCGGGCTGGCCCTGCGCAAACCATCCGGATGGGGCTTCGAGCACCTGCGCACCTTTGCCGACCTGCGCAACGAGTACGAGTTTGCAACACCCAGCCAGGAAGTCTCGGAGCTGTTGAAGGCCGGGCCCTTGCCGCTGATGGTGGCGTCTCAGGCACCGCTGCTGCGCAATCTGGCCGCATCGCTCACGCTGTATGCAGAAGACAACCCTTTGGACGAAGGGCAATCGCTGATGCAAGCCAGCCCGGACATCATGCGCGCGCTTGGCATGCTGCTGGCGGACTTTCGCGTGACCACCGCACCGCACCCGGTGGACGTGCCGGGCGCTGAGGCCATCGAGTACATCGCATCCTTCACCTACCGGGACCGGCTCGGCCATCAAGGCCCGGCGCGCAACCGGGGCCTGTTGCTGCTCCGCGCGCCCCACCTGTTCACCTTGAACATGTTCGATCTGCCGGCCGACCGCATCGTGGCTCAAAAGGAGTTTGACGAGGTCCGAGCCTCAGTCGTCTTCGCATGAGCTTGGCGAGACATCGAGCCGGCAAGTTTCGGGTGTGGCAAGAGGAGTTGCGCCGACAAACCCAAGTTCACCGGCATGGGCTGGGCATGCGGCGGCTGATCGACGCTGCGTCGGCTGGACAATGAGCGAGGCCAACGGCACATCGCCTGAACGTTGCAACATCAAGTCTTGAAAGAACGGCGCCACCGGCTCGCACAATAGGCCATGCCCCAACAAGCGCGTCACCCCCCTCGCACCCCCAGCGTCGCAGCCACCGCCCTGCCACCCGGGGCGCTGCTCGCGGCCTATGCCGAAACGCAGGCCTACACCGATTGCTACTCGGTGACGGTGGGGCGCCCGGTGTCGTTCGCCGAATTCATCGAGGCCTTCTACACGACGCCCCCGTTCAAGCTCGAGCGCTGGCTTCTCGGCCGGTTCGCCGGGTTGGCGTCCACAGACGCCGAGGTCCGCCTCCTGGCACAAGGCCAGGCGAGCCGCTTCGCGGCATGGCAGGTCGAAGCCCGCGAGCCTCACCAGGCGATCCTGGCCGCCGGCAGGACACGCTCGTGGCTCATGGTGGCGCCCCACCCAGCCGAATCCGACGCAACGACAACGCTCTTCTTCGGCTCGGCGGTGGTGCCGCGCAAGCGGGGCGGCATGGGGTGGCCGTTCAACGCGCTGCTCGGGTTCCACAAGCTGTATTCCCGTGTGCTGCTCGGCACTGCGGCGCGCCGCTTTGCGCGTGGCACGGCCGAGAGCTGATTGGGCGCGGCACCTCCAAGACGAAGCCCCTGATCCCTGGCAAACACCCGCCACACCGCGAAGATCGCGTCTGTAACCTGCGGAGACGTTTGCGGGGAATGTGGGTTGGGCCATAGCACCCAGTGCATCACCGGCCAGCACCAGGAAATGACGCGAAGCCAGAAGTGGCCCCGCTTGTCTGAACAGTGTTACCCCGAGAGATAAAGAGACTGCGTGCGGGTTGAAGAGGTGCAGAGTTGTCCACGGCGGCGGTGGTCGCTGCACGACGAACTGACCGACGCGCTGGGCAACTCGGGGCGCACTGGGGTTTTCATTCTAGGCAGCCACGGCCAGCTCGGGCAGCAGCGCCCAGTAGGCCTGCTCTGCAGCAAGCGGGCCTGGCGCACCACGCTCAAGGGGTGCTCACGGTCGATCATCGCTTTGCGCTCAGCAATCCCGCCTTGGTGAGCGCGCTTTCTAAAAAATCGTTCTCCAGCGCCAACTGGCCGATCTTGGCGTGCAGCGGGGCCAGATCGACCGGCTTGGGGGCCGAGCCCGCACCGAAAACGTCGGCCGCACGCTCAAGCAGCTGGCGCTTCCAGTCGTTGATCTGTGTGGGGTGCAGCTCGAACTCCTTGCACAGCTCGGCCATGGTCTTGTCCTCGCGCAGCGCGGCCAGCGCCACCTTGGCCTTGAACGCTGCGCTGTGGGAGCGGCGCGTGCGCCGTCCCGATGCCTTCTTGTTCATCACAAGCTCCTTCTCGCCAGCCCGTCCGGGGCCAGCTCAATGCACGAAGCCTGCTTTATCCCACCTGTTCAGATTTGCGGGGCCACTTCTGACTTCGCTAACTTCAGCTTGGTACGGCTGATGGGGGGCAGGTCAGGCCGGCAATCCCCACACGTGGCTTGGATCAGCCTCTTGCTCTTCTCGGGTTGGGGCGGTGAACATCCGCCAACTGGAGTGCAGTGACGCCTGACCCCTCTACAAGGACTTCCCGGTGTGGATCTGCTGCAAGCGACAGCCAAGACGCCTTGACGAGCGTGCCCGCCTGATGGCCCGCGGCCGCGCGCCACCGCACAATGCGCCAGGCTGGCAGCATGGCCGCTGCCGGCAGCCACCCTCTACCCAAGGAAAGATCAGGAGGCAGCCCATGTTCAGTCACGTGATGGTCGGGTCCAACGACATCGAACGGTCGAAGAAGTTCTATGACGCCGTGCTGGGGGTGCTGGGCGCGGGGGAGCCCTTCCGGCACCAGAACCGCACCGGGCAGACGCGGTTGTTCTACCGGCACAACGGCGCGACGTTCTGCGTGAGCGAGCCGATCGACGGGCAGCCGGCCACCGCCGCCAACGGCGGGACCATCGGGTTCAAGTGCGAGTCGCCCGAGCAGGTGCGCCAGTTCCACGACACGGCGATCGCGCATGGTGGTACGTCGATCGAAGACCCGCCGGGGCTGCGCGAAGACAAGCTGGGCGCCATGCACCTGGCCTACGTGCGGGACCCGGACGGCAACAAGCTCTGCGCGCTGCACAGGGTGAAGTAAGCTCGCGCAACCATGCTCACCCCCGAACAGTTCTTCGGCTTCCTGCTGGCCGCCCTCCTTATCACCGCCTCGCCGGGCCCGGACAACCTCATGGTGCTCAGCATGGGCATCTCCAAGGGGCGGCGGCACGGGGTGGCGTTTGGCCTGGGGTGTGCGCTGGGCTGCCTGAGCCACACGGTGCTGGCCGTGATCGGTGTGAGCGCGGTGATCGCGGCCTCGCCCATGGCCTTCCTGGTGCTCAGGATCGGCGGGGGGCTCTACCTGGTCTGGCTGGGCCTGCAGGCGCTGCGCAGCCGCGGGGGCGCCCAGGTGGTGCGCACGGCCGCCGGCGAGGAGCGGCTGTCGAGGCTGTTCTTCAAGGGCGTGTTCGCCAACGCCGTCAACCCCAAGGTGGTGCTGTTCTTCCTGTCTTTCCTGCCGCAGTTCGTCGTGCCCGCGAACGGTCAGGTGGGCTGGCAGATGGCGCAGCTCGGTCTGGTCTTCACGATCCAGGCGGCGATCCTGTTTTCGCTGTTGGGGCTGTTCTCGGGCACCATCGGCCAGTGGCTGCACAAGACGCCTCGCATCGGCCTGTGGCTCGACCGCCTCGCCGGCGCCGTCTTCGTGGGGCTGGGGCTGCGGCTGATCGCGTCGCGCTGAAGACCGCTCGTTACAAAGCGCTCGCCCCCGGTTGTCGAAACCGCCGGTCGTCCTTCGTCGTGGACTTGGCAACCCTGTGTTTTCCACCAAAGGAGCAACGACATGCGTGTGATGGTGATGATCAAGGCCACGGCCGAGACCGAGGCCGGCGTGATGCCCAGCGAGGAGCTGCTGGCCGAGATGGGGCGCTTCAACGACGAGCTGGTGCAGGCCGGCGTGATGCTGGCCGGCGAGGGCCTGCACCCCAGCGCCAAGGGGGCGCGGGTGCGGTTTTCGGGCGCGAAGCGCTCCGTCGTCGACGGGCCCTTCACCGAAAGCAAGGAGCTGATCGCCGGCTTCTGGCTGTGGCAGGTGAAGTCGCTCGACGAGGCCATCGAATGGGCCAAGCGCTGCCCCAACCCCACCGGGGCGCAAGGCGAGATCGAGCTGCGCCCGGTCTTCGAGGCCGAGGACTTCGGCGACCTGCTCACGCCCGAGCTGCGTGAACAGGAGGCGCGCCAGCGCGCCGAGATCGAGCGCCGGGCCGCGGCGGCGGCCGCGGTGCCTGTGCCTCATGGCGCCACACCCTACCTGACGATCCGGGGCGCGGCCGATGCCATTGCCTACTACCAGCGGGCCTTTGGCGCCGAGCTGCTGTACCGCCTGGACGGCCCGGGCGGCGTGGTGGTGCACGCCGAAATGCGCGTGGGCCCCGCCCAGTTCATGCTCAGCGAGGAGCAGCCCGACGACCAGGCCCTGAGCCCGAAGACCCTCGGCGGCTCGGGCTCCACCACGCTGATCTACGTGCCCGACGTGGATGCGGTGGTGGCGCGCGCCGTGGCCGAAGGCGCCCAGGTGACGATGCCCGTGGCCGACCAGTTCTGGGGCGACCGCAGCGGCGCGATCATCGACCCCTTCGGCCACCGCTGGATGATTTCCACCCACCGCGAGGACCCGTCGCCCGAGGAGATCGAAAGGCGCTTCCAGGCCCTGATGGCGCAGGTGCCGGCGGGCGGCTGAACCGGGGAGGACGGGCTGCGCCGACGACGGCGTCGTCAGGTGACGACCCCGCGCACCGGCAGAGGCTGCACCGTGTCGGGCGGGGCTTGGAAGTCCTCGGCCGTCGCGAAGGCCAGGGCCAGGCTCGATGCGGCCAGCAGCAGGGTCAGGGCATAGCGCATCAGGCGGCTCAGGCGCGCGGGCAGCGGCGCGTGCCGGCGGCGCACGGCCCACCAGTCGCGGGCGGCCAGCGCGGCAAAGCCGGCCAGCGCAAACAGCGTCACCGCCAAGGACCACAGCGACCAGCCGGCAAAGAGCGTGCCGGCCGTGGGGTGCACCTTGGCCGGCAGGAACAGGGCATCCTGGGCCAGCAGATAGCCCCCGGCTCCGCCGAGGGCGAGCGCCAGTGCGATGTTGACGATGATCCGGCCGAGCATGTCGCCTTGTCTCCTGGGGCGGTGGGCCTGGTTCCGGGCCTCATCGTGCACCAGAGCGGGCAAGTGTGCAATATGTCACACCCTGGCGGGCCGACCTGGGGGCGGGCGAGCGCGGTTCCCCAGGGGGCTACAGCCGACGCTCCAGTGCGGCGGGCGAGGCGGCGGGCGGTTGACCGGGCGATGCCAGCAGATCGCGCAGCGAGGCCAGGGCCAGCGCCAGGAAGGCCAGCGCGCACAGCCGGTAGGTGATGCGCGCCCAGCGTGCCCCGGCCCGACGGAACAGCCGGTCGACGATGGCGGCGCAGACGAAGCACCACAGCACCGACGAGGCCATGAAGCCGGCGAGGAAGAGGCCGTAGTCGGCCGCCGTGGGCTGCTGCACGCCCACGGCGCCCAGCGCGCTGCCCAGGGCCGCCCAGAAGGCGATGTTGTGGGGGTTGGTGAGCGACAGCGTCACGCCCGAGCGCAGCGCCCGCGAGGTGCTGGCACGCGGCGCGCCGGCCACGTCGAGGTGGAGCTCGTGGCTGGCCGAGCGCCAGGCCTCCCATGACAGCCAGGCCAGATAGGCCACGCCGGCCAGGCCGATGGGCCAGCGCAGCGCATCCACCTGCAGCAGCACGCCCACGCCGGCCAGGCCCAGCACGGCCCACACCCCGTCGCCCACCAGCGAGCCCACCTGCACCGCAAAGGCCGGGCGGAAGCCGCCGCGCACGCCCTGGCGCACGGTTTCGGCAAAGACGGCGCCGGGCGCGGCGTTGAAGACCAGGCCCAGCACGAAGGCAGCGGCAAACAGCGTGAACATGGGGGGATGTTAGCGGTTGGCCTCGGCGATCCACTGCGCGGCACGCTCGGCGATCATCAACGTGGGCGCATTGGTGTTGCCGCTGGTGATGGTGGGCATCACGCTCGCGTCCACCACGCGCAGGCCGGCCACGCCGCGCACGCGCAAGCGGGCATCGACCACGGCGCCGGGGTCGTCGGCCGCGCCCATGCGGCAGGTGCCCACCGGGTGGAAGATGGTGGTGGCGATGTCGCCGGCCAGGCGGGCCAGTTCTTCATCGCTTTGGAACTGCACGCCGGGCTTGACTTCCTGCGGCCGGTACTTCGCCAGCGCCGGCTGGGCCACGATGCGCCGCGTCAGGCGCAGCGAGTCGGCGGCCACCTGGCGGTCTTCGGGCGTGGAAAGATAGTTCGGCGCGATGCGCGGAGCGTCCTCGAAGCGCGGCGAGCGGATGCGCACGTGCCCGCGGCTGGTGGGGTTGAGGTTGCACACGCTGGCGGTGAAGGCATCGAAGCGATGCAGCGGCTCGCCGAAGGCCTCGAGCGAGAGCGGCTGCACGTGGTATTCCACATTGGGCCAGTCGTGCGCCGGTGACGAGCGCGTGAACGCGCCCAGTTGCGAGGGCGCCATGCTCATCGGCCCGCTGCGCTTGAAGGCGTATTCCAGGCCGATGCGCAGCCTGCCCCACGGCGAGTTCGCCAGGGTGTTCAGCGTGGTCACGCCCTGCACCGAGAACACCGCGCGGATCTGCAGGTGGTCCTGCAGGTTCTCGCCCACGCCGGGGAGCTCGTGGCGCAGCTCGATGCCATGTTCGCGCAGCAAGGCGCCGGGCCCGATGCCCGAGAGCTGCAGCAGTTGCGGCGTGCCGATGGCGCCGGCGGTGAGCAGCACCTCGCGCGCGGCCTGCACCTGCTGCACGCCATGACGGGTGTGCACCTCGACGCCCCGGGCGTGCCAGCGGCCGTCGGGCCTGCGCTCCAGCAGCAGGCGGCTGGCCTGGGCGTGCGTCCACACCGTCAGGTTGGGGCGGCGCAGCGCCGGGCGCAGGAAGGCCTTGGTGGTGTTCCAGCGCCAGCCGCGGCGCTGGTTCACCTCGAAGTAGCCCACGCCCTCGTTGGTGCCACGGTTGAAGTCGTCGGTGGCCGGGATGCCGGCCTGCTGCGCGGCCTGCGCGAAAGCGTCGAGCACCTCCCAGCGCAGGCGCTGCCTTTCCACGCGCCATTCACCGCCGTGGCCATGCAGTTGCCGGAACCCCGGGTGGCCGGGATCGGGCTCATCCAGCCGCCAGTGGTCCTCGTGCAGCTTGAAGAAGGGCAGGCAGACCTCCCAGCGCCAGGCGTCGTCGCGGGTGAGACGGGCCCACAGGTCGTAGTCGCGCGACTGGCCGCGCATGTAGATCATGCCGTTGATGCTGGAGCAGCCGCCCAGCACCTTGCCGCGCGGGTAGCGCAGGCGGCGGCCATTCAGGCCGGCGTCGGGCTCGGTCTGGTAGAGCCAGTCGGTGCGCGGGTTGCCGATGCAGTGCAGATAGCCCACTGGGATGTGGATCCAATGGTAGGAGTCGCGCCCGCCGGCTTCCAGGAGCAGCACGCGCTTGGAGCCATCGGCGCTGAGCCGGTTGGCCAACAGACAGCCGGCCGTGCCGGCGCCGACGATGACGTAGTCGAACTGCAGCCCGTCCGTCGTTGGCCTCATGCTCCATCCTCCTGCCGCAGGGGCCTGGGGCCCCGAGCGGGAGGCTCCCCATAGCCGTTGACGGGCCCTAGTCTAGTGCGTGGCACCCGGCAGCGGCCCCGCCGCGCAGGGCCGGATGGCTGACCTCATTGTTCACGAATGCGAACAATGAAGGAACCTCACCAGGAACACCCGCACCGCGGGACAATCGCGCCTGCCATGCCCTTCGTTCAAGACCTCCTCCGTTTGGGCCGCCCCATCCTTGCGATGGCGGCCGTGATCGTGCTCTCCAACGTGCTTGTCCAGTTCGTCATCAACGACTGGCTCACCTGGGGCGCCTTCACCTACCCGCTGATCTTTCTCGTCACTGACCTCACCAACCGGGCCGTGGGTCCGGCGGCAGCCCGCCAGGTGGTGGGCGTGGGCTTCGTCGTGGCGGTGGCCGTGTCGCTGTGGCTGGCGCCCTGGCGCATTGCGCTGGCCTCGGGCACGGCCTTCCTGGTCGCCCAGGCGCTGGACATCGCGGTGTTCAACCGGCTTCGCCAGGCGAGTTGGTGGAAGGCGCCGCTGATCGGCTCGCTGCTGGCCTCGGTGATCGACACGGCGATCTTCTTCTACATCGCCTTCGCCGGCAGCGAATTCGACTGGCTGATGCTGGGTGCGGGCGACCTTGCCGTGAAGTGGGCCATGGCCCTGGTGCTGCTGGCGCCGTATCGCGCGATGCTGCCTCACCTGCAGACCTGGGTGCCGATGGCGCGCTAGAATACTCCTTGCAGTATGTGTTCCGTGCTGCTCCGGAGTGCGCCATGAAGCCCAACGTCCAAGCGTTCTTCGACCCGGTCACCGGGACGGTGAGCTACGTCGTCTTCGATCGCCCGGGCGGTCATGCTGCGGTGGTCGACTCGGTGCTCGACTACGACCCGAAGTCCGGCCGCACCCGCACCACCTCGGCCGACCGGGTGATCGGCTTCGTGCGCGCTCAGGGTCTGACGGTGCAGTGGATCTTGGAAACCCACGCCCACGCCGACCACCTCTCTGCCGCACCCTATCTGCGCCGCGAGTTGGGAGGACGCATTGCCATCGGGGCTGCCATCACGCGGGTGCAAGACGTGTTCAAGCGCATCTTCAACCTGGAGCCGGAGTTCCGCGCCGACGGCGCGCAATTCGATCACCTGCTGCACGACGGCGAAGCCTTCCGCATCGGCGAACTGCAGGCCACGGCGATGTCCGTGCCCGGCCACACGCCGGCGTGCATGGCCTACCAGGTGGGCGATGCCGTCTTCGTGGGCGACACCCTGTTCATGCCCGACGTGGGCACGGCGCGCTGCGACTTCCCCGGCGGCGACGCCCACGCGCTGTACCGCTCGGTGCGCAGGTTGCTGAGCCTGCCGCCGGCGACGCGCCTGTTCATGTGCCACGACTATCCGCCCGAGGGCCGCGAGCCGGCCTGGGAATGCACGGTGGCGGATCAGCGCGCCCGTAACATCCATATCCACGATGGCGTGAGCGAAGATGCCTTTGTCGAGATGCGCACGAAGCGCGACGCCACGCTGGAGATGCCCACCCTCATCCTGCCCTCGGTGCAGGTGAACATCCGCGCCGGTGAGATGCCGCCGCCCGAAGCCAACGGCGTGTCCTACCTGAAGATCCCCGTCAACGCCTTGTGAGGCCTACCATGAGCGAATCCCAGGTTACCGTGCACCTGCAACAGCAGCAGGACTACCGCTTCCAGATCGAGTTCGGTGCCACGGTGCCTGACCTGATCGGTGACGAGCCGCCGCCCCTCGGTGGGGGCGCCGGACCCTCGCCGGTGCAGTTGCTGGCGGCGGCCGTGGGCAACTGCCTCACCGACTCGCTGCTCTTTGCGCTGCGCAAGTACAAGCAGGCGCCCGAGCCGCTGGCGGGTGACGTGACCGCGGAGGTGGGCCGCAACGCCGAGGGCCGGCTGCGTGTGCTGGGGATGCTGGCCGTGCTGCGCCTGGGCGTGCCGGCGGCGCAGCTGCAGCATCTCGACCGCGCGCTGTCGCAGTTCGAGGCCTTCTGCACCGTCACCCAGAGCGTGAGCGCTGGCATCCCCGTCGAGGTACAGGTCTTCGACGTCGAGGGCACCCGCCTCAAGTAGCTCAGCCCAGCGCCGGAAAGAGCTTGAGCAGCCCGTCGGCCATGATCTCCACCGCCAGTGCGGCCAGGATCAGGCCCATCAGGCGCGTCATCACGTTGATGCCGGTCTGGCCGAGCAGCTTGGCGATGCGCCCGGCGGCCGACAGCGCCAGGAAGGCGGCCGCACCGATCACCAGGCCGTAGCCCATCAGCACGCCCACCTGCCACCAGGCCGTGGTCTGCTGCGAATAGATCACCATGGTCGAGATGGTGGCCGGGCCGGTGAGCAGGGGGATGGTCAGCGGCACCACGGCGATGCTTGCGCCCGCATCGGCCTTCGACTCGCCCTCGTCCACGTCTTCCTTGCGCGTTTCGGCCTGTTGCGCCTGCAGCATCTGCAGCGCGCTGATCAGCAGCAACATGCCGCCGCCCACCTGGAAGGAGGCGATGGAGATGCCGAAGAACTCGATGATGCGCAGGCCCGCCAGGGCACTGATCGAGACCACGAGAAAGGCCGTGAAGGCGCTGACGCGGATCGTGCGGCGCCGCTGCGCCTCGGTGAAGCCCTGGGTGAAGTGGATGAAGAAGGGCACCACGCCAATCGGGTTGACGATGGCCAGCAGGGCGATGAGGGGTTTGAGGAGGTCCATGGTGGTTCAGCGCCGCCCGCACGCTTGCGCCCTCCGGCTCGCACCGGTGATGAGCGTCGAGGGTCGGGCCATGCGATGCATTGTGCCGCGCAGGCGCTGTGCGCGCACCGCACGGCCATCTCCGGACAAGCACGTACGGTGTCCGCGACACCGTGACGTTACATTGATCCATTCCCAGATGCTTGGGATGTGAACGATCCACCGACAGGAGACATGCCATGAAGCGCCGCAGTTTTCTCGCTGCCTCCACCGCAACAGCGGGGGCCCTGGCCTTGCCCGCGCTGGTGCGCGCGCAAGGACTGGAAAAACCCAAGATGACCATCGCCGTGGGCGGCAAGAACCTGCTGTACTACCTGCCGCTGACGGTGGCCGAGACCCTGGGCTACTTCAAGGACGAGGGCCTGGACCTGACGATTGCCGACTTCGCCGGCGGCTCGCGTGCGCTGCAGGCCGTGGTGGGCGGCAGCGCCGACGTGGTCTCGGGCGCCTTCGAGCACACCATCAACATGCAGGCCAAGGGCCAGCGCATGCGCGCCTTCGTGCTGCAGGGTCGCGCCCCGCAGATCGTGCTGGGCGTGAACCCCAAGACGATGCCCAACTTCAAGTCGGTGGCCGACCTCAAGGGCAAGAAGATCGGCGTCACCGCGCCGGGCTCGTCCACCAACGTGATGGTCAACTTCGTGCTGGCCAAGGCGGGTCTCAAGCCCAGCGACGTGTCCATCATCGGCGTGGGCGCGTCCAGCGGCGCGGTGGCGGCCATGCGCTCGGGGCAGATCGACGCCCTCTCCAACCTCGACCCGGTGGTCACGCTGCTGCAGCGCTCGGGCGACCTGAAGATCGTCACCGACACCCGCATCGTGAAGGAAGCCGACCAGGTCTTCGGCGGCCCCATGCCCGCGGGTTGCCTGTATGCGCCGCAGGCCTTCATCGACAAGAACCCCAACACGGCCCAAGCGCTCGCCAATGCCATCGTGCGCGCCAACAAGTGGATCCAGGCGGCCGGCCCCTCCGACATCGTCAAGGCCGTGCCCGAAAGCTACCTGCTGGGCGATCGTGCGGTCTATATCGACGCCTTCCTGGCGGCCAAGGGCGCGCTGTCGCCCGACGGCAGCATCCCAGAGGCCGGCGCCGAGACCGCGTTGCGCGCCCTGCGCAGCATCGACGAGTCGCTCAACAACGTGCAGTTCGACCTCAAGGCCGTCTACACCAACGACTTCGTGAAGAAGGCCAACGCGAAGTACCCGAAGGCATGACGGCGCCGGCGCTTTCGCTGCAGGACATCACCTGCACCTTCGTCAGCCGCGAGGACAAGTCCCAGCGCTACACGGCCGTGCGCGATGTCACGCTGACCATCGCGCCCGGCGAGTTCGTCTCCGTCGTTGGCCCCACGGGCTGCGGCAAGAGCACGCTCTTGAACGTGGGTGCGGGCCTGCTGGCACCCAGCAGCGGGCGCGTCGAGGTCTTCGGCCAGCCGCTGGAAGGCATCAACACGCGCGCCGGCTACATGTTCCAGGCCGACTCGCTGATGCCCTGGCGCACGGCGGTGCAGAACGTGATGGCCGGGCTGGAGTTCCGCGGCGTGACGGACGCGCGTGAGCAGGCCGAGCTCTGGCTCAAGCGCGTGGGCCTGGGCGGCTTCGGCGACCGCTATCCGCATCAGCTCTCGGGCGGCATGCGCAAGCGCACCAGCCTCGCGCAGACGCTGGTGCTCGACCCCGACATCATCCTGATGGACGAGCCCTTCTCGGCCCTGGACATCCAGACCCGCCAGCTGATGGAAAACGAGGTGCTGCAGCTCTGGGCCGAAAAGAAGAAGGCCGTGCTCTTCATCACCCACGACCTGGACGAAGCCATCGCAATGAGCGACCGCGTGGTGGTGCTCAGCGCCGGCCCCGGCTCGCACCCCATCGGCGAATTCACCATCGACCTCGACCGCCCGCGCGACGTGGCCGAAGTGCGCGTGACCCCGCGCTTCATCGAGCTGCACCAGGCCATCTGGGACGTGCTGCGCGAGGAAGTGCTCAAGGGCTACCGGCAGCAGCTGGCGGCATGAACGACATGTGGCATCTCATCAAACCCAGCCCCCGGACCCTGCGTGTGTGGCAGGTGGGTGTGCTCGTGGTGGTCTTCGGCTTCTGGCACGTGATGACCAAGCCGGGCCTGCTGCCCACCTTCATCTTCGACAACGACCAGCAGGCCGCGTTCTTCTTCGGCGAGCCGCTCAAGATCTTCGGCCGCATCTGGAACTGGTTCTTCGTGGCGGCCGACATCTACCAGCACCTGTGGATCACCTTGGTGGAGACCCTGCTGGCCTTCGGCATCGGCACCGTGCTGGGCCTGGCCATGGGCCTGTGGCTGGCCCTCAGCCCCATGGCCGCGGCCATCCTCGACCCCTACATCAAGGCCGCCAACTCGATGCCGCGGGTGATCCTCGCGCCCATCTTTGCGGTGTGGTTCGGGCTGGGTATCGCCTCCAAGGTGGCGCTGGGGGTGACGCTGGTCTTCTTCATCGTCTTCTTCAACGTCTACCAGGGCGTGAAGGAGGTGAGCCCGGTGGTGCTGGCCAATGCCCGCATGCTGGGCGCCAGCCAGAAGCAGCTGCTGCGCCATGTGTACCTGCCCAGCGCGATGAGCTGGGTCTTCAGCTCGCTGCACACCTCGGTGGGCCTGGCCTTCGTGGGCGCGGTGGTGGGCGAATACCTCGGCTCGGCCCGTGGTGTGGGCTATCTCATCCTGCAGGCCGAGGGCAGCTTCGACATCAACACCGTGATGGCCGGCATCCTGGTGCTCACCGCCTTTGCGCTGGTGCTCGACGCCCTGGTGGGCGTGATCGAGAAGAAGCTGATGAAGTGGCAGCCGAAGAGCGGAGAGACGGAGAAGCTGTAGTTTTGGCGTAAATCAAGAAACTTGGCGAAAGGCACCTTTTACATGACTGGTTCACTGAGTTCTTTGGAAACAACTCTGCGCAACGAGCGCCAATACGAGGTCTTGGTGCAGGCTAACGGGCATGCCAACTCTGACTCGATGCCCCTACGGTACGGCCTGCACTTCAGAGCGGACACTATACTCAAGCTCAACGGAGTCGAGTTTCTACATCGTGATCATCAGCATCCCGATCGATTCCACGTTGAGGCCTGCTTTGAACCTCCAGCGGGGCGACTAGCCGCTGGCCATTTTGTCCTCGCGGTCAAGCCTGGATACCAGCACCCAATTGTCGTCACTGTTTGGCGTCACGACATGAAGACAGAGACTCACCTGTCTGAGGTCATGATGCTATTGCGAAGAAAAGGGTTTTTGGATTCTGAACAGCTACTTGAGATGCATCCTCTTTACGATCGGGGAGAGGTGCGAACACACGCAGATCTGGTTCATCAACTGACTTTAAAGTTGTCTGGTGAAAAGCTTGCCGCTATGGAGGCAGCCCTCAAAAATGCCATTGAACGCAGCGATGCGCTTGAACAGGAGATTGAAGTGCTGATATCAAAGGTCGAAGAGTTGGAGGCTGAGAAGGCACGTATTGAGGCGGAAAAGGCTGCCGCTCTGAAAGAGCGCAGCGAAGCGACGCTTTCGTCGGCGGACACCCTCCTCGAGGTTCTTGAGAATCAAATGCACAGGGGCTCTCTCTGCACGATTCTGGTGTTGGGTGACGGAAGTCGTAGACACATGAAGACGGCAACGTTTGACCCGAACGGAGAAGTCACTAGGAAGGCAAGAAGTCTGATCGGCCATCGGGTAAGAGTCTCGTGCTGGGATCCCATCGGTCAACCAGGGAAGTGGAGTAGCCAAGGCTACTTCCGAAACATCTATTTGGCTGAATAATGTTAGCCTCTGGGAGAAAAATAATGATCCTGAAATATATTATCAAGAACAATACAAGCGGTGATTTTCCGCTTGATCCTGGCGAGGCATGGCAATTCATTGTGGACGTGACTGATCCAGAGGAAGCCTGCACGCAAATAGAGAAGGTGAAATCCTCCGCTGCTCAATTTGGGCACGACATCATGAACGTGTATCTTGACGGCGAGCCCTTCGACGCCAAGGCGCACTGGACGTCAGGGGCTGACGCGGACGCTTTTCCGTACGATGACACGATCGCGGTGAGCCAAGTTCGGGATGAGACACAGAAGTAGCGGCGGCGACCTACATCCTTTCCCCGCCAAGCGCCTACGTCCGGATGCCACAAGCTCAAGCAAATTAGGGAGCTTATTCGGATGATGTAAACCTGCTAATTCCTGTATATTTGCGCCATGGACCCCATCCGCAACCCCTTTGCGCCCGGGGCGGGCGCGCCCCCGCCCGAACTGGCGGGCCGCGATGCCTTGCGCCAGGAGGTGCACATTGCGATGGAGCGTGTGCGCCTGGGGCGGCCCGCCAAGAGCGTGATGCTCGTGGGCCTGCGCGGTGTGGGCAAGACCGTGCTGCTCGACCGCATGCGCGAGGACGCCGAGGCCGCAGGCATCCACACCATCCGCGTCGAAGCGCCCGAGGAGCGGTCCCTGCCGGCCCTGCTGGCGCCGCAGTTGCGCCAGGCCCTGCTGCGCCTGAGCGCGCTGGACAACGCCAAGGACCTGGCCATCCGCGGCCTGCGCGCCCTGGCGGGTTTTGCCCGCAAGCTGAAGGTCACCTACAAGGACATCGAGGTGGGCCTCGACTATGAGCCCGAGCCCGGCCTGGCCGACAACGGCGATCTCGAGCACGACCTGCTGGCCCTCATGGAGCAGGCCGGCCTGGCGGCGAAGGCCGCGGGCACCGCGCTGGCCCTGTTCATTGACGAACTGCAGTATGTCGAGGAAGCCCAGCTTGCCGCGCTGATCACGGCCCTGCATCGCACCGCCCAGCGCCAGCTCCCGGTGGTGCTGGTGGGGGCGGGCCTGCCGCAGCTGCGCGGCCGCATGGGCAACGCGAAGTCTTATGCCGAACGGATGTTCGACTTCCCCGAGATCGGGGCCCTGCCGCCCGATGCGGCACGCCTGGCCATCGTCAAGCCCATCGAGGACGAAGGGGCCGCCATCATGCCCGACGCGGTGCAGCGCATCCTGGACGTGACCCAGGGCTATGCCTATTTCCTGCAGACCTGGGGCAGCCAC
Organism: Caldimonas sp.; assembly: GCF_046291045.1. Taxonomy (GTDB): domain Bacteria; phylum Pseudomonadota; class Gammaproteobacteria; order Burkholderiales; family Burkholderiaceae_C; genus Caldimonas. The sequence goes on along the minus strand of NZ_JBKBSL010000025.1, from coordinate 507 downwards.
GCCTGGAATGCCGCCCCACAGTCGCCGATCACCCTGGCTGACGTGGAGCGGGCCTCGACCACGGCGCGTGCGGAACTGGATGAGGGCTTCTTCCGCGTGCGCTTCGACCGCTGCACCCCGAAGGAAAAGCGCTACCTGCGTGCCATGGCCGAACTGGGGGCGGGACCGCATCGATCCGGCGACATCGCCGACACCTTGGGCGAGAAAGTCACGACGCTCGCGCCCGTGCGCAGTTCCCTCATCAAGAAGGGCATGGTCTGGAGTCCCAACCATGGCGACACGGCTTTCACGGTGCCGATGTTCGACCAGTTCATGAAGCGCATCATCCCGGATGCGAGCTGGCGCTGAACGGCTGCAAAGAAAAAGGGGCCATGGAGGCCCCTTTGCTTGTGCGCCCAGCATGGGCGCGATCTTCGGGGTGTGAGTCCCCGGCCGAGTTGGCCACAGCGAGGCGAGCGAAGCGCAACTGCGTGAGGGTGACCGAACGTGGGGAGGAAGCGTGGAGCG
>NZ_JBKBSL010000024.1:17435-56517 GCF_046291045.1 Caldimonas sp. | reverse complement strand
GAGTGTAGCTATCCGGGGTGAGAGCGGGAGCTACAACAAGCCCTTGAACAGTGGGGCGCTGCCCCACTGTTCAAGGGCACGCGCTGCGCGCGGTCGGCTAATGAAGAGCGCTTTCGCGTCAGTAGTAATACCGCAACTGCGCCACCAGCAAGGCATCACCTTCCACCTTGTAGACCATGCGGTGCTCCTCGGTGATGCGGCGCGACCAGAAACCCGCCAGGGCGTGCTTCAGGGGCTCGGGCTTGCCCATGCCGTCGAAAGGTTCGCGCTGGGTTTCGCGGATCAGCTTGTTGATGCGCTCCACCATGCGGCGGTCCTGCTTCTGCCAGTAGAGGTAGTCCCCCCAGGCCGCCTCGGCAAAGACCTGCTTCACTCGGCCAGCTCGCGTTCCTGGCCGCCACCGGATGACAACTCCATCACCGCAGTCAACAGGCGCCGGGCGTTGGCTGGGCTGCGCAGCAGATAGGCGGTCTCTTCGAGCGACTGGTAGTCTTCCAGCGACAGCATCACGACCGACTGCTGCCCGCTGCGGGTGATGATCACAGGCTCGTGGTCGTTGCACACCCGGTCCATCGTGCTGGCCAAGTGGGCGCGGGCGGCAGAATAGGTGATGGCATCCATGCGGAACTCCTTGTACAAATTATTGTACATGCTTCGTGGCGCGCTGGGTCAGACTTGCTGAGCCCCCCGCTCCGCCGCCCGCTTTGCAAATTCCGCCCGCAGAGCCTTGAGCTTCTCGCGCGGGTCTTCCTTCATGGTCTTCTCGTCGAGCTTCATTTCGCCGATGAAGCGGCTGGGGATGCCGGTCACGAACTCGCGGCCCTTCTTGCGGCGCTTGAGGGTGCTCACCACCAGCGTGGTGCGCGCGCGCGTGATGCCCACGTACATCAGCCGGCGCTCCTCTTCCAGGCGCTGCGGCGTCATGTCCTCGTCTTCGCTCTTGAAGGGCAGCAGCCCCTCGTTCACCCCGGCGAGGAAGACATGCGGCCACTCCAGGCCTTTGGAGGCGTGCAGCGTGGACAGCGTGACCACGTTGGTGTCGCCGCCGCGCTCGGCCAGGCTCAGGATGACCGAAATGGTCTGCGCCACGTCGAGTACGCTCTGGCGTTCGGTCTCGGTGGTGGCGCCGCCCTCGGTCTGCAGCTCGCCGCCGCAGCGCCGCGCAATCCAGTCGATGAAGTCGAGCACGTTCTGCCAGCGGCTGGCCGCGAGCTTCTCGTTGTCTTCGCCGTCATACAGGTGCTGCTCGTAGCCGATGTCCTTGAGCCAGTCCATCAGCGCGGGCTTGGCGGCCTCGGCACCCACGGTGTGGCGGAAGCGGTGCTCCAGGTCGTTCACATAACGGCCGAACTCGTGCAGCGCCCCGATGGCGCGCGAACTCACCGCGCTGGACAGCGAATCGGCGAACAGGGCTTCGAACAGGCTCACGCGCCACTTGCCCGCGAACTCGCCGAGCTGCGCCAGCGTCTGGTGGCCGATGCCGCGTTTGGGCGTGGTCACCGCGCGCAGGAAGGCGGGGTCATCGTCGTTGTTCACCAGCAGGCGCAGCCAGGCGCACAGGTCCTTGATCTCGGCGCGGTCGAAGAAGCTCTGCCCGCCCGACACCTTGTACGGAATGTTTGCGCGGCGCAGCGCCTGCTCCAGCACGCGCGCCTGGTGGTTGGCGCGGTAGAGGATGGCGAAGTCGCTCCACTGGACCTCGCCGCCCTGCGCACGCAGGCCCTGGATGCGCGCCACCGCGCGCTCGGCCTCGTGCTCCTCGTTGTCGCACTCCAGCACGCGCACCGGCTCGCCCTCGCCAAACTCGCTCCAGAGCTTCTTCTCGAAAATCTTGGGGTTGGCCGCGATCACGTGGTTGGCCGCGCGCAGGATGGCGCCGGTGGAGCGATAGTTCTGCTCCAGCGCAATGACCTTGAGCTGCGGGTAGTCCTGCGGCAGGCGCTTGAGGTTCTCGATGGTGGCGCCACGCCAGCCGTAGATCGACTGGTCGTCGTCGCCCACCGCGGTGAACATGCCCCGCTCGCCCACCAGGGCCTTGAGCAGTTCGTACTGCACGGCGTTGGTGTCCTGGTACTCGTCCACCAGCACGTAGCGCAGCGTGTCCTGCCACTTGGCGCGGGCCTCGGCGTCGCGTTGCAGCAGCTTCAGCGGCAGGCCGATCAGGTCGTCGAAGTCCACCGCCTGGTAGGCCACGAGGCGTTCTTCATAGAGCTTCATCACGCGGGCGGCCACGCGCTCGTCCTCGTCCTTCGCCACCTGGGCGGCCCCTTCGCTGTCGAGCCCCTGGTTCTTCCACAGGCTGATGGTCCACTGCCAGCGCCGCGCCGTGGCCGCGTCGGTGGTGCCGCCGGCATCGCGCAGGATGGACAGCACGTCGTCACTGTCGAGGATGGAGAACTTCTCCTTCAGTCCCAGGCGCGGACCGTCGGTGCGCAGCAGGCGCACGCCCAGGCTGTGGAAGGTGCTGATCACCAGATGCTGCGCCGCCTTGGCGCCCACCAGGCCGCGGGCGCGTTCGCGCATTTCCTCGGCCGCCTTGTTGGTGAAGGTGATGGCGGCGATTTGGCCCGGGGCGTAGCCGGCCTGCAGCAGCCGCGCAATTTTGTGGGTGATCACCCGCGTCTTGCCCGAGCCGGCCCCGGCCAGCACGAGGCAAGGCCCCTGCAGGTGGTGGACGGCTTCGAGCTGGGCGGGATTGAGAGACGGTGGGGTAGACGACACGGGGCGCCATGATACCGGTCGGACTTTTTCAGGCGGACGTCAGGCAGACCGGGCGCCGGCTTGCGATACTGCGCGCCGCATGCAAGCCATCTTCGAAGTCACCTTCCCGTTTTTCGCCCTGGTGCTGTGCGGCTATCTGGCCGCGCGCCGGGGCGTGCTGCCCGAGGCGGCGATCCCGGGGCTGAACATCTTCGTGCTCTTCTTTGCGCTGCCGTGCATGCTGTTCCGCTTTGGCGCGAGCACGCCCTTTGCCGAGCTGGTCAACCCGGTGTGGCTGGGCCTGTACATCGCCTGCGCGCTGCTCATCGTCTTCGTTACCGTGGCCCAGTCGCTGGCCAGCGGCGTGAACCTGAAGGACTCGGCCTTCGGCGCCCTGGTGGCGGCCTTCCCGAACACCGGCTTCATGGGCGTGCCGCTGATCGTGGCGCTGATGGGCGAGCGCGCGGCCGGCCCCGTCATCGTCACCATCCTGGCCGACCTTTTCGTCACCAGCTCGATCTGCCTGGCTTTGGCGCAAAGCGGCGGCGGCCACTGGCGCGAAAGCCTGGGCAAGGCCCTGCGTGGCGCGCTGAGCAATCCGCTGCCGTGGTCGATCGCCGCCGGAGCGGCGGTGTCGCTGACCCAGCTCGGCCTGCCTGGCCCGGTGGACCGCATGATCGGCATGCTGGGCAACGCGGCCTCGCCCGTGGCGCTGTTCACCATCGGTGCAGTGCTGTGGCGTTCGCAAAAGAATTTGACGCAGTCCACGCCAGCGTCCGATTACGCCCCCATCGTCTTCATCAAGCTGGTGGTGCACCCGCTGCTGGTGTTGGCCGCCGGCCTCGTGGCCCTGCGCCTGGGGCTACCGCTGGACACCTTTGCGCTCACTGCGCTGGTGCTGGCCGCAGCCCTGCCCTCGGCCAGCAATGTCTCCCTGCTAGCCGAACGGTTTCACGCCGACAACGGGCGCGTCGCCCGCATCATCCTGTGGTCCACGGCGCTGGCTTTCCTCAGCTTCTCGCTGGTCGTGCGACTCTTTGGTGTCACACCGGCTCGGTAAAGATAGCTTTTCACTATCTTTAGCTTCAAAAAGATCGATTTCCACTAAGCGTTTGGGGCGCCTATTCTTTCATTGCTGCCTTTTATTGATAGTCACGCAGCGATAGTCATTTGAAGGAGCCCGCCTTGTCTGACGCCATCCTGGAAGTGCTGGCCGCGCTGGCGCTGGCCGCCTGAGACACCGACACCCGCAGCCACGAGCCGGCCCTGGCCACTCGTGCCGCTGGACTTTCACCCCCACAAGGAGATCGCTCATGAATGCGCATAACAAATGCCCCTTCCACGCCGCGGCCGGCCACGGCACGACGAACCAGCAGTGGTGGCCTCAGCAGTTGCGCCTGGATCTGCTCAACCAGCATTCGGAAAAGTCCAATCCCTTGGGCAAACACTTCAACTACCGCGAGGAGTTCAAGAAGCTCGACTACGCAGCGCTCAAGGCCGACCTCAAGAAGCTGATGACCGAGTCTCAGGACTGGTGGCCCGCGGACTTTGGCAGCTATGCCGGCCTGATGATCCGGATGGCCTGGCACAGCGCCGGCACTTACCGCATGGGCGACGGACGCGGCGGCGGCGGGCGGGGGCAGCAGCGCTTTGCGCCGCTGAACTCATGGCCTGACAACGTGAATCTCGACAAAGCGCGTCGCCTGCTGTGGCCGATCAAGCAGAAGTATGGTCAGAAGATTTCCTGGGCCGACCTGATGATCCTGGCGGGCAACGTGGCGCTGGAGTCCACGGGCTTTCGCACCTTCGGCTTCGGGGCAGGCCGAGAGGACACCTGGGAGCCCGACCAGGACGTGTACTGGGGCCGCGAGACCACCTGGCTGGCCGACGATCAGCGCTACAGCGGGCAGCGCGAGCTGGAGAACCCCTTGGCGGCCGTGCAGATGGGCCTGATCTATGTGAACCCCGAGGGACCGAACGGCAACGGCGACCCGGTCTCGGCGGCCAAGGACATCCGCGAGACTTTCGCCCGCATGGGCATGAACGACGAGGAGACCGTCGCGCTGATCGCCGGCGGCCACACCATCGGCAAGACGCACGGCGCCGGCCCGGCCCAGCATGTCGGTCCGGACCCGGAGGCCGCGCCGCTGGAGGCGCAAGGTCTGGGCTGGAGCAGCTCCTACGCCAGCGGCAAAGGCGCCGACGCCATCACCTCCGGCCTGGAGGTCACCTGGACGACCACGCCCACGCGCTGGAGCAATGACTTCTTCGAGATCCTGTTCAAGTACGAGTGGGAGCAGACCACCTCGCCGGCCGGCGCCATCCAGTGGGTGGCCAAGGGTGCTGACGCGATCATCCCGGGCCCCACGCCGGATGCCCCCAAGCGCAAGCCGACCATGCTCACGACCGACCTGTCGCTGCGCTTCGACCCGGCCTACGAGAAGATCTCGCGCAAGTTCCTGAACGACCCGCAGGCCTTCGCCGACGCCTATGCGCGCGCTTGGTTCAAGCTGACCCACCGCGACATGGGCCCCAAGGCCCGCTACCTGGGCCCCGAGGTGCCGAAGGAAGACCTGATCTGGCAGGATCCGCTGCCCGCGCCGGTGCACCAGCCCACCGCGGCCGACATCGCCGACATGAAAGCCAGAATCGCGACCTCCGGCATCTCTGTGTCGGAGCTGGTGACGACCGCCTGGGCCTCGGCCTCCACCTTCCGTGGGAGCGACAAGCGCGGCGGTGCCAACGGGGCGCGCCTGCGCCTGGCTCCGCAGAAGGACTGGGAAGTCAACCGCATCGCTGCCAAGGTGCTGCCCAAGCTGGAGGCTCTCCAGAAGGCCTCGGGCAAGCTATCGCTGGCCGATGTGATCGTGCTGGCCGGAGGCGTGGGCATCGAGAAAGCCGCCCAGGCGGCCGGCTTGTCGGTGGAGGTGCCCTTCACGCCCGGCCGCGTGGATGCCGGCCCCGAGCACACCGACGTCGAGGCCTTCAAGCATCTGGAACCCTTTGCCGATGGCTTTCGCAACTACCTGAAGGCCCGGTCGGAAGTGCCCGCCGAGCACCTGCTGGTAGACAAGGCCCAGTTGCTCACGCTGACCGCGCCGGAGATGACCGCGCTCATCGGTGGCCTGCGCGTGCTGGGGGCCAACCACGACGGCAGCAAGCACGGCGTGTTCACCACCCGCCCGGGTCAGCTCACGAACGACTTCTTCGTCAACCTGCTCGACATGGGCGTGGAGTGGAAGCCCGTGGGCGACCACTTCGAAGGCCGCGACCGCAAAACGGGCGACGTGAAGTGGACCGGCACCCGGGTGGACTTGGTGTTCGGCTCCAACGCGGTGTTGCGGGCGCTGGCCGAGGTCTACGCCCAGGCCGATGGCCAGGAGAGGTTCGTGCGCGACTTCGTGGCCGCCTGGACCAAGGTGATGAACCTCGACCGCTTCGACCTGGCGTGAGATTTTGCCCACTGCAGCGCGGGGCCTTTGCGGCCCTGCGTTGACAGCGCCCCCCCGAATCGCCAACACTGGTTTCATATGTTCTCCGCCACGACTTCACTGCTGCTTCTAGCGCTACTGGCCGCCTCCGTGCTGGCTGGTATGGGTCGTGCCCGGTCCCTCAAGCCGCGTCGAGTCCGCTTCAAGGACACCCCGCGTCGCTGAACATCCCGGTTCCTCCCGCACAAAGGCCAGCTTCCCCGCTGGCCTTTTTGTTTTCCGTCGATCTTTCTGCCCTCCGAGGTCCACCATGCTCCAGCACCCCGAACGCAAGTACCGTCCCTTCGCCCCGGTGAACCTGCCCGACCGCACCTGGCCGAACCGGGTTCTCACGAAGCCACCCATCTGGATGAGCACCGACCTGCGCGACGGCAACCAGGCTCTGTTCGAGCCCATGGACGGCCCCACCAAGCTGCGCCTGTTCCAACTGCTGGTGCGCATCGGCTTCAAGGAGATCGAGGTGGGCTTCCCCTCGGCGTCGCAGACCGACTTCGATTTCGTGCGCCGGCTCATCGAGGAAGACCTCATCCCCGAGGACGTGAGCATCGAGGTGCTGACCCAGGCCCGCGAAGACCTGATCGCACGCACCTTCGAGTCGCTGCGCGGGGCGCCGCGCGCCATCGTGCACCTGTACAACGCCACCGCACCGACCTTCCGCCGCATCGTCTTCCAGATGAGCCCAGCGCAGGTGCGCGAGCTGGCCGTGCACCACGCCCGGCTGATACAGCAATACGCCGCACGCCAGCCCGAGACGCAATGGACCTTCCAGTACAGCCCCGAGGTGTTCAGCGGCACCGAGCTGGAGGTGGCCAAGGACGTGGTCGATGCCGTGATGGACGTATGGCAGCCCACGCCGCAGCACAAGGCCATCGTCAACCTGCCCGCCACGGTGGAGATGAGCACGCCCAACGTCTACGCCGACCAGATCGAGTGGATGCACCGGCACCTGAGGCGCCGCGACAGCCTCGTGCTGAGCGTGCACCCGCACAACGACCGCGGCACCGCCGTGGCGGCCGCCGAACTGGCGGTGATGGCCGGCGCCGACCGCGTCGAGGGCTGCCTCTTTGGCAACGGCGAGCGCACCGGCAACGTCGATCTCGTCACGCTCGCACTCAATCTCTACAGCCAGGGCGTGCACCCGGGCCTGGACTTCTCGCAGATCAACGAAGTCGCCCGCACCGTGGAGGACTGCACCCAGTTGCCGATCCACCCGCGTCACCCCTACGTGGGCGACCTGGTCTTCACCGCCTTCTCGGGCTCGCACCAGGACGCCATCAAGAAAGGCTTTGCCGCGCAGCAGCCGGACGCGATCTGGGAAGTGCCCTACCTGCCCATCGACCCGGCCGACGTGGGCCGCAGCTACGACTCGGTGGTGCGCGTGAACAGCCAGTCGGGCAAGGGCGGCATCGCCTTCCTGCTGGAAACCGCCCACGGCCTGGTGATGCCACGCCGTGCCCAGGTCGAGTTCAGCGGTGTCGTGCAAAAGGTCGCGGACGAGACGGGCGCAGAGCTCACCGCCGCCCAACTGTGGTCGATCTTCCAGAACGAGTACCTCAAGCGCGACACCCCGGTGAAGCTCGTGGCCCATCACAGCGTGGAGGACGGCGCGCGCGTGCGCGTGCAGCTCGAGCTCGACGTGAACGGCCGCCGCGTGCGCCGCGAAGGCCTGGGCAACGGCCCGCTCGACGCGGCCGTGCACGCCCTGGGCCTGCCGCTGCGCCTGGACGCTTACGAGGAGCGCGCCATCGGCTCGGGGTCTGATGCCCGCGCCATCGCCTTTGTGGAGCTGGCCCACCCCGACATCGCCGGCGCCCGCTTCGGTGTGGGGCAGGACATGAACATCGTCACCGCCTCCATCCAGGCCGTGATCTGTGGCGTGAACCGGCTGGCCGAACGCCACCCGGCGGTGATCGACACGCTGGCCGCCGAGCCGGCCGACGCGCGGCGGGTGGCCTGAGACAGCCAGCGGGCCGTCAGACCTGAGGTCTGCGGTCTGCGCAGACGGTCCGCGGGCTCGGATAATGCCCGTTGGCCGCGCCCGCCTGTACGCCCACGGCGTCTGAGCACGCATCCTCCTCGCCCGCTTGCTGGGTCGGACCGTGGGCCCGCAGGCGCGCGTGGGGCACTTTCGGTCCGGCGCGGCTGAACCCTGCCAACGCCTGACGCATGCGACCCGACCCTTCCGACCCCCTGTCCATCCAGCTCTACGACCAGCCCGGCCACCTGATCCGCCGGGCCCACCAGATCGCGGTGGCGCATTTCCACGAGGCCCTGGGCCGCGACGTGACGCCGGTGCAGTACGCCGTGCTGCGCATGCTGCACGAGCACCCCGGCATCGACCAGGTCACGGCCGCCCAGATGGTGGCCCTGGACACCTCCACCACCGCGGACATCGCCGCCCGGCTGGAAGCCAAGGGCTGGATCGTGCGCGAGCTGCTGCCGCGCCGCCAGCGCCGGCTGCTGCTCACGCCGGCCGGGCAGGCCCTGCTGGCCGAGCTCACGCCCAAGATGCACCGGATGCAGCAACGGCTGATGGGCCGCCTCGACCCGGCCGAACAGGCCGAGTTCATGCGCTTGCTGCGCAAGTTCGTCCACCTCGACGACCCGCCGCCCCCGGGACAACCCTAGGCCACGGCCTCTCCCACGCAGCCGTGGATCGCAGTACACTGGATCCACATTCAGCATACTGAATGACATCCCGTCCCCTCACCCTGCGAGGTCGCCCCATGTTTCTGAAGAACACCTGGTATGTCGCCTGCACCCCGGACGAGATCGCCGACCAGCCCCTGGGGCGCACCATTGCCGGCGAGCCGCTAGTGATCTACCGCGCCGCCGAGGGCGTGACGGCGCTGGAAGACTTCTGTCCCCACCGCGGCGCGCCGCTGTCGCTGGGCCGGGTGTGCGAAGGCAAGCTGGTGTGCGGCTACCACGGCCTGGAGATGGGCTGCGACGGCAAGACCCTGGCCATGCCCAACCAGCGCGTACGCGGCTTCCCCGCCATCCGTGCGTACCCGGCAGTGGAGCGGCATGGCTTCATCTGGGTGTGGCCGGGCGACGCGGCCCGGGCCGATGCGGCGCTGATCCCCGATCTGCCCTGGGCGCAGAACCCCGAGTGGGCCTACGGCGGCGGCCTGTACCACATCCGTTGCGACTACCGGCTCATGATCGACAACCTGATGGACCTCACGCACGAGACCTACGTGCACGCCAACAGCATCGGCCAGAAAGAGATCGACGAGGCCACTCCCGTGACCACCGTGGAGGGCGAGCACGTCATCACCCGCCGCCACATGGAGGGCATCATCGCCCCGCCCTTCTGGCAGATGGCCTTGCGCGGCCACGGCCTGCCCGATGACCAGCCAGTGGACCGCTGGCAGATCTGCCACTTCACCCCGCCCAGCCACGTGATGATCGAAGTCGGCGTGGCCCTGGCCGGCCGCGGCGGGGTCCATGCCGACCCGAAGGACAAGGTCTATGCCATCGTGGTGGACTTCCTCACACCCGAGACCGACACCACGATGTGGTACTTCTGGGGCATGGCGCGGCACTTCCAGCCGCACGACGCGGCCCTCACCGCCAAGATCCGCGAAGGCCAGGGCAAGATCTTCTCGGAAGACCTCGCCATGCTCGAGGGCCAGCAGGCCAATCTGTCGCGCCACCCGGGGCGCAAGCTGCTCAGCCTGAATACCGATGCCGGCGGCGTGCAGGCCCGGCGCATCCTCGACCGCCTGATCGCCGCGGAACGCGGTGAGCCGGTGGCCGCGGCTGCCTGAGGTTCCCATGAGCACCGCGCCTGCTTCGTTGCGCGTGCGTGTCGCGCGCAAGGCCGTCGAAGCCGAAGGCATCTGCAGCTTCGAGCTGGTGTCGACCGACGGCCGGCCGCTGCCGGCGTTCTCGGCGGGCTCGCACATCGACGTGCATCTGGGCGCGGGCCTGGTGCGCCAGTACTCGCTGTGCAACGACGCCGCCGAGACCCACCGCTACCTCATCGCCGTGCTGAAAGACCCGGCCACCCGCGGCGGCTCGCGCGCCATGCACGAGCAGGTGCACGAGGGCGACGAGCTCACCATCAGTGCGCCGCGCAACCACTTCGCGCTGGCGCATGAGGCCAAGCACCACCTGCTGCTGGCCGGCGGCATCGGCATCACGCCGCTGCTGTGCATGGCCGAGCGACTGGCTGCCACGGGCGCGGCGTTCACGATGCACTACTGCACCCGCTCGCGCGCACGAACGGCCTTTGCCTCGCGCATCGAAGCCTCGGCCTTCGCCACGCAGGTGCACTTCCACCACGACGACGGTCCGGCCGAACAGCAGTTCCGGCTCGACGCCGTGCTCGCGGCCGCCGACGAGCACACCCACCTCTACGTCTGCGGCCCCAAGGGCTTCATGGACGCGGTGCTGGGCGCGGCGCGTGCGCGCGGCTGGGCTGAGGCGCGGCTGCACTACGAGTTCTTCTCGGCCGAGCCCGTGTCCACCGAGGGCGACCGTGCCTTCGAGGTGGTGCTGGCCAGCTCCGGCCGCGTGGTGCCGGTGGCCGCCGGGCAGACGGTCGTGCAGGCCCTGGCCGCCTGCGGCGTGGACGTGATGGTCTCGTGCGAGCAGGGCGTGTGCGGCACCTGCCTCACGCGCGTGCTCGAAGGCGAGATCGACCACCGCGACGTCTACCTCACCCCCGAGGAACAAGCCGCGGGCGACCAGTTCACGCCCTGCTGTTCCCGCGCGAAGTCGGCCCGGCTGGTGCTGGATCTTTGAGCTTCGTCATTGCATTCGAGACTGATTCTCATTTAACATCCAGCTTCTTTTCAGCCAACGTCAGCCACACCAAGGCCCTTATTCGGCCAAGCGACGCGTCAGCCAGCGTGTTTTGAATGCGTCGATCGCGGCGATCGGGTGTGCGCCCCGACGACGCTCTTGTCGGAGTGTGTCCATCGTGTGGTGCCCCACCCCTCGTGTCGGAGCCTGGCTTGTGACGCTGGCTTCGTGGAGCCTGCTGACCGCTTGCGGCGGCGGCGAGACCCTGGAATTGAACAGCAGCGATCCGTCGCGTGCTGCGACCGTGCATGGCGTCGCCGCCATGGGTGCGCCCGTGGCGGGTGCCGAGGTCGAGGTGCGCTGCGTCTCGGGCGCTGCGCTCACCACCACCACTGATGCCCAGGGCGCCTTCCGCGTCACCGTCAGCGGCCAGCGCGCCCCGTGCGTGCTGCGGGTCCAGGCAGGCACCGTGGACAGCCAGCCGCAAGCCGACACCCTGTATTCCGCCCTCGCCAGCTTCGGGCGGGCCAATGTCACCCCCCTGACCGACCTGCTGCTCGCCCGCGTGGCCGAAGGCGATCCGGCGGCCTTCTTCGAGTCCTTCGCTGCCGGACCAGCCGCCCAACGCCTCAGCGCCTCGGCCTTCACCACCGCCCAGACCGCCTTGCTGCCCTACCTGCAGGCCCTGGGCGTCGACACCGCAGCCCTGGCCGACTTTCCGTTCGTCACGGGCGCTTTCACGGCCACGGCGGGCGACCCGCACGACGCGACGCTGGAGCACTTGCGCGAGCGCTTGGCGGCCAATGCTTTGAGCCTGCAGCGCGCCCGCTCCGATGTGGCCCTGCTGGCGATGCCCGGCCCCTGCGCCAATGCCACCGGCTTTTGCTGGCCCCTGGCCGATTACAAACTGCTCACGGAAAACCGCACCAACGACAAAGGCGAGCCGGAAGTGAAGTTTCATGAGCACGATGTGAACATCCATATCGATGCTCAGGGACAGTGGGTCAAGACGGTGGTCCTCAAGGCAGACAAGGTCGGCAAGGTCTTCCACTTCGACCTCACCCGCCCTCTGTCCTTCCTCGACAGCTATCGGCCGGGCCTGGGGTCGGACTGCAGCGCGCTCTTGCCGGCGGGTGAGAGCTGCTACCAAGCCGTCCACGGGGCCGTGCTGATGGTGTGCGGCGCCGCATTGGGCGACGATGTCGTGCTGATGCCGTCGGCGACGGTGCAAAAGGACAGCACCGACGAAGTGAAGAAAGGCGACCCCTCGGCCCTGCACGGTCTGCAATTCGAGCGCGTGGCGGCCTGCGCACCCACCGCCTCCAGGCTGGTCGTCGATGCCCTCGGTCAGGCCTGGGACGAGTCTGGCGCCCCCTTGGGCCCCATCGCCAACCTGATCGGCAAGACCGCCGACAAACGGCTGGAGCGCAAGTTCTGGCGCGTGAGCCACGCCGGCCAAACACGCTACGTCGGTATCGAGTCCGGCAACGTGGGCGGCCAACCCCAGTTTGCAGTGTGGGTGTCGCGATGAAAGCCCCTGCCCTTTTCGCGCGCGGCCCGCTGGCCGCCGCCACTTTTCTGTTGTTGATTCCCTCACTTCGGGCCCAGGGTCTGGATGAGATCGTCGTCATCGGGGCCCGCGAGGAAGTTCAGGCGCGCATCAGCGCCCCCAACCCGGTGGTGGTGGTGGGGCGCGACGAGATCGACAAGACCAACGACCTGACCCTGGGCGACTTCCTGCGTCGCCTGAGCGGCATGAGCTTCTCGGGCCCGGCCGGCAACATCAAGGACATCCGCCTGCGCGGCATGGACAAGGGCTACACCCAGATCCTGGTGGACGGCGAGCCCTGGCTGAGCAGCACCAAGGAGCGCCAGGTGCAGGTCGACCAGTTGCCGATGAGCATGGTCGATCGCATCGAGATCCATCGCAGCCCCCTGCCCGATCTGCCTTCCGATGGCATCGCCGGCACGGTCAACGTGATTCTGCGCCGCGTTGAGGGCTCCGAAGTCAACATCAAGGTCGGCGCGGGCCACACTTTCGGCCGCCAGGACCAGGAGCCTCAGGGCACCGTGCAACTCCATGTCACGCGCAGCTGGGAGAACGGCCTGGCCTTGGCGCTGCCGCTCAACCTCACCCGACGCCACGAACTCAAGACCAAGCCCAAGATCGTCGAGACCTTCGACGCGGCCACCGGCACCCGAACCGGTCTGAGCGAGGAGTTCGAGACCGAGAACAATCGCGTGCACGAATTCACCCTCGCCCCCCGGTGGGTCTATCGGCCCGACGACAGCGACACCTTCACGCTGTCGGCCTTCTACAACCTCAACGACGGCGCCAAGCGCAAGACCATCGACAAATACAGCTTCAGCGACCCGGCCAACGCCTCGGGCTTCCTTCCGGACGGCAGCGCCGATGAGGAAGAAGACAAAGACCGCACGACCAAGCGGCTGGCCGGTCAGTGGCAGCGGCGCGTGAGCGAATCGCTCACCACGCAGCTGGGTTGGGTGTGGCAGGCCGCCGAGGAAGACAAGGGCAAGTTCAAGGACAACTTCGACAGCGGGGGCTCGCTCACCAGCACCGAAACCGAAGACGCCCGTGTGCGCGCCCGCAGCCGCAAGCTGCACATCAGCACCCGCTACACCGGCTGGGATGCGCACGCCCTCGCAGTGGGTCTGGAGTGGCAGCGCGACGCGCGGGTGGACGCCAAACTGAAGAACGGGCGGCCCAGGTCAGCGAAACCTGGGACATCGACGAAACCCGCCAGGTTCTCTTCCTGCGCGATGACTGGGCCTTCGCGCCGGGCCATGTGGTGGCTGGGGGTGTTCGCGCCGAGCGCCGCGAGGCCGCATCGCTCGACCAAGATGGCCAACGCCGCGACGGCCGCAGCTTTGCGCTGAACCCCAGCGTGGCTTGGCGCTGGAGCTTTTTGCCCGGCTGGCGGCTGCGTGCGGGTGCGGCCCAGACCCTGAAGCCCCCCAAGTTCGACCAACTCAGCTCGGTGATCACCTCGGGCGATGGCTCCCTCGGCAGCCCCTATGTGGTGGGCAACCCCGACCTGAAGCCCGAGCGATCACGGGGCCTGGATCTCGGGATCGAGACCGACTTCCAAGGCCGCAACGGCTTTGCGGCGCTGAACGTCGGCGAGCGCCACATCCGCAACATGATCGCCAAGGAGACTCGGCTGGAAGCCGATGGCTTCTACTACAACCGGCACTACAACGTCGAAGGCACCAGCATCGTGCGCACCATCGAACTCGAGAGCCGCTTGGACCTGCGCGCCCTGGGCCTGCGGCATGTGGCGCTGATGGGCAACTACACGCGCTTCTTCTCGCGCCAGGCCGGCAGCTCCGCCCCCTTGTCCGACCAGCCGCACTATGTGGTCAACACCGGCATGGACTGGCGCGTGCCTGCGTGGAAAACGCTGTTCGGCTGGCGCTACAACTACCAGGGCAAGATCGTCAAGAAGAACACCGACATCGAATCGCCGCTGCGCCTGCTCGATGTGTTCGCGCATTGGGATATCGACCGCACCTGGTCGCTGCGCGTCTCGGGCGCCACCAACCTGCTCGACGCGCGCAAGACCAAGCTCAAGGAAACCTACAACAGCGCCGGCCGACTCACGGCGCGCACCCGCGAGCAGGAGGCGGGCGGACGCAGCCTGCTCGTCACCCTCGAGGCCCGACTCTGATGCCCACGAAAGGACCCGCCATGAAGACACGTTTCGGATCGTTCCGCGGCTGGCACATCTGGCTGAGCATCGCTCTGTCCCTGCCCATCCTCATCGTGGGCCTCACGGCAGTGTTCATTGCCCATGACAAGGCCCTGAACCTCAAGTCGCTGCACGTTCCGGCCGCCTGGTCGCCGATGTCGCAACCAGCCCAACTGCAGCGCACCGACACCGAGGTGCGCTCGCTCTGGGGCGATGCTGGCGGCACGCAGTGGCTGGGCAGCAAGATGGGCTTGTATCGCGTCGGCGCGGACGGCGTGCCCACACAGATCCTTGGCCCCTACGACGTGCGCGCCCTGCAAGGCGCGGGCACGTCGGTGCTGGTGGCAGCCAAGAACGGGCTGTGGCGGGTCGAGCCCGACGGGATCACGGCACAACGAGTCCACGAAGGCGAGTACTGGTCGGTGGCGGCCACGCCGCTTGGCCTGCTGGCCGTGCCCAAGGAAGCCGATGCTCAGATCAGTCTCGATGAAGGCCGCAGTTGGCAGGCCTGGCAGCCCGCCATCCAGGCCACCGAACAGCTCGCCACGACGATGGCGATGCAGGCCGAGACCGGTCAGCGCACGATCACCTTGTCCAAGCTCGTGATGGACCTGCACACCGGCAAGGCCTTCTTCGGCAAACGCTACGAATGGATCTGGATCGATCTCGTGGGCTTGGCCATGGTGCTGCTGACCGTCACGGGTTTGGTCATGTGGTGGCGCAGCCAGCGCCGCAAGGTCACGCAACTGCAGGCCAGTCAGCGTCCCGCCGAACTGCCTCAGGCGGGTTGAGCCCTCCCCGATGTGGCTCGCCTACGGCCTGCTGAGCGTCTCGGCGGCAACCCTGCTGTGGGCGGCCTGCGCTTTCGGGCTCGGCCTGGTCCAAGCCTTGCGCGGTCACCGACTCGACCAGCGCCGTCGGGCCGCTGCGCAGCCCCGGCCCTGGCGCGTGGTTGCGCGAGCCGACCACGGCCCTTATGTGCAGCTGTGGCTCCACCCCTGCCGTGGGCGCTGGCGCTGGTGGCCCGGCGGCGCGCGGGGGGGCCAGTACCTCACGCTCAGCGCTGCGTTGCCCGGGGGCTCCCAAAGCCGGCGTTATTCGCTGGCGGCGCTGCCTCGCTGGAGCTGGCGCCATCTGGCCTGGGTGTATGAGATCGCCGTCAAGCGTGAGCCCTCGGGGCTCGTCTCGCCCTGGCTGCACGACCACGCCCATCCCGCCACCACCCTGCTGGCCCTGCCTGCGGCCGGCCATTTCACCTGGCCTCCCACAATGACGGGTGAACAGGTGCTTGTGGCCGGCGGCATCGGCATCACGCCCATGCGCGCGATGCTGCAGGAGTGGCAGCGACGCGGCCGCCCGGTGCCCCTGACCCTGCTGTGGTCCGTGCGCGAGATCGGCGAATGGATGGACTACCGCGCCGAGTTCGAGGCGCTGGCAGCCGGCGACGACCGTCTGCGTTTCGTTGCGCTGTTCACGGGTCGAGACGAAGGCTGGTCAGGTCAGAGAGGCCGCCTCACAGGCGAGCACCTGCTGGCGCTGAGCCAAACCGGCCGCCCCGGCGCCGTGTGGATGTGCGCCTCGGCCCCGATGATGGACAGCCTGCGCCGACAACTCCTGGACGCGGGCCTGCCCGACGCACACATCCACTTCGAAGCCTTCGCCGCGCCCGCCAACCCGGACGCCACGACCTATATGCTGCACTGGGCTGGCCACAGCGAAGCCCTGCGCTTCAGCGGGCAACCCAGTGTGCTGGCCGCGCTGTTGGAACACGGTATTCCTGTCCGCCATGACTGCCGCAACGGTACCTGCGGACAGTGCGCCGTGCGCCTGTTGTCAGGCGAGGTGCGCGAGGTGATTCGACCCGAGTGGGACGTCCCGGCCGGACAAGTCCTGGCATGCTGCGTCGCGCCTCGGTCTGATGTGAGCTTGGCCAGTGTCGGCTCAACGCCTGGCTGAGGGCTGCTCGGCCCCGCCTCCCCGGGACCACCCCCCGCCCAACGCCTTGAACAGGTCCAACGCCGCGGTCAACCGCGCCAGTCGAGTCTGTGCCAGGGTGTCCTGGGCCGCAAACAGGGTGCGCTGGGCATCGAGCAGGGTGGCCAGGTCATCGACCCCCTCGCGGTAGCGGCGCTCGGCCAGTTGCAACGCCCGCTGAGCTTCCTCGCGGATGGTCTGCTGGGCCCGCTCCTGCTCGCGGTAGCGGGCTGACTGGGCGAGCGCCACCTCCACCTCCTGCAGGGCCGACAACACCGCGGCGCGGTAGCCCTCGACGAGCTGGCGGCGCTGGGACTCGTTGAGTTCGACCTGCATTTCGCGGCGCCCGCCGTCGAAGAGGGTCTGGGCGATCGAGGCGGCCAAGCTGGCGGTGCTGACCGGGTTGCTGAAGGACAACAAGGCCGCCGAGGCCAAGCCCGCCGAGCCCGAAAGCTCGAACGATGGGAACAGCGCAGCCCGCGCCGCATCCACGTTCGCATCGGCCGCCTCCAGGCGCGCTTCGGCCGCGGCCAGGTCGGGGCGACGCATCAACAACTCGGAGGGCAGGCCCGGGGCCACCTCGGGAATGACCAGGGCCGCGAAGTCCGCCTCGGGAACCCCATAGCCCTGGGGCGCACGGCCCAGCAGCAAGGCCAGCGCCCCCTCGGTCTGGCGCAACTGCTCCTGCAACGGCAGCAGCGCAGCGCGCTGGCTCAGCACCGTCGTGCGCTGGCGGCTCAGGTCCAGCGCCGAGGCCGCGCCGTTGCGGTAACGTACCTCGACGATGCTGAGCAGGCGCTCGGCCAGGGCGAGATTCTCGCGGGCAATGTCCAGGCGCACGCGCAGCGCCAGGGTCTGGAACCAGGCCTGGGCCACCCCTGCGGCCAGGCTGAGACGGGCGCTGTCCAGGTCGAACCGGCTGGCCCGGACACCCGCCTGGGCACTTCGGCGGCCGGCCGCCAGGCGGCCCCAGAGGTCCACCTCGTAGCTCACCGACAGCGAGGCGCTGGTCGATTCGCTGCGGCTCGACGGCCCCTGCCCGCCGTCGCTGCGGCGCGCCGAGGTGCCGGCGCCCGCACTGACGGTGGGAAACAGCGAGGCCCCGGCGCTGCGCAGCTGGAGCTCGGCCTGCACCACGCGCTCGGCCGTCTGCGCCAAATCGGGGTTGGCGGCCAGGGCTTCGTCGATGAGGTCGAGCAGCGGGGCCGCACCGAAGCTGCGCCACCAAGACCCTTCGGGCGCCGCCGTCGCGGCGACGGGGGTGGTCCAGGCGGGGGGCATCGCCAGCTCGGGTCGGGTGGCCGGGCCCTGGAGGGCACAACCCGCCAGGCTCAGAAATAGCGGCAAGGCCGCGATGCGCAGTCGAAACGGGAACACGGCACTCATGTCATTGGGCCGCCAGGGCGACCACGGGATCGAGGCGCGCCGCCTTGCGCGCCGGCAGAAAACCGAACACCAGCCCGGTGGCGAAGGCACAGCCGAAGGCCAGTAGCACCGGCGTGGTGGAAACCTGCACCGCCGGCCCGAAGGCCCCGACCAGCGCGGCCACGCCCAGGCCGACGCCCACGCCCACCGCGCCACCCAGGGCCGTGACCACCAGGGCCTCGATGAGGAACTGCTGCATGATGTTGCGTTCGCGCGCCCCCGTGGCCATGCGGATGCCGATCTCGCGCGTGCGCTCGGTCACCGACACCAGCATGATGTTCATCACGCCGATGCCGCCCACCAGCAACGAGATCGCCGCGATCGAGCCCAGCAGGATGGTCATGGTGTTGGCCGTCTGCTCGGTGGTCTCGATGACCGAGGCCATGTTACGGATCTGGTAGTCCACCACGCCATGGCGTTCGAGCAACAGCAGCTCCACGTCCTGCTGGGTCTGGTCGATGCGGCTCACGTCCTCCACCGCCACCGTCACGTTGCGCAGATGACGCTGCCCCGACACGCGCAGGCTGCTGGTCTCGAAGGGGATGAGGATGACATCGTCCAGATCCCAACCCGACGGCGAAGCACCGCGCTCGGCCATCACGCCGATCACCTGGAAGACGAGGTTGTTGACCAGCACGTGCTTGCCTAGCGGATCTTCGCCATCGGGAAAGAGCGCCCGCGCCACCGTCTGCCCGAGCACGGCCACGGCGGCGTAGTCGCGCGCATCGGCCTCGCTGAAGAAGATGCCGCGCTCCACCGGCCACTGGCGCGCCAGCGGGAACAGGTGCGAGGTGCCGTTGGCATAGGTCTGGAAGTCCTGGTGGCCAAAGCGCACCGTCACCGAGGTGTTCTGCTCGGGGATGGCCGCCAGCACATTGGGCACCTCGGCGTTGATGGCCACCACGTCCTCGTTCACCAACGTGGTGATGCCGCCACTGCCGCGCTGATTGGGCGCCCCGGGACGCACCAGCAGCAGGTTCGACCCCATCGCGCTGACCCGCTCGAGCACTTGCTGCTTGGCGCCGTCGCCGATGGCCATCATCACGATCACCGAGGCCACACCGATCACGATGCCCAGCAGCGTGAGCACCGAGCGGAAGACGTTGCTGCGCAGCGAGCGCCAGGCCATCTTCGCGGCCTCGACGATCTCGGCCGCCAAGGTGCCTTCGTGGCCCGGCGGCATCGGCGGGGCCAGGGCGGCGGCCTCGGTCGGGCCGCCCGCATGCGCCGCGGGCGCCGCGACGTGCCCCTGCTGCGCCCGGTCGGCGACGATGCGGCCGTCCCTGATCTCGATGATGCGCCGGGCATGGTCGGCCACCTCACGCTCGTGGGTGATCAGGATCACCGTGTGCCCGCGCTGCCACAACTCGGTGAGCAGTTGCATCACCTCCTCGCCCGTCTTGCTGTCCAGCGCCCCGGTGGGTTCGTCGGCCAGCACGATGCGCCCGCCGTTCATCAGCGCGCGGGCAATGGACACGCGCTGCTGCTGTCCGCCCGAAAGCTGGCTGGGTCGGTGGTGCAGTCGGTCGGCCAGGCCCAGGCCGGCCAGCAACGCGCGCGCGCGCGCATGACGGCGCGCCGGCGGGCTGCCCGAATAGATCGCCGGCACCTCGACGTTCTCGGCCGCGGTGGCGCCTGCGATGAGGTGATAGCTCTGGAAAACGAAGCCGAACTCCTCGCGGCGCAAGCGGGCTCGCTCGTCGGCATCGAGCGAGCCCACCTCGCGTCCCTGGAAGCGGTAACTGCCCGCCGTGGGCCGGTCCAGACAGCCCAGGATGTTCATCAGCGTGGACTTGCCCGAGCCCGAGGCGCCCATGATCGCCACGAACTCGCCCTCGTGGATCTCGAGGTCGATGCCGTGCAGCACCTGCACTGCCGCCTCGCCGGCGTTGTACACGCGCGTGACGCCTGACAGCGCGATGAGCGGCGGCGCCGCGGCTGCCTGCGCGGCGGGCGACAGGGGAGCCTGGGGCTCGTACTTCATCGCCGCGGCATCCCCAGGCCGAGCGGGCCGGACGTCGGCCCCGACGTCCGCTCGGTGCCGCGCGCGCGGGCCGGACGTTCACCGGCGATGACTTCCTCGCCCACGCTCAGGCCAGACAGCACCTGCACCTGCACCCGATTGCTCACCCCGAGCTCGACGCTGCGCTCCTCGATGCGCCCTTGCGCATCGATCACGCGCACGAGACCCCGCCGCGGGGCACCCGGCTCGCCGGCCGCCCGGTGGCGCTCGCGCAGGGCCTGGCGCTGTTCCGAACTGAGCCGCTCCAGCGCTTGGCGGCGCTCGTCGGGCGTCATCGCCGCCAAGGCCTGCCGGCTGGGCAGACCATCGGCCACCGGGGTCAGCGCCGGGCCGTGGGACGCGCCCGCCGCGGCCGGCCTGCTCTCGCCCGCAGCGCGCCGCGCGGGGGCCGTCACGGCCGCCGCCGGCACCCACACCGCATCGCGGGCAGCCGCCACCACGAAGAACACCTGGGCGGTCATCTGCGTCATCAGCGTCTGGTTGGGGTTGGGCACGTCGAACAGGGCGTTGTAGAGCACCACGTTGTTCGTCACCGTCGGGGTGGGCTCGATCTTGCGCAGCTCGCCATGCCAGCGCCGGCCCTGCCCGCCCAGGATGGTGAAGTAGGCCGGCATGCCGAGGCGCAGCTTGCTCACGTCGGCTTCCGACACCTGGGTCTGCACCGTCATCGTCGACAGGTCGGCGATGCGCATCAGGATGGGCGCCGACTGGTTGGTGTTGAGCGTCTGCCCCCGGCGGGCGGTGATCGACACCACCGTGCCGTCCATCGGCGCATAGATCTTCGAGAAGCGCAGGTTGGCCTCGTCGGCGCGCAGTGTGGATTCGGACTGCTCGATCTGGGCCTTCAGCGCCTCGATCTGCGCACGCGCGGCCGCCAGGGCCGTCTCGGCCTGCTGCAGGGCCTCCTGGGTCGTGGCGTCAGCGGCCATCAGGTTCTTCTGGCGCTCGTACTGGATCTGCGCCAGCCGCAGCTGGGCTTCACGCTCGACCATGGTCGCGCGCTGATTGCGCAGCAATGCGCGGCGGGCGTCCACATTGGCCGCGTACACAGTCGCATCGATCTCGGCCAGCAGATCCCCCTTGGCCACGGTGCTGCCCACCTCGACATGGATCTGCTGCAACTGACCCGACACTTGCGCCCCCACGTCCACGTAGTCGCGCGGCTGCAGTGTGCCCGTTGCGGTGACGAGATCCTCGATGTCGCCTTGCTGCACCTTGACGATCTGATAGACCTCACGCGGATCGGGCGCACGGCCCAAGCGCAGCCAGCCCCACCAGGCCGCGCCGGCCAGCGCGGCCAGCAGGGCTCCTGCGAGGGCCCATCGGCCCCAGCGTCGAAAAGGGACAGTCGGCAAAACAAAGGACATGGTCGAACCGGGGGTAGGGTCTGTGGAGGGCGCAAGACGCCACAGCCGCGCTTGCAGCCTCCAGTGTGGCAGCCCTGCGTGAAGCGCGGTGACTGCAAGTCGGAAGTTTTGTAAAGCCCGGGGTCAAGTCCTCCCCACCGGCGGCCACGGCCCCGAGGCCGTCAGATTGCCAACGGATCGACGTCGACCGCCCAACGCAGCAGGCCCTTGTGCTCGCCGCGCAGCTCGTGCAGCCGGGGGCACCACTGCGCCAAGAAGCGCTGCAGCAGCGGCCGCGAGGCCGATTCCACCAGCATCTGGGCGCGCTCCACGTTGGCCACGCGCGGCACGCCCATCGGCACCGGCGGGTAGATCGTCACGCCCTCGGGGTCGCCAGCCAAGCCGGCAGCAGCCTCCAGCCAGGCCTGAGCCGCCTCCTGGCTGCGGGCCTCGGAGCGCAGCAGGGCCAGATGGGCGTGCGGCGGCAGCCCGGCCATCGCCCGCTCGGCCAACTGACTGGCCGCGAAAGCCTCGTAGTCGTGCGCGCGCAGGGCCTGGTACAGCGGATGAGTGGGATGCCAGGTCTGCACCAGCACCTCGGCGCGCGCCGCCTGCGCGGCATCGCGTCCGGCTCGGCCGGCCGCCTGCATCAGCAGGGCGAACAGCCGCTCCCCGGCACGAAAATCACTGGAGAACAGTGCCGCATCGGGGTTGACCACGGCCACCAGCGTCATGCGGCGGAAGTCGTGGCCCTTGGCCACCATCTGCGTACCCACCAGGATGTCCACCTCACCGGCATGCACACTCGCCAACCGGGCCTGCAGCGCTCCCTTGGCGCGGGTCGTGTCGGCATCGATGCGGGCCAGGCGCGCCGCGGGCAGGGCCTGGGCGAGCTGCTCTTCCAGCCGCTCGGTACCGCGGCCCACCGGCCGGATGTCGGGGTTGCCGCAGTCCGGGCAAGCCCGCGGCACCCGTTCCGTGAAACCGCAGTGATGGCAGCGCAGGCTGCGGTCGGCGCGGTGGAAAACCCGCCAGGCGCTGCAGTGCGGGCAGCCGCTCTTCCAGCCGCATGCCAGGCAATGCAGGACCGGCGCATAGCCGCGCCGGTTGAGCAGCACCAGGCTCTGCTCGCCGCGGGCCAGCCGCTGGGCCAAGGCGTCCAGCAACGGCGGGCTCAGGGCCTCGTGGTGGGCGGCCGAGCGCGGCACGTGGTTCAGGTCGATCAAGCGCACCGCCGGCAGCGCTGCGCCGCCGATGCGGCTGGGCATCGTCAGGCGCACATAGCGACCCCGCTCGGCCTGGTGCCAACTCTCCAGCGACGGGGTGGCCGAGGCCAGCAGCACCGGGCAGTCCTCCAGCCGACCGCGGTACACCGCCAGGTCGCGCGCCGAATAACGGGCGCCTTCCTGGCTCTTGTACGACGGGTCGTGCTCCTCGTCGACGACGATCAGGCCCGGCCTCGGCAGCGGGGTGAACACAGCCATGCGCGTGCCCAGCACGATGTCGGCCCGCCCCAGGTGGGCGGCCAGCCAATGGCGCAGCCGCTGGGCCGGCGTCAGGCCGCTGTGCAGCGAGACGATCAGCCGGTCGGGGAAGCGCTCGGCAAAGCGCTGTTCGAGCTGGGGGGTCAGGTTGATCTCGGGCACCAGCACCAGGGCCTGGCGCCCCGCCGCCAGTGCATCGGCCACTGCTCGCAGATAGACCTCGGTCTTGCCGCTGCCAGTGCTGCCGAACAGCAGCGCCGGCCGCGGCCCCGCCTCGCGCCAGGCCTGCAGGGCCGCGACCTGCTCGGCGGTGGGCTCGGGCACGGCCGGCACCGCCCCGCCGGTCGGACGCAGCCGCTCCAGGCGCCGCAGCCGCAAGGCGAGCTGTCGGTCGTCCAGCCGGCGCAGCTCCGGCGGCAAGGCCGCCAGCGCCACCTCGCCCAGGCTGCGCTGGTAATAGCCCGCCGCAAAGGCCACCAGTTCGCACCAGGCCGCCGGCAGCGGCGGCAGCGTCTCCAGCGCCGACATCACCGGCCGCAGCGCCACGCCGGGGTCGGGCGCCTCCTGCGCCGGCTGCGGCCAGACGAGGCCGCACACCGCACGCCGCCCTAGCGGCACCCGCACCAGCGTGCCCGGCGGCCAGGCCTTCGGGCTGCGATAGCTCAGCACGCCACGCAGCGCACTGTGCTGCGGTGCATCGACAACGACGGCCAGGATCAGGTCTTGAGACATCGACTTGGCGGCGAATCCTGTGTATCTGTCGAGAAAAGCTGCCTAAGCACTTGAGCGAAAAGCACTTTTCCAGGCATCCACAGAATCTGTGGACAACTTTGTGGGCAAGCTGAGAAAACGCACGCTAAGTGCTTGTGCCACCGTCGCTGCCTTGGTTTGATGCAGCGTCGGGCATGCGAATGAAACCTATATAAATCAATGACTTAGCCTCGACCCTCGGCCCAACCATGCTTCAGTGCAGCATGGACGCGGTTCGACGTGTTCATGCGCCAACTTGGGGATAAGTCAAGATGCAACGGAACAATTTCCGGGGTCATTCGGGTTGACCCGTGCGATGTGCGCAAAGCCTGTCAGCTCGCGGCGCGTTGCCGGCGCGAGTGGCGATGCACCGTCTCGACCAGCACCTGGACATGCTCGGGAGGCGTCAGCGGGCTGATGCCATGGCCCAGGTTGAACACATGCCCGGCCCAGCGGCCGTCGGGATCGCAGGGCGGTCCAAAGCTGTCGAGCGTTCGGATCACTTCAGCTTCGATGTGGGCCGGCTCGGCAAACAGCACGCTCGGGTCGAGGTTGCCCTGCAAGGCCACCCGGTCGCCCACGCGGCGGCGAGCCTGCCCGAGGTTCACCGTCCAGTCCAGGCCCACGGCCTCGGTGGGCAACGCGGCGATCTCCTCCAGCCACAGCCCCCCGCCCTTGGTGAAGACGATGCGCGGCACCACCCGGCCTTCGTGCTCGCGCACGAGCTGCTCCAGCACACGCCGCGTGTAGGCCAGGCTGAAGGTCTGGAACGCCCCGTCGGCCAGCACCCCCCCCCAGGAGTCGAACACCATCACCGCCTGGGCCCCCGCCTCGATCTGCGCGTTGAGGTAGGCGGCCACGGCATCGGCATTCACCGCCAGCAGACGGTGCATCAGGTCCGGGCGGCGGTACATCAGGCTCTTGACCAGACGGTAGTCGTCCGAGCCACCGCCTTCGACCATGTAGCAGGCCAGTGTCCAGGGGCTGCCGGAAAAGCCGATCAGCGGCACCCGTCCGGCCAGGGCCCGCCGGATCGAGCGCACCGCATCGAACACGTACTGCAGCCGCGCCATGTCGGGCACGACCAGCTTCGCCACGGCCGCCTCGTCGCGCACCGGATGCGCAAAGCGCGGCCCCTCGCCCTGGGCGAAGCTCAGGCCCAGGCCCATGGCGTCAGGCACGGTGAGGATGTCCGAGAACAGGATCGCGGCATCCAGGTCGTAGCGCTCCAGCGGCTGCAGCGTGACCTCGGTGGCCAGCGCTGGCGAGGTGGCCAGGCCCATGAAACTGCCGGCGCGCTCGCGTGTGGCCCGGTATTCGGGCAGGTAGCGGCCGGCCTGGCGCATCAGCCAGACGGGCGTGTGGTCGGTGGGCTGGCGCAGCAGGGCGCGCAGGAACTGATCATTGTGCAAAGGCGCGGTCATCGGGGGATTGTAAAAGTCGGGGCTGCCCCCATCGTGTGGCGCGTGGCAAGATCGCTCACCCTCCCCTCCGGAAGAAAGGTCATCATGAAACCTCTCCTGCATCGCCTGGGCCTGACTGCCCTCTTGCTGCTGGGCCTGGCCCTGAGCGGCTGCGGCTACAACGACTTCCAGCGCCTGGACGAGCAGGTCAAGGCCTCGTGGTCCGAGGTGCTCAACCAGTACCAGCGCCGCGCCGACCTCATCCCCAACATCGTCAACACCGTCAAGGGCGAGGCCAACTTCGAACAGGAAACCCTCGCCCGCGTGATCGAGGCCCGCTCGCGCGCCACCGCGATCCAGGTGACGCCTGAGACGCTCAACAACCCCGAGGCCTTCAACCGCTTCCAGCAGGCGCAGGGCGAACTGTCCAGCGCGCTGTCGCGCCTGATGGCCATCAGCGAGAACTACCCGACGCTGCGCGCCAACCAGGCCTTCCAGGATCTGCGCGTGCAGCTCGAAGGCACGGAGAACCGCATCACCGTGGCGCGCAACGCCTACATCAAGGCGGTGCAGGAGTACAACGTGCTGGCGCGCAGCTTCCCCACCAACCTGACGGCCATGGTCTTCGGCTACCAGGCCAAACCCAGTTTCACCGTGGCCAACGAGGCCGAGATCTCGCGCCCGCCGACGGTGGACTTCGGCGGCGGGGCCTCTCGCTGAACACGATGCGCCCCACCGTCCGATCGCGGGCCGTCTGGCCGGCCCTGCTCGGCACCCTGCTGGCCTGGCTGGCCCTGCTGGCCGCCGGCGCGCACGCCCAGGATCTGCGGCCCGTGCCCGCGCTCAGCGCCCGCGTGATTGACCAGACCGGCACCCTGCGCCCCGAGCAGCAGCAGGCGCTGGAAGCCAAGCTGGCGGCGTTCGAACAGCGCCACGGCAGCCAGATCGTGGTGCTGATCGTGCCCACCACCCAACCCGAGGACATCGCCGCCTATGCCTGGCGCGTGGCCGACACTTGGAAGATCGGCCGCCGCGAGGTGGGCGACGGGGTGCTGCTGGTCGTGGCCAAGAACGACCGCCGTGTGCGCATCGAGGTGGCGCGGGCCCTGGAGGGCGCCATCCCCGACCTGGCCGCCTTCCGCATCATCGACGAGTTCATCACCCCCGCCTTCCGCCAGGGCGATTTTGCCGGCGGCCTCGACACCGGGTTGGAGCACCTGATGGGCCTGATCCGCGGCGAGGGCCTGCCCCCGCCCCCCCAGGGGCGCCGGCACGGTGACACCCCACCCGGCCTGGGCGAGTGGCTGGCCTTCGTGCTGGTGGGCACGCCCATCGTGGCCGGGGTGCTGTCCGGCGTGCTGGGCCGGCGCCTCGGTTCCATCGCCACCGGCGGCCTGATCGGTGCCGTGGGCTGGTTCGTGACCGCCTCGCTGCTGCTGGGCCTGCTGATCGGCGGGGTCGCCCTGGTGCTGGCGCTGGCCATGGGCGGCGGCGGCTCACGACGCAGCGGCGGCCCCATCATCTGGGGCGGCGGCTCCGGAGGGTTCGGTGGCGGGGGCTTTGGCGGTGGCGGCGGCTTTGGCTCGGGAGGTGGGGGCAGCTTCGGAGGCGGGGGCGCCTCAGGAAGGTGGTGAGATGGTCGGTCTGCTGCGCTTCCTGAAGCACCGCTGGTGGGACGAACGCGACGCGCGGCGTGTGCTCGACGAGGCCGCGCTGCAGCGCCTGCAGCAGCGTGTGGCCGACAGCGAACGGCGCCACACCGGGCAGATCCGCGTGTGTGTCGAAGCCAGCCTGCCGCTGTCCTACCTTTGGCGCGACGGCAACCTCCGCGAGCGCGCGCTCAGCCTGTTCGGCAAGCTGCGGGTGTGGGACACCGAGCACAACAACGGCGTGCTGATCTACGTGCTGCTGGTCGAGCACGACATCGAGATCGTCGCCGACCGGGGGCTGGCCCGCCACATCGCGCCCGACCAATGGCAACCGCTCGTCGCCCACATGGCCCAGGCTTTCGCGCAGGGCCGCTTCGAGGAGGGTTTGGCTCAGGCCATCGACGAGGTGAGCGCCCTGCTCGAGCGCCACTTCCCGGCCACCGCTGGCCAGCCCGGCGTGAACGAATTGCCCGATCCGGTCGTCGACTTGCGGCGCTGAAAGCGCGACGCCCGCACGAGGCGGGCGTCGCGAGGAGGGGCGGATGGACCGCCGCTCACTTCTTGCGGTATTTGCGCAGCGCGGCGATCTGCGCGGCCATGGCCGCGAACTCGCTTTGAGCCTTGGCGAAGTCGATGTCGCTCTTGGCGTTCTTCATCGCTTCCTCGGCCAGGCGCTTGGCCTCCAAGGCCTTGGCCTCGTCGAGATCCTTGCCGCGGATGGCCGTGTCGGCCAGCACCGTCACGTGGTCAGGCTGCACCTCCAGGATGCCGCCGGCGACGAACACGAACTCTTCCTCGCCGTTGTCCGCCCGCTCGATGCGCACCGCGCCCGGCTTGATGCGCGTGATCAGCGGCGTGTGCTTGGGCAGGATGCCCAGCTCACCCGCCTCGCCCGGCAGGGCGACGAACTTCGCCTCGCCCGAGAAGATCGACTCCTCAGCCGAGACGACATCCACTTGAATGGTGGCCATGCTCAGGATCCTTTAACGTGTCAGAAGGAAAGGCGGCAGATCACTGCAGCTTCTTGGCCTTCTCGAACGCCTCGTCGATCGTGCCGACCATGTAGAAGGCCTGCTCGGGCAGGTGATCGCACTCGCCATTGACGATCATCTTGAAGCCACGGATGGTTTCCGACAGCGGCACGTACTTGCCCGGAGCGCCGGTGAACACCTCGGCCACATGGAAGGGCTGCGACAGGAAACGCTGGATCTTGCGCGCGCGGGCCACGGCCAGCTTGTCTTCCGGCGACAGTTCGTCCATGCCCAGGATGGCGATGATGTCGCGCAGCTCCTTGTAGCGCTGCAGCACGGCCTGCACGGCGCGGGTCGTGTTGTAGTGCTCTTCGCCCACCACGTTGGGGTCGACCTGGCGGCTGGTGGAGTCCAGCGGGTCCACGGCGGGGTAGATGCCCAGCGCGGCGATGTCCCGCGAGAGCACCACGGTGGCATCCAGGTGGGCGAAGGTCGTGGCCGGCGACGGGTCGGTCAGGTCATCCGCGGGCACGTACACGGCCTGGATGGAGGTGATCGAGCCCACCTTGGTGGAGGTGATGCGCTCTTGCAGCTTGCCCATCTCCTCGGCCAGCGTCGGCTGGTAGCCCACGGCGGAGGGCATGCGGCCCAGCAGGGCGGACACTTCGGTACCGGCCAGCGTGTAGCGGTAGATGTTGTCCACGAAGAACAGCACGTCGCGGCCTTCGTCGCGGAAGGACTCGGCGATGGTCAGTCCGGTCAGGGCCACGCGCAAACGGTTGCCCGGAGGCTCGTTCATCTGGCCGTAGACCATGGCCACCTTGGACTTGGAAAGGTCCTCGTCCACCACCACGCCCGACTCCATCATCTCGTGATAGAAGTCGTTGCCCTCGCGGGTGCGCTCACCCACGCCAGCGAACACGGACAGACCCGAGTGCGCCTTGGCGATGTTGTTGATGAGCTCCATCATGTTCACGGTCTTGCCCACGCCGGCGCCGCCGAACAGGCCCACCTTGCCGCCCTTGGCGAACGGGCAGATCAAGTCGATCACCTTGATGCCAGTCTCCAGCAGTTCGGTCGAGGGCGACAGCTCGTCGTAGCTGGGCGCCTTGCGGTGGATGGAGGCTGTCAGCTCCTGGCTCACCGGGCCGCGTTCGTCGATCGGGCGGCCCAGCACGTCCATGATGCGGCCCAGCGTGGCCTTGCCCACGGGCACGGTGATCGGCCCGCCGGTGTTGGTCACGGTCATGCCACGACGCAGGCCGTCGGACGAGCCCAGCGCGATGGTGCGCACGATGCCGTCACCGAGCTGCTGTTGCACTTCCAGCGTCAGCTCGCTGCCTTCCATCTTCAGGGCGTCGTACACCTTGGGCATCTGGTCGCGCGGGAACTCCACGTCCACCACGGCGCCGATGCACTGAACGATCTTGCCTTCAGCCATTTTTCGTTCCTTCAATCAGTATTCGTTATGCCTTCGGTTGCGGCGCCGCTTCAGACCGCCGCCGCACCGCCGACGATCTCGGCCAGTTCCTTCGTGATCGCCGCCTGACGGGTCTTGTTGTATTCGAGCTTGAGCTCGTTGATCAGGTTGCCCGCGTTGTCGGTCGCCGCCTTCATCGCCACCATGCGCGCCGATTGCTCGGACGCCATGTTCTCGGCCACGGCCTGGTAGACGATGGCTTCGATGTAGCGGGTGAGCAGCTCGTCGATGACGGTGGGCGCGTCGGGTTCGTAGAGGTAGTCCCAGGCGTGGGCGTCCTTGTCGGCCCGCAGCTTGTCGGCCGCCAGGGGCAGAAGCTGTTCGATCACCGGCTCTTGCTTCATCGTGTTGATGAAGCGGGTGTAGCAGAGGTAGACCGCGTCGAGCTTGCCCTCGGCGTACTGGTCGAGCAGCACCTTGACCGGGCCAATCAGGCGGTCCAGGTGAGGCTTGTCCCCCAGCTGGGTGACCTGGGTGACCACCTTGGCGCCGATGCGGTTCAGGAAACCGAGGCCCTTGTTGCCTATCGCCACGGCCTGCGCCTTCAGGCCTTGCGCTTCCAGCTCTTTGAGCTTGGCCGTCGTGGCCCGCAAGATGTTGGTGTTCAGGCCACCGCACAGCCCCTTGTCGGTGGTCACCACGATCACGCCGACCTGCCCAGTCCCGCTGTTCTTCTGCAAGAACGGGGGCTTGTACTCGGGATTGGCCTGGGCGAGGTTGGCCGCGATGTTGCGCACCTTGTCGGCATAGGGCCGGGCCGCACGCATGCGATCCTGCGCCTTGCGCATCTTGGAGGCGGCGACCATCTCCATGGCCTTGGTGATCTTTTTGGTGTTCTCCACCGACTTGATCTTGCCGCGTATTTCCTTGCCTGCCGCCATGACGGAGCTCCTTCTCGAGGGGTTAGGCGAAGGACTTCTTGAACGCGACGATCGCGGCGGTCAGTTCGGCCTCGGCGTCCTTGTCCATGGCCTTGTCGGTCTCGAGCTTGGTCAGCAGCGCCGCATGGCTGGTCTTCAGGTATTGGTGCAGGCCGGACTCGAAGGCCAAAACCTTCTTGACATCCACATCGTCCAGGAAGCCCTTGTTCACCGCGAACAGCGAAGCGGCCATCAGGCTGATGGGCAGCGGGCTGTACTGAGGCTGCTTGAGCAGTTCGGTCACTCGGGCACCGCGATCGAGCTGCTTGCGGGTCGCCTCGTCCAGATCGGAGGCGAACTGCGCGAAAGCGGCCAACTCACGGTATTGCGCCAGGTCCGTGCGGATGCCGCCGGACAGGCCCTTGATCAGCTTGGTCTGGGCCGCGCCACCCACCCGCGACACCGAGATGCCCGCATTGATGGCGGGGCGGATGCCGGCGTTGAAGAGGTTGGTCTCCAGGAAGATCTGGCCGTCGGTGATCGAGATCACATTGGTCGGCACGAAGGCGGAC
This sequence comes from Caldimonas sp., assembly GCF_046291045.1. Lineage (GTDB taxonomy): Bacteria > Pseudomonadota > Gammaproteobacteria > Burkholderiales > Burkholderiaceae_C > Caldimonas. The sequence continues at coordinate 25,927 of NZ_JBKBSL010000024.1, read as the reverse complement.
ACGTCGCCGGCCTGGGTCTCGATGATGGGCAGCGCCGTCAGCGAGCCGGTCTTGCCCTTGACCTCGCCCTTGGTGAAGGCTTCCACGTAGTCGGCGTTCACACGCGCCGCACGCTCCAGCAGACGGCTGTGCAGGTAGAACACGTCGCCGGGGAAGGCTTCGCGACCCGGCGGACGGCGCAGCAGCAGCGAGACCTGGCGGTAGGCCACGGCCTGCTTGGACAGATCGTCGTAGACGATCAGAGCGTCCTGGCCGCGGTCGCGGAAGTACTCGCCCATCGTGCAGCCGGAGTAGGCCGCGACGTACTGCATCGCGGCGGACTCGGAGGCCGAGGCGGCCACGACGATGGTGTAGTCCATCGCGCCGTGCTGTTCCAGAGCGCGCACCACGTTCTTGATCGACGAGGCTTTTTGGCCGATCGCGACGTAGATGCAGGTGACGCCCTGGCCCTTCTGGTTGATGATGGTGTCGATCGCCACGGCGGTCTTGCCGGTCTGGCGGTCGCCGATGATCAGCTCACGCTGGCCGCGGCCGATCGGCACCATTGCGTCGATGGACTTCAGGCCGGTCTGCAGCGGCTGAGACACCGACTGGCGCGCGATCACGCCCGGAGCGACCTTCTCGATCACATCGGTCAGCTTGGCGTTGATCGGGCCCTTGCCGTCGATCGGGCGGCCCAGGGCGTCGACCACGCGGCCGATGAGCTCGGGGCCGACGGGCACTTCCAGGATGCGGCCGGTGCACTTGACCGTGTCACCCTCGGACACGTGCTCGTAGTCGCCCAGGATCACCGCGCCAACGGAGTCGCGCTCCAGGTTGAGCGCCAGACCGTAGGTGGGCTGACCGTTTTTGTCGGCCGGGAACTCCAGCATCTCGCCTTGCATCGCGTCGGACAGGCCATGGATACGGCAGATGCCGTCCGTCACCGATACCACGGTGCCCTGGTTGCGGATGTCGGCCGAGGCGCCGAGACCCTCGATGCGGCTCTTGATGAGTTCGGAAATTTCTGCGGGATTCAGTTGCATTGCGTACTCCCAGTCTGGTTGTCGGCCCGGGGCCTGAACCGAGTTCGGGCCCGGGACCGTCCCGGGCGATCAAGCGTTGGTCTGGCCTCAGGCCGTCAGCGCCACCTTCATGCGTTCGAGTCGTGCCTTGACCGAGGTGTCGAGCACCTCGTCGCCCACCACCACGCGCACGCCACCGATCAGCGAGGGGTCGACCTCCACCCGCGGCTGCAGCTTGCAGCCGAAGCGCTTCTCGAGCGCAGGCAGCAGGGCCTGGAGCTGCTCGCCATCCAGGGGGAAGGCACTGAAGATGTGCGCCTCGGCCGAACCCGCCGCCGCATTCTTGAGCGCACGGAACTGGGCCGCGATTTCGGGCAGCGCCGTCAGGCGATCATTGTCGATCACGGCGCGCAGGAAGTTGCCCACCTGCGGGATCAGCGGGGTTTTGAGCACCGAGGCGAACAGGTCATAGACCTGCTCGGGCGTCACCTTGGGGTTGGCAGCGAACAAGCGCACCTGCGGCTCGGCGGCCACGCGTGCCAGCGCATCGACTTGGTCGGCGATGGCCTCGGCGTCGGCACGCGATGCCACCCGGTACAGGGCCTCGGCGTAAGGGCGTGCGATGGTTGCAAGCTCAGCCATGGTCACAGCTCGGTTTTCAAGCGGTTGAGCAGGTCGGCGTGCACCGAGGCATTGACCTCGCGGCGCAGGATCTGCTCGGCCCCCTTGACGGCCAGCATGGCCACCTGCTCGCGCAGGGCCTCGCGGGCCTGGACGACCTGCTGCTCGGCTTCGGCACGGGCGGCCGCAACGATCTTCTCGCCTTCCTCGCTGGCCTTTTTCTTGGCTTCTTCGATGATGGCCTGGGCCCGCCGCTCGGCATCGGCCAGCAGCTTCGAGGTTTCATCGCGCGAGGCAGCCAGCTGCTGCTGGACCTGCTGGTTCGCTTGGGCCAGTTCGGCCTTGGCCTTGTCGGCTGCCGCCAGGCCTTCGGCGATTTTCTGTGCGCGTTCGTCCAGGGCCTTCGTGATGGGCGGCCACACGTATTTCAGCGTGAACCACATCAGGATGCCGAAGACCACGAACTGCGCAACGAGTGTCGCGTTGATGTTCATGGATCAGGCCTTTCGTTTCTCTGGAGTCCAGGGCGGATTGCAATCCGCAAAGAGAGACAAAGGGGCCGCGATCAGGCGCCGACGCCGGGCAGTTGGAACGGGTTGGCGAAGGCGAACAGCAGGGCGATGGCCACGCCGATCAGGAAGGCCGCATCGATCAGACCGGCCAGGATGAACATCTTGGTCTGCAGCTCGTTCATCAGCTCGGGTTGACGGGCCGAGGACTCGAGGAACTTGCCACCCATCAGCGCGATGCCGATGGAAGCGCCGATGGCGCCCAGGCCCACGATCAGACCGCAAGCCAGCGCGACAAGACCCAGAATGTTTTCCATGATTGCTCCTATTGGAAGGTTGTTGACGGACGGAAGAAAAAACCGAAAAAAAGCCGGCGGACCCACGCCCTCCGGCGGTTTGAAACTCAATGGCTTTCGTGGGCCTGGCCGACGTAGATCAGCGTCAGCATCATGAAGATGAAGGCCTGCAGCGTGATGATCAGGATGTGGAAAATGGCCCAGATCGTGCCGGCGATCACATGGCCGACGAAGAGCAGCGAGCCACTCAGCGACAGCGCGGCGCTCGCACCCATCAAGGCGATCAGCATGAACACCAGCTCGCCAGCGTACATGTTGCCGAACAGCCGCATGCCGTGCGAGATGGTCTTGGCCGCGTACTCGATCAGGTTGAGCAGGAAGTTGAACGGGGCCAGCAACACGGCACCGATGCCGTGACCGTGGAACGGGGCGGAGAACAAATCCTTCACGAAGCCGCCGAGGCCCTTGACCTTGATGCCGTAGTACAGGCACATCGCGAACACGAAGCTGGACATGCCCAGGGTGATGGACAAGTCGGCGGTGGCCACGACACGCATGTAGTCGGGCAGCCCCATGGCCGGACCGGCCCAGTGCCACAGCTGGGGAATGGCATCGACCGGCACGAGGTCCATCGCGTTCATCAGGAAAATCCAGACGAAGGCGGTGAGCGCGGCGGCCGAGACGGCGCGGCGCGAGGTCTCGTTGTGAACGATACCCTTGGCTTGGGTGTCGACCAGCTCGACGAGCATCTCCACCAGCCCCTGCAGGCGGCCAGGCACGCCGGAGTGCACGCGGCGCGCGGCATAGGCCATGAAGAGAACGGCCGTCAGACCCAGCGAGATGGACCAGAACAACGAATCGAGGTTGAAGACGGAGAAGTCGATGATCTCGACCTGCTTCTTGTTCTGCAGATGGACCAGATGGTGGGTGATGTAATCACCCGCGGTGAGGGCTTGTCCTTCGGCTGCCATCGTTCGTTCTCGTCAACGGTCGCTTGCGGCGACGGTTTGTGTCTGTTTCACCCGACCCCGCCACAGCAGGGCCGCCCCATTCACTTTCAAGCACACCACCATCGCCGCCAGCACGGCCAGCCAGCTCAGGTTGGGCACGAATCTTGCGGCCGCCACCAGCAGGGCCACGGCCACGACGATCTTCACCAACTCCCAGATCATGAACCTCAGCAACAAGGTACCGGGGTTCGTGCCGGAAGCGCCGGTCATCCCGCGGGCCAACAAGGCCCCCGGCACCACCACGGCCGCCGCGCCGATCAGCGCCGAGACGACCGTCTCGCCCCTGCCGGTGATCAGCCACGCCAGCGCGGCCACCACCAGCCCGGCCACGGCCTGGGCCGTGACCACCCGCCAGGGCGAGAGCGGCGGGTGCTTCGCACGCCAGGCCCGCGCCTGCTCGGGCGTCAGGGGCTTGAACGGCGCAGCTTCGTCCGCATCTTCCTGCTTCCAGTCGTCGCGCCAATGACCTTGGGGGTCATGGGCCCGCGGCGCTTGCGCCTGGCCGGGATCGTTCCGGTCGGTCATGGCAGGCACGGAAGTTACAGTTGGTTGCGGCAAAGCCTCGGGATTATACGTGGAAACCCCCACGTACTTTCCACCCCCCTGGCCGCCGCGACTTTGTCGCGTCCATCCGACAGGGGCTTGCCGGAGGCAGCGCTTGTCGCTAGAGCCAGCCTCGAGCCAGGATCAGACGGCGCAGACGGCCGCCGGTAGCCCCGGCACGTCCACCCTCACTTGCAGCACGCAGCCGGCCCAGGGCTGGGCGGTCAGCTCCTCGGCGGGACGCTTGTCGCGCGAGGTGGTGATGTAGAGCGTGCGCAGGTCGACCCCGCCGAAGCAGGGCATCGTGGGGCAGCGCACCGGCAGGCGCAGTTCATGCAACACTTCACCGCGCGGCGACAGTCGCAGCACGCGCGCGCCCTCGAACATCGCCACCCAGTAGCAGCCTTCGGCATCCATTGCCGCTCCGTCGGGGCGGCCGCCATAGTGCGCCAGCGGCTGGCCCTCGGCGCGGGGCTCGAAGCGCGCGAAGACGCGCCGCTCGCCCAGGTCGCCGCGGGCGAGGTCATAGTCGAAGGCGTAGATGGTGTGGGCCTTGGTGTCGGACCAGTACATGGTGCGGGCATCGGGGCTCCAGGCCAGGCCGTTGGAGACGGTGATGCCGTCAGCGCGCCGGCTCAGGTGGCCGGTCTCGTCCAAGCAGTACAACGCGGCCAGCGCCGGGTCGCGCGGCTCGTAGATCGTGCCGACCCACAGCCGGCCGGCGGGGTCGCACTTGGCGTCGTTGAAACGTTCGCGAGCCGGGTCGTAGGGGGGCTGCGCCAGCACGGTGCGCTCCCCGGTGGCGGGGTCGAAGTGCACGATACCAGTGCGCAGCGTGAGGACCAGCCCGCCGCGACGGGCGGGCACGCAGGCCGACACGTCGGTGTCGAAGGCCCAGCTGTCGAGCCGCCCGGTGTCCGGCTGCAGGCGGTGCAGCCGGTGGCCGGGGATGTCGCAGAAGTACAGGCATTGCTCGACTGGGTGCCACAGGGGCGACTCGCCCAGCAGGGCTGCGGCGTCGGTCGCAGGCCGCAGGGTGTCGGGATGGAGGGTCATGGGCGGGCGTCCAAAAGGTCGATCTGCATCCAGGCCGAGGCGGTGTCGCCCTCGGCCAGGGCCACCAAGCCGTGGGCCAGCGGGTCGTCCCGGTGGAAGGCATTGTTGGCGTGACTGACGGGCTCGACCGCATAGTCGGGGCGCGACGGCGGGGTGAAGACCACGAGGTGGCGGGTCGAGGCGCTCAAACGCAGGTCGAAGGTCTCGTCGTGTAGGAAGGCTTCGCCGCACCAGCCGGTATGGCAGTGATCCAGGTCGAGTGCATCGACGGCCGCGTCCAGGGCAGCGCAGGGCCGGTGCTCCGAGGGCAGCTTGCGCTCGTCCATCTCCCAGCGACCGGTGACTGCGGCACGCAGGCGGCTGCCGGGGCGCCGCAGGAAGAAGGGGTGCCAGCCCAGCCCCATGGGCGCGGTGTCCGGGCCCCGGTGGGTGGCCGAGAGCTCGAAGCGCACCGCGCCGGGCGACAACACGATGCGCTGGCGGGCCTCGAAGGCGAAGGGCCAGTCGGCGTCGGGCTGGTGGGTCAGCACCAGGTCCACCGTGTCGGCCGCGTGATGCGCCACCGTCCAGGCCCGTTGGAAGCCCACGCCGTGCATGGGGTGCGGGCTGCCGGCCACGTTGAGCCTCAGCCGGTGCAGCCGGCCCTGCCAGGGCAGCCGACCCTCGGCGATGCGGTTGGAGTACGGCACCAGCGGATAGGACGCGGCGCGGCGGGCCTCGGCCAGCGCCGCAGGCTCGGTGCTGCGCAGCACCGGGTGCCCGTGCCACCACAAGCCCGCCACGCAGCCCCCGAGATCGGGTCGCAAGGCCAGGCGCCAGGCGTCCAGGCGCAGTTCCGGGAAGGCGGGTTCGTTCAGGGGCATGCTCGGGCCGTAGGAAGGCAGGAATGCCATCCTAAGCGCGTACCTCGCTGTAACCGCGCCGTGGCGCTCAGCGTGTGAGGGTGCCTGCCGTCACCGAATGGACGATGGTGGTGTCCTGGGTGCGCAATGCCGACAGCGCCGCCTGGGCTGCGCGCATCATCAGGCCGAGGTCGCTGCCGACACCGACGAAGTCGAAGCCCATCGCACGGTACTGGGCCACCAGGTCGGGCGAGGCCCCCATGGTGCCCACGGGCCGCCCCAGAGCCTTGCAGCGGTCGACCGCGCGGGCCAGGCAGGCCATCACCTCCGGATGGGCCGGTTCGCCGAGGTGGCCCATGCTGGCCGATAGGTCGGCCGGCCCCAGGAAGATCGCATCGACTCCTGGAACCTGAGCGATGGGTTCGAGCGCATCCAGGGCTTCGCGGGTCTCGATCTGGACGATGACGCCCAGGGTCTGGTTCGCGTGACGCAGAGCCTGCGGGGCCGTGCCATAGCGGGTCGCACGGCTCAAGCCCATCACGCCGCGCACGCCCTCGGGCGGGTAGCGGGTAGCCGCCACCGCGCGGCGGGCCTCGTCGGCGTCTTGCACGAAGGGGAACATCACCGTGGTGGCGCCGGCATCGAGCACGCGCTTGACCATCACCGGCTCGTTCCAGGGCACGCGCACCACGGGCACCATGCGGGTGTTGCCCACGGCCTGCAGGAGGTGGACCAGGTCGCCCAGATCGGTGGTGGTGTGCTCGAGGTCGAGCACAGCCCAGTCGAAGCCCGCGTGGCCGAGGGCCTCGGCCGCCAGGGCATTGGCGGAGACGACCCAGGTGCCCACCGGCGGATGGGCCCCGGCGGCCTTGAGCAGATGGCGGAAGGGGTTCATGCGGACCTCCTGGCGCCCAGGGCGCCTATGCTCAGTACCGTGTGATGCGGTCGTCCAGATCGACCTTCAGGTAATGGGCCCCGGGAATGGGGTTGTAATAGTAGGGCGGGATCTCCTCGAAGCCCAGTGTGGCGTACAGGCCTCGGGCGGCCTCCATGTCGTCCAGGGTGTCGAGCAGCATCACCGAATAGCCGGCTCGGCGGGCCTCGTCCATCAGCGCCTGGGCCAGGGCCCGGCCCAGGCCGAAACGCCGGAAGGCGCGGCGCACATAGAGCCGCTTCATCTCGCAGGCATTGGGGTAGTCGGCTTCGGGCGCGGGCCGGAAGGCGCCGCAGCCGGCGGGTTCGCCGTCGAGCAGGGCCAGCAGCAGCTTGCCTGCGGGCTCGGCATAGTCGCCAGGCAGCGCGGCCAGCTCATCGTCGAACCCCTGGAAGGCCAGATCGATGCCGATGGAGTCGGCGTACTCACGGAAGAGGCCCCGGGTGGCTTCGAGCCACTCGGGTGTGTCCGGCGTGAGGAGCTGGATCGCAGGGGATGTCATCGTCGGCGCAGGCAGGGCACCCCGGCAGTCTACCCCCAGGGATGCGCCCCGCCCAGCGGCCGGTGCGGCAGGTCAGGCCTTGACGGCGCCGGGCGCAGGCCGGACGGTGGTGGGCACCTTGGCCTGGTCACGGGCCAGTTCCTCGCGCGTGGTGAGTCGGCGGAACCAAACCGTGACCGCGCTGGAGGTGAGCACGATGAACAGCGAGTACAGCACCGGGATCAGGAGCACCTGCTGCTGCAGTTCGTCGCGGAAGGTCAGCAGCACGATCAGCACGGCCAGCGGCCCATTCTGGATGCCGGTCTCCAGCGCGATGGTGCGGCTGCGGCGCGCATCCTGGCGCAGCAGGCGCGACAGCCCATAGCCCAGGGTCATGCCGATGAGGCCCAGGCCAATGGCCGCGACATAGACGTCGCCAGACGTGGTGAAAAGCAGTCGATGGTTACGCGGCACCCAGGTGACGATGAGGAAGAGGATCACGACGATGCCCAGCAGCCCGCCGATGAGCTCGATGGTGGCGCCGACGTTGGGGTTCCATTTGCGCAGGGCGATCCCGATCACAGTGGGCACGATGAGTACCACGAGCACCTGGGCCACGTTGCCGGCCGGCACGGTGTATTCCGAGGGCAGGCCCGCCAGGCCGGAGTAGATCTGCAGCAGCAGCGGCACCATCACGACGGCCACCAGCGTGGAGCAGATGGTCATCATGATGGACAGGGCGAGCACGCCCTTGCTGAAGTAGGCGAAGATGTTGGAGGTGGTGCCCCCGGGCATGCAGCCCATCAGGATGAGGCCGATGGCCAGTGCAGGCGGCAGGCCCAGAGCCAGACTCATCACGTAGCCCAGGAACGGCATGATGGCGTACTGGCACAGCAGGCCGATCAGGAGGCCCTGGGGCTTGCGAAAGGCAATGCGAAAGTCCTTGAAGGTCAGCGAGGCGCCCATGCCGAGCATGATCACCATCATCATGAGGCCCAGCAGGCGGGTTTCGAGGTCGGTCAACATGGGGATCAGCTCGTCGGGCGGGTACGGTGGTATTCGTCGCGCAAGTCCTTGCGCAGGATCTTGCCGATGGGGGACTTGGGCAATTCGGTGCGGAATTCCACGGTCTTGGGCAGCTTGTAGTCGGTGAGCAGACGCTTGCAGTGCGCCCTCACCTGCGCCTCGGTCAGGCC
>NZ_JBKBSL010000024.1:0-17335 GCF_046291045.1 Caldimonas sp. | reverse complement strand
TGCGCAGGATCTTGCCGATGGGGGACTTGGGCAATTCGGTGCGGAATTCCACGGTCTTGGGCAGCTTGTAGTCGGTGAGCAGACGCTTGCAGTGCGCCCTCACCTGCGCCTCGGTCAGGCCGTCGACCTGCGGCACGATGTAGGCGCGCACGGCCTCGCCGGTCTTGGCGTCGGGGACGCCGATCACGGCCACTTCGAGCACCTCGTCCATCTGCGCGATGGCATCCTCCACCTCGTTGGGGTAGACGTTGAAACCGCTGACCAGAATCATGTCTTTCTTGCGATCGACGATGCGGAAGTAGCCCTCCTCGTCCATGACCGCGATGTCGCCGGTGCGCAGCCAGCCATCCTGGAGCACCTGGGCGGTGTCCTCGGGTCGCTGCCAGTAGCCTTGCATGACCTGTGGACCGCGCACGAGCAGCTCGCCTGGCACGCCCTTCGGCACGTCGCGGCCCTGCTCATCGACCAGACGCACCTCGGTGGCCGGCACCGGAATGCCGATGGAGTCGGGTTTTTGCTGACCGGTGATCGGGTTGAAGGTCACCACCGGCGAGGTCTCGGTCAGGCCATAGCCCTCGGCGATGACGGTGCCGGTGACGCGGCGCCAGCGCTCGGCCACCGCATGTTGCAAGGCCGCACCGCCGGCCACCCCTGCACGCAGGTGCTTGGGCGGGAAGGCCGTGAACCATTCCTCGTTGAGCAAGGCGTTGTAGAGCGTGTTGACGCCACTCATCCAAGTGATGGGGTAGTTGTCGAAGGCGCGCTGCAGGTTGCCGATGGGGCGGGGGTTGGGTGAAAGCACGTTGCGTGCCCCGGCCGAAAAGAAGCACAGCAGATTGAAGGTGAAGGCGAAGATGTGGTAGAGCGGCAAGGCCGTGAGCACCACCTCTTTGCCCTCGTGAATGAGCGCGCGGCCCATGGCATAGGCTTGGTCGTGGTTGGCCAGCAGATTGCCGTGGGTGAGCATCGCGCCCTTGGCCACGCCGGTGGTGCCGCCGGTGTATTGCAGTGCGGCCAGGGTCTCGGGGCCTTGCTCGCGGGTGTAGTCGGCCACGCGGATGCCTTTGGACTGGAGTGCCGCACGCCCTTCGGTCAGGGCCTGGGACAGTCGGATGTGATCGACGGTAATCGGCGGCAGCGTGCGGTTCCACCACCTCTGCACCAGGCGAATCACGCCGCGCGGGATCGTGGAAAAGAACTGCGAGACCTCGGCCACGATGACGCGCTTGATCTTCGTTTCGGCGAGGATGGCATCGAGCTTGTCGGCGAACATGTCCACGATGACCAGCGCCTCGGCGCCCGCATCCTTGAACTGGTGCGCCATCTCCTTGGACGTGTACAGCGGATTGGTGTTCACCAGCACGCAGCCCGCCTTGAACACCCCGAAGGCCACCACCGGATAGGCCAGGCAGTTGGGCGTTTGCAGGGCCACGCGCGCGCCGGCGGCCAGGCCCAGCACCTCGCGCAGGTAAACCGCGAACTGGTCGGACAGGGCCTCGATCTGGGCATAGGTGAGCGAGGCATGCATGCCGTTGGGCATGCAGGTGGTGAAGGCCACCTGGTCGCGGTAACGCCGGCAGGCCGCGCCGATCAGGGACGCAAGGTGCCGATGCGCGGGCGGCGGCAGGGTGCGGGGGATGTGTTCGCCATACTGGGCCAGCCAGGGGCGGGCAGCGGGGGTCGAGGCGGCACTCATGTCATTGAGATTCATGCACAGGCGTCCAATTCCGCGAACCGTTCGCGGGACGGCGTAGTCTGGCGCGATCTGCGCACCGATCGTGCGCAGGTTTTCCCTAGACGCAGATCAAGCGCTGCGCCCCGTCGGGATCAGGGCTGGGTGCGGGCGCCCCAGGAAGGTGGGGGGCTCGCGTGGGGCGAAGGCAACAGCAGACGCGACAGCACCGGCTGCCGGCGAACGAGTTCCCACAGCGCGATGCTGGCCCCCACCGCCGCCGCGAAGGCCAGCACCATGGACAAGGCCCCGGGCAGGTGCCAGCGCAGCAGCCAGCCCAGAACCTTGGACTGCACGGGGGAGTGGAACATCAGGATGAACAAGCTGCTGCGGCCGGCGTGGGCGAGCAGCCGGCGCAGCCATTCCCAGCGGGCCATCGCCTGGCACAGCGCCAGCACGAGGTAGATCGCCGCCAGCGCCTGCACCGGAGTGATCAGTCCATGCCCGTAGCTGCGGAAGTTGAAGTTGAGGGTCTGGTGGAAACCGAACCACAGGGTGGTGAACACCAGGGCGGCCATCGCCAGCCGCCAGGGCGTGAGCTTGAACCGCCATACCCCGGACTTCAGATGGTGCCCCGCCAGGAAGAAGAAGCCCGACAGCAACGCCACATCGGCACTGAACGGCAGGCCGCAAGCCAGCAGATCCGCACTGAAGCGGACATGGTGCATGCAGGCAGCATCGTCCACCGGGTTGTGGAAGCGGCGGATCACGGCCGCACCGGCCGCCGCCATCACCGCCAGAACGGCCGCCCTCGCCCCGGCCGACCGCAGCCACGGGCTCAGCCACCTCAGGTAGGCGGCCGCCCCCACGCTGATCAACCACAGATGGGGCAGGAACCACATGGGCACCCACACGAGGGTGAAGCCGGTGGCATAGACCAAGGCCAACAGCGTGGACTCGACCGTGATGTCCGGCCGCCCGGCATGCGTGAGTGCGTAAGCAAGCACCACCACGGCATAAGGCTTGAGCAAGGCATCCGCCCGCCGCCGGGCCGTCTCGGCCACGCCGCGGCCGGCAGGGAACGTCACGCCGGCCAAGAAGAAGAACAGCGGCAGACGGAAGGTGCCGATGAGTTCGTCCAGCCACGGCAGATGGTCGCCAAACCAGGGGTTGTGGCCCAGCACCACCAGCAAGATGCCCAAGCCCTTGCCCACATCGATCAGGGCCGAGCGCGGTCGCGTCGCGCCCGCGATCCGATGCTGCCCCCCGGCCGTCTGCCTTGCGATTTCCACTGCCCCTCCGAGCGCCGGCGCCGTGCGCCCCTGTCCGTGAGCGGCTCAACGCCCGCGCCGGCTGCCGGTTGACCCTCGATCAGGGGATTGCAGGCTCGGCCAGGCCGAGCACGACCCTGCGGGTCGTGGCGCTCTTCTTCGTGAGCACATCACCTGCGCTGTCGGGCAGATGATCAGCCGGATGCGTCGCGCCCCACTGGATCAGCGTGGGCAAGGCGCCGCGCACCAAGCGCTGGCCGTCGGGGCGCACGGTGATGCGCCAGCGCAGCAGGCCCCCGGGGCGTGGGTCGCTCGGCCGCCAGCACCTCGCCGCAGCCCAGGCCCAGGGAGGCCACGCACCAGGCCACACCCTGCTCCAGGCGGGCCGCGGCCACCACGAGGCGGCCGACGCAGGCATTCACAGGTGCAGTTCGCCTCGGATGCAGGTGATGGTATCGCCGCCGACCCAGACATGGTCGTCATTGGCCTCGATGAAGACGCGACCGGCCCGCCCCAGGCGCGTGCCCTGCGCGGCCACGTAGCGGCGCGGCGCACGGCCGTCGGCGATGAGCCATTGCGCCAGCGCGGCATTGAGGCTGCCGGTGACCGGATCCTCGGGCACGCCGGCATGGCTGACGAAGCCACGCACCTCGAACTGCGCGTCACCGCCGGCGGCGTGCGCCCCGATGACCCCGACCTTGGCCAGCGGGGCCAGGGCGCGGTGATCGGGCTCCAGCGACAGCACGGTCTGGGCGCTGTCGAGCAGCAGGCTCAGCCAGTGAGGGCCGTTGACGAGCATCTTGATCGCCAGCACCTGCTCGGGCTGCAGGCCCAGGGCCGCGAGGATCTCGCGCTGCATCGATGGGCTGACATCGCTGGCGCGCATCGGCGGGGCCACGAAGGCCGGGCGGGTGCCGCTGCGGCGGATGCGCACCAGGCCGACGCCGCATTGCTGCACCACCTCACTGTCGTGCTGCGGCCGCCCGCCGGCCTCCAGCCAGGCATGGCAGGTGCCCAGCGTGGGGTGGCCGGCAAAGGGCAGCTCGCCGCCCGGGGTGAAGATGCGCACGCGGTAGTCGGCCCCGGGTTCGGTGGGCGGCAGCAGGAAGGTCGTTTCCGACAGGTTGATCCAGCGCGCGATGTCCTGCATCTGCGCGTCGCTCAGACCTTCGGCGTCGAAGACGACGGCCAGCGGGTTGCCGCGCAGGGGCTCGGTAGTGAAGACATCGACGGTGCGGTAGGGATGGACGCTCATGGAGTTCGGCTCAAGGCGTGAGGACGGGTGTGCGCGCCAGCACGTCCTTCAGCACACCGCCCAGCAGGGCGACCGCGCGCTCGATCTGCTCGGGTGCCAGTGTGACAAAGGACAGGCGCAAGGTGTTGGCTTGCGGGGTGCGCGCATAAAAGGCCGCGCCGGGCACGAAGGCCACACCGGCCTGCACCGCCAGCGGCAGCAGGGCCATGGCGTCGACCTCGCTCGGCAGCGTAAGCCAGAAGAACATGCCGCCTTGCGGCGTGATCCAGCGGCAACCCGCGGGCAGGTGGCGGCGCAGCGCGGCTTCCATCGCATCGCGCTGCGCGGCATACCGCGCACGGATGGTGGGCACGTGGGTGTCGAGGAAACCGTCGCGGATCACCTCGTGCACCAGGCGCTGGTTGAACACCGGCGTGTGCAGGTCGGCCGCCTGCTTGGCCTGCAGCAGCTTGGGGTATAGCGCGCTCGGCGCCACGACGTAGCCCAGGCGCAGGCCCGGCGCGAGCACCTTCGAGAAGCTGCCCAGGTAGATCGTGCCCTCGGCCCAGCGCGAGGCCAGCGTGGGCGCCGGCGGTGTGTCGAACCACAGGTCGCCGTAGGGGTTGTCTTCCAGCAGCGGCAGGCCGGCGGCCTGGGCGGCGTCCACCAGGGCGGCTCGACGGGCCTCGCTCATGCAGCGGCCGCTGGGGTTCTGGAAGTTGGGCAGCACGTAGAGGAAGCGCGCCCGGTCGCCGCCTCGCGTGGCGGCCTCGGCCAAGGCTTCGGGCACCGGGCCGTCGTCGTCGCTGGCCACTTCGTCCACCTGCGGCTCGTTGGGGGCAAAGGCCTGCAGCGCGCCCAGGTAGGTGGGCGTCTCGACCAGCACGCGGCTGCCGGCATCGAGCAGCACACGGCCACACAGGTCCAGCCCCTGCTGGGAGCCGGTGGTGATCAGCACCTGGGCGGGGGACACGACCATGCCCTGGCGGCCCAGGTGTTCGGCCACCCACTCACGCAAGGGGGCGTAGCCTTCGCTGGCCGCGTATTGCAGCGCCTCACGCGGGGCTTCGCGCAGCACCTTGTCGGCCGCCACGCGCATGGCCTCGGCCGGGAAGGTGTCGGGCGAGGGCAGGCCGCCGGCCAGCGAGAGGATGCCCGGCCGCTCGGTGACCTTGAGGATCTCGCGGATGATGGACGGGTTCATGCGGTCGGCGCGTCGAGCCAGTTGCCAGGCGAAGGTCATGCAGAGCTCCTCGGGGACAGGGTCGGGGGGGCTCGGTGTTCAAAGTCCGAGCATCCACAAGGCGGTGGCCACCAGCACGGCCGCCATCGTGCGGTTGAACCACAGCAGGCGCTGCCCCTGCGCCAGCCAACCGCGCAGGCTCGCGCCCACCAGGGCGTAGGTGAGGTTGCTGACGAAGGCATAGACGGCCATCACCGCCAGCACGATCGCCAGACGCTCGCCCGGGTTGGGGGCGGGGGCGCCGCCGCTGCTCGTCACCCAGCCGGCCGTGAGCGCCATGGCCAGCATCCAGGCCTTGATGTTGACAAACTGCAGCGCCACACCCTGCAGGAAGCTCACGTCCAGGCGGGAGCGATCGGCGTGCCCGAGCTGGCGGACCCGCGCGATCTGCCACGCGAGCCACACCATGTAGGCCACCCCCACGGCCGTGACGGCCCAGTGCAAGGCCGGCACGGCCACCACCGCCGCCCCCAGGCCCAGGCCGCAGGCCAGCATCAGCAGGGTCCAGCCCGCCGGCACGGCCAAGCAGAAGTGCAAGGCCCCGCGCAGCCCCCGGTTGGCCGCCAGCGCCGTGGACAGCGTGGTGTTGGGCCCCGGCGTGAAGCTCATGGTCGTGGCCAGCACCAGCAGGGCGAGGAACTCTTGCATCGACATGCCAGCCAGTCTATGCTGAGCACCAATACACCACCAATACAGTTTGCCTGTGTACAGCCCACACTGTATTGGTCTGAAGGCCAGCACAGTCGCCCACCGGCCCTGCACCATGCTCAGCCGCTCGTCCGACCAAACGCTCACTGAGCAGCTCGCCAGCCGCTTTGCCGAGCGCATCCGCAGCCGCCTGCTGCCTCCTGGCAGCCGCCTGCCCTCGGTGCGCGAGTGCGCGCGCCGGCATGAGGTCAGCCCCTACACCGTGGTGGCCGCCTATGACCAGCTCCAGGCTCAGGGTCTGATCGAGGCGCGGCGTCACCGGGGCTATTTCGTGCGCGAGCCCCGGCCCGAGCCGGCGCGCGCTCGCCATCCCGCGGCCCCACCGCCCGGCCCCGGCCGCAGCAGCGCCCCCATCGACGCGGCCACGCTGATCCGCGGCATGTTGCAGCGCATGCCGCGCCGCGACGGCCCCGCGCGCAACGACCCTGGCCTGGGCGTGCTGCCACAGTCCTGGCTGGAAACCCCCTTCCTGGGCGCAGCGGTCCGTCGGGTCACTTCCACGGCCAGCCTGCACGCCCTGTCGCTGCAGTACGGCGAACCCGCGGGGGACGCCTTGCTGCGCCGTGCGCTGTCGCACAAGTTGGCCGACCTGGACATCCGCGCCGATGCGGGCCAGATCGTCACCACCGTGGGCGCCACGCACGCGCTGGACATCGTCTGCCGCACCTTGCTGCGGCCCGGAGATGCCGTGATGGTCGACGAACCCGGCTGGGCCGTGGAGTTCGGCCGGCTCTCGCAGATGGGCATGCGCATCCTGCCGGTGCCGCGCCGCCCCGAAGGGCCCGACCTCGCCGTGATGGAGGCCTATGGCCGCGAGCATGCGCCCAAGCTGTTCATCACCGTGAGCGTGCTGCACAACCCCACGAGCGGCAACCTCTCGCCCCATGGCGCTCACCGTCTGCTGGGCCTGGCCGAGCGGTTCGGCTTCCACGTGGTGGAGGACGACACCTACGGCGACCTCGCCCCGGCGCATGCCACGCGCCTGACAGCCCTGGACGGCCTGCGGCGCACGCTCTATGTGAGCGGCTTTGCCAAGATCCTGGCGCCCAACTGGCGGGTGGGTTACTTGGTGGCCGCACCCGAGATGGTCGAGCGCTTCATCGACACCAAGCTGCTCACCACGCTGACCACCCCGTCGATTCTGGAACAAGCCCTGGCGCATTGCCTGGAGCAAGGCCAGATCCGCCGCCACGCCGAGCGCGTGCGCGAGCGTCTGGATGCGGCACGTTCGCGCAGCGTGCAGCTCGCGCTGGCCGCCGGCTGCCGCTTCGTCGCCGAGCCCCAGGGCCTGTTCGGCTGGGTGGACACCGGCGTGGACACCGATCGCCTGGCCCAGCGCATGATGGACGAAGGCTATCTGCTGGCGCCGGGCTCGCTCTTCCATGCCGTGCGCCGGCCCAGCACCTTCATGCGGATCAACTTCGCCACCACCCAGGACGCGAGCGTCTGGGAAGACTTCACACGGGCCCGCGACAGCTTGTGAGCGCGGTCCGGTGCCTGTCCAGTTCTCCCCCCTCCAGAGGGTGGAAAACGGACACGGGCCTGCAGTACATTGCAAGGGCGGTCTTGCCAGTGTGCCGAGCACGCTGGCGCGGCCTGCATCGATACCAGCTGCCCGGCATGGCACCGGGCGGCCTTGCTGCTGATGGACGAATCGACCCTACCGCTCGGAGAGCCGGAGCTGATGCGCGCCAGCGCCTTCCAGCGCTATCTCGACGAGCTGGACAAGCTGCCCCCGCTGGCCGGCACCGACCGCTCGCGGCTGGCCTCGCTCAGCCCCTCGCTGCTGGCCGACCTGGAGCGCTTCGAACACCGCGCCAACGGCACCGAGGCGCTGGAGGTGCTGGCGGCCTGCCTGCGCCACGCGCAGCAGGTCATCGTGCACCTGCAGGCCGGCGGCGTGGTGGTGCCAGTGACCGTGTTTCCCCACCAGCGCCTGTACCACTGCCCGGCCGATCCGCAGGTCTATTTGATGCAGCGTCTGGCCCTGCTGCGCGTGATGCGCGTGGAGCCGGCCATCCTCCAGCCGCCGGGCCACGACGAGCCACGGCTCATCGGGGCCTACGATCACTACCATCCCATCGGCCCGCTGCTGTGGATGCTGGCGCTGCACGGCAGCCGCACCGAACTGCTCCCCGAGATCGCCGGCAGCGCCTGCTACCGCACCACCCCGGGCCTGGACCTGCGCAGCCTGCCGGTCGACGGGGTGCACCGCGCGGTGATCCGCCGCATGCGCGACCAGCCCCTGTCCGTGCGCGACATCGTCGACCTCAGCGGGCTGCGCCCCGAGGCGGTGGCCCGGCTGCTCAACGCGCTGTACCTCCAGTCCGGGCTCATCGTGAGCCGCACTGCCCCGCGTCTGAGCGATTCCTGGTTGGCCGGGCTGGGGCTGCGGCGCCGCGACGGGTAGCGCGCCGGCTAGCGCGAACTCAGTGCCTCCCAGCGCTCGAGCGCTTCCATCAGCAGGCCTTCGATCTGGTCGTAACGCGCCTGGACCTCGGCCACGCGCTGCGGGGCCTCGGTGTAGAGCGCCGAGCTGGCCAGCAACTCGCCCAGCGCCTTCTGCTCGGCCTCCAGCGCCTCGATGCGCGCGGGCAGCTCGTCGAGCTCGCGCTGCTCCTTGTACGAGAGCTTGCGCGCAGGCCTGAGCGCCTGCGCGGGGGCCGGCGCGGGCGCGGGCTTCGGGGCGGACGCTGGCGGCGGGGCCTGGAGGGCCCGCCGGCGTGCACTCTGTTGCACCCAGTCCTCGTAGCCGCCCTCGTACTCGCGCCATTGACCCGGCGACTCGTCGCCCTCCCAGGCGATGGTGCTGGTCACCACGTTGTCGAGGAAGCGCCGGTCGTGGCTCACCAAGAAGACGGTGCCGTCGTAGTCTTGCAGCAGTTCTTCCAGCAGTTCCAGCGTGTCGATGTCGAGGTCGTTGGTGGGTTCGTCCAACACCAGCACGTTGGCCGGCCGTGCGAACAGGCGCGCCAGCAACAGGCGGTTGCGCTCGCCACCCGAAAGCGACTTCACCGGCGAGTGCGCGCGTTCGGGTGCGAAGAGGAAATCGCCCAGGTAGCTCATCACATGCTTGCGCGCGTTGCCGATCTCGATCCACTCACTGCCCGGGCTGATGGTGTCGGCCAGGCTGCGCTCTAGGTCGAGCGCTTCGCGCATCTGGTCGAAGTAGGCCACCTGCAGCCGGGTGCCCAGGCGCACCGTGCCGGCATCGGGCGCAATCTCGCCCAGGATGAGCTTGAGCAGCGTGGTCTTGCCCGCGCCGTTGGGGCCGATCAGGCCGATCTTGTCGCCGCGCAGGAGGGTGGCCGAAAAGTCGCGCACGATGGGCCGCCCGCCATAGGCCTTGCTCACGTGCTGCAGTTCGGCCACCAGCTTGCCGCTGCGCTCGCCAGCGTCCACATCCAGGCGCACGCGGCCCACGGCGTCACGGCGCAGCGCGCGCTGCTCGCGCAGGCGCTCCAGCCGCGCGATGCGGGCCACGCTGCGCGTGCGGCGGGCTTCCACGCCTTTGCGGATCCACACCTCCTCTTGGGCCAGCAGCTTGTCGGCGCGGGCGTTGGCCAGCGCCTCGTCGGCCAGTTGCCGGGCCTTGAGTTGCTCGTAGGCGCTGAAGTGGCCGGGGTAACTGCGCAGCACGCCGCGGTCGAGCTCGACGATGCGCGTGGCCACGCCATCGAGGAAGGCGCGGTCATGCGTGATCAGCACCACCGCACCACGGAAGGCGCGCAGCAAGTCTTCCAGCCAGGCGATGGCATCGAGATCGAGGTGGTTGGTGGGCTCGTCCAGCAGCAGCACATCCGGCTGGGCCACCAGGGCTCGCGCCAGCGCCACGCGCTTGCGGTTGCCGCCGGACAGGCTGTCGATGAGGGCGTCGGGCGCCAGCCGCAGCCGGTGCAGTGTTTCGTCGACCCGCTGCTCCCAGGTCCAGCCGTCCAGGGCTTCGATGCACGTCTGCAAGGCATCCAGATCCTCGCCTGGCGCATGGGCCTCGTAGCGCTCACGCAGGGCACGGACCTCGGCGAGCCCTTCGCTGACCGCCTCGAAGACAGAGATCCCCGTCGCGAACACCGGCTCCTGCGCCACATAGGCGATGCGCAGCCCCTGCTGCACCTGCAGCAGGCCATCGTCGGGCTTTTCCTGCCCGGCCAGGATCTTGAGCAGCGAGGACTTGCCGGTGCCGTTGCGGCCGATCAGGCCGATGCGTTCGTCAGATTCGACAGACAGCGAGGCGCCATCGAGCAGGGCCACATGGCCAAAGGCCAGGTGGGCATTGGAAAGGGTGATCAAAGCCATGATGTGCGCACATTATCGGCACTGCAAGCGTGCCGCGGGCGCGCGCCCCCGCTGCAACGGGAACGAGCTTGCGACCCTTGCCCGCCGTTTCCGATCACAATGGCTCCCGCATGAACATCGAACGAGAGTCTAGGGACATGATCATGATGCGCCGCCTGCGTGGCAGAGCCACCCCTGCCATCTTTCTTGTGTTGATCGCCGCCGGCCTGGCTTGGTGGTGGACCATGCGCCCGCCCTCCCCTGCCCCGTCGGCCACGGCCGAGCCTCGCGCCGTCATGGCCCGGGGTGATCTGGCCGCCGACGAGCGCAACAACATCGAGGTCTTCCAGGCCGTCTCGCCCTCGGTGGTGCACATCACCACGCTGCAGACGGCCACCAGCCTGTTCTCGCTGGATGCATTGCAGATCCCGCGCGGCACCGGCACGGGCTTCATCTGGGACGAACGCGGCCACGTGGTCACGAACTTTCACGTGATCCAAGAAGGCAATGCCGCGCGCGTGACGCTGGCCGACCAGAGCAGCTATCCGGCCGTCCTGGTGGGGGCCTTCCCTGACCGCGACCTGGCGGTGCTGCGCATCGACGCACCCCGCGAGAAGCTGCGTCCCATCCCGGTCGGTGACAGTGCGGGCCTGCAAGTGGGGCAAAAGGTGTATGCCATTGGCAACCCCTTCGGGCTGGACCAAACCTTGACCACAGGGATCGTCAGCGCGCTCAATCGCGAGATCGAATCGGTCACGCGCCGGCCCATCCGAGGCGTGATCCAGACCGATGCGGCCATCAATCCGGGCAACTCCGGCGGCCCGCTGCTGGACTCGGCCGGTCGGCTGATTGGCGTGAACACGGCCATCTACAGTCCGTCCGGGGCGAGCGCGGGCATCGGTTTCGCCATCCCCGTAGACGAGGTCAACCGCGTCGTGCCCCGTTTGATCCGCGACGGGCGCTTCATCCGGCCGACCTTGGGCATTGCCGCCGCCCCCCCTCGGTTCGGCCAAGCGCTGGGCCTTCCCGATGGCGTGGTCGTGGTCGACGTCAGCCAGGATGGTCCTGCCGCTCAGGCCGGCGTGCGACCCTTTTTGCGGGCCCCCGATGGCAGCTTGCTCGCCGGCGACGTGATCCTCGCGCTCGATGGGCAAGCCACACCCACGCTGGATCGGTTGCTCGAAGCCTTGGAACGCCACCAAGTAGGAGACACCGTCACCCTCAAGCTTTGGCGGGCCGGTCAGGAACGCGAGGCGCAGGTTCGTCTCGGGTTGGGTTCATGACGCGCTCGAGCGCATCCACGAACACCTGGGCCACGTCGAACCCTGTCTGCTGCTGGATTTCCTGGAAGCAGGTCGGGCTGGTCACGTTGATCTCGGTGACTCGGTCGCCGATGATGTCCAGGCCGATGAGCAGCAGGCCGCGAGGAGCCAGGATGCGGCCGATCTCGGTGGCAATCTCGCGATCGCGTTCGTTCAGCGGCTGGGCCACGCCCTTGCCGCCAGCGGCGAGGTTGCCGCGGATCTCGCTGCCCTGGGGGATGCGTGCCAGCACGTAGGGTACGGGCTCGCCATCGATGATCAGCACGCGCTTGTCGCCGGCCGCGATCTCGGGGATGAAGCGCTGGACCATCACCGTGCGCTGGCCGTGGGCGTTCAGCGTCTCGGTGATGCTGCCCAGGTTCAGGCCGTCGGGTCCGACGCGGAAGATCCCCATGCCGCCCATGCCGTCCAGGGGCTTGAGGATGATCTCTCGGTGCTCGGCATGGAAGCGGCGGATGTCCTCGGCGTCTCGCGTCACCAGCGTGGGCGTGACGAACTGCGCGAACTCCATCACCGCCAGCTTCTCGGGGTGGTCGCGCAGCGAGCGCGGGCTGTTGAAGACCCGGGCGCCCTCGCGCTCGGCCTGCTCGAGCAGATGGGTCGCATAGAAGTACTCGCCGTCGAAAGGCGGGTCTTTGCGCATGAGCACGGCATCGAACTCGGCCAGGGCCCTGGGGGTGGCAGGCTGCGCCTCGTACCAGGGCGTGCCGGCATCGCCCACCTGGCCCGTCAGGCGCAGCTCACGCGCCAGCGCCGTCACACGGCCGCCGCTGCGCCAGGCCAGGTGCCGCGGCTCGCAAGCCGCCAGCCGGTGCCCGCGCGAGGCCGCCTCGCGCATCATCGCGTAGGTGCTGTCCTTGTAGGTCTTGAACTGGTCGAGCGGGTCGGCAACGAAGAGCAGGTTCATCGCAAGCGTCAGGATCGGGTGGTGCCAGCCCGGTAGTGTTGCACCATCAGCGCCAGCGTGCCGGCCACCACGCCCCAGAAGGCAGAGCCCACACCCCATAACGTCAGGCCCGACAGGGTGACCAAGAACGTGATCAGCGCGGCCTCGCGGTGGGGCTCGTCCTTCAGGGCCGCTGCCAGTCCCGTGCCGATGGTGCCCAGCAGGGCCAAGCCGGCCACGGCCAGCACGAGCTCCTTCGGAAAGGCCGCCAGCAGCCCGACCACCGCGCCGCCGACCAGGCCCACCAGGAGGTAGAACACCCCGGCCGCCACCGCGGCCATGTAGCGGCGGCGCGGGTCGGCATGGGCCTGCGGGCTCATGCAGATCGCCGCAGTGATGGCCGCCAGATTCAGCGCATAGGCCCCGAAGGGCGCGAGCACCAGCGTGGCCAGACCCGTCCAGGTGATCAGCGGCGAGACCGGCGTGTCATAGCCCGCCGCGCGCAGAGCCGCCACCCCGGGCAGGTTCTGCGAGGCCATGGTCACCACGAACAGCGGCAGGGCCACGCCAATGAAGCTTGCGAGCGTGAACTGCGGCGTGGTCCAAACCGGCCAGGCCAGCGACCACTGCACCGCCGACCAGCGCAGCTCGCCCAACGCCGACGCCCCCACGATGCCCACGGCCAGCACGCCGGGCACCGCATAGCGCGGCCACCCACGCCGACCGACCAGGTAGGCCACGAGCATGGCCAGCACCAGGCCGAGCTGCGACTGCAGCGCCAGGAAGGCCTCCATGCCAAAGCGCGCCAGCACCCCGGCCAGCAGGGCCGAGGCGATCGCCCCGGGGATGCGGTTCATCACCCGCGCGAACAGGCCCGTGACACCGCACAGCGTGATCAGCAGCGCACAGGCGATGAAGGCCCCGGTGGCCTCGGCCATGCCCACGCCGTTGGTGGTGGCCGCCGTGGCCAGCACGGCCGCGCCCGGCGTGGACCAGGCCGTGAGCACCGGCTGGCGAAAGCGCAACGACAGCACGATGCTGGTGGCGCCCATGCCCAGACCCAAGGCCCAGATCCAGGAGGTGGTCTGCGCCGGTGTGGCGCCCAGCGCCGAAGCGGCCTGGAACACCAGGGCCACCGAACTGGTGAACCCCACCAGCACCGCGACGAAACCGGCCACCATGGCCGACAGGGAAAGATCTTTCAGAACTTGCATGGGACGCTGGGTTTGCGGCGACGAAAGCCGCAAGCCTAACCTCGCAGCCGTACATCGTCACAGCGCCACCTTGGCTCCCAGCTCGACGACGCGATTGGCCGGCAGATGCAGGAAGTCGGCCGCGGCCGAGGCGTTGCGGTGCAGGCTGGCAAAAAGCTTGTCGCGCCAGCCGGCCATGCCCGAGCTCAGCGAAGGCACGACGATTTCGCGCGACAAGAAGTAGCTCGTGTTCATCTCGTCGAGCTGCACGCCGCGCGGCTTGAGCAGCTCCAGCGCCTCGGGCACGTCCGGGTCGTTCTTGAAGCCGAAGTGCAGCACCACCTGCCAGCAGTTGTGCCCCAGCGGCTGCACGTCCACGCGCCGGTCGAAGCCGATCCAGGGCACCTCGTGATGGCGCACCGTCACGAACAGGTTGGTGTCGTGCAGCACCTTGTTGTGCTTGAGGTTGTGCAGCAGGGCATTGGGCGTGACACCGGTCTCGGCGCTGAGAAACACGGCCGTGCCCTCCACGCGCGTGGGCGGGCTGGCGAAGACAGCCTCCAAGAAGGCGGGCAGGTCGATGGCCTCGGCCCGCAGCCGCTCGCTGAGCAGCGAGCGGCCGCGCTGCCAGGTGGTCATCAGCGTGAACATCGCCAGGCCGATCGCCACCGGGAACCAGCCGCCGTCGAACAGTTTGACCGCCGTGGCCGCGAAGAACAGGCTGTCGACCACAAAGAACAGTGCCGTGGCCCCCACGCACAGCAGCCAGGGATAGCGCCAAGCGTAACGGATCACGAAGAAGGTCATCACCGTGGTGATGAGCATGTCGATCGTCACCGCGATGCCATAAGCCGCCGCCAGTGCACTGCTGGAGCCGAAGCCGATGACGGCTGCCACGATGAACAGGTACAGGCCCCAGTTGACGGCGGGCACGTAGATCTGGCCGGCCGCGCGTACCGAGGTGTGCAAGATGCGCAACCGTGGCAGGTAGCCCAGCTGCACCACCTGCTTGGTGACCGAAAAGGCCGCCGAGATCAGGGCCTGCGAGGCGATGACGGTGGCACAGGTGGCCAGCACGATCAGGGGAGGCAGGGCCCAGCGCGGTGCCATGCCATAGAAGGGGTTGCTCACGTGCTCGGGCTGGGTGAGCAGCAGCGCCCCCTGCCCGAAGTAGTTGATCACAAGCGAGGGCATCACCAGGCCGAACCAGGCCAGCCGGATGGGCCGCCGGCCGAAATGGCCCATGTCGGCATACAGCGCCTCGGCGCCGGTGACACACAGCACGATGGCCCCCAGCGCCACGAATGCGGCCCCGGGGTGATCCAGGACGAAGGCCAGCGCATGATGCGGGCTCAAGGCCTGGAGCACCTTCGGATGCGCCGCCACGTGCATCACGCCCATCCCCGCCAGCACCAGGAACCACAGCACCGTGACGGGCCCGAACCAGCGTCCCACCGCGGCCGTGCCATGCCGCTGCACCGCGAAAAGCGCAGTGAGCACCAGCACGGTCACCGGCACGACGTAGGGATGCAGTCCGGGGGCAACCACCTCCAGACCTTCGACGGCCGACAGCACCGAAATCGCCGGCGTGATGACGCCGTCGCCGAAAAAGATGGCCGTGCCGAAAATGCCCAGCAGCAACAGGCGCCGGCGCAGGACGGGCCGGTCCTTCACCGCCTGCGAGGCCAGCGCCAGCAGCGCCACCAGGCCGCCTTCGCCATGGTTGTCGGCCCGCAGGATCAGCGTCACGTACTTCAGCGAGACGATCACGGTGATCGTCCAGAACATCAGCGAGAGGATGCCCAGCACGTTGCCGGGCGTGACGGCAAGCTGCCCGTGAGTGAACGCCTCCTTGAGGGCGTACAGCGGGCTGGTGCCGATGTCGCCATAGACCACGCCGATGGCGCCCAGGGTCAGGGCCGCCAGCGGAACCGGCGCAGAAGGGGAGGAAGGGGACGACACAGGCGCTTGCCGGACGCAGGGACAGGACGCGGATTGTGCGCCGCCACCCGCGCATCGTCACCGGGGCTTGTTGCGATGCAGCAACGACTCGCCCCGGCAGGCGCGTTCAGTCGTAGGTCTCGGCGTTCGGATCAGTCGCTTCCAGCTCGTAGCTCGCCGCCAGCATCGCCAGCCGTGCGATCACGCCGTACATGTAGAAGCGGTTGGGCGCGCTGGCGCCGGGCTTCTCGCCCGGACGCGGCAGGTGGGACGATTCGGCAAAAGCCAGCGGGACGAAGCTGGCCCCGGGCGAGTTCAGGTTCTCATCGATGCCGCGTTCGGCGTGTACACGGTAGAAGCCGCCCACCACATAGCGGTCGATCATGTAGACCACCGGCTCGGCCACGGCCTCGTTGATGCGCTCGTAGGTGGGCACGCCTTCCTGGATGAGCACTTCGCTGACCGACTGGCCGTCCTTGATGACGCTCATCTTGTTGCGCGTCTTGCGGTTCAGCTCGGTCAAATCCTTGGCGTCGCGCACCGTCATGATACCCATGCCATAGGTGCCGGCATCGGCCTTCACGATCAGGAAAGGCTTTTCCTGGATGCCGTACTCCTTGTACTTGCGACGGATTTTGCCCAGCAGCGCATCGGCGTGGCTTTGCAGGCAGTCCAGGCCATCGCCCTCGTGGAAGTTGACCTTGCCGCACTGGGCGTACATCGGGTTGATCAGCCAGGGATCCATGCCCAGCAGCTTGGCGAACTTCTTGGCCACTTCCTCGTAGGCGTTGAAGTGGTTGGACTTGCGCCGCACCGCCCAGCCCGCGTGCAGCGGCGGCAGCAGGTACTGCTCGTGCAGGCCTTCGAGCACCGGCGGCAGTCCGGCCGAGAGGTCGTTGTTGAGCAGGATGGTGCAGGGGTCGAAGTCCTTCAGGCCCAGGCGACGCTTGGTGCGCAGCAGCGGCTCCAACGTCAGGGTGCTGCCGTCGGGCAGGTTGAGCGTCGTGGGCTCCTTGATCTCCTCGTCCAACGTGCCCAGGCGCACGTTCAAGCCGGCCTGGGTGAAGATCTGCATCAGCC
Organism: Caldimonas sp.; assembly: GCF_046291045.1. Classification (GTDB taxonomy): domain Bacteria; phylum Pseudomonadota; class Gammaproteobacteria; order Burkholderiales; family Burkholderiaceae_C; genus Caldimonas. Next base: position 510 of record NZ_JBKBSL010000024.1, on the reverse strand, counting down.
GCTTCACAGCCATCAGGTAAAACGTGTTGCGGGTGTGCTTCTCCGGCAGCAGCAGCAGGTTCTTGGCCTCGGGACAGATCTTCTCGATCGCCGCCATGGCCGCCTGCACGGCCAGCGGCAGCATTTCCTCGGTGAGGTTGTTCCATCCGGCCGGGAAGAGATTGGTGTCCACCGGCGCCAGCTTGAAGCCGGCATTGCGCACGTCCACCGAGGTGTAGAACGGAGGCGTGTGCTCCATCCACTCAAGGCGGAACCATCGCTCGATGGCCGGCATGGACTCCAGGATGCGTTGCTCGAGCTCGTTGATCGGGCCGGTGAGGGCCGTGATGAGATGGGGGACCATGCGCGCGGTGCCTGTGCGTGAGATGCCCGAGGGCCGGACTGGGGATTCTAGGGAAGGTCTGCAAAACCTTCCTGCCAGACTGCCGGGATGGGACAATAGCGACATGAAGCAGATGAGTCTGGAGGCGCCGATGTATACGGGCTTTGAGCTGCGCGCCAAGCGCACCC
>NZ_JBKBSL010000023.1:0-56633 GCF_046291045.1 Caldimonas sp. | reverse complement strand
ACAGGCCGAACCGCAACAACGTCGAAGAGAAGTACACCCACCTGCTGAACGTGTACGGCCGCCTGCGCGGGCGCAGCGACGAGGAGATTCCCAGCGAGCCGGGGGACTGCTTTGCGCATGGGTTTCTCAGGGGTGGTCCGCTCGAAGACGTCGACATCACGACCTTTTACCACCTCCAAGACGCGCCCGATGTGTTCGTGATGTTCAGTCACTCGACTCAGGTGTGGGAAGACGACACCATGCTGCAAAGATCGCACAGCATCGAGCGCCAACTGGCCGCCGCTGGCATCAAGACCCTGCGCAAAGGGCCGCGCACAATTCACGGCCTGCCTTACGAAGAATGGCTGTCTCGTGAACCCGAGACGGTGACGTCCGCGCGCGTGCCCGGGCATGGCCTGACCTTGCACGGCAACGAAGCGGCCAAGGATCCGCGCAAACCGAACATCGAGTTCACCTTCTACAACGGCCACTACATCCCCTGGCCGCCGCGCAGTCTGGAAGAAGCGGCCAAGGTTCCGGATTTGACGCGCGCCACCTTGAGCGAAGGCCAGGTGCTGGCGCTGTGGGAGGCCATCACGGCCACGCTGCGGCCGCGGCCTGGGGCGTTGTAGGACGCAGGGATCGGCCGGTTGCGAGCCAATGCACAGCACAGCGCCGGCGCGCGGGATCACGACGACAAACGTCCGACGACCTCGGTGTGCCCGATGTGCAGGGACAGCCGCTCGATCTGCGCCTGCCGCCGCGCCGCCCAGGCGCGGAAGGTGGGGGCCTGGACGGGTTGCTGCTCGCAGGCCGCCGTGCTGATGCCCTCGACCAGGGCCCGGCGTAAAGCGGTGGCGGCGGGGCCGTCGAGCCGCCAGTCCGATGGGGTGGTGGTCACACGGTAGCCGGCATTGGCCAGTTGCCGGGCCAGCGACTGCGGGGCCTGCGGGCCCAGGGCCGGGCCAAAGCCTTTGTCGCGGCGCTGATGGGCGCGGAAGGCGGCCCGCACCATGGCATCGTCGGGGTCGCTCGGGGCCCAGCGGTCACGGCCGTCAACGCCGAGGGCCATCCACAACGCGGCGCCATGGGCGCGGCTGGCTGCCACCAGGCGCCGCAGCCAAGCCTCGGAAACGAGATCGATCAGCGCCGAGGCGGTCAGGAGCTGGACACCCTCCCACGGCAGGCGCTCGAGTTCGGTGGCGAGGTCCAGGCGTCGGGCCTGCCAGCGCACCCGCCAGCGGCCCTGGGCGCAGCGCAATGTCCCGCTTCGCCCGTCGGCGTCGATGTGGCTGGCATGGCCTTGCTGCTGCGCCCATTGCTGCAGCGCCGCGGGCAGGGCGTCGAGCAGCGCCGGGTCGTGGTCGACGAGGGTCCAGCGTTGTTCGCCGCCCAGGCGGACGCCGAGCTCGCGCAGGTTGGCACCCGTGCCGCAGGCGAGGTCGAGCACGCCCAGGATGCCGTCGGCGGGGCGCAGGCCGCCGGCCAGCGCGGCGGCGTCGAGACGGCGCGCAGCGACTTCGCGGGCGGCGTGGTCCCAGGGCTCGCGCAGGGCCAGCCAGTCGGCCGAGAACCCGCTCATGGCCGGACACCCACCTCGAGCAGCAGCCGGGCCATCCGCTCCACCGCCTGCTCCCAGCGCGGCAGGCGTTCGCGGGCTTGCCGCGCCCCTGCCGCGAGCCTGGCGCGCAGCCGGGGGCTGGTGAGCCAGCGTTGCAAAGCCTCGCGCAGGGCACGCACGTCGCCGGGCGGCACCATCAGGCGGGCGGGCTCGGGCACGGTTTCGGGGCTGGCGCCGCCGCTGGTGCACACCACCGGCAGGCCGCGGACCAGGGCCTCGGTGTAGACCATGCCGTAGCCCTCGTACCACGAGGGCAGCACGAACAGGTCGGCCGTGGCGTAGAGCGCGTCCAGGGCCTCGTCCTCGACCACACCGGCCAGGTGCACGCGACTCGTCAACCGGTGGCGCTCGATGGCCGTGCGCACGGCCCGGGTGGTCTCGGCGTCGCGCGTGGTGCTGCCAGCGCACACCAGCTCCCAGGGCAGGTCGGTGAGGCCGGCCAAGGCGTCGATGAGTTCGGTCTGGCCTTTGCGCACGCTCAGGCTGCCCACGCACAGCAACCGGGGCACGCCGCTTGCTGCGAGGCTGCCGGTGGCCACCGCCGCGGGGGCCACACCGGGCTCGATCACCTCCACGCGCCCCGGGGGCACGCCCCAGCCCTGGCGGCCGGGGGCACTCAGGGTGCGCGCGGTGGTGGGACTGGTGACGACGATGCGCCGGGCGTGCGACAGTGCGCGGGCTTCACTGTCGCGCAGCACGGCCTGGTGGTCGGGCAACAGGCCGGTCTCCAGTGCCAGCGGATGGTGGACGAGCGCCACCCAGCGCAGGCGCATGGCGTGCTCGGCCGCCAGCCCGGGCAGCGCACCGAAGGCCAGGCCGTCGGCCAGCACGCATTCGCCGTCGGGCAGGGCGGCCACGGCCCGCGCCGCCTCTTGTTCGGCCGCCGCCGTGGGCCAGGGGTAGTCGCCTGGCAGGCTCAGCACGTCCACGCGCCAGCCGGCCTGGCGCAGGCCGTGCACGAGGGCGCGGTCGTAGCGGTAGCCGCCGGTGGGGGTGTCGAGATCGCCCGGAAGGAGCAGGGTGCATCGGGGCATGCTCAGGCCTGCAGCGCGGGCTGGGGCGGGTGCAGAGCGGCCTCGTAGGCCGCCCAGGCCACGTGCGATTCGTGCAGCGTCACCTTGGCGTGCGTGAGGCCCAGGGCATGGGCGCCCAGATCGCCTCTGGCGATGCGTTCGGCCACGCGGTCGAAGATCACGCGGGCGAGGAATTCGGTGGTGGTGTTGCGTCCGCGGAAGGCGCTCTCCTCGTCGAGGTTGCGGAAATTCAGCGCGGACAGGATGTCGCGCAGCACCTCGGTGGCGCGACCGATGTCGACCACGATGCCGTCGGGATCGAGGTCGGGGCGGCGCAGTTCCAGATCGACCACATAGGTGGCGCCATGCAGGCGCTGCGCGGGGCCGAAGACGGCGCCCTGGAAACTGTGGGCGATCATGAAGTGATCGCGGACGGTGACGCTGTACATGGACAAAAGGGCTTTCGTGGGTCAGTCGTAATCGATGCGGTGGCACAGTACACCGCGGGCCTCGTGCGCGAGCCGCTTCAGCACCTCGGGCAGTTGCGTGAAAGGCGCATGATGAGTGATCAGGGCCTCAAGGCGGTCGTCGGCCAGCAGCGCCAGCGCGCGCTCGAGGCGCCGCCGACGGGTCCAGCGGGCTCGCATCGGTGCGGCCACCTGGCCCACCTGCGAGCTGCGCAGCACCAGCCGTTGCGCATGGAAGGCCTGGCCGAGCGGCAGCTCCACCGCGCGGGTGCCGTACCAGCTCAGCTCCAGCACCGTGGCCTCGAAGCCCGCCAGCGTGAGGGCGGTGCGCAGCCCGGCAGGCTGTCCGCTGGCATGGACCACCAGGTCGGCCTGGCCGCGGGCGGTCTCGGGCGCGGCAAAACCCAGGCCCAGATGGGCGGCCACGCCGGCGCGGGCCGGGTCGGTGTCCACCAGTTCCACCTCGCAGCCGGGCGTGCGCGCAGCCAGCCAGGCCACCAGCAGGCCCACCACCCCGCCGCCCACCACGCTGATGCGCCCGCCGGGGGGTGCGGGCGCGTCCCACAACGCGTTCAGCGCGGTTTCCATGTTGGCCGCCAGCACCGCCCGGGCCGCCGGCAGGCCCTCGGGCAAGGGCAGCACGGCCTCGGCCGGCACCACGTAGCGGCTCTGGTGGGGAAACAGGCAGAACACCGTGCGGCCGATCAGGGCTTGCACGCCGGCCTCCACCACACCGACACTGGCATAGCCATACTTGAGCGGCGCCGGGAAGTCGCCGGCCTGGAAGGGCGCGCGCATGCGATCGTGCTCGCTGGTGGGCACCTCGCCGCGAAAGACCAAGGTTTCGGTGCCGCGGCTGATGCCGCTGTGCAAGGTGCGCACCTGCACCTCCTCGGCGCCGGGCGCTCGAAGGGGTTCGGGCCGCAGTTCGGCCCGCCCCGGCTCGGCCAGCCAGCAGGCCCACGACGGCGCGTGGTCGTGCGACGGTTCGTGAGACGATGGCAGGGTCGGGTGGGGATGCATGAGGCGGTGTCGTCCAAGGCGCCGTCTTGAAGGACGCCGGGGGCATCTTATGCCGGAGACGATGGACACAGACACACCAGGGCCGGGGGCTCCCGCAAGCGCGGGGGCGTCGGCCCTGCGGCGCGATGCGATGCGATCCTTGCTGCCGGGTGCCGTTCTCGTGCTGGCCGCAGGCCTGGGCGCCCAGGCGGCCTGGCCCGCGTTCTTTGGAGCGGCCTATGCGGCCAAGGCGCTGGCCGTGTATGCGCTGGCCGGGGTGTTGCTGCTGCAGGGCCTGCCGCACCACCGTGCGACCGACGGCCGTCTGCATGGGCGCTTCGGCGCGGCCAATCAGGTGAGCCTGCTGCGGCTGGGCATGCTGGTGATGCTCGCGGCCCTGATCGGCGAAGACGCGGCGCGCGCCGGCCACCCGGGCGCGACAGCGCTGGGCTGGGCCATCGTCGTGTGGGCCACGGTGGGGGCGGTGCTCGATGCGGTGGATGGGCCACTCGCCCGCCGCAGCGGCTTGGCCAGCGACTTCGGCGCGCGCTTGGACATGGAGACCGATGCGGCGCTGATGCTGGTGCTGTGCGTGCTGATCGTGCAGTTCGGTCAGGTAGGCCCCTGGGTGCTGGCCGCGGGCCTGATGCGCTATGCCTTTGTCGCGGCGGGCGGTGCCTGGCCCTGGCTGGCGCGCCCGCTGCCGCCGAGCACGCGCCGCAAGACGGTGTGCGTGATCCAGATCGTCACCCTGATCACCGCGCTGGGCCCCATCATCGCACCGGCCGCGGCGGCCGCCATCGCGGGCGCCGGCCTTGTCTTGCTGTTGTGTTCCTTCGCCGCGGACGTGCGCTGGCTCGCACGGCGGCGCCACCTGCCTTTGGAGACCACACCATGACCATCCTTTCGTTCCTGCCCTGGCGTGCCTGGCTGCTGGCGGCCGCCCTGACGTTCACGGCCGGCAGCACCGCAGCCCAGGCGCCGCGCTACGAGATCGACCCCGAACACCTGTCGATCGGCTTCCTGGTGGACCATGTCGGCTACGCCAAGGTGCTGGGCCTGTTCCGCCAGGCCAAGGGCTCTTACCGTTTCGACGAGGCCACCGGCACGCTCAGCGAGGTGCGTATCGAGGTGGACACCGACAGCGTCTTCACCAACCACCGGGCGCGCGACAACCACCTACGCAGCGCCCAGTTCCTGAATGTGAAGGACCATCCGCGCATGGTCTTCACCGCCGACGGCGCGAAACGGGTGGGGGACCGGCAGTACGAGATCACCGGCCAGCTCGAACTGCTGGGCCAGCGCCAGCCGCTCACGCTGCGCGCCACCTGGAACAAGAGCAGCATCTACGAGATCCCCGGCCAGGGCCGGCCCTACGTGATGGGGGTGTCGGCGCGCGGGAGCTTCAAGCGCAGTGCCTACGGCATGAACTATGCCGTGGCCAACGGCTGGGTGGGTGACGAAGTCGAACTGATTATCGAGTTCGAAGCTCGCCGTCAATGAGCGGCCTTGTCGTCTTGCTCGCGGCCCATGGCCGGCGCATCGAGCCGGGCGAGGATGTCCCCGCAGAGCGTATCGTCCGGCAAGGCGCCAAGCCAGGCTCGCATGGCCTCGGCGTCGAGCGGTGTGTCGGGCTGCAACCGCAACTGCTCTCCCAGGCTCCATTGATAGCGATAGCGCCCCAGCGTCTCCAACCGGTCGATACACCCCAGGGCGAGGTCGTGCACGGCGGCCAGGAACTCGAACGACAGCGCCGGCACCGGCTGGCTCAGGCCCATGAGAACTTCCAGCTCGAAGCCCTCGACGTCGATCTTGATGAAGTCGGGTCGGCCATGCTGCGCAATCAGTGCGTCGAGCGTGGTCACCGGCACCACCGGCCCCGGCGACCAGCGCACGCCCTGGAACGAGGCGGTAGCGCCCGTGCGCCGTGCCCAGTCGGCCGAGAGCGTGCTCACCGTGGGTGTGGCCTCGCTGGCCAGCAACTGCGCCTGACCAGCCTCCCGCCCCAGGGCCACCGGCAGCACCGTCACGCCCGCATCGCGCGCAAACCATCGCGACAGCAAGGCCACGAAATCGGGCTGCGGCTCTACCGCCACCACCCTTGCGCCCAGCGCGCGAAAGGCGCGCACCCGGTTGCCTGCATGCGCCCCCACGTCGAAGGCCAGACCGCCTGCCGGCACCACGGGTGCATAGAAACGCCGCAACTGCCCCGCTCGCCACGGGATGCCGTGGTAGATGGCCAGCGAGCGCAGGAGACCGAATGTGCGAGCCAAGAACGGCATGCGATTATTGTGCTCGTGCTGGCTGCCGTTTTGTTGACTCGCGCCGATGGCCGCATCGAGGGGCACGTTCAGGTTCGATCACGAGATCTTGGGTGAAGCCGCCAGCTCGCGGCGCAGGCTCTTGGCTGCTTCGACCATGTTGCGCAAAGCGGGCTTCACCTCCTCCCATTTGCGAGTCTTCAAACCGCAGTCGGGATTCACCCACAGGCGATGGGGATCGATGAGCCGAGAGGCCCGGCGCAGACGATCGGCGATTTGAGACGGGTCAGGGATCACAGGGGAATGGACGTCATAGACGCCAGGGCCGATTTCGTTGGGGTAGTGAAACCTCTCGAAGGCGCGGAGCAGCTCCATGTCAGAACGTGAGGTCTCGATGGTGATCACGTCCGCATCCATCGCGGCGATGGACTCGATGATGTCGTTGAACTCCGAATAGCACATGTGGGTGTGGATCTGCGTTTCATCCAGCACACCATTGGCGGCGATGCGAAAGCACGCCACCGCCCAATCCAGGTACTCTTTCCATTGCGATCGACGCAGCGGCAACCCCTCTCGCAAGGCAGCCTCGTCGATCTGGATGATTCTCACGCCGGCGCGCTCGAGATCCAGCACTTCCTGGCGAAGGGCCATCGCCAGCTGACGGCAGGTCACTGAACGAGGCTGGTCGTCACGAACGAACGACCAGTTCAGCATCGTCACTGGACCGGTGAGCATGGCTTTGACGGGCTTGTCGGTGAGCGACTGGGCGAAGGTGATCCACTTCGTCGTCATCGGTTCGGGGCGACGGACATCACCATACAGAATGGGAGGCTTGACGCACCGCGATCCATAGGACTGTACCCATCCGTGTTCGGTCAGGGCGTAACCTTCGAGCAGTTCGCCGAAGTATTCGACCATGTCGTTGCGTTCGGCTTCGCCGTGCACCAAGACATCAAGCCCCAGTTCTTCTTGCGCACGCACGCAACGCGCCACTTCATCGCGGATCGCCTCGTCGTAGGCGGCCTGACCGATTTGCCGAGACTTGTATCGGCGGCGCAGTTGCCGGATCTCGCGTGTTTGCGGGAATGAGCCGATCGTCGTGGTGGGAAATGGCGGCAGACGCAGCCGTCGAGCCTGCACGACGCTGCGCTGGCTGTGAGGGCTCCTGCGCCGACCGAGGCTGTCGTCGACGGCGGCTGCCGCGGCTTGAACATCGGGGCGATGCACGCGAGAGGACTGTCTTCTCAGGTCGATGGCGGCTTGATTGACGCGCAGCTTGGCCGCGACGGCGCCACGCCCCTCGTTCAGTGCCGTGGCGACGATCTGCAGCTCGTCGAGCTTTTGAACCGCGAAAGCCAGCCAAGACAGCAGTTCGGTGTCCATCCGCTGCTCTTTGGACAGATCCATGGGCACATGCAACAGCGAACATGACGGCGCCAGCCACAGGCGGTCGCCCAGCCGCTCGGCGATCGGCTCCAGCCAACCGATCAGGGCGTTGAGGTCTGTCTTCCAGACGTTGCGACCATTGATCACCCCCAAGGACACCACCTTGTGTGGAGACATCAGATTCAACATGGACACGATATCGTCGCGTCCGTTGATGGCATCGAGGTGCAAACCGTCGACCGGCAGGTTGGCTGCCAGATACTGGTTATCCAGGAGTCGGCCGAAGTAGGTCGCCAGCATCAGCTTGACACCACAGTTTTTGAGGTGGTGGTAGGCGATCTGATAAGCATGTTGCCAATCGGGATGGAGGTCGGTCACCAACGCCGGCTCATCCAGCTGAACCCATTGAACGCCTTCGCGGGCCAAAGCATTCAGGGCTTGTGCATAGACGGGGAGCAACCGCTCCAGCAAACCGAGCTTGTTCGATCCGTCTTTGGATTTGCCCAAAGCGAGATAGGTGACGGGGCCCACGAGCACGGGCTTGACCTGGTGACCCAGGCTTTTGGCCTCCCGGACTTGATGAAGCAGCGCAGTGGCGTCGAGCTCGAACGTCGTGTCGGCATGGAACTCCGGCACGATGTAGTGGTAGTTCGTGTCGAACCATTTGGTCATTTCGCCAGCCGTAACCGCGTCGCCTTCATGCACACCGTCCGCGCTGTGCCCTCTGGCGATGCGGAAGTAAGCGTCGAGTGTGCTGGATTGCAGTTGGCGTACGCGCTGCGGCACATTGCCTAGCATGAAGCTCATATCCAACACATGATCGTAGAAAGAAAAGTCGCCGACGGGCACGAAGTCGAGCGCCCCTTGCGCGGCCCAGTGGCTGCGGCGAAGCTGAAGCCCAACGGTTTGCAGTTCTTCGGCGGTAGACGAGCCGTTCCAGTACGACTCCAAAGCGAACTTGAGCTGGCGATCAGCGCCGATGCGGGGGAATCCGAGGTTGTGGGTGGTGACCATGGTCTCGAAGGGGAGCAATTCGAAGGAGGTTGGAAGTCGCGATGCTAGGAAGAACAATCCATGAAGTAAAATGATGTTTTCTCAAAAAACCATCCATAATCTTCATAAATAAGGATGCTCGACCGCTCACACCTGACCATCCTGAGAGAAGTCGATCGCTTGGGCTCGGTGACGGCGGCGGCGGCGCAGTTGAATCTGACGCAATCGGCGCTGAGCCATGCCATCGGCAAGCTCGAGCAGCACTTGGGCATCGAGCTGTGGCGACGGCAGGGCCGTCACCTCACGCTGACCCAGGCCGGGCACTATCTTTTGGCCGTCTCCAAACGTATGCTGGCTCAGTTCGAGCTGGCCGAGGATCGATTGCGCCAGTACGCCCGAGGCGAACGAGGCACATTGCGCATCGGCATGGAGTGCCACCCGTGCTATCAATGGCTGCTCAAGCTGGTGGCTCCGTACTTGAGTCGTTGGCCCGATGTGGATGTCGATGTCAAACAGCGCTTCCAGTTCGGCGGCGTGGGCGCGCTGATCGGATTCGAGATCGACGTCTTGGTCACTCCGGATCCTTTGCACAAGCCAGGCCTGCGTTTCGAGCCGGTTTTCGACTACGAACAAGTGCTGGCCGTAGGACGGGATCACCCGCTGGCCAAGCGGCCCTACGTCGAACCCGAACACTTGTGCAACGAGGTGCTCATCACCTATCCCGTCGAACCCGACAGGCTCGACGTGTTCAGTCGCTTTCTCACACCGGCGGGCGTCGCGCCTCGCCAGCACAAGACCCTCGAGGCGACCGACATCATGCTGCAGATGGTGGCCAGCGGCCGAGGCGTGACGGCGTTGCCGCGATGGTTGGTGCAAGAGCAGGCCGAACGCATGCCGTTGGTGGCCATCTCCCTGGGGCGCCGAGGGGTCCACAAGCAGATCTTTTTGGGGACGCGAGAGCATGACGAGCACGCGCAGTACATTGCCTCGTTCATCGACATGGCCAAACGTGTGAAGGTCGGTGCCACGCAACCCCGTGAGCAGACATCCGAGGGCCACCATGCGCATTCAGCTGTTGTCGGATCTTCATCTCGAAAACGACCCGGGCTTCGTGCCGCAGGCCGCGCCCGACGCTGACCTGCTCGTGTTGGCGGGCGACATCGGCTCTTACCAGACCGGCTCGCGCCTGGACGAACCCGACTTCGGTCTGCGGCGCTTCTCGCCGCGCCACGGCCCCTGGCGCACCGTGCTCTACGTGCCGGGCAACCATGAGTACGACGGCCTGGAGCACGACGAGGCCCATGCCAGGCTGCGCGAAGCGTGCGATCGCCTGGGTCTGACCTGGCTGGAACGCGAGACGGCGGTGATCGATGGCGTGCGCTTCGTGGGCACCACGCTGTGGACCGACTTCGAAGCCATGGTGGACCCGCTGGCCGACGTGACACGCCAGCACCAGCAGCGCGAGAAGGCCCACCGCGCAGCGAACTTCTACCTGCGCAAGAACACCAGCCTGCGCGGCGGCCAGCCCCGCCTGGCCGCGGATCTCGCCGAACTCGGGCGCGAGTGCCAGCGCTGGCTGCGAGACGCCCTGGCCAGGCCCTTCGTCGGCCCCACGGTGGCAGTGACGCACTTTGCGCCCTCGCTGCGCAGCGCCGACCCGCGCTATGGCCTGGTGCCGGGCACGGCGGGTTTTTGCAACGCGCTGGACGACCTGCTGCCCCACGCCCGGCTCTGGATACATGGCCATCTACACTGCCCGGTCGATTACACCGTCGAAGGCATCCGCGGCGGCCGCCCCTGGCGTTGCCGTGTGGTGGCCAACCCGCTGGGCTATGCCCACAAGGGCGAACAGGCGGGGTTTCGGGCGGGCTGGACCGTGGAGGTGCCGGCTGCCGCTATACTTTGACCCTCAGCGCCGATTTGTTCCGGCTTGCGGGCGCTCTAAAAATGCAGCTAAAGGGGGCACGGCGACCCGGCCTCACCTTCAGCGTGACGCCGGGTTTGTCGTTCTGGGCCCCATGACCTCTCGATCGATCGGACACGTCACCCCGCAATCCCTGCACTTCGCCGAGCCGTTGCCGCTGCGCAGCGGGGCGAAGCTGGTCGATTACACCCTCGTCTACGAAACCTACGGCACGCTCAACGCGGACAAGAGCAATGCCGTGCTCGTGTGCCACGCGCTCAATGCCTCGCACCACGTGGCCGGCACCTACGAGGGACAGGAGCGCAGCGAAGGCTGGTGGGACAACCTCGTGGGCCCGGGCAAGCCGCTGGACACCGACCGCTTCTTCGTCATCGGCGTGAACAACCCGGGCTCGTGCTTCGGCTCCACCGGGCCGATGCACACCAACCCTGCGACCGGCCAGCCCTATGGCGCCGACTTCCCCGTGGTGACGGTGGAGGACTGGGTCGATGCCCAAGCGCGGCTGCTCGATCGCCTGGGCATCGACCAACTGGCCGCCGTCATGGGCGGCAGCCTGGGCGGCATGCAAGCCCTGGCCTGGACCCTGCGCTACCCGCAGCGCGTGCGCCACTGCATTGCCATCGCCACCGCGCCCAACCTATCGGCGCAGAACATCGCCTTCAACGAAGTCGCGCGCCGCGCGATCATTACCGACCCAGATTTCCATGGAGGGCACTACCAGCGCCACGGCGTGGTCCCCAAGCGTGGCCTGCGCGTGGCCCGCATGATCGGCCACATCACCTATCTCAGCGACGACGTGATGGAGCAGAAGTTCGGCCGCCAGCTGCGCGCGGCCGAACTGGGCTACAGCACCCAGGAGATCGAGTTTCAGATCGAGAGCTACTTGCGCTACCAGGGCGACAAGTTCAGCGAATACTTCGACGCCAACACCTACCTGCTGATCACCCGCGCACTCGACTACTTCGACCCCGCGGCGGAGCATGGCGGTGACCTCACCCGCACGATGGCCGGGGCGCAGGCGAAGTTCCTGGTGGTGAGCTTCACCACCGATTGGCGCTTCTCGCCGGCCCGTTCGCGTGAGATCGTCAAGGCCCTGGTCGATAACCGCCGCGAGGTGAGCTACGCCGAGATCGACGCCCCCCATGGCCACGACGCCTTCTTGCTCGACGACGCGCGCTACCACGGGGTGGTGCGCGCCTATTACGAGCGCATCGCAAAGGAGCTGGCATGAGCGAAAGGAAAGACCTGGAGCTGATCGCCGAGCTGGTGCCCGAAGGCTCGCGCGTCCTCGACCTGGGCTGCGGCACCGGCGAACTGCTGGCGCTGCTGCGCGACCGCAAGGGCTGCACGGGCTATGGCGTGGAGATCGACGACACCAAGCTGCTGGCCTGCGTGCAGCGCGGCGTGAACGTCATCCAGCTCAATCTCGAAGAGGGGCTGGCGATGTTCGAGGACCAGAGCTTCGACGTGGTGCTGCAGCTCGACAGCCTGCAGCACATCCGCAACACCGAGACCATGTTGCGCGAGACGGCGCGCGTGGGTCGCATCGGCATCGTGAGCTTTCCCAACTTCGCGCACTGGCCCAACCGCCTGCAGGTGGCCCTGGGCCGCATGCCGGTCACGCGCGTGCTGCCCTACGAGTGGTACGACACGCCCAACATCCGTGTGGGCACCTATGCCGACTTCGAGGTGCTGGCACGCAAGAACGGCCTGCAGGTGCTCGACGCCTTCGGCATCCAGGCCGGGCGCGTGGTGCGGCGCCGGCCCAACCTGCTGGCCAGCGTCGCGGTGTTCAAGTTCACGCGAGGCTGAAACCGGGGGCCGGCGCCGTGCCGGCCCGGCGGCGCGGAACACGGCGGCCGTCGCCGTGATCCAAGCTCCTGCGGTGGGTGTCTTCCCCGTGTTCATTGCAGGAGGTATGACCATGATGCGAATGAAACATTGGCAAGACGCGGTCAATGCCGTGCTGGGCGTGTGGCTGGTGGCCTCGCCCTGGGCCCTGGGCTTCATGGACCAGACGATGCCCATGGCCAACGCCGTGATCGTCGGTCTGGCTCTGCTGGCTGCGGCCCTGGGCGCCATCTTCGTGCCGCGCGCCTGGGAGGAGTGGATCGAAGCCGTCCTGGGTCTGTGGATGGTGGTCTCGCCTTGGGTGCTGGGCTTTGGTGACATGGCCCGCACGGCCGCGGTGGTCACCGGCCTGGTGATCCTGGCCCTGGCCCTGTGGACGCTGGCGACCGACGAGGACTACAGCACCTGGGGGCGTGACCGCACGGCGCATTGACGATCACGATGCGGGGCCTGCGTGTGCCCCGGGTGTCCTCATTGTGCGTGAGGGGCGGGGGTTCTCGGTCGGTTCACCGCCCGAGCAGCGTCACGAGGTCCTCCGCCCCGATCACGCGGATGCCCTGGATGCGGGCGTGGTCCTGGGCGGCTTCGCTGAGTGTGCCCAGGCTCAGGTACCAGGCCTGCTGGGCCTCGCGGGCCTCGGCGGCCGCCTGCAGTTCCCGTAGCGGCTCGATGCCGGTGCGCGCCGCCTTCCAGCGGCGCGCGGCCAGCACGATCTTGCGGTGACCTTCGGTCCATTCGAAGTCGGCGCCGGGCGTCTTCAGCTCGGTCACGGCCACGCCCTGCTTTTCCAGCGCGGCGCGCAGGCGCTGCGAGAACACCGGCCAGCTCAGCCGGCCCAGTTCGTCCACCGCCTGGGCCAGTTGGGCGGCGCTGGGGCGATGGCGCTGCTGCCAGGCGGCCAGGCCGGCAATCACCCAGAAGGGCATGGGCATGAAGATCGCCATGAGCGCCAGATCCCGCGGCAGCAGGGCGCCGCTCACCAGCGCAAGGGCCACGCCCACGCCAAAGCTCACCCACCAGCGCTGGCGCAGCAGGATGGCGAAGAGGGAATTGCGGGCCATGCGCAACTTCATGGGGAACTCCGGGGCTCAGGACAAGGGCAGCGCGACGGGAGGATACTCCCCGCCATGAAGATCGATTTTGTCTCCGACATCGTCTGCCCCTGGTGTGCCATCGGCCTGAGCGCCCTGGAACAGGCGATCGAACGTGTGGGCCCCAGCGTGCCGGTGAGCCTGCATTTCCAGCCTTTCGAGCTGAACCCCGACATGCCGCCCGAAGGCCAGGACATCGGCGAGCACCTCGCGCAGAAGTATGGCCTCACGCCCGAGCAGGTGGCGGCCAATCGCGAGCTGATCCGCCAGCGCGGCGAGGGCGTGGGTTTCACTTTCCGCATGGCGCAGCGCAGCCGCATCGTCAACACCTTCAACGCCCACCGCCTGCTGTACTGGGCGGGCGAACGGGGTGGCGATGCCCAGCACCGGCTCAAGAAGGCCCTGCTGGGCGCCTACTTCACCGAGGGCCAGGACCCGAGCGATGCCGCGGTGCTGCTGCAGGTGGTGGCTGCGGTGGGCCTGGACGAAGGCCGTGCGCGACAGATCCTGGACGGCGACGACTACACCGAGGCCGTGCGCGAGCGCCAGCGCTTCTATGCCCAGCACGGCATCCGTGCGGTGCCCTCGGTCATCCTCAACGACCGCCACCTGATCCAGGGCGGCCAGCCGGTCGAGGTGTTCGAGCAGGCCCTGCGGCAGGTGGCGGCGGCCGAGGGCTGAGCCCTTGCGTGGACAATGCGCCCTTTGCCCCGAGGTCGGGGTGTCAGAGGATGGTCCTTGTTCAAGAACCTGAGCTTGTTTCGCATCGGGGCCGCGTGGTCGGCCTCGTCCTCGCAGGTGGAAGACCTGCTGCAAAAGGATGTGTTCCTGCCCTGCGGAGCGTCGCAGCCGCAGTCGGCCGGCTGGGTGCCGCCCCGTGGCGAGGCCCACGGGCCCTTGCTGGAGGTGGTGGACGGCCAATGGGTGCTGCGCCTGAAGGTCGAGCGCAAGCTGCTGCCCGGCTCGGTGGTGCGTGAGCGCGCCGCCGAGATCGCCGAGGGCATCGAGCACAGCACGGGCCGCAAGCCGGGGCGCAAGCAGATGAAGGAGCTGCGCGAGCAGGCCGTGTTGGAGCTGCTACCTCAGGCCTTCGTGCGGGCCTCGACGCTGTGGGTGTGGATCGATCCGGCCCGGCATCTGCTGGCCATCGACACCGGCAGCGCTGCGCGGGCCGAGGAGGTCGTCACCTTGCTGGTCAAGGCCCTGCCGGGCTTCGAGGTTCGGCAGATCCACACGGCGCGGTCGCCGCAGGCGCTGATGTCGGACTGGCTGCTGAGCGGCGAGCCCGCGGCCGGGTTCACCGTGGACCGCGAATGCGAGCTGAAGTCGGCCGACGAGATGAAGTCGGTGGTGCGTTATGCCCGCCACCCGCTCGACACCGACGAGGTGCGTGCGCACATCCAGGCCGGCAAGCAGCCCACGCGGCTGGCGCTGACCTGGGCCGAACGCGTGTCCTTCGTGCTCACCCAAGGTCTGCAACTCAAGCGGCTGGACTTCCTGGACGGTGTGTACGAAGGCCGCCCCAGCGTGGGGGCTGACGAGGCCTTCGATGCCGATGTGGCGATTGCCACCGGTGAACTGCGCCGCCTCCTCCCCGACCTGATCGAAGCCCTGGGTGGCGAGCAGGAACCCGGTGTGACCGCGGCCGTGCCGGCCCCCGTGCTCGACACCACGCCGGTGGAGGCCGACGCGGCGCCCTGGTAAGCGCTCAGCCCTGCTTCGCCGCTTCCTCGCCGTGGTGGAGCATCTCGGTGAGCTTCAGCCCGGTGAGCGCTCTGGCGCCGTGCACCAGGTAGTACAGCACGCCGGCCATCATCAGCATCGAGGGCAGGGCGATCATCGGGTAGCTCACGAGCGTGAGCCGCCCCAGTTCCTCGTTGAAGGCCTCGGTGCCCGCAGGGCTGGTGACGATCCAGCGCGCCAGGATGTAGTTCATCACCGACGAGAACGCAAACGTGCCGGCCACCAGCAGCGTGCCGGTGCGCAGCCGCGCCTCGAAGGCGTTCACATTGCCGCGCTCTTCCAGGTGGCGATGCACGCGCTGCACGTCGAGCACGGTGTCGTTGTAGACCAGGGCGCGGATCAGCGGAGTGCGCGTGAAGGCCGAGGCGAACACCACCAGGCCGATGATCCCGGGGACGGCTGCCTCCTTGACGGCCAGCCACTGGGTGTCGAGCTGCATCACGCCGATCCCGCCGGTGAGCAGCGTGCTCATCAGGCCCAGGGCCGCGATCCAGCTCAGGTGGCGGTTGCGGATGCCGTCGTACAGGCCCCAGCCCAGCGGGAAGGCCAGCGCCAGCAGCAGCGCACGCACAGGGCCCAGGGCTTCGACGCCGCTGAACTTCATCAGGATCACCGCCGGGATCACGATCGCGATCCCGACTTCGAGCAGCGGGTGGGTCTGGCGCTGGGGGGTCATCGGACGGACTTCAGGACACAAACTCCATAGCTTAGCTGCCGGCGACCGATGACCCAGTGGCACGCAGGGAAATCACACCCGCCTGCCGCAGCGCTTCGATCTCGCCGTCGCGGTAGCCCAGTTCGTGCAGCAGCTCATCGCTGTGTTCGCCGACAGATGGCGGCGCGCGGCGCAGGGGCGGGCGCTGTCCGTCGAGGGTGAGTGGAAGCAGAGGCACGGCGGTGTCCACGCCCTGGCCGCCGCCGTGGGTGTCGCCGGGCAGGTGCACCGGGGCCAGGCCGCCGGTGGCGCGCAGGTGGGGGTCGTCGAAGAGCTCGTGCGGGCGCGTGATGGGCGCAAACGGCAGGCCATGGGCCTCGAAGCGACGAGCGATCTCGTCAGCCGGCAGTTCGGCCAGGTGCGCGCGCAAGCGCGGGATCAACCAGTCCCGCGCGCGTACACGGTCGTTGTTGTGGCGCAACCGTTCGTCGCCGGCCAGTTCGTCCAGACCGAAGGCCGCGCAGAAGGTGGCCCACTGCGCATCGGACACCACGGCCAGGAAGATCTGCCCCCCGTCCTTCACCGTGAAGACGTCGTAGACCCCCCAGGCCGAGATGCGTGTGGGCATGGGGGCAGCGGGGCGGCCCGTCACCGCGAACTGCATCATGTGCTGGGCCACGAGGAACACGTTGTTCTCGAAGAGCGCGGATTGCACCTCTTGGCCACGGCCGGTTTGCTCGCGCTGCGCCAGCGCCGCCATCGCGCCCAGCGCACCGAAGAGGCCGCCCATGATGTCGTTGACGCTGCTGCCCGCGCGCAGCGGCTGGCCCGGCGGGCCGGTCATGTAGGCCAGGCCGCCCATCATCTGCACCACCTCGTCCAGCGCAGTGCGGTGCTCATAGGGGCCGGGCAGGAAGCCCTTGAGCGACACATAGACCAGCCGTGGGTTCAAGGCCGAGAGCGAGGGGTAGTCGAGCCCCAGCGCCGCCATGGCACCGGGCTTGAAGTTCTCGCAGAACACATCGGCCGTGGCCACAAGCCGCAGCAGCACCTCGCGCCCGCGTGCATCCTTCAGGTCCACCGCGAGGCTGCGCTTGTTGCGGTTGAACATCGCGAAGAAGCCCGCGCCCGAGCCCAGCAGCCGGCGCGTGGGGTCGCCGCCGGGCGGCTCGACCTTGATCACGTCGGCGCCCAGGTCGCCCAGCAGCAGGCCGCAGCTCGGGCCCATCACCATGTGGGTGAGCTCGACCACGCGCAGGCCAGCATACGGCAGACGATCGTCAGGGGAAGTCGTCGGGTTCATGGGGCTGGACAGTCGGGTGCAGTGCAAGCATAGTCCAGCCGGATTCACTGTACGTTCATGCCATGACGCAAGCCTCCACCGCCACCGTGTCCACGCTGTCGGCCTATGACGGCACGCTGTTGAGTCTGCGCACCTGGCCGGCGCCCGAAGGCCGTGTGCGTGGCACGGTGCTGATCGTGCACGGCCTGGGCGAGCACAGCGCGCGCTACGAGCGCGTGGCCACGCGCCTGCGCGAGTGGGGCTTCCAGGCGGTGGGCTACGACCACCGGGGCCACGGCCTTTCGCTGGGTCCGCGCGGCAGCCTGCAGAAGGACGACGACCTGCTCACCGACCTGGCCACCGTGGTCGATCACGTGCGAGAGCGGCATCCCGGGCCTTTCGTGCTCTTCGGCCACAGCATGGGCGGGCTCACGGTCGCTCGTTTTGTGGCGGGCGAACTGCGCCCGGTGGATGCCGTGATGCTGTCCTCGCCGGCTCTGGACATCGGCCTGTCTGCGCTGCAGCGCGGGGCCCTCAAGGCCAGCTACAACCTCACGCCCACGCTGCAACTGCCCAACGGCCTCGATGTCAACGGCATTTCGCGCGACCCGGACGTGGTGGTGGCCTACAAAACCGATCCGCTGGTGCACGACCGCATCACGCCGCGCCTGGTGAACTTCATGCTGCAAGGGGGCGAATTCGTGCGCGCCCGGGCCCCGCAGTGGAAACACCCCACGCTGCTGATGTGGGCCACCGCCGACCGCCTGGTGCGCCCCGCCGGCAGCGCCACCTTTGCGGCCCTGGCACCGAAGGATCTGGTGCAGGCGCACCCCTTCGAGGGCTACTTTCACGAGCTGGTGAACGAACCGCTGGAAGCGCGTGAGAAGGTCTTCGACACGATGCGCAGCTGGCTGGGCCAGCATGTCCCGAGTGCCCAGGGATAGTTCACAACTGAAACATCCCCGGATGGGCAGGGTCGAGGCAGCCGGCCTACACTGCGCGGATTCCTCCTGACGCCGTTCCAAGGAGCCGCGCATGAACGCCCCCGACCGCCTGCAGCTCAACCCCCTGGCCGACCCCGACGGCCTGCAAGCCTTCGTCAACGAGACCTGGGACCGTGAGATCGTCCCGCTGCTGTCCGACTACATCGCGATCCCCGCGAAGTCGCCGGCCTTCGATCCGCAATGGGTGCACAACGATCATCTCGAGACCGTGGTGCGCAACGCGGCGGCCTGGGTGGAAAGCAAGAAGGTCGCGGGCTTGACGCTGGAGGTGGTGCGCCTCGCCGACGCCGCCGGGCGGCCGCGCACGCCGGTGATCTTCTTCGAGGTGCCGGCCACGAAGGCAGGCAGCACCGACACCGTGCTGATGTACGGCCACCTCGACAAGCAGCCCGAATTCAGCGGCTGGCGTTCCGACCTCGGCCCCTGGACGCCCAAGTACGAGGACGGCAAGCTCTACGGCCGCGGCGGGGCGGATGACGGTTACGCCGTCTATGCCTCCATCACCGCGCTGCTGGCCCTGCAGCGCCAGGGCATCCCCCACCCGCGTGTGGTGGGCCTCATCGAGACCTGCGAGGAAAGCGGCTCCTACGACCTGCCGGCCTACATCGACGCGCTGCGTCCGCGCCTGGGCGAGGTGAGCCTGGTGGTGTGCCTCGACTCCGGCGCCGGCAACTACGACCAGTTGTGGCTCACCACCTCGCTGCGCGGCATGGTCAGCGGCGTGCTCAAGGTGGAGGTGCTCACCGAAGGCGTGCACTCGGGCGATGCCAGCGGCCTGGTGCCTTCGAGCTTCCGCATCCTGCGCCGCCTGCTCGACCGCCTGGAAGACAGCGCCACCGGCCGCCTGTTGCCCGAGAGCTTCCACTGCGAGATCCCGGCCGAACGCATCGACCAGGCCAAGGCGACGGCGCAGATCCTGGGCGACGAGGTCTGGAAGCGCTTCCCCTGGGCCTGCGGGGCCGATGGCGCCTTCACCCTGCCCACCACCACCGATGCCGCCGAGGCCTTGTTGCGCCGCACCTGGAAGCCCGCGCTCAGCGTGACCGGCGCCGAAGGCTTCCCCGCCCTGGGCAACGCGGGCAACGTGCTGCGGCCCTACACGGCCTTCAAGCTCTCGCTGCGCCTGCCGCCGCTGGTCGATGCCGCCCAGGCCGCGCAGGAGCTGAAGGCCCTGCTCGAAGCCGACCCCCCGTACCAGGCCAAGGTCACCTTCCACAGCGACCATGGCGCGGCCACCGGCTGGAACGCCCCCACGCTGGCGCCCTGGCTGCACCAGGCGCTGGATGCGGCCTCGCAGGTCTTCTACGGCGCGCCAGTGGGCTTCATCGGCCAGGGCGGCACCATCCCGCTGATGAACCTGCTGCAGCAGGGCTTCCCCAAGGCGCAGATGATGGTGTGCGGCGTGCTGGGTCCCAAGAGCAATGCCCACGGGCCCAACGAATTCCTCCACGTGCCTTACGGCAAGAAACTCACCGCGGCCGTGGCCGGCGTGATCGCGGCCATGCCCTGAAGGACGATCGATGAAGCTGATGCGTCACGGCGAACCCGGCCACGAGCGGCCGGCCCTGGTCGATGCGCAAGGCCGGGTGCGCGACCTCTCGGGGGTGATCCCCGACATCACCGCGCAGACCCTCGGCCCCGAGGGCCTGGCTGCGCTGCGTGCGATCAATCCCTCCACGCTGCCGGTCATTGCTTCGCCCGGGCGCATCGCCCCACCCTGGTCGGGCCTGGGCAAGTTCGTCTGCGTGGGCCTGAACTACAGCGACCACGCGGCCGAGGCCGGCATGCCCGTGCCCAAGGAGCCCATCCTCTTCCTCAAGCCCAGCGACTGCGTCGTGGGCGCGAACGACACCGTCGTGCTGCCCCAGGGCTCGCTCAAGGGTGACTGGGAGGTGGAGCTGGGCGTCGTGATCGGCCGCACCGCCCGTTACGTGAGCGAGGGCGAGGCGCTGCACTACGTGGCCGGCTATTGCGTGGTGAACGATGTGTCAGAACGCGAGTACCAGCTCGAACGCGGCGGCCAGTGGGACAAGGGCAAGGGCTGCGAGACCTTCGGCCCGGTGGGGCCCTGGCTCGTCACCGCCGACGAGGTGGGTGACCCCCAGGCCCTGGACCTGTGGCTCGACCTCAACGGCGAGCCGCGCCAGCGCGGCAACACCCGCACCATGGTCTTTGGCGTGGCTCAGCTCGTGAGCTACATCAGCCGCTTCATGACCCTGCGCCCCGGTGACCTCCTCAGCACCGGCACGCCTCCCGGCGTGGGCATGGGCGCCAAGCCCCCGCGCTTCCTGCGCGATGGCGACGAACTGCGCCTGGGCATCACCGGCCTGGGCGAGCAGCGCCAGCGCGTGCGCGCGTGGGACGCGGCGCTGCTGCGCGACTGAACTTGACGCTTGGGCGGGTGTGGTTCCTGCCGAAGCTTTGTCCATTGAGAGTTCGAAACACTTCGAAACCTCCTCCCGCACAGGCTCACGCTAAATTCCTCCCGGTCTGCGCCGTCCCAAGGAGGGTCTTGGCTCGCAGGCAAAGCAAAAAGATTCAGGAGGATTCGAATGTCGCGCCCCTTCATTGTGCTGGGCGACAGGACCAGCCACGGCGGCACGGTGGTGGGCGCCTCTGGCAGCACGGATACCCACGGCAAACGCATCGCGCGCATCGGCGACATGGTGTCGTGCCCCAAGAAGGGTTGCCGGGGCCTCTTTCCCATCGCGCAAGGCGATGCCTCCATGCTCATCGACGGCGCCCCGGCGGCCTACCAGGGCTGCAAGACGGCCTGTGGCGCCACCCTGATCGCCAGCCAGAGCGTCTCCACGACCCGGCCCGGCAGTGCCACGGCCGCCCTGGGCGCACAGGAGGCGCCCGCTGCAGCCGCCGCAGCGCTGGTGGTCCGGGGCGCGGGGGCCATCAGCGACACATTGGCCGCACGCTACCAGGATGAGCCGCTGGATGAGTCCGGCGACCGGTTCCGAGGCCGCTTCCAGGTGCTGGACCTGGCCACCGGCGAGCCCGTGGGCGGACAGGCCATGCGGGTGCGATCCACGGGTGGCCAACACATCGCCGGCATCACCGACGCCGAGGGCTACACCCCCTGGATCGAGAGCGCTGCCCACGAGGCGCTGGCCTTCGACCTCGTCGAACAGGGGCTGGCATGACCCAACCGCCCGCGCCCACCCCGCCGCTGGCCACCGGCGGCATGTCCCCCGAAGGCACCACCACGGTGGTGAGCATCAACCGGCCCAGCCTGGCCTTCGAAGACAAGAGGGTGCTGTGCTCGGCCGTGTGCAAATGCAAGGACACTCCAGGCGTGGCCCAGGACGGCCGCTCGCTCAAGCAGGCTTGCGTGTCTGGGCGATTGCGCACGCTGGACCAGCTGCTGCACCATCGCAGCCCCTATAAGAGTGAAGTCAACTACGACATGACGCGCCAGCCGCCCGAGCCCATCATGGATGCAGCGGCCCAGACCAAGCCGCACGACTGGCTGCCGGGGTTCATCAAGAAGCACTGGGAGACGGATCACGGCTACCCGCACCTCAAAGGCGCGGGCATGGTGCGCCGCCCGGACGTGGTCATCGTCAAGGACCCCGCCAAGCCGCCCACCCAGGACAACATCAAGCAGGTGGTGGAGATCAAGTTTCCGCCGGACACATGGAGCAAGGAGCAGAAGGCTGACTATGAGCGAATCGCGGGAGCACCTCATAAACTGGAGAAGCTTGAGCCAGCCGATTGCGATTGCGCACAGCCTGAGCCGGACCCTCCCAAGATTCCCATAGAACAGTTGGGGGCTGCTGCTACCGCTGCGAGATTGCTGCAGATGTTGCTGACACGGCGTCCCCTGCCCCCTGTGCCGGTGCCCGCAAACTGAGGTATCTGCAATGAACGAACTGCCCTTCGATCCAATTCAGTTGATGCGGGAGCATCCAGAGAAGATGCGTGTGCCTGGTGGTCTGTTGACCAAACAAGGCCCGCAAGATTATGTGGGCAGCGTCCCGGCCATCACTGGCACGCTGTTCTTCAACGATGCCCATACGCTGGAGGTGCGCGAGGCCATCTGTGAGTGTTTCGGTGACTACGAGTCGATCGCCAAGGAGCACTTGACTTGGCTGTGGCGCGAAGACCCTCCCGAGGGACCTGACAAGATGCCCTATGTCAAGGCACAACCCATGCGCACGATGATGAAGCGTATTGATGAAAGCGGCATCGTCAGTTTCGGTTACACCAGTGGGCAACAGCCTCATGATGCGGGGGACTGGGAGTTTCAGGTTCATGGCCTGCGCGGCTGGCGGGCCAAAATGGGGGGATGGGGGCTCAGTGTTCTGAGGTTCAGTCTGCCCTTGTTGTACGTCGAGGAGCATCCCACCACATTCCAAGACTTGTTCGTGAAATTCGCCAGGCGGCTGAAGGCCGTCCATGGCTACGGCGGTCATGGGCTGGTACTTTCGCTGGTTCGCAGCGACGACAACGAGCCATTCGAAGCCTACCTTTCACAGCACCTGCTCGGCCTGGACATCGGGGGGCCGATCGAAGCCGGTCGTTCCGCAAGTCAGGGCATCAAGACCGTCTCTTGGTTGACCGCCCTGAGTCACGAAATGATTGGGAAGGTCGGTGGTCTGCAGACTCTTCGTAACGAGTTGCCGGGGCAGTGGTTCGCGCTGTACGACTACGGTGCCGGTCTCGTCATTCAGTCAGGGCCAAAGCCAGAAGCAGCTCCTGCCGACCAAGCGAAGCCGGCTCGTCTCGTACTGCCCAATATGTTGTTCAAGCCCCTGCGCGCGAACGAGGTCAGTTTGCACCGGCCTTCGTCAGTGGGTGAACCTCGCATCATCGGCTGGGGCGCACAGCAGTGGCTGCAGCGCTTCGACGTGCCTGAGGAAGAGATCCTCGCCTACAAGGCGAAGCTGCTGGACGAGCCGAAGCTCACACCAGAAACCACGCTGCCAGATCGGCTGTGATAGCGGCCTCTTCGTCGGCCGCTCAAGCAGCCGCCACGCGCCGCTGTGCCGTCAGCCACAGGATGCCGCCGGCCACCAGGGCCACGGGCAGCAGCGAGCCCCAGTTGAGCCAGGTCCAGCCCTGCGAGGTGATGAGTGCACCCGAGGCAAAGGACGTGAGGGCCATCGTGCTCATCACCCAGAAGTCCATCGCGGCCTGGGCCGTGGTGCGCTCCTCGGGGCGGTAGGCCTCGGTGAAGAGGGTGGTGCCGCCCACGTAGAGGAAGTTCCAGCCCACGCCCAGCAGCAGCAGCGCCACCAGGAACTGCATCAGGTCCACGCCCGACAGGGCCACCGCGATGCAGCCCAGGTTGAGCGCCACGCCGGCCCACAGCACCTTGACCACGCCAAAGCGCTTGACGAGGTGGCCGGTGAAGAAGCTGGGCACGAACATGCCCAGCACGTGCCACTCCAGCACCAGCGCGGTGTGGCGGAACTCGTGGTGGTGGTGCTGCATGGCAATGGGCGTGGCGGCCATCAGCAGGTTCATCACGCCAAAGCCCAGGGCGGCACACATCACCGCCACGATGAAGACCGGCTGGCGCGCGATCTCGCGCAGGGGGCGCCCGGGGTGGGCCGGGTCGGCTTTGGGCAGGGCGGGGAAGTGGATGAAGCTCAGGACGGAGAGGGACAGCAGGGCCACGCCGGCCAGCGCGGCATAGGCGCCGGCAAAGGGCACGCTGAACCAGTCGCGGGTGTAGTGGGCCAGGTTGGGCCCGATCACCGCACCCAGGATGCCGCCGGCCAGCACCCAGGAGATGGCCTTCTCCTTGGCAGCGGGCGACACCAGTTCCACCGCGGCAAAGCGGTACAGCGCCGCGTTGGCGTTGTAGTAGCCGGCGATCACCGTGGCCGCCACCAGCAGCCAGAACTGGCTCGTGGCCGCTGCATAGGCGCACAGCGCGGCCGCAGCCATGGCCACCAGCAACCCCGCCTGGAAGGAGCGCTTGCGGCCCCAGGCCCGCTGGGTGCGCGCCACCACCCCGGTGGCCAGGGCCCCGCCCACCACATAGCCCATCACCGGCAGCGTGGCCATCCAGGCCACCGGTGCCAGCGCCAACCCCACCAGCCCGTTGATGGCGATGAAGGTGACGTTGTTGGTCATGAAGAAGCCCTGACACAGCGTCAGGAGCCAGAGGTGAGGGTTCATGGCGGCGGCTCGTGGCGTTCGGTATCCCGAGTGTCGCCGCAAACGCGAACAGACGTCAGACCACTGCGAGGGCCGCGAGCACGGCCAGTGGGGCGGTTTCGGCGCGCAGCACGCGCGGGCCCAGGTTCACGGGGCGATGGCCGATCGAGCGGGCCAAGTCTTCCTCCGCGGGGCTCAGACCGCCCTCAGGGCCGCTCAGCAGGACCAGGGAGCCCTCGGCCGGCAGTTCGCGCAGCGCCTGCGGCAGCGGTGCTGCGTCGTCACGCAGGCTGAGCACCCAGCGCGTGGCGCCGGCATCGAGGGCCGCCAGTCCCTCCCGCAGGGGCCGCAGCCCATGAACGGCGGGCACGCGGGTGCGCCCGCTCTGTTCGGCCGCGGCCACGGCCACGCCCTGCCAGTGGGCCTGCTTCTTCTGCGCCCGCTCGCCGGCCAGGCGCAGCACCGAGCGTTCGCACACCAGCGGCGCGAAGGCGGCCGCTCCGAGTTCGGTGGCCTTCTCCACCAGCCAGTCCATGCGCTCATTGGCGGGCATGCCCACGGCCAGCGTCACGGCCCGCGGAAGCTCGCGGTCGGTGTCCAGGGGGTGATCGAGGCGGACCTCCACCTCCTGGCGGCCCATGCGGGTGACGGTGGCGGCCCATTCGCCGCCCTGGCCGTTGAACAGCACCAGACCGTCACCGGGTTGCAGGCGAAGCACCTGCACATGCCGGGACGGTCCGGGGGGGAGGGTGAGCAACTGGCCAGGGGCCAGCGGGAGATCGACGAAAAGACGGGGCATCGCTTGGCACACTGCGGGCAAGACCGCAGTGTGCCAAAGCCGGGCCCGTCACAGGGTGGCTTCGCCGCCGAAGTTCACGCCCTTGCGCAGGGCCTCGCGGGCCTCGGCGCGCACTTCGGCGCGGCTCGCGATGCTGGAGGCCGCGGCATCCGGAAACACCGTGGCCTCACCGGCGAAGACGACGTCACGGTCGGCGGCGGCCGCCTGGGCCTTCACCTCGGCGCGGGTCAGCGTGGAGGCTGGCGCCTCGGGGAACACGGTGGCTTCCTGGGCGAGGGCGCCGAAGGAGGCGGTGAGGGCGATGGCGGCGAGGAGAGACTTGTTCATGGCGGGGTTCCTTTCGATGCGTTCAGGGGCCCGCGTCCATCGGGGCGGCAGGCCTGAGGGGCTTTACGCAGGCAGCCGGCCGGGCGGATGCGACCCCGCCCGGCCTGGAGTCATCAGCTGCCGCTGCGCTGGCTGCGCAGATGCTGGATGGCTTCGGCACGCACTTCCTCGCGGGTGCGCACGCTGGCGAAGGTCTCCTGCGGGAACAGGGTGGCTTCACCGCCGAAGCTGAAACCGCTGCGCAGCGCCTCGCGGGCCTCGGCGCGGACCTCGGCGCGGGTGCGGCCCGCCGTCGTGGGGGCGGCGTCGGCAAACACGGTGGCCTCGCCGGCGTACAGCACCGCACGGTCGGCGTTGCGGATCTGCGCCTTCACCTCGGCGCGACTGAGCTCGGAGGTGGCGGGGATCTCGAAGATCGTGGCTTCCTGGGCGAAGGCACCGGCGGCAAAACCGGCGGAGAGAACGGCAGCGATCAGGGTCTTGGCATTCATGGTGACAGTTCCTTGGTGAGGGTTTCCGGATCGGGCCGATCGGGCTCATCCTGAGCGGCCCCTCGGTGAACCGGCCTTCTCGTGGCAGGCCTCTCGTTCATCGATGGAAGGAACTGTAGGTGTTAACCCTGAGCAGAAAAACGTCTTGGACTTCAATGAACAATTGCGGAATCTGCAAGGAACTCAGGGCTTGAAATGGATCGATTGCACTCCATGCGCGTATTTGCCAAGGTGGTCGAGTGCGGCAGCTTCGCCGCCGCGGCCCGGGCCCTGGACCTCTCGGCGGCCGTGGTGACGCGGGCCGTGGCCGACCTGGAAGCCCACCTGGGGGCCCGGCTGATCCAGCGCACGACCCGCCGCTTGAGCCTGACCGACACCGGCGAGGCCTACCTCGACCGCGTGCGCCAGATCCTGGCCGACATCGACGAGGCCGAGGCCCTGGCCCAGGCTGCGGTGCGCGAGCCCACTGGCCACCTGCGGGTGGTGTGCCCTCCGGCGTTTGCCGTGCACCAGCTCGCCAAGCACCTGCCTCGCTTTCGTGCCCGCTTTCCGCAGGTCACACTGGAGCTGACCGTGCCTGGCCCGGTGGAGACGGTGCATGAGTCGCACGACGTGAGCATCCTGATGCTGGGCCGCAAGCCCCTGGACGGCCATTTCGTGGCGCGCCGCCTCGCGCGCTCGGAGGTCATCACCTGTGCCTCGCCGGAGTACCTGGACCGCCGCGGCCGACCGCGTCACCCCGAGGACCTGAAGCAGCACGATTCCCTGCTGCCGCCACCCAGCATCCTGCAAGGCGGCATCACGTTCCAAAGGGGCGTGGACGAGCGCGGGCAGGCCCAGGAGACGGTGGTCCTGGAGGCCCAGGCCACGGCCCTGAGCACCTCGCACCTGGACACCACCTATGCCGCCGCGCTGGCCGGCATGGGCATCGCGGGCTTGCCGTCCTTCGTGGTGGCCGATGCCCTGCTCGAGCAGGCGCTCGAGCGGGTGCTGCCCCAGTGGCAGGTGCTCACGACCCAGATCTATGCCGCCATCCCCACGCGCAAGCATCTGCCGGCGCGCACCCGGGTGTTCCTGGATTTCCTGGTCGAGACCTTCGGCGGGGAGGATCGCGACCCCTGGCTGGCAGCCGCCGGCTGCGAGACCCCCGACTGTTGGTGCGGGTCGGCCTCCACCGAATCGGCGCTGCGCGCGGCGATGGCCTAAGGCCCGGCGCCCGGCCGCCCGAAGCCGGGCCGTTGCCCCCGCGGGGGGCGGGCGATAGCCCCGGGGGCCGACATGCACGCCCGGCGCCCGGCCGCCCGAAGCCGGGCCGTTGCCCCCGCGGGGGGCGGGCGATAGCCCCGGGGGCCGACATGCACGCCCGGCGCCCGGCCGCCCGAAGCCGGGCCGCCGGTCAGAAGGTGTAGCCCACCTGGCGCTCCTGCCCGGCCACCTTCTCCAGCAGCCGCGCCAGCGCGACGAACTCGCGGTAACGGCTGGCCACGCGGTGGGCATGACGCCACACCAGCGGCAGGTCCTTCAGATAGCCGTCCTTGCCGTCGCGGTGGTAGAGGCGGCAGAAGATGCCCAGCACCTTCAGGTGGCGTTGCAGGCCCATCCATTCGAAGTCGCGCCAGAACTCGCCGAAATCGGGGCGCACCGGCAGGCCGGCGCGGCGTGCGGCTTCCCAGTAGCGCACGGCCCAGTCGATCTGCCGGGCCTCGTCCCATTCGATGTAGGCGTCGCGCAGCAGCGAGACGAGGTCGTAGGTGATGGGGCCCCACACCGCATCCTGGAAATCGAGCACCCCGGGGTTGGCGGGGTCGCCCGGCCCGCCGCAGACCATCAGGTTGCGGCAGTGGTAGTCGCGGTGCACCAGCACGCGCGGCTGGGCCAGGGCGTTGGCGAGCAGGTGCTCGAAGCTGGCAGCCAGCACGGCCTGGTCCTTCGCGTCCAGGACCAGACCCCGGTGACGGGCCACGTACCACTCGGGGAAGAGCTCCATCTCGCGCAGCAGCAGCGCGCGGTCGTAGGCGGGCACCCGTTCGGCCGCCTCGATGCGCTGCAGGGCCACCAGCGCCGCCAGGGCGTCGCGGTACAGGGCGTCGGCCTGGCCCGGATGCGCCTGCAGGGCCTGCAGGTAGGTGGTCGAGCCCAGGTCGGACAGCAGCATGAAGCCGTCGGCCTCGTTCCAGGCCAGCACCTCGGGGGCGTTCAGGCCGGCCTCGCGCAACAGCCGCGCCAGTGCCACGAAGGGGCGGCAGTCCTCGTGCGCCGGCGGGGCGTCCATCACGATGAGCGGGCCGGTCGGGCTGTCCAGCCGCAGGTAGCGACGAAAGCTCGCGTCCGCACTGGCCGCACGCAGGCTGCCCGGCACCAGGTCGAACCCGTCCAGGCGACCGATCCAGGCCCAAAAGGCCGCTTCCCGGGTGGGGTCCGGCCAGGTCACCGGAGCAGGTTCGGCGCGGGGGGGCGAGGACACGCTGGCGTTCATGGGCAGGTGAGGGTCAGGAGGGGCCGTCCCGGCGGGCCACCCGTGGGGACGTGAAATAATCCGCCGATTCTACAAACCGCCCCTGGCCGCTCCGGTGTCTGCCGGGGCGGCCGGCCGGGCGTTCCGATCCCGTCCTGCCGCCTGCCTTGCCACGCCGCCCGACCTTCGCCCCGTTCCGCCTGCACCGTGGCCGCCTGCACGGTGGTGCCGCCTGCCTGACGGCGCTCGTGCTGGCCTTGCCGCAGGCCCGGGCGCAGCCGCCTGCACCTGCAGCCCCGGCGGCGGCGTCCTCGGTGCAGGCGCCCATCGTGATCCGTGCCCGCGAGCTTGGCGGTCGCACCGGGCAGACCACCGTGGCCGAGGGGGAGGTCGAACTGACGCAAGGGCCGGTGGAGATCCGCGCCGACCGCCTGTCCTACGATCACCGCGAGGGCGTGGCCAAGGCCACCGGCAACGTCGTGATCCGGCGCGACGGCAATGTCGTCAGTGGCCCCGAGGTGCAGCTCCAGGTCGAGCGCTACGAGGGCTTCTTCCTGCACCCGGCCTACCATTTCGGGGTCACCGGCGCGGGGGGGCAGGCCGCACGGCTGGATTTTCTCGGCCGCCACCGGGTGGCCGCGATCGATGCCACCTACTCGAGCTGCACGCCCGACGACACGGGGCAGTACGCCTGGGTGCTCGAGGCCAGCGGGGTCAAACTCGACTTCGAGAACAACGAGGGCGTGGCCACCGGCGCGGTGCTGCGCTTTTATGGCGTGCCCATCCTGGGTGCGCCGGCGCTGAGCTTTCCGGTCTCGGAGGCGCGCAAGTCGGGCTGGCTGCCGCCATCGGTCAACCTCGACAGCCGCAGCGGCTTCGAGCTGGCCGTGCCCTACTACTGGAACATCGCACCGCAACTGGACGTGACGCTCACGCCGGGCATTGCGACTCGCCGAGGCGCCTTTCTTGGCAGCGAGCTGCGCTACCTGACGTCCGCCCATGCCGGCGAGCTGCAGTTCGACCTGATGCCCGAGGACCGCAGCGCCGGCCAGGCCCGTCACCTGCTGCACCTGCAGCACCGCGGAGCCCTGCCACTACAGGGGCGCTACCGTTGGTCGCACACCCGCGCCTCGGATGACGACTACTGGAAGGATTTCGAGCGCAACATCCCGAGCCTGACGCCTCGCCTGCTGGCCAGCGATGCCCGGGCCGACTGGGGCGGGGCCGGCCGATGGCAGGCCTATGCCCGTGTCCAGCGTTGGCAGGTGCTGCAGGACCTGGACGCGCCGATCGACGCCCCCTATGCGCGCATGCCTCAGCTCGGCATGCGCCGCTCCTGGGGGCAGGCCGCCGGCCCGAGCTTCGAACTCGAGCTGGAGTACAACCGTTTCGAGCTGCCCGAGGGCAGCCTGGCCGCTCGCCCCGAGGGTGAGCGTGCCCATGCGCTGGGCCGCTTCGTCTGGCCCCTGATCGATGCCCCGGGGGGCTTCCTGACACCGCGACTGTCGTTCAACGCGGCTGGCTACCGGCTCGACGCGCCCACCCAACCCGGCGGCCGTGAGCGGGCGTCGCGGCTGATCCCGAGCCTGAGTCTGGACGCCGGGCTGCGCCTGGAGCGCGAGACCCGCTGGTTCGGGCGTGACTACCTGCAGACCCTGGAGCCGCGGCTGCTGCTGGTGCACACGCCGTATCGCCGGCAGGATGACCTGCCCAACTTCGACAGCGCGGGCAAGGATCTGAATTTCACCACGCTGTTCGACAGCAACCCGTTCTCCGGCGTGGACCGCGTGGCCGACGCCCGGGCGGCCACTGCCGGGGTCTATTCGCGCTTCATCGAGCCGGGCAGCGGCGCCGAGGCCCTGCGGCTGGGCGTGGCGCAGCGCTTCCTCTTTGCCGAGCAGCGCATCACCCCCGAAGGCGTGCCCTTCACCCAGCGGTCCAGCGACCTGCTGCTGCTGGGCGAAAGCAGTGTCATTCCCCACTGGCACCTGGGCGGCTCGGTGCAGTACAACCCCGAGATCAAGCGCACCGTGCGATCCAACCTCTCGGTGCGCTTCAACCCGGGGCCCTTGCGCACCGTGGGGGCGCGCTATAGCCTGGTGCGCGGGGCCAGCGAGCAGCTCGACATCGGCTGGCAATGGCCCATCTACACCGGCGCGCGGCGTGATGCCGAAGCCGGCTGTTCGGGGCGCTGGTATGGGGTGGGCCGTCTGAACTACAGCCTGGCCGAGTCGCGCCTGACCGATACCCTGCTGGGCCTCGAATACGACTCGGGCTGCTGGATCGGGCGCATCGTCGCCGAGCGTCGATCCACCGGTCAGCAAGAAGCCGTCACCCGGCTGATGCTGCAGCTCGAGTTCGTGGGCCTGTCCCGGCTGGGCAGCAACCCGCTCAAGACCTTGAGGGACAATATCCCCGGCTATCAGCTGCTGCGCGAGTGAACCCGCGCGCACCTTCCAGGATCCCCATGTCCATGACTTTCCTTTTCACCCGCTTGGCTGCCTGGCGCACCCTGGCCGCACTGGCTGCCGCGGCGGCGCTGCTGTCGGGCGCCTGGGCCCAGGGCCGAGCCAGCTCGCGTGGCGACTACATCGTGGCCGTCGTCAACCAGGAGATCGTCACCTACAGCGACGTGATGCGCCGGATCGAGGCCATCGAGCAGGCGGCCGCGCGCAGCGGCGAGCGCCTGCCGCCGCGCCCCCAGCTCGTCAGCGAGGTCGTCAATGCCCTCATCGACGACCGGGCCCAGCTCTCGCATGCGCGCGACACCGGCGTGCGGGTGGACGAGGCCGAGCTCGACCGCGCAGTGGCCAACGTGGCCGCACAGAACCAGCTCACCCCGCAGCAACTGCGTGAGCGCCTGGCCTCCGAGGGGCTGGACTACGCGCGTTTCCGCAACAACCTGCGCGACCAGATCCTGTTGCAGCGCGTGCGCGAGCGCGAGGTGCAGGCCCGCATCCGCGTGACCGAGGCCGAGATCGACGATTACTTGGCCGAGCAACGGGCCCGCCAGGCGGGTGCCGCCGAGTACGACATCGCCCAGCTCCTCGTGGCCGTGCCCGAAGGGGCGGGCGATGCGGTCGTGGCCGAGCGGCGTGCCAAGGCCGAGGATCTGCTGGCCCAGGCCCGTGCGGGCGCCGATTTCGCGGCGCTGGTGCGGGCCCATTCCGACGGCGCCCACCGCGAAGACGGTGGCCGCCTGGGCCTGCGGCCGGCCTCGCGCCTGCCCGAGCTCTTCCTGTCGGCCGTCGAAGCCCTCAAGGCGGGCGAGGTGGCGCCGGCGCTGGTGCGTTCGGGAGCGGGGTTCCACATTCTCAAGCTGCACGAGCGCCGCAGCGCCAGCACCGACCTCATCACCCAGACGCGTGCGCGGCACATCCTGCTGCGCCTGTCCCCGCAGTTGTCGGCCGAGACGGCGCTGCGCCGCCTGGGCGAGTACAAGCGCCGCATCGAGCAAGGCGAGGCCGGCTTCGCGCAGCTGGCACGCGAATACTCCGAGGACGGCAGCGCCTCGCAGGGCGGCGACCTGGGCT
Source organism: Caldimonas sp. (assembly GCF_046291045.1). Classification (GTDB taxonomy): domain Bacteria; phylum Pseudomonadota; class Gammaproteobacteria; order Burkholderiales; family Burkholderiaceae_C; genus Caldimonas. Next base: position 24,639 of record NZ_JBKBSL010000023.1, on the reverse strand, counting down.
GGGCCAGCCCCGGCCAATTCGTGCCCGAGTTCGAGCGCGTGATGAACGCACTGCCCACCGGGCGGCTCTCGGAGCCTTTCCTGTCGCGTTTCGGCGCCCACCTGGTGCAGGTCACCGATCGCCGCGACACCCGCATCGACCCGCGCGAGCAGCGCGAGTTGGCGCGCAACGTGCTGCGCGAGCGCAAGTACGAACAGGCCTACGAGGAGTGGGCGCGCGAGATCCGCGAGCGAGCCTACATCGACATCCGCGTGCGGCCCGAGCTGTGAAGCACACCCCGCGCAAGCGCTTCGGCCAGCATTTCCTGACCGACACGGCCGTCCTGGACGCGATCGTGCGGGCCATCGACCCGCAGCCGGGGCAGGCCCTGGTCGAGATCGGCCCCGGACTGGGGGCGCTGACCGATCCGCTGCTGGCGCGCTGCGAACGCCTGACCGTGATCGAGCTCGACCGCGACCTGGCCGCGCGACTGCGCAGGCGCACGCAGTTGCAGGTCATCGAGGCCGACGTGCTCACGGTCGACTTCCATGAGCTGTCGCGGCAGCAGGGGCAGCGCCTGCGCGTGGTGGGCAACCTGCCCTACAACATCTCCTCGCCCATTGCCTTCCATCTGCTGGCCCAGGTGGAGGCCATCGTCGACCAGCACTTCATGCTGCAAAAAGAGGTGGTCGAGCGCATGGCCGCCGCCCCCGGCGACAAGGACTATGGCCGCCTGAGCGTGATGCTGCAGTGGCGCTACGAGATCGAGAACCTCTTCGAGGTGCCGCCCGAGGCCTTCGAGCCGCCGCCGCGGGTGGATTCGGCCGTCGTGCGCATGACGCCGCGGCCTGAGCCTGCCGACGTCGACGTGGCCTTGTTGGGCGAACTGGTGGCTGTGGCCTTCTCGCAGCGGCGCAAGCTGCTGCGCCACACCCTGGGCCGCTGGCTCGAGGCCCGGGGCTTCGGCGGTCATTTCGACGTGCAGCGCCGCGCCGAGGAGGTGCCGGTGGCCCAGTACGTGGCCCTGGCGCAGGCGGTGGCATCGCCATCGACCCGGCCAGAAAAAACGGCTCCCGAAGGAGCCGTTCGTGTGCGCTGAGAGCCTAACCCTCAGGCTGCCGCGAGCCACGCCGAGGTGTCGAAGGCGCTGCTCATCAGCGGCATGTGGGTGCCGAAGCTCGGGCCGGAGGCCTTGGCGGCCTTGGCGGCCGGCTTGACGGTGATCTCGCTGTGGGCCATCTCGTTCGCCCGCTCCCATGACCCGATTTCTTGGGAGCGGGCTACAGAAAAGAATAGAAACACCTGAAAGGCACCTTGCGGTCGCCCCAGAAGTCCGCCGCGTCGCGGAAGACGTCGAGCAGTTGCTCGCGCGCCTCCCGGTCGAAACGGGGGTTGTCGGGGATCTGCTCCAGCACGACGATGAAGCCCGGCTGCGGACCCGACTTGTTGACCAGGTCGGTCATGCAGTCGTACAGCGCATCGAAGTTCTTGCCGAAGTGCGTCGGGAACAGGAAGGCCTCGGCGATGCCTTCCAACACGTCCTGTTTCGTCTGGGCCTGGGCCAGATTCGCATACAGAAAGTGCTGACCGGTGTCTCGGGCGGCCTGCATCAGATCCTCCACCCGGAAGGCCCGGATGGATTGGACGATGTTCGGACGGACGGTCTGCAAAAGCATGGTCACGATCCTCGTTGCTTCAAAAGCGCTTCATTCGATGATCCGGCGAAAGCTCGCATAGTGGTCATCGGTGTAGTAACAGACCTCAGGCTTCGTGGGGGGCACGCCGCCACAAACGATGCGCCGCGCCCCGCGATGCCGCACCCCCGGGGTCTTGACCGTGTATTCGCGATAGTGGCCGCGCGGCTTGGGCGGCAGCAACCGCTCGCGGTTGAAGAACACGGTCCCGTCCTTGTCGTACGGGAAGGGGCCGCCGGCAAGGATGCGCCGGTGGGTGTCCTGGGCTTGACGGGGCAGGTCGCTCAAGGCGACCGCTTCGACATCGGCGTGGCGGCCCGGCGCAGCCTCCCGGGCCGTGACATCGTTGTGACCCAGGGCCATCGCCAGCACCGCGGCGGTAGTGACTCCTAACATCCGGAGTGACTGCCACCGAAGTGACCTTGCAGCGGTTGCCACGGGTTTTCCCTGAATCCTGAAGCCGAGATGGTAGCGAATCGGCATCAAAATCACAAGGCTGTGCCTCAAATTTCAGCAAATTCAAGGGGGTTTGAGCCCCATGAAAGTGTGTACACGCTGACGGGTGAGGCTTCTTGCAGTCCGGGCATCTCTCCCAGTTGCGCCTGGCATGGGCCTGGCCGGGGCGCTGCAGGGCGCCGGCGGTGTCGCAGCCCGGGCCGGGCCCCGGGCCTCAGCGGCCGGCGTTGGCGTCGGCCACGGCCAAGGCGGTCATGTTCACGATGCGGCGCACCGTGGCCGAGGGGGTGAGGATGTGCACCGGCTGGGCTGCACCCAGCAGCACGGGGCCGATGGCGATGCCGCCGCCGGCGGCCGTCTTGAGCAGGTTGTAGCTGATGTTGGCCGCATCGATGTTGGGCAGCACCAGCAGGTTGGCCTCACCGGACAGCGTGCTGTTGGGCATCAGGGCCTTGCGGGCGGCGGCGTCCAGGGCCACGTCGCCGTGCATCTCCCCGTCGATCTCCAACCAGGGGGCCTGGGTGCGGATCAGCTCCAGGGCCTGGCGCATCTTCACCGCCGAAGGCTGGTTGCTGGAGCCGAAGTTGGAGTGCGACAGCAGTGCGGCCTTGGGCTGAATGCCAAAGCGCAGCATTTCCTCGGCCGCCAGCACGGTGATCTCGGCGAGCTGCTCGGCCGTGGGGTCGTGGTTCACGTGCGTGTCGACCAGGTAGACCTGGCGGCCGGGCAGGATCAGGCCGTTCATGCAGGCATAGGTGTGGACGCCCGCGCGCCGGCCGATGACCTGGTCGATGTAGTGCAGGTGCATGGCCGTCGTGCCCCAGGTGCCGCACAGCATGCCGTCGACCTCGCCCTTGTGCAGCAGCATCGCGCCGATGAGCGTGAGGCGCCGGCGCATCTCGATCTTGGCGAGCTGCTGGGTCACGCCCTTGCGTTCGGTCATGCGGTGGTAGGTCTGCCAGTAGTCGCGGTAGCGGTGGTCGTACTCGGTGTTGACGACGTCGTAGTCGCGGTCTTGCTGCAGCCGCAGGCCGAAGCGTTCGATGCGCTGCTTGATCACCTCGGGGCGGCCGATCAGCGTGGGGCGGGCCAGATGCTCGTCCACCACGACCTGCACGGCGCGCAGCACACGCTCCTCCTCGCCCTCGCAGTAGACGATGCGCTTGTTCTTGGCACGCTTGGCCACGTTGAAGATGGGCTTCATCGTGGTGCCCGAGGCATAGACGAAGCTCTGCAGCTTCTCGCGGTAGGCGTCGAGGTCGGCGATGGGCCGGGTGGCCACGCCGGAGTCGGCCGCGGCCTTGGCCACGGCCGGCGCGATGCGCATCATCAGCCGCGGGTCGAAGGGCTTGGGGATCAGGTACTCGGGCCCGAAGCTCAGCGTCGCACCGGCATAAGCGGCGGCCACCACCTCGCTCTGCTCGGCCTGGGCGAGTTCGGCGATGGCGTGCACCGCGGCGATCTCCATCTCGTCGGTGATCGTGGTGGCCCCGCAGTCCAGCGCCCCGCGGAAGATGTAGGGGAAGCACAGGACGTTGTTGACCTGGTTGGGGTAGTCGGTGCGGCCGGTGGCCATGATGGCGTCGTCGCGCACGGCCTTCACCTCTTCCGGCAGGATCTCCGGCGTGGGGTTGGCCAGGGCCAGGATGAGGGGCTTGGGGGCCATCTTTGCCACCATCTCCGGCTTGAGCACGCCGCCGGCCGACAGGCCCAGGAAGATGTCGGCGCCCTCGATCACCTCGGCCAGGGTGCGTTGGGCGGTGTCCTGGGCGAACTGCGCCTTGTCCGGGTCCATCAGCTCGGTGCGGCCCTGGTAGACCACGCCGGCGATGTCGGTGACCCAGATGTTCTCGCGCGGGATGCCCAGCTTGACGAGCAGGTTCAGGCAGGCCAGGGCGGCGGCCCCGGCGCCGGAGGTGACGAGCTTGACCTGCTTGAGATCCTTGCCCACCACCTTCAGGCCGTTGATGACGGCTGCCCCCACGACGATGGCCGTGCCGTGCTGGTCGTCGTGGAAGACCGGGATCTTCATGCGCTCGCGTAAGCGGCGCTCGACGTAGAAGCAGTCCGGCGCCTTGATGTCCTCGAGGTTGATGCCGCCAAAACTGGGCTCGAGCGCGGCGATGATGTCCACCAGTTTGTCGAGGTCGTGCTTCTCGTTGATCTCGATGTCGAAGACGTCGATGCCGGCGAACTTCTTGAACAGCACGCCCTTGCCTTCCATCACCGGCTTGGCCGCCAGCGGGCCGATGTCGCCCAGGCCCAGCACCGCGGTGCCGTTGGTGACCACCGCGACCAGGTTGCCCCGCGAGGTGTAGCGAAAGGCGTTGGCCGGGTCGGCCACGATCTCTTCGCAGGCCGCGGCCACGCCGGGCGAATAGGCCAGGGCGAGGTCGCGCTGGTTGACCAGCTGCTTGGTGGCGGCGATCGCCACCTTGCCGGGGGTGGGGAACTCGTGGTACTCGAGGGCGGCCTGGCGCAGTTCGGCGCGTTTGTCTTCGGCAGACGACATGGTGATTCCCTAGTGAGCTCGGCGGGTCCGACGGCGGCCCACCGGCCGCGGCAAGCTGCCACGGTGGGCCCGGATTGTAGGAGGGGGGCAGCCGGCCGGCTTGCGATTCCTGCATGGGCCGATGCGCGGACCGCATCGCAATCAGTGTGGCAAAGCCCGAGAGAGCCGCCGATTCGCAAAAGTGCGTACGCCGGCCCCGCGTGCCGGGAGCGATAGTGTCGCGGCAGGTTCCGCCGGCCGTGCAGGCCTCACAATGCCATGATGTCCACCGAGCTGCCACCGCCCGCCCGGCCGCGCCCTTGGCGCCGGCCCGTGCTGTGGGGTGTGCTCGTGGCGCTGCTGGTGGTGGCGCAGACCGCCTTGGTCAAGCTCACCATCGAGTACGAGACGGCGCGGGCCCAGGACCGCGTCGAGCGCGCGGCCGCCGAGGCGGCCGGCGAGATCCGGCAGAGCTTGTCGCGCGACCTGCAAAGCCTGCAGGCGCTGCTGTGGAACGAGCCGTCGCTGCCGCAGTGGCGCGTCGATGCGTCGGACTTGCTGCGCTCGCGTCGCGAGCTGGTGCGCATCGAGCGCCGTGATCTGGACTTCCGCCTGATCCAGGGGGTGGACAGCCCCTACCGCACGCCGCTGTTCACCGTGATCCCGCGCGACGAACTGCGGGTCGATGCCGAAGTGGCCTGCGCCAACGCGCGCCGGCTGTCGGGGCCGGCCTACTCGCGCAGCTATTTCGTGCCCCTGCCCGGCGGCCTGGGCCTGGAGGTCATGGACGTGTGCGTGCCGGTGGTCGAGCAGGCCCGCCTGTCGGGCTTCATGGTGGCCTCTTATGCGCTGCACAGTGTGCTGAGCGAGGCTGTCGCGCCTGAGACGGCCAAGGGGTACGAACTGGCCTTCGTCGAGGGCGACGGCACCCGCCTGGCGCGTGCCGGGGCGGTGCCGCGCGGCCAGGGGGTGTTCGTGGCCCAGCGCCTGATCGACCTGCCGGGCGCTACCTTGCAACTGCGCCTGGACAGCGGGGCGGGCCAGCCGGCCCTGATCCCCAATCTGGCCGTGGCCCTGGTGCTGGGGCTTTCGCTGGCGCTGGCGGCGGTGGTGGTGCTGTTGGCGCGCGATGTGCGTCGCCGCGCTCAGGCCGAGCAGGATCTCGCCGAGGCTCTGGCCTTTCGCAAGGCCATGGAGGATTCGCTGGTCACCGGCTTGCGCGCGCGCGACCTGGACGGGCGCATCACCTATGTCAACCCGGCCTTCTGCGCGATGGTGGGTTTCGAGCCGCACGAGCTGATCGGCAAGACCATCGGCCAGGACTCCCCACCCTACTGGCCCCCCGAGATGGTGCAGGAGTACACGCAGCGCCAGCAGGTGCGGCTGTCGGGTACCCTGCCGCCGCGCGAGGGTTACGAGACCACTTTCATGCGCCGCAACGGCGAGCGTTTCCCGGTGATGGTCTACGAGGCCCCGCTGGTCGACCGCGAAGGGCGGCAGGCGGGCTGGATGGGCGCCGTGCTCGACCTGAGCGACCAGCGGCGCGTCGAGGAACTGTCGCGCCAGCAGCACGAGAAGCTGCAGGCCACGGCGCGGCTGGCCACGGTGGGCGAGATGGCCTCGCTGCTCAGCCACGAACTCAACCAGCCGCTGGCAGCCATCTCCAGCTATGCCACGGGGTCGGTGAACCTGATGCGCAACGGCCCGGCCGATGCCGACATGCAGGCCCTGATCCTGCAGTCCCTGGAGCGCATCGCCGAACAGGCCGAGCGTGCCGGCCGGGTGATCAAGAGCGTGCACGACTTCGTGCGCCGGCGCGAGCACATCCGTGAAGCCCTGCGCGCCGACCAGCTCATCGACGCGGTCATGCCCTTGGTGCGCCTGCAGGCGCGCAAGAGTGCCACGCGCATCGAGCTGGACTGGCCCGGGCCGGGCCAGCCGGTGCCGCGCGTGGTGTGCGACCGCACGATGGTCGAACAGGTGCTGCTCAACCTCACGCGCAACGCCATCCAGGCCATGGAGGATCAGCCGCTGGAGCGGCGGGTGCTGCGCATCCGGGTGCGCCAGGCCGACCCGCGCTGGGTGCGCTTCTCGGTGATCGACCAGGGCGCGGGCATCGCCCCCGAGGTGGCCGCGCGCCTGTTCACCCCCTTTTTCACCACCCGCAGCGAAGGCATGGGCCTGGGCCTGAGCCTGTGTCGCACGGTGATCGAGCAGCACGGCGGTGCGCTGGTGTTCGAAAATCTCGGGGAAGGTGCCGGCACGGAGTTCCGCTTCACCCTGCCGGCCGAGCGGGCGGCGCCGCGCCGCAGCGCGCCGCCGCAGACCATCCCCAGCGAGGAGCCCACGCGATGACCGTTCCTGCCGCCGCCGGCAGCATCCCCACCGTCTACCTCGTCGACGATGAGGACGTGCTGCGCGACGCCCTGGCCTGGCTGCTGCGCTCGCGCCGGCTGCTGTCCGAGGGCTATGCCTCGGCCGAGGCCTTCGAGGCCTTTTTAGACCAGCGCCGCATCTCGGGCCCGCTGGACCTGCGCGACCCGAGCTGCCTGGTGCTGGATGTGCGCATGCCGGGCATGAGCGGGCTGGCGCTGTTCGACCGGCTGATCGAACGCGGCCTGGTCGAGGCGCTGCCGGTGATCTTCCTCACCGGCCATGCCGACGTGCCCACCGCGGTGGCGGCGGTCAAGCGCGGGGCCTTCGACTTCGTCGAGAAGCCCTTTTCCGACAACGCCCTGGTCGACCGTGTCGAGCAGGCCCTGGCGCGCAGCGCCGAGGTGCTGGCGCACCTGCGGACCGTGCAGGCCATCCACCGCCGCCTGGCCGAACTCACCGACCGCGAGCGCGACGTGATGCGCCTGGTGGTGGAGGGCCGGCCCAACAAGCTCATCGCCGACGAACTGGACATCAGTGTGCGCACCGTCGAAGTCCACCGCGCCCGGGTGTTCGAAAAGATGGAAGTGAAGTCGGCCGTGGAACTCGCCAACCTGCTGCGCGAACTGCCCACCCCGCCGATTGCCTGACCATGTCTCTGGGTGAATTCGAGCTGATCGCGCGCCACTTTACGCGCCCCGTGCGCCGCGCCGTGCTGGGCGTGGGCGACGATTGCGCCCTGCTGTCCCTGAGCCCGGGTCAGCAGCTCGCGACGTCGACCGACCTGCTCGTCGAGGGGCGGCATTTCCTGTCCACGGTGGCCCCGCAGCGCCTGGGCCACAAAGCCCTGGCGGTCAACCTGTCGGACCTGGCCGCTTGCGGGGCGCGACCGCTGGCCTTCACCCTCAGCCTGGCCTTGCCGCAGGCCGAGGAGACCTGGCTGGCGGACTTCGCGCGCGGACTGTTCGCGCTGGCCGACGCTCACGGCTGCGAGCTGGTGGGGGGTGACACCACGCGCGGGCCGCTGGCGATCAACGTCAGCATCTTCGGCGAGGTGCCCGCCGGCCAGGCCCTGTTGCGCAGCGGCGCGCGGCCTGGGGACGAGCTGTACGTGAGCGGCCGCCTGGGCGATGCGCGGCTGGCGCTGGAGGTCTTCCGCGGCACCGTGAGCCTGCCCGGCGAAGCCTTCGAGCGCGTGCGCGTCGCGATGGAATGCCCGCAGCCGCGCGTGGCCCTGGGCCTGGCCCTGCGCGGCGTGGCCAGCAGCGCGATCGACCTGTCCGACGGCCTGCTGGGCGACCTCGGCCACGTGCTGCAGCGCTCGGGCTGCGGAGCACGCCTGGAGGTGGACGCCGTGCCGCGCAGCGCCGAGCTGGCCGCCCAGCCGTTGGCGCTGCAGCGCCTGTGCACCCTGGCCGGCGGGGACGATTACGAGCTGCTCTTCACCGCCCCGGCCGCGCAGCGGCAGGCCGTGGCTCACGCGGCACAGGCCGCCGGCGTGGCTGTCAGCCGCATCGGCCGCATCGAGCCCGAGCCCGGGCTGCGCCTGGTGGATGCGCAGGGCCAGGCCCTGCCCAACACCTGGACTTCCTTCGACCATTTCCGATCGTGACCCTTGCCACTTCCGACATGACCCCCGCTGCCGTGCCTGAAGGCCCGGTGCGTCCCACCGGGCGCTTCCTCTGGTCCCATCCCGCCCACGCGGTCGCGCTGGGCTTTGGCAGCGGGCTGAGCCCCTGGGCGAGCGGCACCGTGGGCACGCTGTGGGCCTGGCTGAGCTTCCTCGTGCTCGATCCCTGGCTGGCCGACCGGCACTGGGCCGGGCTGCTCGTCGTCGGAACCCTCGTGGGGTGGTGGGCCTGCACCGTCACCGCCCGCCACCTGCGCACCCAGGACCCGGGCAGCATCGTCTGGGACGAGATCCTCGCCTTCTGGACCGTGCTGTGGCTGGTCACGCCCGCCTCGGGCGAGGCGCTGTGGTCGCGCCACCTGGCCGCCTTCATCCTGTTTCGCGCCTTCGACGCCCTCAAGGTCGGCCCGGTGGGCTGGGCCGACCGCGCGTTCAAGGGGGGCGGCTGGCGCGGGGGCTTCGGTATCCTGTTCGACGACTTCGTCGCGGCGCTGTGCACCCTGCTGGTGATTGCGCTGTGGGTCTTCTTCACCGCGTGATGGACAGCCTCGGACTGGATCGGCTCGTCGAAGTGCAGGCCCTGGAAACCCTGCTGGGTGCGCTCGCCCAGGGCCTGAAGGGGCGGGGCTGGCGCCTGGTGACGGCCGAATCCTGCACCGGCGGGCTCGTGGCCGCGGCTTGCACCTCGATCGCCGGCTCCAGCGACTGGTTCGAGCGGGGCTATGTCACCTACTCCAACCAGGCCAAGAGCGACGCCCTGGGCGTGCCGCCGGCCTTGATCGAACGTCACGGTGCGGTCAGCCGCGAGGTGGCCATGGCCATGGTCATGGGGGCCCTGCAGCGCTCAGGGGCCCAGGTCGGCGTGGCCACTACCGGCATTGCCGGCCCGGGCGGGGGCAGCCCACGCAAGCCCGTGGGCACGGTGTGGTTCGCCTGGGCCCGCGGCCACGACTTCGTCGAGACCGAATGCCGGCGCTTTCCCGGCGATCGCACCCAGGTGCGTGCGGCAGCCACGCGGCACGCGCTGCAGCGTGTGCGCGCCTTGCTGGAGTCCGGCGCATGACGATCTTGCTGGCCGGGGCGTTCGGCCCGGGGGTTCCTAGAGAGCCAGCGGCTTCAAAGCTAGACAGCGCGGGCCCGCAGGGGCGGCCGGCCCGGTGATGCCGGCGCAGGGCTCGGCCAGCATCAGCGCCAGGCGGCGTAGCGCCTGCCAGGGGTCGGCCGGCCAGTCCGGATGGGGTAGGCCCTTGACCAGGCCGTCGCAGACCTGGGCGGCATGCAACAGGCCGTGCAGCACTGTGTCGGTGAGGCGGGGCAGCACACGCTCGTAGAGCTTTTCCTTCACGCCCCAGACCCGGTTCTCGCGCAGGGCCATGGGCAGGGGGCGGCCGGCCGCTGTGGCATCCTTCACACGTTTGAGTGCCCGGATGTCCTCGGCCAGCGCCCAGTGCACCAGCACCGCGGCCTCGCCCTCGGCCTGCAAGCCGTCGAGCATGCGCAGCGCGCGGACCACCTGGCCGGCCAGCACGGCTTCGGTGAACTTGAAGACGTCATAGCGGGCCACGTTGAGCACCGCGGCCTCGACCTGCTCGAAGCCGAGTTCGCCCTCGGGGTACAGCAGACCGAGTTTCTGGATCTCCTGGTGCGCGGCCAGCAGGTTGCCTTCGACCCGGTCGGCAAAGAAGGCCAGGGTGCGCTCGCCGTCCTCGCCTGGGGCCACCCGCTGGCCCTGGGCGGCCAGGCGCTGCGCGATCCACCGGGGCAGGGCTTGGCGGTCGATGGGGTCGATGCGCACGCTCACGCCGGCGGCGTCCAGGGCGCTGAACCAGGCGCTGGCCTGTGTGGCCTTGTCCAGCCGGGGCAGGATCACCAGCGTCACGACCTCCTCGCCCAGGCCGCCGGCCACCGCCTGCGCATAGCGCTGCAGCGCTTCGCTGCCGTCCTTGCCCGGCTTGCCGCTGGGGATGCGGATCTCCACCAGCCGCTTGGCCGAGAACAGCGACAGCGCCTGAGCCCCAGCGAGCAGCTCGCTCCAGTCGAACGAGGCACCGGCGACGGTGTAGACAATGCGCTCGCCATGGCCGGCGGCACGGGCCGCCGCGCGGATCGCGTCGCCAACTTCCTGGACTTGCAGTGGCTCGTCGCCGTGCACCACGTACAGCGGGCGCAGGCCCTGGCGCAGGTGGTGGGCCAGCTGATCGGGGCGGATTTGCATGGCGGCTCAGCGTTGCAGCGCCGCCAGGCGGCGCACCGCCTGGGCGGCGAGATCCTCGCGCATGCTGCGCACGAGCTGTGACTCCTCGCTCTCCTTGGCCAGGGCGTCGGTCTCGTTGTAGCTCATCGGCTGGCTGAGGGTGAGCAGCGTTTCCTCGAGCCAGACGTCGCCATTGGCCCGGCGCACGCGGAAGCGCAGCCGCACGTGCAGTGTCAGTTCACGCACCTGACCGGCCGCGGTGCGGCTGCCCACGCCGCGCTGGAGGCCGTCGTCCAGCACCTCGAAGACGGCCTCGGCCTGGCGCGGATCGTCCACCACGCGCAGGTCCGGCACCGCGGCGAGTTGGCGGCGCAGTTCCTGGCCCATCGGGGACAGCGGGTCGAACCCCAGGTGCAGGCTGCGAAAGGGCAGGGCTGTGGTGCCGCGCAGCCGAAAACCGCAGCCGGCCAGCAGACCCAGACCGGCCAGCGTCAGGAGGCGGCGGCGCGCCAGGCGAGGCTCAGACCACCACATTCACGAGCCGTCCGGGCACCACGATGACTTTCTTGGCCGGCTTGCCTTCGCTGAACTTCGCGAACTCCGGCGCGGCCAGCGCGGCGGACTCGATGGCCGCCTTGTCGGCCTGGGCAGGCACTTTGATCGTCCCGCGCAGCTTGCCGTTGATTTGCAGCACGAGCTCGATCTCGTCTTGCACCAAGGCGGCTTCGTCCACCAGCGGCCAGGGCGCGTCGAGCAGATCGCCGAAGCGCTGGGCGTAGCCCAGATCCTGCCACAGCGCATGGGTGAGGTGAGGGCAGGCGGGATAGAGCACGCGCAGCAAGATGCCCAGTCCTTCGCCCACGGCCCAGGCCGCGTAGTCGGCATCGGCATGGGCGCGGGCGTCGAAGCCCTCCAGCGCGTTGAGCATCTTCATGCAGGCCGACGCCACGGTGTTGTACTGCATGCGCTCATAGTCGTGCGTGGCCTGCTGCAGCAAGCGGTGGATCTCCCGACGCAGCTTCTTCACCTCGGCCGGCGCGGCATGCCAGATGATCTCGGCGGCCAGGCCAGGCATCAGCATCCTGGCCGGCAGGTCGCGGTGGGCCTGGGCATAGTTCCAGACGCGACGCAGGAAGCGGTGGGCGCCCTCGACGCCGGCGTCGTTCCACTCCAGCGTGGCCTCTGGCGGCGCGGCGAACATCGTGAACAGGCGGGCGGTGTCGGCGCCGTAGCGGTCGATCAGGTCTTGCGGGTCCACGCCGTTGTTCTTGCTCTTGCTCATCGTGCCCACGCCTTCGTAGGTCACGGCCGAGCCGTCGCGCTTGAGCTTGGCCCCGGTGATGCGGCCCTGGTCGTCGTAGACGTTGTCCACCTCGTGCGGCCAGAAGTACTCGATGCCGCCCTTGTCGGTGCGGCGCGAGTAGATGTGATTGAGCACCATGCCCTGCGTGAGCAGCTTGGTGAAGGGCTCATCGACCTTCACCAGGCCCAGGTCGCGCATCACCTTGGTCCAAAAGCGTGCGTACAGCAGGTGCAAGATGGCATGCTCGATGCCGCCGATGTACTGGTCCATCGGCATCCAGTACTGCGCGCCCTCGGCCACCATGCGGTCGTCGCGCTTCGGGTCGCAGTAGCGCATGAAATACCACGCGCTGTCCACGAAGGTGTCCATCGTGTCGGTCTCGCGGCGAGCCGGTTGGCCGCACTTCGGACAGTCGACCTTCAGGAAGCTCTCGCACTTGGCCAGCGGGTTGCCCGAGCCGTCGGGGATGAGATCCTCGGGCAGCATCACCGGCAGGTCTTGCTCGGGCACCGGCACGGCGCCGCAGGACTCGCAGTGGATGATGGGGATGGGCGTGCCCCAATAGCGCTGGCGGCTGATGCCCCAGTCGCGCAGCCGCCAGGTCGTCTTCTTCTCGCCCAGACCCTTGGCGGCCAGCAGTTCGGCGACCTTGTCGACGGCCGCCTGGTAGGGCAGGCCGTCGAGCACGCCCGAGTCGATGCAGCGGCCGCGCTGTTTGTCGGCATACCAATCGGCCCAGGCCTCGGTGGAATAAGTCTCGCCCTCGACGGCGACGACCTGCCGGATTGGCAGCCCGTACTTCTTCGCGAAGGCGAAGTCGCGTTCGTCATGCGCCGGCACGCCCATCACCGCGCCGTCGCCATAGCTCATCAGCACGTAGTTGCCCACCCAAACCGGCACGGCCTGGCCGGTCAGCGGGTGCGTGACGCTCAGCCCCGTGGGCAGGCCTTCCTTGTCCTTGAGCGCCAGCTCGGCCTCGGTGGTGCCGCCTTGCTTGCAGCGTTCGATGAAGGCCGCCAGTTCCGGGTTGTTCGCCGCGGCATGCGTGGCCAGCGGGTGTTCGGGCGCCACGGCGCAAAAGGTCACGCCCATGATGGTGTCGGCGCGCGTGGTGAAAACGTAGAGCCGCCCGTCTTGGATCAGCGCGCCCGAGGCGTCGCGGATCTCGTGCGGGAAGGCAAAGCGCACGCCCTCGCTCTTGCCGATCCAGTTCTCCTGCATCAGGCGCACGCGCTCGGGCCAGCCGGGCAGGTGGTGCTGCACGTGGTCGAGCAGTTCCTCGGCGTACTTCGTGATCTTGAGGTAGTAGCCGGGGATCTCGCGCTTTTCCACCAATGCACCCGAGCGCCAACCGCGGCCGTCGATCACCTGCTCGTTGGCCAGCACGGTCTGGTCCACCGGATCCCAGTTCACCACCTGGGTGCGGCGCTCGGCAATGCCGGCCTCCAGCATCTTCAGGAAGAGCCACTGGTTCCACTTGTAGTAGTCGGGCGAGCAGGTGGCGATCTCGCGCGACCAGTCGATGGCCAGGCCCATGGCCTGCATCTGACCCTTCATGTGGGCGATGTTGGCGTAGGTCCACTGCGCCGGCGGCACTTGGTTCTTCATCGCCGCGTTCTCGGCGGGCAGGCCGAAGGCGTCCCAGCCCATGGGCATGAGGACGTTGTAGCCGTTCATGCGCAGGTAACGCGTCAACATGTCGTTGATCGTGTAGTTGCGCACGTGGCCCATGTGCAGCTTGCCCGAGGGGTAGGGCAGCATCGAGCAGGCGTAGAACTTCTTGCGGCTCGTGTCCTCGGTGACGCGGTAGGCGTCGCGGGCTTGCCAGTGGGCCTGGGCGGCGGCCTCGACCTGGCGGGGATCGTAGGGCGTGGTCTCGGTGCTCATGGTGCGGGAGGACGGCTTTCTTATTGGAGGCCCAGCACGTCGGCCATGTCGAACAGGCCGCGCTCCTGGGCGGCCAGGAAGCGCACGGCGCGCAGGCTGCCCTGGGCATAGGTGGCGCGGCTGCTGGACTTGTGCGTGATCTCGATGCGCTCGCCGGTGCCGGCAAACAGCACGGTGTGGTCGCCCACGATGTCGCCGCCGCGCACGGTGGCAAAGCCGATGGTGGAGGGGTCACGCTCGCCGGTGACGCCCTCGCGGCCGTAGACGGCGCACTGTGCCAGGTCGCGGCCCAGGGCGCGGGCGACCACTTCGCCCATCTTCAGCGCGGTGCCGCTCGGGGCATCGACCTTGTGGCGGTGATGAGCCTCGATGATCTCGATGTCGTAGCCCTGGGCCAGCGCTTTGGCGGCGGTCTCGAGCAGCTTGAGCACCACGTTGACGCCCACGCTCATGTTGGGCGCCATCACGATGGCGATGTCCTGCGCGATGCGCGCGATCTCGGCCTTTTCGGCCTCGGAAAAGCCAGTGGTGCCGATCACGGCCTTCACGCCCAGTTCACGGCAGACCTGCAGGTGGGCCAGCGTGCCCTCGGGGCGGGTGAAGTCGATGAGGAAGCGGGCCTCCTTCAGGCCGGCGCGTACGTCCGCGCCGATGCTCACACCGCTGGTGCGGCCCAGGAAAGCGGCGGCATCCTGGCCGAGGGCCGGGCTGCCGTCGCGGTCGAGGGCGCCGGCCAGCCGGCAATCGTCGGCGGCCAGCACGGCTTCGATCAGCATGCGGCCCATGCGGCCGGAGCTGCCGGCGATGGCGATGGGGTGGGTCATGTCGGGACTCGTCGAGCGGAAAAGGGCAGGAGGGGGACCGGCCCTCAGCGGGCCACCGGTTCCAGCGGGGGGTATTCGCGCATCGGCGGCTCGGCCGCAGCGGTGGGCGCGGCGGATTCGGCCGGGCGCGGGGCGGGCAGGTTGCGCATCTGCTCTTCGGTGAGTTGCAAGACCGGCACGCTGCGCGGCTTGCGGAAGTTGTCGATCGAGGCGACGAAAGCCTCCTCGGTGGGCAGCTCGTCGGTGTCCAGGCGCACCAGGCGGTCGCCGTCGAAATGGGCGGTGACGCGCCGTGTCTGCGGCTCGGTGCCGGCGCGACGGATGGCGAAGACGTAGTCCCAGCGGTCGGCGTGGAAGGGGTCGGTCAGCAGCGGCGAGCCCAGGATCTCGCGGACCTGGGTGCGGCTCATGCCGGGGCGCACGGCGCGGGCCATCTCGGCGGTGACCACGTTGCCTTGCACCACTTCCACGCGGTACGGGGTGATCAGACCCAGCACGCGGCCGTCGTCGCGCGTGGCGCAACCGGCCAGCAACACGAGGGCGAGGGCGGCGAGGCGTAGAACTTGGGGCATCAGGGTTTCTCAGGAGGGAGGGCCCACGCCTGAGGGCAGGCCCGATATGATGGAAAGATTCTACTCAGCACCGTGCCGGCGCTACGCAGCGCGCCGAATGCCCACAAGCCTGCGGAGTGCCCATGACCACCCTGGAAGAACTCAAGAGCAGCGGCCTGAAGGCCACCTTGCCCCGCATGAAGATCCTCGAGATCTTTCAAAAGGGCACGATGCGCCACATGACGGCCGAGGACGTTTACAAGGCCCTGCTGGCCGAGGGCTCGGACATCGGGCTGGCCACGGTCTACCGCGTGCTGATGCAGTTCGAACAGGCCGGCATCCTCTCGCGCAACCATTTCGAGGCCGGCAAGGCCGTCTTCGAGCTCAACGAGGGCAAGCACCACGACCACCTGGTGTGCGTGGTGTGCGGCCGTGTCGAGGAGTTCTACGACCCGGAGATCGAGCGGCGCCAGCAGCAGATCGCCAAGGAACGCGGCTATGAGCTGCAGGACCATTCCCTGGCCCTGTACGTGGTGTGCGGCCGCGAGGGCTGCAAGGGCCAGCACGGCGAGCGTTGAGCGGGGCCGGACGGCGGCCGCTCACAGGCCAGCGTCGTCGCGTTCCATCGCGCGCTGGTGGCGTTCGATGAATTCCTTGTAGGTGTCGATGCCGCGCAACTGCAAGATGGTGTTGCGCACGGCGGCCTCCACCAACACGGCCAGGTTGCGGCCGGCATCCACCGCGATCACCACCTTGCGCACCGGCAGGCCCAGCACATCCTCGTACAGCGGCTCGTAGGGCAGGCGTTCGAAGTCGCGCTCCATCGTCTCCTTGCGCACCAGGTGCACGATGAGCTTCAGGCGCATCTTGCGGCGCACGGCGGTCTCGCCGAAGATGGCCTTGATGTCGAGCAGGCCGATGCCGCGCACCTCCAGCAGGTTCATCAGCAGCTCGGGACAGCGGCCCTCGATGGCGGTCTGCGAGACGCGGTACAAGTCCACGGCATCATCGGCGACCAGGCCGTTGCCGCGCGAGATCAGCTCCAGTCCCAGTTCGCTCTTGCCCAGGCCCGACTCTCCGGTGAGCAGCACGCCCAGACCGAGGATATCCATGAAGACCCCGTGGCGCGTGGTGCGTTCGGCGAAGTGCAGCGCGAGGTAGCTGCGCAGCACATCGATGACGAAGCCGGCCGATTCGTGCGTGACGAACAGCGGGATCTCGGCGCGCTCGCACATCGCCACGAGCTGGTCGGGCGGGGTCTGACCATCGGCCACCACCAGCACCGGCGGCTCCAGGGTGACGATGCGGGCGATGCGACGGGCTTGGTCCTCGGGCTCGGCCTTGGCCAGGTAGTCGACCTCGCGCCGGCCGACGATCTGCACCCGGTAGGGATGGATGTAGTTGAGGTAGCCCACCAGGTCGGCGGCCGACTGGGCGTCGCGCACGGCGACTTCGTCGAAGCGGCGTTCGGGATGGGCGTGGCCCGCGATCCACTGCCACTTGAGCGAGGCCCGGTGGGCCTCGAACAGGGCCTCGGCACTGATGACGGTGGGTTTCATGGGGCGGGTTGTAACAGCTTTGGGTGGGGGCTGTCACCCCTGAGGGCCCGCCGCACCAGCCCCGGGGGTCGAGATAGGAGGCTCAGGCCACCGATTTCAGCGGTTCCCAGTTGGAGATCAGCTCATGGACCTTGGCGGCCTCGGTCTCGGTCTTCAGGCGCTCGCGCAGCTCGCGGTCGCTGAGCAGCTCGGCGATCTCGGAGAGGATCTCCAGGTGGCGCTGCGTGGCCGCCTCGGGCACCAGCAGGAAGATCAGCAGGCTGACGGGCTCGTCGTCGGGGGCGTCGAAGGGGATGGGCTGCTGCACGCGCACGACGGCGGCCAGTGGGTTCTTCAGGCCCTTGATGCGGCCATGCGGGATGGCCACGCCATGGCCCAGGCCCGTGGAGCCCAGGCGTTCGCGCGCAAAGAGGTTGTCCGTCACGGTCGCGCGGGCGATGGCGTGCTGGTTCTCGAACAGCAGACCGGCGTGCTCGAAGGCCCGCTTCTTGCTGGTGGCGTCCACGTTCACCAGCACGTTGCTGGCGGGGAGGATGGCTGCGAGACGGTTCATGCGGTCACCGCGCCGGGCTTGGCGGTTGGGGTCAACCTGTGCCTACGCGTCTTCGTGACAAAACATTGAATTATAGGAAGCGCCCCTGTGGCGTATAGAGCACGCTCCCCAGCGACCTGGGGCATTGTGCACAGCTTGTTGCGTCGCAGCAAGCGCCGCGGCCGCCCCCCCAGGAAGGCAAATGGCGGCCCGCAGGCCGCCGGTTCGAAAGTGATGTTGGTGTTCACTTAGGTCATCGGCTCGCCCATGCCGCCGTTGAGGCGTTTGGGCGAGCGGTGATGATGGTCCTGCAGACGATCCTTGTGCTTGACGACTTGGCGGTCGAGCTTGTCCATGAGTTCGTCGATCGCGGCGTACAGATCCTCATGGGCGGTTTCGCAGAAGATGTCCTTGCCCTTGACGTGCAGGTTGACCTCGGCTTTTTGGCGTCGCTCCTTTTCCTTCAGTTTCTCGACCGTGAGCAGCACGTTGATGTCCACCACCTGATCGAAATGTCGGGTGACCCGGTCGAGCTTGGTGAGCACGTACTCGCGCAGGGCAGGTGTCACTTCGAGGTGGTGGCCACTGATCGTCAGATTCATTCGAACCTCCTTTCCGAGGGAGTGAGGGAGTCGCGTTCCCAAAGGGTGCGTCGACCCAGGCGAATGCCTGAACCCAGTGTGCTCCTCGGGGACGGGCATGACAAGACGGTGACGCAATTCCCGAAGGTCGGGTGCGGCCGCTGTCCCCAAACAGGCCAACCTGGGGCATGATGCAAGGCTGGACGTGGCCGGCTGCGGCTTGTGCCCGCGTCGTCCGGCCCGTGTGCCCTTGGCTTTCTCCCTTGGCGCGACCCTTGAGCCAGGTCAAGGCTGCCGCGGCCCAGGCCGCTAGGCTGACGGGAACGGTGTCGTGGTGACGAGGGAGTTCCGTCTTGAGCATTCGCAACCTGGACGCGATGTTCCGTCCGGCCTCGGTGGCCGTGATCGGTGCCTCCGACCGTGAGGGCAGTCTGGGCCGGCTGGTGATGCGCAACCTGCGGGCCGGCGGTTTTCCCGGCCCGGTGTGGCCGGTCAATCCGCGGCGCGAGTTCGTGGCCGGGCAGCGCGCCTGGCCCACGGTCGCGGCCCTGCCTGGCGTGCCCGACCTGGCTGTGCTGTGCACGCCTGCGCCCACGGTGCCGACCCTGGTGGCCGAACTCGGGGCGCGCGGCACGCGTGCGGCCGTGGTGCTCAGCGCCGGGCTGGGCTCGACGTCGGCCGAAGGCGGGCCCAGCCTGCGCCAGGCCATGCTCGAGGCGGCCCGGCCCCACCTGTTGCGCATCCTCGGCCCCAACTGCGTGGGCCTGCTCGTGCCGGGTCAGCGCCTGAACGCGAGCTTTGCCCACACCGACGCCAGGCCCGGCTCGCTGGCCTTCGTCTCGCAGTCCGGAGCTTTGGCCACCGGACTGCTGGACTGGGCCAATGCGCGCGACCTGGGGTTCTCGCACTTCGTCTCGCTGGGCGACAGCGCTGACGTCGACTTCGGGGACCTGCTGGACTATCTGGCCAGCGATGCCTCGACCCGGGCGATCCTGATGTACGTCGAGTCCATCCAGGCGGCACGCAAGTTCATGTCGGCCGCGCGCGCGGCGGCGCGCAACAAGCCGGTGCTGGTGGTCAAGGCGGGCCGGGCCCCCGAGGGAGCCCGGGCGGCGGCCTCGCACACCGGGGCGATCGCCGGTGGCGATGCGGTCTTCGATGCCGCCGTCCGGCGCGCCGGGATGTTGCGTGTGGACACGCTGACCGAACTGTTCGATGCGGCCGAGACGCTCTCGCGCATGAAGGCGCCGGCCGGCGATCGCCTGGCCATCATCACCAATGGCGGCGGGGCCGGGGTGCTGGCGGCCGACGCCCTGGCCTTGGGCGGCGGGCGGCTGGCCGAGCTTGGACCGGTCACGCTGCGGGCCTTGGATGAGGCGCTGCCGCCGACCTGGTCGCACGGCAATCCGGTGGATCTGATCGGCGATGCGCCAGTGGCGCGTTACACCGCGGCGCTGGACGCCGTGCTGGGCGATCCGGGCGTGGATGCCGTGCTGTTCATGCACGCGCCCACGGCGATCGTGTCCAGCGAGGCCATCGCCCAGGCCGTGCTGCCCCGCATGCGCGACGCCCCCCGGCCGGTGTTCACCTGCTGGCTGGGTGGGGCGGCCGTGGCGCAGGCGCGCTCGCTCACACGCGAGGCCGGGATCGCCGGCTACGACACGCCCGAGCAGGCGGTGCGGGCCTTCTTGCACCGGGTGACCTACCAGCGCAACCAGCAGGCGCTGATGCAGACGCCACCGTCGGTCCCGACCGGCCCCACGCCCAACCGGGCCGCGGCCCGGGCCGTGCTGGCGCGAGCCCTGCAGGCGGGGCGTCGGCTGCTCGACGAGTCCGAGGCCAAGGCCCTGCTGGCCGCCTATGGGCTGCCGGTCGTCGAGACCCGGGTGGCGGTCGATGAGGCTGCTGCGGCGCAGGCCGCCCGGGCCATTGGGTTTCCGGTGGTGCTCAAAATCCTGTCGCCGCAGATCTCTCACAAGTCCGACGTGGGCGGCGTGGCTCTGGGGCTGCGAGATGCCGATGAGGTGGTGCGGGCCGCGCAGGCGATGCGCGAGCGGGTGCAGCGACTGCGCCCGGACGCGGTGCTGGCCGGCTACACCGTGCAGGCGATGGTGCAGCGCCCGCGCGCCCACGAGCTGCTGGTGGGCGCGCTGAGCGATCCGCTGTTCGGCCCGGCGATCGTGTTTGGCCAGGGCGGCACGGCCGTGGAGGTGGTGCGCGACCGGGCGGTGGCCCTGCCGCCGCTGAACGTCGCGCTGGCGCGCGACCTGATCGGACGCACGCGCGTGTCGCGCCTGCTGGCGGGCTACCGCGACCGCGCCCCGGTGGACCAGGAGGCCCTGGAGGCGGCGCTGATGGGGGTGTCGCAGCTCCTTTGCGAGCAGCCCGAGGTGGTCGAACTGGACATCAATCCCTTGCTGGCCGACGACCAGGGCGTGATCGCGCTGGACGCCCGGGTGGTGGTTGCGCCGGCTGCTGGCTCGGCGGTGGAGCGCTTGGCGATCCGACCCTACCCGGTCGAACTGGAACACCGCTTCGACTGGGGAGGGCAACCGATGTGGCTGCGCCCGATTCGACCCGAAGACGAGCCCGCGTTACGGGCTTTTTATGGTCAGGCCGACCCGCAGGATCTGCGGCTGCGCTTTTTCATGGCCCGCCGAGAGGTGCCGCACTCAGAGTTGGCACGCTACAGCCAGATCGACTACGACCGCGAGATGACCTTCGTGGCCGGGCCGCTGGGTGAGACGGCCGGCGAGATCTGGGGGGAAGTGCGCGCCGTGTGCGACCCGGATAACCGGTGCGCCGAGTTTGCGATCCAGGTGCGCAGTGGCCTGCAGGGCCGGGGCCTGGGGCGCTACTTGCTGCAACGCATGATCGCCTACCTGCGCGCACGTGGCACGCGCGAGCTGGTGGGCCATTGCCTGCCCGAGAACACCGCGATGAGCACACTGGCACGCCAGCTCGGCTTTCGCGTGGACATGGCGCGCGAGCCCGGGGCGGTGTGGCTGACGCTGCCCCTGCAGTTGCACTGAGTTTTCGTTCAACGTGGCAGCGCGCGGGTGCGCTGGGCCAGCCAGTCGGCGGCATCGCCATGCACCAGCGGGCCCACGCGCTCGCGCACCATGGCGTGATAGGCGTCGAGCCAGGCGCGCTCGTCCTCGCGCAGCAGCGAGGCTTCGATGCAGCGCGTGTCGATCGGGCACAGCGTGAGCGTTTCGAAGGCCAGCCATTCGCCGAATTCGGTGCGGCCGGCCTCGACGTTCATCGCGAGGTTCTCGATGCGGATGCCCCATTGGCCGGGCCGGTACAGCCCAGGTTCGATCGAGGTGATCATGCCCGGCTCCATCGCGGTGTGCGCCTCGGCCGGTGCATGCACGCTGAGCACCTGCGGGCCTTCGTGCACATTGAGGAAGTAGCCCACGCCGTGGCCGGTGCCATGGCCGTAGTCGAGCCCCTCGGCCCACAGCGGCGCGCGTGCGATGGCGTCGAGCAGCGGCGAGCGGATGCCGCGCGGAAAGCGCGCGCGCGACATGGCCATCAGGGCCTTGAGCACCAGCGTGAAGTCGCGCCGCTGGGCCGCGGTGGGCGTGCCCACCGGCACCACGCGGGTGATGTCGGTGGTGCCGCCCAGGTACTGACCGCCCGAGTCGATCAGCAACAAGCCCGTGCCCTCGATCACGGCGTGGGATTGCGGCGTGGCGCGGTAGTGCGGCATCGCGCCGTTGGCGTTGAAGCCGGCGATCGTGGCGAAGCTCGGGCTGACGAAGCCCTCGCGCCGCGCGCGTGCCTGGGTGATCCGATCGTCGATGTCGAGCTCGGTCAGGCGCTCGCCACGCGCCAGGGCCTGCTCGAACCAGGCGAAGAACTCGGCCAGCGCGGCACCGTCTTGCGCCATCGTGGCGCGGATGAAGTCGGCCTCGGCCGGGGTCTTGCGCGACTTGGCCAGCGTGGTGGGATTGGTGGCTTCGATCACACGCACTGTCGCGGGCAGGGCCTCGCGCAGGGTCAGGGTGATGCGCCTGGGGTCGATCAACACGGTGGCGCCGGCCGGCAGGGCCGCCAGCGCGGCCCGAGCGTCCTCGTAGGGGGCCAGGCGCACCCCATCAGCCTGAAGCGCGCGGCGCAGGGTTTCTTCGACCTTGGGCAGGTCCAGGAACAGCGTGGCCTCCTCCAAGCCGACCAAGGCATGGGCGACGAACACCGGGTTGTACGACACGTCCGCGCCGCGTAGGTTGAAGAGATAGGCGATGTCGTCCAGCGTGGACAGCACATGCCACTGCGCCTGCTGAGCCCGCAAGTTGCGGCGCAGCGCGGCGAGCTTGTCGCTGCGACCCAGCGGGGCCTGGGGGGCGCGGTGCTCGTAAATCGGCGGTGTGGGACGAGGGGGGCGGTCCGGCCAAATGCTTCCGGGCAGATCCAGGTCGGTGCGCACGCGGATGCCGCGGGCCTCCAGAGCCGCACGCAAGCCGCGCGCGGCGGCCAGTCCGATGATCTCACCGTCCACGGCCAGGGTCTGGCCTTCGTGCAGATGGGTGGCCAGCCAGTCGATGTACTGGGTGCTTGCGCCACTGGACAGCTTCATCAGCACGATGCCGGTGCCGGCGAGCTGGGCTTCGGCCTGCACCCAGTAGCGGCTGTCGGCCCACAGCCCCGCGTGGTCGCGCGTGACCACCAGCGTGCCCACCGACCCGGTGAAGCCGCTCAACCACTCGCGGGCCTTCCAGCGCTCGGGCAGATACTCCGAGAGGTGGGGGTCGCTCGAGGGCACGAGCACGGCGTCCAGGCCGTGCTCGTCGAGGGCGTCGCGCAGCCGGGCAATGCGCTCGCGCACGGCAGCCTGGGGCGGGGCGAGGGTGTCCATGGCAGGGCCTTTCTGTCGACGCGAACGATTCTATGCAAACGCATCGCGCCGCCGCTCGGGGTCAGGGCTGCTGCAGTGCGCGGATGCGCTCCTCGATGGGAGGATGGCTCGACAGCAGGGCCAGGAAGCCCGTGCGGCGCGAGCTGATGCCCATGGTCTGCAACTGCTTGGGCATCTCGCCTGGGTCGAGCCGGCCCAGGCGGGCCAGCGCGTTGATCATGGGCTGCTTGCGGCCCATCAGTTGCGCGGCACCGGCGTCGGCTCGGAACTCGCGCTGGCGCGAGAACCAGGCCACGATCACGGCCGCCAGAATGCCTAGCAACAAGTCCATCACGATGGTGGTGGCGTAGTAGCCGATGCCCGGGTGGTCGCTGTTGTTGCGCAGCACCACGCGGTCGACGACGTAGCCCACCACGCGCGAGATGAACACGACGAAGGTGTTCATCACGCCCTGAATGAGCGTCATCGTGACCATGTCGCCGTTGGCGATGTGAGCCACCTCGTGGCCGATCACGGCTTCCACTTCCTCGCGCGTCATGGTTTGCAGCAGGCCGGTGGAGACGGCCACCAGCGCCGAGTTCTTGAAGGCGCCGGTGGCAAACGCATTGGGCGGGCCTTCGTAGATCGCCACCTCGGGCATGCCGATGCCGGCGCGCTCGGCGAACTGGCGCACGGTGTGGACGAGCCATTGGTGCGTGGGGTCGGGCGATTCGTTGATCACCTGTGCGCCGGTGCTGAATTTCGCCAACGGCTTGCTCAGCAGCAGCGAGATGAGCGCGCCGCCGAAGCCCATCAGGGCCGCGAAGCCGAGCAGGGCGCCCAGATCCAGGCCCTGAGCGCTCAGGAAGCGGTTCAGGCCCAGTACGTTGGCCGCGATGCCCAGCACGACGATCACGGCCAGGTTGGTCATCACGAAGAGCAGGATGCGTTTCATCGGGGTTCTTCCTTCGATCACAGGTCACGGGGTCTCGACACGGGTTCCATCATGCCTTGGCGCTGCCCGTGCGGTGGTTGAGGTCTGCCCTACCAGCCCCAGAGCAGGCGCCGGGCCACCCAGCCGGTCGCGCCGCCGTCTTCCTGTCGCACGCGCACCCAGGACGGGCGTTTTTCCAGCGTGCGCAGCACTTGGCCATACCTGGCCTGACCGACGATGCGGCTGCGGGTGCTGGGCTGGCTGCGGATGTTGGCGGTTTCGACCGTAACCACATGATGCGGCGTGCGAGCGGTCAGTGGTCGGTAGACCCAGGCCTCGTCGTTCTCGAAATCGCGGACCTTGAGCCACAGACCCTGCCGGCCGGTGACCTGCAGGGGATAGCCTTGGCGGACCACCCATAGCGCCTCGTGCTGAGTGCCGGCGCCGGCGCGCAGGTTCACCTCCGGACGGTCGATGCTGACCATGGATTGGGCCGCGGCTGTGGTAGCCAGGGCGGCGGCTGCGATCGAGGTAAGCAGGTGTCGGGCGGGTGAGCGTCGGTTCATCTCGGAAAGTCTCCTGGGGCAGAGCAGCATGGGTGCGCGCGGGCGACCCGCTGTACGAACATGCCCGAGATAGTCCCCTGCCGGCGCCGAAGGTTCCCCGCAAGCTACCGCACAACCTGGGGGGAGGCTTAGGGAAACGCTGATCAAGTTGCAGCAGGGGTAGCGATGCGGGCTGTACGGGCTTTGGCGGCACGATTTTGCTCGCTCTGGCGGCCCCTGCGGGCCCGTTTTCGGGCCACCTGGCC
>NZ_JBKBSL010000065.1:0-6398 GCF_046291045.1 Caldimonas sp. | reverse complement strand
TTATCGGCTGTATCTTGTTAAAGAACCCACCACACAAACAAAACCATCGCTTCGTTTGCGTCGCCAACCAGTGATCAGCGAAGACCGAGATTATTGCAAGATTTTGATTTCCTTGTCAAGCGCTCGGTATTTCTTTTTTCGCCACTGGCTTTGACCTGCTCGAGACCGCCAAAGACAGGCTTTGGCATTCGGCTTCGGTGCCGCTGTAATCAGCGAAGTCTTGCAGTGTAAAGGCAATCAATCGGGAAGGTCAAGCCCCCGCTCCCCATCGCCCCCCGGTCTGCATCCGGGGACTGCTTTATGGCGTGCACAGCCTGCACGTTCCCGCACAGAATGTGAGCAGGACATTCATCACTTCACTTGCTCATGAGCGCACTGGCGATCGCGTGGCTGGAACCCGGACAGACCGACTTCCCTGCGGTCGAGGACGCCCTGGGGCCCGGTTCGGATGCCCCGGGGCTGCTGGCCGCGGGTGGCGATCTGTCGACGCAACGGCTGCGCGCTGCTTATGCACAAGGCATCTTTCCCTGGTACGGGAAGGGCCAGCCGGTGTTGTGGTGGAGCCCGGATCCGAGGATGGTGCTCGAGACCTCACGCCTGAAGGTGTCGCGGTCCCTGCGCAAGACCTTGCGGCGATTCCGCAGGGACCCGCGCTGCGAGATCCGCATCGACTCTGCGTTTGGGCGAGTGATCCGGGCTTGCGCTGCGACCCCGCGCGCCGGACAGTCCGGCACCTGGATCGTTCCGGAGATGGTGGAGGCCTACGAGCGTTGGCACCGCCTGGGCGAGGTGCACTCCGTCGAGACCTGGATCGACGGGGAGCTGGCCGGGGGCCTGTATGGCATCGGCATGGGACGGATGTTCTTTGGTGAGTCGATGTTCGCCTGGCAGACCGATGCCTCCAAGATCGCACTGTGCGCCCTGGTGGCGTTTTGCCTGCGGCACGACATCGAGATGATCGATTGCCAGCAGCGCACCGAACACCTGGCCTCGCTGGGAGCCCACGAGGTGCCGCGCGCGCGTTTCCTCGCCCATGTGCGGCGGGTCGTCCCGTTGCCGCCCCCCGCCCGTTGGATCTTCGAGCCGGCCCTGTGGGATCAGCTCGACGCACTGCCGGCCGGCGCAAGCCGTGATAGCGTGACGTCCTCGATGCAGCCCGCATGACGCACCCGAAGGAACTTCCGCTCGCGTCGCTCCAGTTCTATGCGACCGCGCCCTACCCTTGCAGCTATCTGCCGGGGAAGTCGGCGCGCTCGCAGGTGGCCACGCCCAGCCACCTGATCCATACGGACACTTACTCCGATCTGGTGGCGCGGGGATTCCGCCGCAGCGGAATGTTCACCTACCGTCCCTACTGCGACGGCTGCCGCGCGTGTGTGCCGCTGCGTATCCCGGTGCAGCGTTTCCAGCCCAACCGCAGCCAGCGCCGCGCCCTGCGCCAGCACGCCGCACTGCAGGCGCGCGTGCTGCGGCTGTGCTTCGTGCCCGAGCATTACCAGCTTTACCTGCGGTACCAGTCGGGCCGGCACAGCGGGGGGGGCATGGACCACGACAGCGTGGACCAGTACACGCAGTTCCTGCTGCAAAGCAGGGTGAACTCACGGCTGGTGGAGTTCCGCGAACCGGGGACGAACCTGCTGAAGATGGTGTCGATCCTCGACGTGCTCAATGACGGGCTGTCGGCGGTCTACACCTTTTATGAACCGGAGCCCGGCTGCAGTTACGGGACCTACAACGTGCTGTGGCAGATCGATCAGACGCGCCAGCTCGGCCTGTCGCACGTCTATCTGGGCTACTGGATCGAGGACAGCCGCAAGATGGCGTACAAAGCGCAGTTCCGCCCGCACGAGCTGCTGATCGATGGTCAATGGCGGCCCTCGGTGGACCGCACGTCCGACCCTTGAACGAGCGAGGGGCCCCGCAGGGCCCCTCAGAGCCAACCGGCGCCGGCCTCGGCGCTCAGGCAGCTGCCAGCGCGAACTCGACGTGGGCGCCGGTCTTCATGCGCACCTCGTCCTCGGTGACGCCCGGGGCGAGTTCTACACAGCAAAAGCCCCGGGGCGTGATGTCCAGGACGCACAGGTCGGTGATGACGCGGTGGACCACCCCGACGCCGGTCAGTGGCAGGGTGCACTGCTGCAGCAGCTTGTGCTCGCCGTTCTTGGCGCAGTGCTCCATCAGCACGACCACGCGGCCCACGCCGGCCACCAGGTCCATCGCCCCCCCCATGCCCTTGACCATCTTGCCCGGAATCATCCAGTTGGCCAGGTCGCCCTTCTCGCTGACCTGCATGGCGCCCAGGATGGCCAGGTTGATCTTGCCGCCACGGATCATCGCGAAGGAGTCGGCCGAGGAGAAGAAGGACGAGCCCGGCAGGGTGGTGACGGTCTGCTTGCCGGCATTGATGAGGTCCGGATCCACCTCCTCTTCCGTGGGGAAGGGGCCGATGCCGAGCAGGCCGTTCTCGCTTTGCAGCCAGACCTCCATGCCGGCAGGCACGTGGTTGGCCACGAGGGTGGGCAGCCCGATGCCCAGGTTGACGTAATAGCCGTCGCGCAGTTCGCGGGCGGCACGGGCCGCCATCTCGTCACGGTTCCAAGCCATTTGCGTTCTCCTTCAGGCGGCGGCGCGTACGGTGCGCTGCTCGATGCGTTTCTCGGGGGTGGCGTTGAGCACGATGCGGTGCACGAAGATGCCCGGCAGGTGGATCTGGTCGGGATCCAGCTCACCCGTCTCGACGATCTTTTCGACCTCGACCACGGTGATCCTGCCGGCCATGGCCACGTTGGGGTTGAAATTGCGGGCAGTCTTGCGGAAGACGAGGTTGCCGGACTTGTCGGCCACATAGGCCTTGACGAGCGAGACGTCGGGCACCAGCGAGCGTTCCATCACGTACTTCACGCCGTCGAACTCGCGCACCTCTTTGCCTTCGGCCACGATGGTGCCCACGCCGGTGCGGGTGAAGAAGGCCGGGATGCCGGCCCCGCCGGCACGCAGCTTCTCGGCCAGGGTGCCCTGGGGCGTGAACTCCAGTTCGAGCTCGCCGCTGAGGTACTGGCGCTCGAACTCCTTGTTCTCGCCCACATAGCTGGAGATCATCTTCTTGATCTGGCGCGTGGCCAGCAGCTTGCCCAACCCGAAGCCGTCCACGCCGGCGTTGTTGGAGATCACGGTCAGGTTCTTCACGCCACTGGCCTGCAGCGCGTCGATCAGGGCCTCGGGAATGCCGCACAGGCCGAAGCCGCCGACGGCCAGCATCTGGCCGTCCTTGACGATCCCTTTCAGTGCCTCGGCGGCACTGGGGTAGAGCTTGTTCATGCGAGTCTCCTTCGCAAGGGAGTTGGGACAAACCCACAGCGTACTACGTATCAGGATACGTAGAATCGCCTAAGCAGTCTCCTGAGCTCGCGACGATGCCCCTACCGCCCCCCATCGACTACCGCGCCGCGTTCGAGATGGCACCGGTCGGTCTGGTGTTGTCACGCAACCGCATCATCGTCGACTGCAATCATGCATTGGCGGAAATGTTCCGCACTTCGCGCGAGGCGCTGGTCGGACAGTCCTTCCTCGTGCTGTATCCCAGTCCCGACGAGTTCGAACGCACCGGCCGGCGCATCGAGCCCATCTTGGGAGCCAGCGGCCGCTATGCCGATGAACGCATCATGAAGCGCTCGCCGGGCGACCCGCAGGGCGAGCTGTTCTGGTGCCATGTGACCGGCCGCGCGTTCCATCGTGACACCCCCCACGCCGCGGGCATCTGGACCTTCGAGGATCTTTCGTCCAAACGCCCCGTCACGCTCGAGCTGACCGGCCGCGAGCGCGAGGTCGCCGCTCTGCTGATCGAAGGGCAGACGAGCAAGCAGATCGGCAAGGCGCTGGGCGTGAGCCACCGCACGGTGGACATCTACCGGGCACGGCTGCTGCGCAAGTACCAAGCAGGGACGACGCCGGAGCTGGTGCAAAAGCTCATGGGCGGCTGAGCGTCCCCACGCGCTGTCACGATGGCGCAACGTGGGTGTCCTTCAATCGCGCCACCGTCACCGCGGAGCGCGCATGAAGATCCTCATCGTCACGGACGCCTGGGAGCCGCAGGTCAATGGTGTCGTGCGCACTCTGAAGATGACCCGGCGTGAGCTGCTGGCCCTGGGCCATGAGGTGGAGGTGCTGTCGCCCCAGGGGTGGCCCACCCTGCCATGCCCGACCTACCCGGAAATCCGCCTGGCCTGGGTCACCCGCCGCCGCCTGGCCCGGGTGATCGACGCGCTGGCACCCGACTGCATCCACCTCGCCACCGAGGGGCCCCTGGGTTGGCAGGCCCGGGCGGTGCTCCGATCGCGCGGCTGGCCCTTCACGACGGCCTACCACAGCCGCTTTCCCGAGTATGTGCATGCGCGCCTGCGCCTGCCGCTGGCCTGGAGCTATGCAGCACTGAGGCGTTTCCACAACGCGGGCGTGGCCACCCTGGCACCCACACCAGCCATCGTTGCCGACTTGCGCGCCCGCGGCTTCGACCATGCCCAGGTCTGGTCACGGGGGGTGGACCTGGCGATGTTCACGCCGCACGGCGAACGGCTGCCCCGCGGGGAGGCGCCGGTCTTCCTGCACGTGGGCCGGCTGGCCGTGGAAAAGAACGTCGAGGCGTTCCTGAAGCTGGATCTTCCCGGCGAGAAGTGGGTGGCCGGCGACGGGCCTGAACGCGCCCGTCTGCAAAAGCGGTACCCCGGCGTGCGCTGGTTCGGTGTGCTCGACGGCCCGACGCTCGCGCGGCTGTACCGCACGGCCGACGTGGTGGTCTTCCCCAGCCTGACGGACACCTTCGGACTGGTGATGGTCGAGGCCATGGCTTGCGGGACGCCGGTGGCGGCCTTCCCGGTGCCCGGTCCGATCGACGTGGTGGGGGACTCTCCGGGCGGCGTGCTGGATGCAGACCTGCGCAGGGCTTGCCTGCGCGCGCTCGAGTTGCCGCGTGGGCCGGTGCACGAGCACGCCCGCCGCTACTCCTGGCAGGCGGCCACCGAACAGTTCGTCCAGGCGCTGCAACCGCTCGGGCAACGCAGCCCGGTCCGTGCCGCAGCCTGAGCCGGTGGCCGGGTCAGCTCACGACCGCACGCAGCCAGTCGGGCAGGGGCACCGATTTCTGCCGGGGGAAGTCCACCCACACCAGGGTCGCTCCGCCGGCCGCGTCGATCTCGCCGGGGCGATCGATGCGCTCGAGTGTGATGAAGGTGTCCACGCTGCTGCGGCCAGGGTTGGCCACGTAGTGGCGGGCCAGCAGCGTGCCCGGGAACTCGATCTGCCGGTAAAAGTTGCAGAAGGCATTGACGATGACCGGGCCCGTGCCGCGGGGGTCGGGCGCGCCGCCCAGGCGGTGCAGCCAGTCGATGCGCACCGTCTCGAGGTAGCGGAAGTAGGTGGCATTGTTGACATGGCCCATGGCGTCCATGTCCCCCCAGCGGATGGGGATGTGCATCTCGTGCACGAGCTTCTTCTGGTCGGGGATGTCGATACGCATGATCGAGCCGTTCGTTCAGAGGGCAAAGCCGTCATCGGCGGCGATCACTGCGCCATTGATGAAGTGGCTCTCGTTCGAGCACAGCATCACGAGCAGGGCGTCGAGATCCTTGGGCTCGCCCAGGCGCCTGCGCGGCAGCATCGCGATCAGCTTCTGCCCCTGCTCGGTCTGCCAATGGTGGTGGTTGATCTCGGTGTCGATGTAGCCCGGGCAGATGGCGTTCACATTGATGCCGTACTTGCCCCACTCCAGGGCCATCGCACGGGTCATGTGAACCACGGCAGCCTTGCTCATGCAATACACGCCGATCTGGCCGAGCACGCGCAGGCCCGCCATCGAGGCGATGTTGACGATGCGCCCGCCGGTGTAGGTGCCCGGCGCCGCACCACGGGCGCGCGCCAGCATACGCTTGCCAACCTCCTGGGCCACGAAGAAGGCGCCACGGGTGTTGGTGTCGAAGACGTAGTCGTAGTCTTCGGGGGTGACATCCACGAGCTTCTGGGTGGTACTGACGCCGGAGTTGTTGACGAGAATGTCGATCGCGCCCACCTCGGTCTCGGCATGGGCCACGGCCGAGCGGATGCTGCCTGGATCGGTGACATCCAGTCCGACGACATGGGCGTCGCCCCCCAGGGCCTCGATCTCCGAGCGCAAGGTCTTGAGCCGTTCGACCCGGCGGCCTGCGAGCACGACGGCGGCCCCAGCCCGGGCCAGGGTGCGGGCGAACTGCTCGCCCAGGCCACTGGATGCGCCAGTGATCAAGGCCACGCGGCCGGATAAATCGATGCTGTAGCTCATGCGTTCCTCTCGAGGGCGCGCACCCAGCGGCGCGATCATCGTCTCTACAGACGTCGCAAGCATAGCGGGACTGCGGCCGAATCCCTAT
>NZ_JBKBSL010000022.1:0-59457 GCF_046291045.1 Caldimonas sp. | reverse complement strand
GGGGGGGGTGGGAGGTGGCCATGGGGCGATTGTCGCAGCCCAGCCCCCCAACCGCGGGGCTGCTGGTCGTTGACCTCGTTGTTTACCATCGGTCACCTTTTCGTCCGTTGCTGCCCTTGCCTGTGCTCACCGTCTATCTGGTCGAGGACGACCCTTTGCTTGCGCGTCATGTGCTCGATGCCCTCGCCCAGGCCGACGGGATCGCGTGCGTGGGCCATGCCCCGTGTTTGGCCGTGGCGCGCGAGGAGCTGCCCCGGCGCTGCCCGCAGGTGCTGCTGTCCGACCTGGGCTTGCCTGATGGGGACGGGACCGATCTCATCCGCGAGATCAGCAGGGGGGCTGGTCCTTGGCGGCCGCACATCCTGGTCTATTCGGTGTTTGGCGACGAGGCCAAGGTGATCCACGCGATCGAAGCTGGCGCCGACGGCTACTTTCTCAAAGGTTGCGCCGATCGCGATCTGATCCATGCAGTGCAACGTGCGGCCGATGGCGAGTCGCCCATTTCGCCGGCGATCGCCCGCTATTTGCTCAAGCGATTCGGACAGGCCGAGTCCGGCGCCTCGGGCTTCGATGGTGCAGCGCCGCCGGCCGAGGATCCCCAGCTCACCCCGCCCGAGCATGCCGTGCTGCGGCTCGTCGCTCAGGGCTACCTGGCCGAGGAAGTGGGAGAGCGTTTGATGATGTCGGCCCACACGGTGGCCACCCATGTACGCGCCGTCTACGCCAAACTGCAGCTGGGCCAGCGTGCAGTCTTGGGCCTGGCCAGCTGACCCATGAGGGCCTGGCCATGCCGTGTCGTCCGCGGCGGGCTGCGGCTGCTGGCAGGTCTGGCCCTGGTGGGGCTGGGGATGACGGCGCTGGCGCAGGAGGCCGAGGTTCACCGTCTGGTCCACGCTGAGCTGACCGACCACACCCAGCCCGCGCAGCCTGCCCGCCGCGTGGCGCTGCCCGATGCTTGGGAACACACCGCCCCGCACCGTGACGGTCGGGCGAGCTACCGACTGGAGCTGCCGCAGCAGGCACTGGCCGGCGAGCAGCCCGCGATTTTTTTGCGGCGCGTGGGCAACGTCTTTCGCGTCCGGCTCAATGGCGAGTTGGTCCTGTCGGTGGGCGAGGACCGGCGGCCCTTGCCCAACTACGGGCAAGAACCCTTTTTGCTTCGTCTGCCCCGCCATCTGGTGCGTGCACAGGGCAACGAGCTGGTGATCGAGGTGATCGGTGAGCCGCGGCGCGAGGCGGGGCTGTCCAGCGTCTGGGTCGGGCCGGCCCCCAGGCTGGAGCCGATGTACGAGCGGGCGATGAACCTGCAGGTGCGCGGGGCGTGGGTGCTGACCAGCACCAGCGCGACGCTGGGGGCGCTGGCGCTGCTGGTGGCCTGGCGCACGCGCAAGATGGTTTATGGGTGGTTCGGCTTGGGCAACCTGATCTGGGCTTGGCGGGTCAGCGCCTTGCACGTGCACGACCCCGGCCTCTGGGCCGGGCTGTTGCACTGGGTGTTCGAGCTGTCGTATTCGCTCTTCGTGGCCTGCATGGGCATGTTTTTGCTGACGCTGGCGCAGCGCGACGGCCCAACGGCCCGCCGGGCGATGGGAGCCTTCGTCGTGGTGGCGGTGGTCTTGTCTGTGGCCAATGCCGCGTTCAACCTGCCGATGCTTCGTACAGCGCATTTGCTGCTGGCTTTGCTGGTGACCGTGGTCACAGCGGCGGTGTTGGCCAAGCTGGCGGTTCGCAAACACATTCGCACTGGATGGACCTTGCTCGCGGCGGCGGCCACGGGGGCCATCTTCGGGCTGCGGGATTGGATCGTCTTTCGGGTCTGGCGCGACTATGAGGCCTACACCTGGACGCGTTACGCCATCCTCGCGCTGATGTTCGTGATGGTGTGGGAACTCGTCGAAGACTATGCGCGCAGTCTGGCGGCGCAGCGCGAGGCCACCCGTCGACTGGAGGAGGCGTTGCGGGCCAAAGAGCGCGAGCTCGAGCGCGTCTACCAGGAACGTCGAGACTTCGACCGCCAGCAGGCCGTGATGGCCGAACGCGACCGGCTGCTGCGCGACATGCACGACGGCCTGGGCGGGCGCCTGGTCAGCGCGATCGCGTTGGCTCGGCAGATGCCGCCCGGCGACGGCGACGCCCCAGCGGCGCAGGAATTGCGCATGGCCCTGGACGACTGCCTGACGGAGTTGCGCATCACCCTCGACTCCCTGGAGGCCGAGCAGCACAGCTTGGGGGAGTCGCTGGCCGAGATGCGGTTCCGGCTCGAGCCCTCGCTGCGTGCCGCTGGCATCCGGTTGGTGTGGGACGTGCACGACGATGCGCTGGACGCGCGGCTGCCGGCCGGCCACACGCTGCAGATCCTGCGCATCGTGCGCGAGGCCTTCACGAACGTCATCAAGCACGCCCAGGCCACGGTGGTGTGGCTCACGCTGGCGCGCGAGGGCGAGCGGCTGCGCATCACCGTGCTCGACAACGGCCTGCGCCAGCGAGCCGACGGCGGCCAGACCCCTGCCTTGAGCCTGCAAGGCGGCAAGCGCGGCTTGGCCAACATGCAGCGCCGGGCCGCGCTGCTGGGCGGCGAGGTGGAGGTGGGCCCCCACCCCGAGGGCTGGCAGGTGGAGCTGCGCTTTCCGGTGCCGTCTGCCTGCGAAGCGCCGCCGGGCCATGCGCTTGGCGGCGCCGTCGTTTGACGGTCGCGGGGACTGGGGGGCCGCCGGGCGTCAGGCCTTCGGCGGGGCGGTGTCGATGAAGCTCTGGCGCTGGGCCAGCTTTTCGTACAGGCGGACGAGATTGGGATAGGGGCCGCGCCAGTCGATCTGAGGAAAGCGGAAGTCGAGATAGCCCAGGGCCACGCCCACTGCGATGTCGGCCAGCGTGAAGTGGATGCCGGTGCACCAGGTCTTCTCGCCCAGGCCCAGGCTCATCGCTTTCAGGGCTGCATGCACCTTGGCCAGGTGGCGGTCGATCCAGGCGGGGCTGCGCTGGGCCTCGGTGCGGCCGGGCCAGGTCTGTTCCAAGCGCGCGGTGATGCTGGCGTCGAGCAGGCCGTCGCCCAGCGCTTCCCAGGTGCGCACCTCCACCCGCTCGCGGCCCGAGGCCGGGATCAGCCGACCCACCGGCGAGAGCGTGTCCACGTACTCCACGATGACGCGCGAATCGAAGACCGCCTCGCCGCCTTCCATCACGAGACAAGGCACCTTGCCCAGCGGGTTGGCCGCCACGATGCGGGTGTCGGCCGACCAGACGTCTTCCAGTTCCAGGCGATAGTCGAGCTTCTTCTCGGCCATCACGATGCGCACCTTGCGCACATAGGGGCTGGTCAGCGATCCGATCAGTTTCATGGGGGTTCCAGGTCAGACGAGCACTGCGAGCGATTCTAGCGAGCGAGCCTGCGGGGCATGGTGCTACAGTTCCCCCCAAACAGGGAGGCGCCTGGCGGCCCGCAAGGCCATCGGCGCGCCAGGAGGAACGACCATGGACAACACCCCCTCGTCGGCTGCCATGGGGGCGCCAGTGCCCTCGGGGGCCCGCATCGACAGCCGCGGTCTGCACGGCGTCGTCAGCTCGATCGGCAGCCCGGGCCCGGCCAACAGCGTCTTCTCGCGCCTGCTGCGTCCCGACCAGGCCCATCACATCCCCCTGGAGTTCACCGGCTCGGGCAGCGAGTACTTCCGCATCTGGATCGTCAACCTGCTGCTCACGCTGGTCACCCTGGGGATCTACTACCCCTGGGCCAAGGTGCGGCGGCTGCGCTACTTCTACGGCAACACCCTGGTGGCCGGCCATGCGCTGGACTTCCACGGCGAGCCGAGGAAGATGCTGCGCGGCTCGGCGTTGGCGGGCCTGCTCTTCATCGTGTATTCCCAGGCGCTGGACGTCTCGCCGCTGGCCGGGCTGATCGGCGCGGTGCTGGTGAGCGCGCTGTGGCCGCTGCTGCTGCGCGCGGCGCTGCAGTTCCGCACTGCCCACACCAGCTGGCGCGGCTTGCGTTTTGGCTTTGCCGGCAGCACGGCCGAGGCCTATCGGGCGTTGGCCGTGCCCTTGGCGCTGTCGCTCGTGCCGCTGGCGTTGATGGCTTATGCGGATGCCGCGCGTGGCGCCCCCGAGGACTCGGAGGCGTCCGTGTTCTCCGTCTGGCCGCTGGTGCTGGGAGGCGTGTTCGCCATCTTCCTGGTCACCCTGCCCTATTTCCACTGGCGCCTGAAGAAGTACCAGCACAACCACTACCGGCTCGGGCAGCTCCAGTCCGAGCTGCGCGTGGGGCCGGGGCCGGTCTATGGCGTGTACCTGCGCACCCTGGGGCTGGCCCTGCTGCCGGCACTGCTGGCCGGCTTGGTCGTGGGCCTGCTGTCCGGCGGCCTGCCGGGCTCCGGCCGCGGGGCGCCGGTGCTCTTCCTGCTGCTGATGTTCCTGGGCGTGATCTTCGTGGTGGGGGGCCTGTACTTCTACATCGTGGTGCTGCCCTACTTCACGGTGCGCATGCAGAACCTGGTGTGGACCAAGACCGGCAACCGCTACCTGCGCCTGCGCAGCGAGCTCCAGGCCGGGCGCTACCTGGCCCTGCAGTTCAAGAACTACCTGCTGATCCTGCTGACGCTGGGCCTGTACTGGCCTTGGGCCGCGGTGGCCAACCGGCGCATGCGGCTGCAGGCCGTCACGCTGGTCAGCCGGGTCGACCTCGACGAACTCGTGATGGCCATCCGCCCGAAGGCCGGCGATGCCGCCGCCGAAATGGGCGATGAGCTGATGGGCATCGATGTCGGGCTCTGACGTCCGCGGGGACTACTTCGACGGCCGCTCGGCGCGGCCTGTCCCGGCCCGTGCCACGCTCGAGCCGCAGGGCCTGCGCCTACAGGGCGAGGCCCTGGACCGCCTGGTGCCGCTGGCGCAGGTGCAGTGGCCCGAGCGCACGCGCCATGGCCGGCGCATCGTCCACCTGGCCGACGGCGCCAGCTTCCACGCCCATGACGGCGCGGCTTTCGATGCCTGGCGTGCGGCCGCCGGGCACCGCGGCTCGTGGGTCGAGCGCGCCCAGCAGAGCTGGCGCGGCGTGCTGGGGGCCGTGGCCCTGCTGGCGGTGCTGGCCGGGGGGCTTTACCAATGGGGCTTGCCGGCCGCGGCCCGCGGCGTGCTGAACTTCGTGCCCGCCTCGGTCGACCAGCGCCTGGGCGAGTCGGCACTGCACACCCTGGGCGGCCAGATCCTCGAGCCCAGCACCCTGCCCGCGGCCCAGCAGGAGGACCTCAAACGCGCCTTCGACCGGGCCGTGGCGGCGGCTTACCCGCCCGGCCAGGCCCCGGCCTACCGCATCCACTTCCACAAGAGCCGCATCGGCCCCAACGCCTTTGCCCTGCCCGGCGGCATCATCGTGATGACCGACGAGCTCGTGAAGCTGGTGGAGGGCGATGTCGAGGTGGTGGTGGGTGTGCTGGCGCATGAGCTTGGCCACGTCGAGCATCGCCACGGCATGCGCATGGTGGTGCAGACGGGCCTGCTGGGTGTGATCACCAGCGTGGCCTTCGGCGACTTCAGCGGCTGGCTGGCCGCCGCGCCCGTGGTCCTGGGCCAGGCGGCCTATTCACGGGCGGCCGAGCGCGAGGCCGACGTCGCCAGCATCCGCATCCTGAAGGCGGCCGGCCTGTCGCCCTTGGCGATGGTGCGCTTCTTCGAGAAGATCGGCGAAAAGGAAGGCGGCCGCGACCGCTCGCTGCTGGGCATCGCCTTTGCCAGCCATCCGCCCGATGCCGAGCGCATCGCCCGGTTCCGCGAGGCGGCGCGCTGAACGTCTGGGGCGCCCAGGCGCCTAAAATCACGGGTTTCCCCCGACCCGCCCTTGCCGGCTTGCCTGCCATGGACCTCTCCGCCCTGACCGCTTTGTCGCCGCTCGACGGCCGCTATGCCGCCAAGGTGGCCGCGCTGCGGCCGCTGCTCAGCGAATTCGGCCTGATGCACCGCCGCGTGCAGGTGGAGGTCGAGTGGTTCATCGCCTTGTCCGACGCCGGCTTTGCCGAGTTCAAGCCGCTCAGCGAAGGCGCCCGCACGCACCTGCGCGCGCTGGTGAGCGGCTTTTCGGTGGCCGACGCCCAGGCCATCAAGGACATCGAAAAGACCACCAACCACGACGTGAAGGCGGTCGAGTACTGGATCAAGTCGCGCTTCGAAGGCCAGCCCGAGCTGCAGGCCGCCGGCGAGTTCGTGCACTTTGCCTGCACGAGCGAAGACATCAACAACACCAGCCATGCGCTGATGCTCAAGGCCGCGCGCGAGCAGGTGCTGCTGCCGGCGCTCGATGGCGTGATCGCGAGCCTGCGTGCACTCGCCCACGGGCTGGCCGACGTGCCCATGCTCAGCCGCACCCATGGCCAGACGGCGAGCCCCACCACGGTGGGCAAGGAAGTGGCCAACGTGGTGGCGCGCCTGGCCGCCGCCCGCGAGCGCATCGCGCAGGTGAAGCTGCTGGCGAAGATGAACGGGGCGGTGGGCAACTACAACGCCCACCTGGCGGCCTACCCCGAGCACGACTGGGAGGCCTTCAGCCGCCGCGTGGTCGAGCAGCAGCTCGGACTCGTCTTCAACCCCTACACCATCCAGATCGAGCCGCACGATTACATGGCCGAGCTCTTCGATGCGGTCACGCGGGCCAACACCATCCTGATCGACTGGTCGCGCGACGTGTGGGGCTACATCAGCCTGGGTTACTTCAAGCAGAAGACCAAGGCCGGCGAGATCGGCTCGTCGACGATGCCGCACAAGGTCAACCCCATCGACTTCGAGAACGCCGAAGGCAACTTTGGCCTGGCCAGTGCCGTGCTCACTCACCTGAGCCAGAAGCTGCCCATCAGCCGGTGGCAGCGCGACCTGACCGACTCCACCGTGCTGCGCAACATGGGTGTCGCCCTGGGCTATGCGGTGCTGGGCTACGACTCGCTCGCGCGCGGGCTGGGCAAGCTGGAGGTGAACCGCGAGGCCCTCGCAGCCGACCTGGACGCCGCCTGGGAAGTGCTGGCCGAGCCCATCCAGACGGTGATGCGCCGCTACGGCCTGCCCCACCCCTACGAGCGGCTGAAGGAACTGACCCGTGGCAAGGCCATCACGCGCGAGACCCTCCAGCAGTTCATCCAGGGGCTGGAGCTGCCGCAGGCCGAGAAGGACCGGCTGCTGGCGATGACGCCGGCGAGTTACACCGGCCTGGCCGAGACGCTGGCACGGCGCATCTGACGGCGCCGCTCAGCGTGCCCCGATGAGGCGGTTCTGCGCGGCGAACCACCCGGTGGCCGCCGCCGCCAGCGTGATCGCCGTGAAGAGCGGCCCGGCGGCCGACCAGTCGCCCCGCAGGTCGTGGCTCAGGCCCAGCGCCAGTGGGCCCAGGGAGGCCAGGGTGTAGCCCACACCCTGCGACATGCCCGACAGCCGCGCAGCCGTGGGGGCGTCGGGCGAGCGCAGCACGATGAGCAGCAGCGCCACGCTGAACTGCCCGCCCTGCCCCAGACCTTGCAGCACGGCCCACAGCCACAGACCCTCCAGCGGGCCGGCCACGCAGCCCAGCCAGCCCACCAGGGCCAAGCCCAACATCAGGAGCAGCGTGGGTCGCTGGTCGGGCCCCAGGCGCATGGCGATCCACGGGCCTGTGAAGGCGGTGACGAGCTGCACCAGCACCGACACAGACACCACCAGGCCCGCCTGCAGCGGCGCCACACCACGATCGACCAGGATGGGCGGCAGCCAGCCGAACACGCAGTAGGCCAGGGCCGACTGTAGACCCATGTGGAGCGTGACCGCCCAGGCCAGGCGGTCGCGCCACAGGGGCGCACCGGGCGGCGTGGGGCCTGCCGAGGACGGGCCACGCACTTGCGGCCACCACAGCACGGCCGCTGCCACCGCGAGCACGGCCCACGCGGCCAACGCACCGCGCCAGCTTCCGTCCAGGGCCTCCATCAGCGGCACCGTTCCACCGGCGGCGATGGCCGCCCCCAGGCACAAGGCCATCGTGTAGACCCCCATCATCGTGCTGATGTGGCGGGGGAAGTCACGCTTGATCAGGCTGGGCAGCAGCACGCCGGTCACGCCGATGGACGCACCAGCCAGCAGGGCGCCGAGGAAGAGCCCGGCGGCTCCCAGCACCGCGCGCAAGGCCGTGCCGGCGGCCAGCACCAGCAGCGCGAGAAAGACGGTGCGCTCCAGTCCCAGGCGCTCGGCCAGGCGCGGCGCCAGCGGGGCGAACAGGCCCAGACACAGTACCGGCAGGGTGGTCAGCAATCCCGCGGCGGTGGCCGACAGGCCGAGGCTGGCCTGGATCCAGGCCAGCACCGGCGAAACGCTGGACAGCGCCGGGCGCAGGTTGAGGCAGACGAGGACGAGGCCAGCGATCAGCAGGCCCACGGACGAGGCGGGGCGGGAGGCAGTGGACAAACTCAGGCCTTCGGGGGCGGGAGGGGGTCGAGGGCGTCGAGGATGGGCTGGAGCAGTTCCCGGGCCGCTTGGGCGGCGCCTTCGGGGTCGCGACGGGCGATGGCCTCGGCCACGGCCGCATGCGCCGCATAGTCGGGCTCGGGCAGGTCGGGGCGGGCCATCATGCCTTTGAGCGTGGCCCGCACGGCGCGCGCGAAGAAGCCATAGAGCTTGCCCAGCGCCGGGTTGTGCGCGGCATCGACCACGGCACGGTGGAAGGCCAGGTCGTGCTCGATGAAAACGTCGCGGCGCCGCTTGTCGGGCCGCTCGCCGCGCAGGGCCAGGGCGGCGAAGATGCGCTCCTGGTCTTCGGGCGTGCGGCGCTGGGCGGCCAGCCGGGCAGCCTCCACCTCCAGCATCGCCCGCACCTCCAGGTGCTCGCGCAGCGAGGCACCGCTCAGGCCCTGGGCCATGTCGGTGGTGTCCACCGCCGAACGCACATAGGTGCCGTCGCCCTGGCGCACCTCGAGCACCCCGCTGAAGGCCAGCACGCGCACGGCCTCGCGCACGGTGTTGCGGCTCACGCCCAGTTCGGCCGCCAGCTCGGGCTCGATGGGGATGCGCTCGCCCACGCGCCACACGCCGCGTTCCAGCCGCTGGCGCATCGCGTCAACGGCCACGTCCACGAGGGAGCGTCGGGCAGGGGCGGGCGTGTCCATGGGCGGGTTCAGACATTCATCGGATGATTGTAGGCCGACGTCCGGCCCTGTGTGCAGCCGGCGGGAGTCCAGCAGTCCCTGCCCGACGCCGGGGGCGCATGTCGCACCGATTGGCGAAGTTCTCCCGGTTTGTCCCAGTTTGGCCGGACGCGGCCGTGCCTACGATGCTGAGCCGTCCCACGGAAAGGAGCCTCCCATGAAACCCTGGATCCCGCTCGGCTTGGCCTGCGCCGGCCTCGTGGCCGCCCTGTCTGCCTCGGCGCAGGAGGTGACGCTGAAGTTCCACCACATCTGGAATACGCAGGCCATGGCCTCGCAGCGCGTCATCAACCCCTGGTGCGACAAGGTGGCCGCCGAATCGAACAACCGCCTGAAGTGCCAGATCTTCCCGGCCATGTCGCTGGGCGGCACCCCGCCCCAGCTCGTGGACCAGGTGCGCGACGGCGTGACCGACCTCACCATCACCCTGCCGGGCTACACCGCCGGGCGCTTTCCGATGATGGAGGTCTTCGAGCTGCCCTTCATGACCCGCTCGGCCGAATCAGGGGCGCAGGCGGCCTGGGACTATCTGCAAAAGCATGCGCTCAAGGAATTCCCCGGCACCAAGATCCTGGCCGTGTGGGTGCATGACCAGGGTTATGTGCACACCCGCGATCGGCCCGTGCGCACCCTGGCCGACTTCAAGGGCTTGAAGATGCGAGCGCCCACGCGCCAGACCAACAAGCTCTTGACCAAGCTCGGCGCCTCGCCGGTGGGCATGCCGCTGCCGGCCATTCCTGAGGCGGTGAGCAAGGGCGTGATCGACGGCTTCCTGCTGCCTTGGGAGGTGATGCCCTCGCTGCGGCTGCAGGAGATGGTGAAGTTCCACTCCGAGACTGACCCGTCCAAGCCCGCGCTGTACTCGGCCGTGTTCATCTTCGGCATGAACCAGGCGAAGTACGACAGCTTGCCCGCCGATCTGAAAGCGGTGATCGACCGCAACAGCGGCATGGCCTTGTCTCGGCAGATCGGCCAGATCTGGGACGACAGCAAGGCCGCCGGCCGCAAAGCCGCCGTCGACCGGGGCAACACCCTGTACACCGTGCCGGCCAGCGAGCTGGACCACTGGATCGCGGCTTCGGCCTCGCTGTATGACGAGTGGGTGGCCGATATCGACAAGCGCGGCGCGAGCGGCAAGGCGCTGCTGCAAGACGCGCGCGACCTGCTGGCCAAGTACGGCGGCAAGTAGGGGCCTTCTACAATCGAGGGCATGCCCTTTCTCGACCAGCTCCACGCCGCCGAACGCCTCAACGACTCGCTGATGTGCGTGGGGCTGGACCCCGATCCAGCCAAGTTCCCCTCGCCCTGGCGCGGCGAGGCCTCGCGCATCTTCGACTTCTGCGCGGCCATCGTCGAGGCCACCCGCGATCTGGTCATCGCCTACAAGCCCCAGATCGCCTACTTCGCCGCCCACCGCGCCGAAGACCAGCTCGAGCGGCTGATGGCGCACATCCGCGCCGTGGCGCCGCAGGTGCCGGTGATCCTGGACGCCAAGCGCGGAGACATCGGCACCACCGCCGAGCAGTACGCCCGCGAGGCTTTCGAGCGCTACGGGGCCGATGCGGTCACGCTCTCGCCCTTCATGGGCTTCGACTCCATCGAGCCCTACCTGCGCTATCCGACCAAAGGCGCGATCCTGCTGTGCCGCACCTCCAACCCCGGCGGCTCGGACCTGCAAAACCAGCGTCTGGCCGAGGTGGAGGGCCAGCCGCGCCTGTACGAACACCTCGCCCGTCTGGCGCAAGGTCCCTGGAACACCACCGGCCAGCTCGGCCTGGTGGTGGGCGCCACCTTCCCGGCCGAGATCGCGCGCGTGCGTGAACTGGCGCCCACCGTGCCGCTGCTGATTCCCGGTGTGGGGGCCCAAGGGGGCGATGCCACCGCCACCGTGAAGGCGGGCTACCGCGAGCACGAGGGTCGCATCACCGGCCTGGTGGTGGTCAACGTGGGCCGCAGCGTGCTCTACGCCAGCAGCGGCCTCGACTTCGCCGAGGCCGCGCGGCGCGCGGCGATGGCCACGCGCGACGAGCTCAACGCGGCGCGGCGGTGATCAGGCCGGCGGTGCCAGCAGTGGCAGCCGCCGCACGCGCTGCCCTGTCAGGGCGAACCAGGCATTGACCAGGGCCGGCGCCGCCGGCGGGGTGGCGGGCTCGCCCACGCCGCCGGGGGGCAAGGTGCTGGGCACGATGTGGGTTTCGATCGCGGGGGTCTCGGCCAGCGAGAGCAGGCGCGCGGTGTCGAAGTTCTTTTGCACCACTTCGCCCTGGCGGATGTCCACCCGTCCGTAGAGCGCGGCGCTCAGGCCGAAGATCACCCCGCCTTCCATCTGCTGGGCCACGATGCCCGGGTGCACCACGGTGCCGCAGTCGATCGCGCAGACCAAACGGTGCACGCGCGGGCGACCGTTGTCGAGCGACACCTCCATCACCTCGGCGACGATGGAGCCGAAGCTTTCGTGCAGGGCCACACCGCGGGCGCGCCCGGGGGGCAGCGGCCGGTCCCATTGAGCCTTCTCGGCGGCGAGCTTGAGCACGGTGGCAAAGCGCGGGTGCTTGTCCAGCAGACTGAGGCGGAAGGCCACCGGATCCTGGCCGGCCTCGTGGGCCAGCTCGTCGATGAAGCATTCGGTGAAGAAGGCATGGTGGGAATGGCCCACCGAGCGCCAGTAGCCGATGGGCACGCCGCTGCGCGTGGCCTGCTGCGCGATGCGCTGGTGGGGCACGTCGTAGGGCAGGTCGAAGAAGCCCTCGGCGGCCGTCTTGTCCGGCGCGTCGAAGCGCGTGGCCCAGGCGGGGCGGTTGCGCGCGATCCAGCGCGGCGTGATGGCGTCGCCGGCCACGGTCATGCGCAGGGCCTGGGGGCGGCCGCGCGCGTCCAGCGCGGCACGCATCACGGCCACACCGGCCGGGCGGTAGAAGTCGTGGGTGAAGTCTTCCTCGCGCGGCCACACCAGTTGCACCGGGCGGCCGCCGGTCTCCATCGCGATGCGCACGGCCTGGGCCACGTAGTCCACGTC
The DNA here is from genome assembly GCF_046291045.1 of Caldimonas sp. Taxonomy (GTDB): domain Bacteria; phylum Pseudomonadota; class Gammaproteobacteria; order Burkholderiales; family Burkholderiaceae_C; genus Caldimonas. Next base: position 47,298 of record NZ_JBKBSL010000022.1, on the reverse strand, counting down.
CAGGCGGCGGCCGAAGCCACCGCCGAGCAGGGTGATGTGCAGGTCCACGGCGTCCACGTCCACGCCGGCCACGCGCGCGGCCACCTCGCGGGCGAAGGTGGGCGCCTGGGTGGGCGCCCACACGGTGACGCGGCCATCGCGCACCTGGGCCGTACAGTTCATCGGCTCCATGGTGGCGTGAGCCAGGTAGGGGGCGTGGTAGACGACCTCGAGACGGCGTGCGGCGGCAGCTTCGGCTGCGTCCACGTCACCGCGGCGATGGAAGGGCACGCCGCCGGCGCGCTCGTGCGCCTCGCGGGCGGCCCGCTCCAGGGCCTCGTCGATGCGCTGCGTGTCGAGCAGGCCCACCGCCGGGTCGTGGGGCGGGGGGCGCCACACCACGTCCATGGTGCGCGCCGCTTGCATCGCATGCCAGGTGCTGCGCGCCACCACCGCCACGCCCGAGGTGGCACCGGCCGTGCGGCCCAGGCGCACCACGCGCTCCACGCCGGGGCGGCGCAGCGTGGCATCGACGTCCACACGCGCTGCACTGCCGCCCAGCATCGGGCAGTGGCGCACCACGGCATACAGCAGGCCCTCGGGCTTGACGTCCATGCCGAAGACGGCTGTGCCGTTCACCTTGGCCGGCACGTCGGTGCGCAGGGGTTGCCGGCCGATCAGTTGCCAGGCTTCGCGTGGCTTCACGTGGATGTTGCGGGCGCTGACGGTGAGCGCCGCGGCCTGGCGCGCGAACTCGCCGAAGTGCCCGCGCACCCCGGATTCGTGTTCAATGATCCCGTTCACGATGCGCAGCTCGTCCACCGGCAGCCGCCACTGCAAGGCTGCGGCGCCCAGCAGTTCGGCGCGTGCCGTGGCCGCGGCCAGCGGCAACACCTCCCAGGCATCGGCGATGCTCGACGATCCCCCAGTGACGTTGATGCCCAGCTCGCGCGCCAGCTTGGTGACGAACCAGCGGCCCGCGCGCACCGTGCGCGTTTCGTGGCCGGGCTCGCGGTCGTCGGGGTGGAAGGGCAGGGCCCCCAGGAACATCGCCACGTTGCCGTACAGCGATTCAGGCCCGGCCTGTTCCAGCCGGATCCGGTCCAGGCCGATGTCGAGCTGCTCGGCCACGAGCATCGGCAAGGCGGTGTGCACGCCCTGGCCCATCTCGCTGCGGGCCATCGCAAGCACCACCAGGCCGTCGGCGGTGATCTTGAGCCAGCCATTGAGCCGGACCTCGCTATCGTTCGAAGTCAGGGAACCGCGCCGCCCGATGCGGTCACGCACCGGCCAAGCCCCCCAGCCGACCACCAGCGCGCCGCCGGTGGCAGCGGCACTGAGCAGGAAGTGCCGGCGCTTCATGCGGACTTGACTTTCAGTGGCTGGCGCTGCGGCCGCGCCGGCCGCATCTGCACGGCCGCTGTGCGGATGGCCTCGCGCACGCGCGGATAGGTGCCGCAGCGGCACAGGTTGGTGATCGCCGCATCGATCTGCGCATCGGTGGGCTCGGGCGTGCTCTCCAGCAGGGCCGCCGCGGCCATCAGCATGCCGCTTTGGCAGTAGCCGCACTGCGGCACCTGGTGGGCGATCCAGGCCGATTGCAGCGGGTGCGGGGCCTGCGGCGTGCCCAGGCCCTCGATGGTCTGGATGGCGCGTCCGGCCACCGAGGCCAGCGGCGTGACACACGAGCGCACCGCCCGGCCGTCCACCCGCACGGTGCAGGCTCCGCAGGCGGCAATGCCGCAGCCGAACTTCGTGCCGGTGAGCTGCAGCACGTCGCGCAGCACCCACAGCAGGGGCATCGAGGGATCGACCGTCTCGTCCGGCACCTCGTGCGGGCGGCCGTTGATCTGGAGTTGATAGGGCATCGTTGCTGCTTTCGAGGGGGGCGGTTCAAGGCAGGGGAGCCGGGGCCAGCGGTCGGCCGTCCACGAAGGCTTTGAGCTCCCCCGGCGCAAAGGCCGTCCAGGCCTCGTCGCAGGTGAGGGGCTCCGTCACGATCACGGCCACCCGGTCCTGGGGCGAGGCCAGTTCGGCGAAGTTCACGCTCAGATCCTGGTCCTGCAGCGTGGCCGGGCGGAAGGGGTGCTCTCGCACCAGGTAGTGCAACTGGGTGGAGCAGTGCGCCCACAGCGCATGCCCGTTGCTCAGCATGAAGTTGAAGGTGCCATGCCGCGCCACCTGCGGCACCAGCTCGGTCAGGGTCTCGGTCAGTTGCTCGGGCGTGGGCACCCTCGCGTGGTTCTTGGCCAGCTCCTGCATCAGCCAGCAGAAGGCCGCCTCGCTGTCGGTGTCGCCCACGGGGCGGAAGGCGGCGTGCAGGTGCGGTGCATAGCCCTTCAGGTCGCCGTTGTGCGCAAATACCCAGTAGCGGCCCCAGAGTTCGCGCACGAAGGGGTGGCAGTTCTCCAGCCGCACGTCGCCCTGGGTGGCCTTTCGGATGTGGGCGATCACATGGGTGCTGCGGATCGGGTAACGGCGCACGAGCTCGGCCACCGGCGAGTGCAGCGCCGCCTGCGGGTCCACGAAGAGCCGCACGCCCTTGCCCTCGAAGAAGGCGATGCCGAAGCCGTCGGCATGCTCCTGCGAGCGCGTGGCAAAGCCCGTGAAGCTGAACACGATGTCGGTGGGGGTGTTGCAGTTCATGCCGAGCAATTGGCACATGCCTCGATCCCTGAAAAGCTCACGATCCGCTGATTGTGCCGTCGACCGGCCTTGCGCAATATCAAGATCGACTGCCGGCCCTGGTGCGACGATGCGGGCGTGAAAAGGAGCCCCGCATGAGCCACCATCTGACGGCCGGACAGCGCGCGATGCTGGAGAACACCCTGCGCCTGCGGCTGCAGGATCTGCTGCGCCAGCGCGACCTTCATCAAGAGGGGCACTCGCGTGTGGACCACGCGCGTCAGGTGCTGACCCAGGACGATGACGACGCCCCTGCCCACGCTTCCGACCGCGAGGTCGATCAGGCCCTGACCGACCTGGAGCAGATCGAACTGCGCGAGGTGACACGCGCGCTGGAGCGCGTTGGCGATGCGCACTACGGTCTTTGCGAGGACTGCAGTGCGACCATCCCCTTCGACCGCCTGCGGCTGAACCCGGCCGCGCGGCGCTGCGTGAGCTGCCAGGGCGCGCGTGAAGGGTCGGGTCAGCCCGCTCGCTGAACCCCGGCAGGGTGCGCCATCATCGGGGCTTTGCCTCGAGAGGAGACCCGCCCATGACCGCCCCCACCGTCTTCCAACGCCTGTTGTCGGGCGAATGGCCCTGTGCCAAGGTCTATGAAGACGACCTGGTCTTTGCCTTCATGGATGCCGGCCAGGTCAACGACGGCCACGTGATCGTGGCCACCAAGCGGCCCTGCGAGACCCTGCTGGACTGCACCGAGGACGAGGCCGCCGCGCTGATGCGGGCGGCCCGCCGCATCGCCCGTGCGGTGCAGGCGGCCTTCCAGCCGGCGGGCATCACGGTGCTGCAGGCCAACAAGCCGGCCGGGTGGCAGACCGTGCCCCACCTGCACCTGCACGTGCTGCCGCGCCACGAAGGCGACGGCGTGGGGCTGGTCTGGCCGCGCAAGGAGCCCGGGATCGAGCGCCTGCGCGAGCTGGCGGCGAAGCTTCAGCTGGACTGAGCGGCCTTCACCTTCAGGCGCCAGGCGTGCAGCAGCGGCTCGGTGTAGCCGCTGGGCTGCTCGACGCCCTTGAAGACCAGGTCCTGCGCGGCCTGGAAGGCTGCGCCCTCGGGGTGGGCCACCAGGCTCTTGTAGGCGGGGTCGCCGGCGTTCTGGCGGTCCACCACCGCGGCCATGCGGCCGAAGGTCTCGCGCACCTGGGCCTCGCTCACGATGCCGTGCAGCAGCCAGTTGGCGATGTGCTGGCTGGAGATGCGCAGCGTCGCGCGGTCTTCCATCAGGCCCACGTTGTGGATGTCGGGCACCTTGGAGCAGCCCACGCCCTGGTCGATCCAGCGCACCACGTAGCCCAGGATGCCCTGCACGTTGTTGTCCAGCTCCTGCTGCTTCTCGGCCGCGGACCAGTTCGGGCTCGGGGCCACCGGCACCTGCAGCAAGTCGTTCAGGATGGCGTCGCGTTCGGCGTCGGCATCGATCTTCTCCAGCTCGCGCTGGACCGCGGCCACGTCCACCTGGTGGTAGTGCAAGGCATGCAGCGTGGCCGCGGTGGGCGAGGGCACCCAGGCGGTGTTGGCGCCGGCCTTGGGGTGAGCGATCTTCTGTTCGAGCATCGCGGCCATCAGGTCGGGCATGGCCCACATGCCCTTGCCGATCTGGGCGCGCCCGCGCAGGCCGCACTTCAGGCCTACCAGCACGTTGTTGCGCTCGTAGGCGGCGATCCACTTCGTGGTCTTCATGTCGCCCTTGCGCAGCATGGGGCCGGCGCGCATGGCCGTGTGGATCTCGTCGCCGGTGCGGTCCAGGAAGCCGGTGTTGATGAAGGCCACGCGGCTGGCCGCCGCGGCGATGCAGGCCTTCAGGTTCACGCTGGTGCGGCGCTCCTCGTCCATGATGCCCAGCTTCACGGTGCTGTCGGGCAGGCCCAGCAGCTGCTCGACGCGGCCGAACAGTTCGCTGGCAAAGGCCACCTCGGCCGGGCCGTGCATCTTGGGCTTGACGATGTAGACGCTGCCGGTGCGCGAATTGCGCAGCCCGCCCTGGCGGCGCAGATCGACCAGCGCGATGGTGGTCGTGATCACCGCGTCCATGATCCCTTCCGGGATTTCTTTGCCGCCGTCGTACAGGATGGCCGGGTTGGTCATCAGGTGGCCCACGTTACGCACGAACAGCAGCGAGCGACCGTGCAGCACCACGGGCTTGCCGTCGGGCCCGGTGTACTCGCGATCGGGGTTCAGGCGGCGCGTGAAGGTCTTGCCGCCCTTGGAGACCTCCTCGGTCAGCGTGCCCTGCAGGATGCCCAGCCAGTTGCGGTAGCCGGCCACCTTGTCGGCCGCGTCGACGGCGGCCACCGAGTCCTCGAGGTCCAGGATGGTCGACAGCGCGGACTCCAGCACCACGTCGGCCACGCCGGCCGGGTCGGTGCCGCCGATCGCGCTGTGGCGGTCGATGCGGATCTCCACGTGCAGGCCGTGGTGGCGCAGCAGCACGGCCGAGGGGGCTCCCGGCTCCCCTTGGTAGCCGACGAACTGGGCCGGATCCTGCAGTCCGGTGCTGCCGCTGCGCAGCGCCACGCGCAACTGACCGCCTTCCACGCGGTAGCCGGTGGCCTCCTTGTGCGAGCCCTGGGCCAGCGGTGCGGCCTGGTCGAGGAAGTTGCGCGCGAACGCGATCACCTTGGCGCCGCGCACCGGGTTGTAGCCCGAGCCTTTCTCGGCGCCGTCGGTCTCGGCGATGGCGTCCGTGCCGTACAGCGCGTCGTACAGCGAACCCCAACGCGCATTGGCGGCGTTGAGCGCGTAGCGGGCGTTCAGGATGGGCACCACGAGCTGCGGCCCGGCCTGCACGGCCAGCTCGGCGTCCACGTTGGCCGTGGTGGCCTGCACGTGCGCGGGCTGGGGCAGCAGGTAGCCGATCCGCTCGAGGAAGGCACGGTAGGCCGGCACGTCGGTGATGGGGCCAGGGTGAGCGGCATGCCAGGCATCGAGCTCGGCCTGCAGGCGGTCGCGCTCGGCCAGCAGTGCGGCATTCTTCGGAGCCAGGTCGTGCACGATCGCATCGAAGCCGGCCCAGAAGGCGCGGCTGTCCACTCCGGTGGCCGGCAGCACCTGGTCTTCGATGAAGCGGTACAGCTCGGTGGCGACTTGCAGGCGATGAACGGTGGTGCGTTGGCTCATGGGTCGTGTCCTCGAAGAGAAAGAAACAAAGGAGTTCGGGGTCGGGCGGCTCAGGATCGGGCGGGGCGGGGCGCCACACCATCGACCAGGGCCATCAGGTCGCGCAGGTTGCGTCCCTCGTGGCTGGGGGCGGTGCCCAGTTCCTCCGGCGGGGCGCCGCTGCGGTTGAGCCAGAAGGTGGTGTAGCCGAACCAGGTGGCCCCTACCGCATCCCAGCCGTTGCTCGAGACGAACAAGACTTGGCGGGGCGCAAGCGTGGGCTGGCGGCGGCGCAGCACCGACAGGCCCAGCGCATAGACGCGCGGGTCGGGCTTGAAGCAGCGCACCGGCTCGACGCTGATGACATGGTCCACAACGTCGGACAGGCCCGCACTCTTGACGGCCACCTCCAGCATCGCCGGGTCGCCGTTGCTCAGGATGCCGGTGGGCAGCCCCCGGGAGCGCAGGGCCCGCAGCGTCTCGCGGTTCTCGGGGAAGGCGCTGAGGTGGCGGTATTGGTTCATCAGCCGCTCCTCGCGTTCGCGCGACAGCGGCAGGCCCAGGCGCGCACAGGCATGGCGTAGCCCGTCGCGCGTGAGCTCCCAGAAGGGCCGGTAGCGCGCGCCGCCAGGGTCGGCCATGCTCACCAGCCGGGTGTATTCGATCTGCTTGTCGCGCCACAGCGCGGCCAGCGCCTCGCCGCGACCCGGGAAGAGCTGCTCGGCCGCCAGCGCCACGCTGTAGACATCGAACAGCGTGCCGTAGGCATCGAAAAGCACGGCCTGGAAGGGCAAGGGAAGGGTGGCCATGGCATGCACTGTATTCAAACCAGGCCAAACAATTAATCCCTGAGAAATTGCTTGATCTTTGACTTTTCGAGGCGTAGTCTGGCGGGTGATTTGTGACGAATCCGTCATGGATAAACTCAAACAGATCGAATCTTTTGTCCAGGTGGCCACCAAAGGGAGCCTGACGGCGGCAGCCCACCTCGAGGGCGTGGCCCCGGCCGTGATCGGTCGGCGCATCGATGCGCTGGAGGCCCGCTTGGGCGTGAAGCTGCTGGTGCGCACGACGCGGCGCATCAGCCTCACGCACGAGGGCAGCGCCTTCCTGGAGGACTGCCAGCGCCTGCTCACCGACCTGGCCAATGCCGAGGCGAGCGTCTCGGCTGGCGGCGTCAAGGCCAGTGGTCATCTGCGCGTGACGGCGCCGGCCGGTTTCGGGCGCCGCCATGTGGCCCCGCTGGTGCCGCGCTTCCTGCAGCTGCATCCCGAGGTCTCGCTGTCGCTGAACCTGTCCGACCGCGTGGTGGACATCGTCAACGAGGGATTCGACTGTGCGGTGCGCGTGGGCGACTTGCCCGACTCCAGCCTGGTGAGCCTGCGCCTGGCCGACAACCGCCGCCTGTGCGTGGCCTCGCCGGCCTACCTGCAGCGCCGGCCGGCGCCGCAGCATCCGTCCGAGTTGAGCCAGCACGACTGCCTCGTGCTGAGCTCGGACGCCAGCCAGACGCGAGGCTGGGCCTTCACGGTGGACGGGGCGATCGTCCATGTGCGTCCGCCCTCGCGCGTGGACTGCTCCGACGGCCAGGTGCTGCACGAGTGGTGCCTGGCCGGCCTGGGCCTGGCCTGGCGCTCGACCTGGGAGGTGGAGGGCGACATCGCCGCCGGTCGCCTGGTGAGTGTGCTCGACGACTTCGCCGCTCCGCCCAACGGCATCTACGCTGTCTTTGCGCAGCGCAAACACCTGCCGCTGCGCGTGCGGCTGTGGATCGACTTTCTCAAGCACACCTATGGCGATGCAGCCTACTGGCGCTCGCCCCTGCCCCCCAAGCCCCCCCAGGAGCCCTGACGATGCTGCTCGAAGCCTTGCTGGCCTATGCCCACATCGCCGCCATCCTCGGCCTGGTCGTGTTCATGACCGGCCAGGCGGCGCTGTGCCGTGTGGAATGGATGAACGCCGCGGTGGTGCACCGCCTGGGCCGCCTGGACCGCCTCACCGACATCGCCGCTCTCACCGTGCTGGCCACCGGGCTGGCGCGCGCCTGGTGGGGCGCGAAAGGCTGGGACTGGGCCTGGGCCCAGCCGCTGCTGCACCTGAAGTTCACCGTCTTCGTCGCCATCGGCCTGATGGCCATCCCGCCGGCGCGGGCCTACCGCCGCTGGCGCGCGGCGTTGGCTGCCGGGCAGGGGCTCCCCCCGGAAGGGGAGGTGCGCCAGGCGCGCCGCTGGGTCATGATCCAGGCCCATGTGCTGTTGCTGCTGCCCCTGGCGGGCAGCCTGCTGGCGCGCGGGGTCTGGACGCGATGATCAATCCTTTTTGAGGCATTGGCTCATGAAGGCCTTGCGCTCGTCGCCCTTCAAGGCTCCGGCCTCGGCATTGCAGGCCTTCATCTTGTCCTGCTGGGCCTTGCGCTTGTCGGTGAGGCAGTCTTTCATGAAGGCCTTGCGCTCCTCGCCTTTCATGTCGGCCGCTTTCTTGTTGCACTCGGCCATGCGGGCCTGTTGGCGGGTGGGTTCCTTGGCCTCCTGGGCCAGCGAGAGGCCGGCGGCCAGGGCCAGGGTCACGGCGATCACGAGGGTCTTCATGGGGGTCTCTCCTGCGGGCGTGGATCAAGGCGCATCACAGGATGCGCTGGGGATGTGACAAGGCTTCGTGGGCCGCATGCAGGCGGCGCACCAGCACGGCAATGAAGGCTTCATTGAAGCGATCACGGCAGGCCAGGCTCATGCGGCGCAGGCTTTCGGGTGTGAAAGAGATCGTGGTGACCGGCTCGGTCACGACCACGTCGGCGGTGCGCAGCCGTGGCTCCTTGCTGGGCGCCAGGTAGGCCATCTCGCCCACGGTGGAGCCCGCGCCCAGCGATTCGACGCGCAGCCCGTCGCGCAGCACATCGACCGACCCTTGCGCGATCACGTGGAAGTCGCGTCCGCGCTCGCCGCGCGACATCAGCTTGTGGCCGAAACCGAAGCGCTGCCAGCGGGCCTGGTGCACCACCTCCCACAGCTCCACGTCGTCGAACTGGCGGAAGAAATCCAGCGAGCGCAGCAGGCTGAAGCGTTCGGAATCGAGCACGGCCTGGAGGTTGCCGCGCGGCACCTGGCGGCTGGCGATCAGGCCGGCCAGCGCATGGGCGAAGTCGTCCCAGTGGTCGTAGCGGTCGGCCGGGGCCTTGTTCAGTGCGCGCAAGATGACCTCGTCCACTGCGGTGGACACCCCCTGGCGACGTTCGCTGGGCGCCACCACCGGGCCATAGAGCACTTGCTGGATCATCTCGCCCTGTGATTGGGCCTCCACCGGCGGGTGGCCGGTGATCAGGTGGTACAGCACCGCCGCCAGCGCGTACATGTCCGATTGGGCGTTCAGCGGGCCGCCGTCGATCTGCTCGGGCGACATGTAGGCCAGCGAGCCGACGCGGTGCACCTGGGTGGTGTCGGACTGCAGGTGCAGCACGCTGCCGAAGTCGGTGAGTTTCACGTCGGTGATCTGCCCCGCGCTGGTCACCGCCAGGATGTTGGCCGGCTTGATGTCGCGATGGATCAAGCCCTGCCGGAAGACGTAGCCCAGGGCCATGGCGCACTTGAAACCGATCTCGACGATGAGCTCCAGCGGCAGCAACTGGTCGGCCCGGCAATAAGACTTGAGGGTCGTGCCCTCGACGTACTCCATCACCAGATAGGCCTCGTCGGGTCCGTCCACGGCATCGTACAGCTGCACGATGTGCGGATGGTGCAGCCGTCCCACCAGCGAGGCCTCGGCTGCGAAAAATCGCGAGTAGTAACGCCCGTCCACCGGGTCACGCAGCGCCGAGGGGCGCACCAGCTTGATGGCCACATCGCGGTCGTGGAAGGCGTCGTGGCACAGAAAGACCTCACTGGTGGCGCCCTCGCCGAGCTTGCGCACCACCCGGTACTCGCCGATATGGGCGGGCAGGCCGGAGGGCGGCTCGGCGAGGTTGTCGACGGTGGGGGCGCTCGGGGTCGTCATGACCTGCGCATCATTTCACTGCGTCTGACGCTGCGCAAGCCACAGCGGCTCAAATGTATCGAACTGTGTCCGTCCGCCAAGGCCGGGCGGCAGGGGGCTGCACCGTAAAATCTCTGGATGATCCGCGCCAAGCAAGAACTCCTGGACGACCTGGCCGCCGAACTGGCGACCCTGGCCCCCGAAGCCGCCGCGGTGGCCGCCTTCGAAAGCCCCAAGCAGGCCTCGCATGGGGATCTGGCGATCACCTGCGCGATGCAGCTCGCCCGCCCGCTGAAGAAGAACCCGCGCGAGTTGGCGCAGGCCCTGGTGGACGGCCTGCGCCGGCGCGAGGCCTTTGAGCGCTGGGTTGACAGCTTGGAGATCGCCGGTCCGGGCTTCATCAACCTGCGCCTCAAGCCTGCGGCCAAGCAGGCCGTGGTGGCCGACATCCTGGCCAGCGGCGAGGCCTACGGCCGCCAGGCCGCCACCGGCCGGCATGTGATGGTGGAGTTCGTCTCGGCCAACCCCACCGGGCCGCTGCACGTGGGTCATGGCCGCCAGGCGGCGCTGGGCGATGCGATCTGTCGCCTGTTCGAGACCCAGGGCGACCAGGTCACGCGCGAGTTCTATTACAACGACGCCGGCGTGCAGATCCAGACCCTGGCGATCTCCACCCAATGCCGCATCAAGGGGCTCAAGCCCGGCGACCCCGGCTGGCCTGAGTCGGCCTACAACGGCGAGTACATCGCCGACATCGCCGCTGACTTCCTCGCGAAGAAGACCGTCAAGGCCGACGACCGCGAGTTCACCGCTTCGGGCGACCCGGACGACCTCGACGGCATCCGCCAGTTCGCGGTGGCCTACCTGCGCCACGAGCAGGATCTGGACTTGCAGGCCTTCGGCGTGAAGTTCGACCACTACTACCTGGAGTCGAGCCTGTACACCAGCGGGCGCGTCGAGCGCACCGTGCAGCGCCTGATCGAGGCGGGCAAGACCTACGAACGCGACGGTGCCCTGTGGCTGCGCACCACCGAGTACGGTGACGACAAGGACCGCGTGATGCGCAAGTCCGACGGCACCTACACCTACTTCGTGCCCGACGTGGCCTACCACATCACCAAGTGGGAGCGCGGCTACACCAAGGTCATCAACATCCAGGGCACCGACCATCATGGCACGATTGCGCGGGTGCGCGCCGGCTTGCAGGCCGCCGGTGTGGGCATCCCCGAGGGTTACCCGGATTACGTACTGCACAAGATGGTCACCGTCATGCGCGGTGGGCAGGAGGTGAAGATCTCCAAACGTGCCGGCTCCTACGTGACCCTGCGCGACCTGATCGAGTGGACCAGTCGCGATGCCGTGCGCTTCTTCCTGATCAGCCGCAAGGCCGATACCGAGTTCACCTTCGACGTGGACCTCGCGCTCAAGCAAAACGACGAGAACCCGGTGTACTACGTTCAGTACGCCCATGCGCGCATCTGCTCGGTGGTCGAGCAGTGGCGTCAGCAGCACGGCGGAGACCCGGCCACCTTGCCGCGAGCCGACCTGGGTCGTCTGGTGATGCCGGCCGAGGCGGCGCTGATGCTCAAGCTGGCCGAGTATCCGGGCATGCTGTCGGCCGCTGCGCGAAACCTGGCACCGCACGACGTGGCTTTCTATCTGCGCGAGGTGGCCAGCGCCTTCCATACCTACTATGCGGCCGAGCGCTTCTTGGTGGATGATGCCGAGCTGGCGCGTGCCCGGGTGGCCTTGCTGATGGCCACGCGGCAGGTGCTGCACAACGGTCTGTCCGTGCTGGGCGTGAGCGCGCCGACCAAGATGTGAACCGGCGCGCTGCGTCACAATGGGCTGCATGTGCCTGCTTGTGCAAGGAAACTCTCCCCGATGAATAAGCAACGCGGCGGATTCGCCTTGGGTTTGGTGGTGGGCGTGCTGGTTGGCCTGGCCCTGGCCTTGGCGGTGGCGCTGTACGTCACCAAGGTGCCCATCCCCTTCGTCAACAAGGTGCCCTCGCGCACGGCCGAGCAGGAGGCGGCCGAGGCCGAGCGCAACCGCCACTGGAACCCCAACGCCCCGCTGCAGGGGCGCAGCGCCGCGCCGAGCGCCCCGGCGGCCTCCCAACCGCTGCCCGACGTGCCTCCGGGGTTGCGCCAGGGCACGGCGCGACCCGCCCCGCGGGATCCGGCGGCCATCCTTTCCGGCGCCGATCCGGCCCCGGCGGCGGTCACTGAAGCCCCTGCGGTCTACTTCGTGCAGGCCGGGGCCTTCACCCGCGCCGACGAGGCCGAGCAGCAGCGTGCCCGTCTGGCGATGCTGGGCTTGAGCGCCCGCGTGAGCGAACGCGAGCAAAGCGGCCGCACGGTTTACCGGGTGCGCCTGGGCCCCTTCGACACCCAGGCCGAGGCCGATCGCGCCCAGGATCGGCTCAAGAGCAATGGCATCGACGCCGCCCTGGTGCGCGCGCCGCGTTGAGCGGGCGGATCGGGAGGATGGGCGGCTGAACTTCGGCCGGTCGACCGGATCCACCTGGGCTGCGTTATGTCGCAAAGAACGAAAGGATCACTCGATGAAGCGACGTGAATTCACCACCGCCGGGTGCGCGGCCGTCCTGGCGCTGGCCGGCTTGGGGTCTGCGGCCGTCCAGGCCCAGGCCCCCAAGTCGGGCGAATACGTGGTGCTGCGCCCGCCGCTGGCCGGCGGCACCGAGGGGAAGATCGAAGTCGTCGAGTTCTTCTGGTACGGCTGCCCGCACTGCAACCGCTTCCAGCCCCTGATCGAACCCTGGGCGGCCAAGCTGCCGGCCGATGTGGTCTACCGCCGCGTGCCGGTGGCCTTCCGCGATGAGTTCGTCGTCCACCAGCGCATCTACTACGCGCTGGAGGCCCTGGGGCAGGTCCAGGCCCTGCACAAAAAAGTCTTCCATGCGGTCCATGTCGAGCGCAACCCGCTGAACAAGCCCGAGGCCATCGCCGACTTCATGGCCCGCCAAGGGCTCGATCGCGCCAAGTTCCTCGAGGCCTTCAACTCCTTTGGCGTGCAGACCAAGACCCGCCAGGCCAAGCAGATCGCCGAGGGCTACAAGATCGACGGCGTTCCCGCCATCGGCATCAACGGCCGCTACTGGACCTCTGGGGCCCTGGCCGGATCGCTGGAGCGCTCGCTGCAGGTGGCCGATTACCTGATCGGCCAGGCGCGCGCCGGCCGCTGACGGATCGGGCCACCCCGGCCCGGCACGAAACCTGCTCCCGGCCCTCGCGCGAGGGCCGCGGCCTGGGCTAGAATCGCAGAAACTGCAAGTTTCGTGCCTTCATGAGCCCCCGCCGCCCCTTTTCTGTACCAGCCTGGCGCCGCGCGCCGGGGCTGGCGCTGGCCGTGGCCTGGATGCTCAGCGCAGCGGTCTGGGCCGAGCGGGCCGACCGGGACCAGCCTCTGAGGTTCACGGCCGACAGCTTGCGCTACGACGATGTGCGCCGAGTGAATGTGCTCACGGGCCAAGTCGAGGTGACCAAGGGCACCTTGGTCTTGCGGGCCGACCGGGTGGAGGTGCGCCAATCGCCCGAAGGTCATCACAGCGCCACGGCCACGGGCACGGTTGGGCAGCCGGCCTATTTTCGTCAGAAGCGTGACGGCGTGGACGAGCACCTCGAAGGCCGCGCCAGCCGCATCGACTATGACGGCCGTACCGACACGTTGCGCCTAAGTGGCCAAGCCGTGATCCGGCGCCTGCGCGGCTCGGACGTGGCCGACGAAATCACCGGCCAGACCATCACCTACGACAACGTGACCGAGACCTTCAGCGTGCAAGGCGGTGCCGAAGGCGGCGGGGACGGCCGGGTGCGCGGGGTGCTGACCCCGTCGTCCGGTGCCCAGCGTGGAGACCCGCGTTGACGCCCCTGCACAAGCCGGCGCCGCCCGGGCAGGGCAGCCGCCTGGACGTCTCGGGCCTGCAAAAGCGCTACGGCGCGCGTCAGGTGGTCAAGGACGTGCACCTGTCGGTGAAGAGCGGTGAGGTCGTGGGGCTGCTGGGGCCCAACGGGGCGGGCAAGACCACCAGCTTCTACATGATCGTGGGCCTGGTGCCGGTGGACGCCGGCGAGATCCGCATCGACGGCCGGCGCGTGGAGCGCCGGCCCATCCATGAGCGTTCGCGCCTGGGCCTGAGCTACCTGCCGCAGGAGGCCTCGATCTTCCGCAAGCTCACGGTCGAGGAGAACATCCGCGCGGTGCTCGAGCTGCAGCGCGACGCGCAGGGCCGGCCGTTGGACGAGACGGTGATCACGCACCAGCTCGACGAGCTGCTGGCCGAGCTGTCGATCGAGAAGCTGCGCCATGCGCCCGCCCCCTCGCTGTCGGGCGGCGAGCGCCGTCGCGTGGAGATCGCACGCGCCCTGGCCACGCAGCCGCGCTTCATCCTGCTGGACGAGCCCTTCGCCGGGGTCGACCCGATCGCGGTGATCGAGATCCAACGCATCATCAGTTTCCTCAAGTCGCGCGGGATCGGGGTGCTCATCACCGACCACAACGTGCGCGAGACCCTGGGCATCTGCGACCACGCCTACATCATCAGCGAGGGCCGCGTGCTGGCCCAGGGCACACCCGCCGAGATCGTCGAGAACGCCGACGTGCGAAAGGTCTATCTCGGCGAGCATTTCCGCATGTAGGACGGGGAAGATGTGATGAAGCCTTCCCTGCAGGTCCGGCTGTCCCAGCACCTGGCGCTGACGCCGCAGCTGCAGCAGTCCATCCGCCTGCTGCAGCTGTCCACGCTCGAACTCCACCAGGAGGTCGAGCAGATGCTGGAGCAAAACCCCTTCCTCGAACCCGAAGATGATGGCGGCGACCCGATGCCGGGCCTGTCCTCGCTGCCCGAGGCGCCGGCCACCCGCGAGCGCGAGGCCCAGGCCGACGCCGAGGCTGGCGACGGCTTCGAGGCGGCCGATGCCGGCGGGGTGGACACGCTGGAGGTCGGCGCCACCGAGCGCGACGACTGGGAAAACGGCACCGAGCGCGACGACTTCGACGGCATCCGCGAGACGCCGGGCAGCCGCAGCGGCAGTGACGACGACGAGCTCGACCCCATCGACCGTGCCAGCCCCGGCATCAGCCTGCAAGATCACCTGCGCCAGCAGTTGCTGGGCATGCGCCTGTCGCCCGAGGATGCCGCCGCGGTGAGAGTGCTGATCGAGTCGCTCGACGACGACGGCTACCTCGCCGATGCCTTGGAGGACATCGCCGCCCACCTGGCTGGCGAGGACGAGGCCGCGCGCGAGGAACTGCTCGAGCGGCTACGCTGCGCGCTGAAGTGGCTGCACAGCCTGCAGCCCACCGGCGTGGGCGCGCGCGACCTGTCCGAGTGCCTGTGCCTGCAGTTGCGCGCCCTGCCGCGCAGCGAGGCCCAGATCATCGCGCTGATGATCTGCCAAGGCCACCTCGAGGCGTTGGCGCGGCGTGACGTGAAAAAGCTGATGGCCGCCACGGGTGCCGACGAAGAGCTGATCAAGCAGGCGCAAAGCCTCATCGTGGCCTGCGAGCCCAAGCCGGGACGGCCCTTTGCGCGCGCTGAGGCCCACATCATCGTGCCCGACGTGATCGTGCAGAAGTCCGGCCGCGGCTGGAAGGTGGTGCTCAACCCCGACGTGATGCCGAGGTTGCGCATCAACGACCTCTACGCCCAGGCCCTGCGGCAACAGCGCGGCAGCGAGTCCAGCCAAGCCCTGGGCGCAAGGCTGCAAGAGGCGCGCTGGTTCATGAAGAACATCCAGCAGCGCTTCGATACCATCTTGCGCGTCTCGCAGGCCATCGTCGAGCGGCAGAAGAACTTTTTCACCCACGGCGAGATCGCGATGAAGCCGCTGGTGCTGCGCGAGATCGCCGACGAGCTGGGCCTGCACGAATCGACCATTTCGCGCGTGACCACGGCCAAGTACATGGCCACGCCCTTCGGCACCTTCGAGCTGAAGTACTTCTTCGGCTCCTCGCTGAACACCGAGGCCGGGGGCAATGCCTCCAGCACGGCGGTGCGCGCGCTGATCAAGCAGCTCATCGCCTCGGAAGACCCGGCCCGGCCCCTGTCGGACAGCCAGCTCAGCCAGATGCTCGAGGAGCAGGGCATCCAGGTGGCGCGCCGCACGGTGGCCAAGTACCGCGAGGCCCTGAAAATCGCGCCGGCCAACCTGCGGAAATCGCTGTGAGCTTCTCGCTGTTCCTTCCCTGCGCTGGTGGTGTCGAGGCCTGGCTGGCCGAAGAGGCCATGGCCATCCTGGGGCCCGACACCCATGGCACGATCGAGCGCGGCGGCATCGCCCTGAGCGGCGATGCACGCGCGGTGATGGCGCTCAATCTGGAAAGCCGCCTGGCCCAGCGCGTGCTGGTGCAAGTGGCGCGCGGCCCCTATCGCCAGGAAGACGACCTCTATGCCCTGGCCCGCCAGGTGCGCTGGCCGGACTGGATCCACCCGGCGCAGACCTTCAAGGTGGATGTGACCGCCCAGCGCTCACCGCTGCGCAGTCTCAACTTTGCCGGGCTGCGCATCAAGGATGCGCTGTGCGATGCGATGCGCGAGGCCGCCGGCGAGCGGCCCAGCGTGGACACGCGCCACCCCGACGTGCGGGTGATGCTGCATCTCACCGAACAGGACGCCACGGTCTACATCGACACCTCGGGCGAGCCGCTGTTCAAGCGCGGCTGGCGCGAGGACAAGGGCGACGCCCCGCTGAAGGAAACCCTGGCCGCCGCCATGCTGGCCGCCGCCGGCTGGCGCGGCACCCCCGAGGCCGGTGGCGCGCTGCTCGACCCGTGCTGCGGCTCGGGCACCATCGCGATCGAGGCCGCCCAGATCGCCTGCGGCATCGCGCCGGGCCTGAAGCGACGCTTTGCCTTCGAACGACTGGCGCCCCTTGCCGGGCCGCAGGCGCGGGCCCAATGGCAGGCTTTGAAGCAGGCCGCGCAGGCGCGCATCCACCCACCGGCCGTGCCGGTGTTCGCCAGCGACGTGGCCTTCCGCATGGTCGATTTCGCGCGCCGCAATGCGCAGCGCGCCGGCGTGGCGCACGCGATCGAGTTCCACGGGGGCGATGTGCTGGAGCGGGTGGCTCCGCGTCTGCCCGAGGGCCTGGCGCGCACGCTGATGCTCAACCCGCCGTATGGCGAGCGCATCGAGGCACGCGGCAGCGTGGCGCGCAGCGCCGAGCAGACCGGCGCGGCCGATGATTTCTATCCGCGCCTTGCCGCGCATTGGAAGCGCCACTTTGGCGGCTGGAGTGCCTGGGTGCTCAGCCCCGACATGAAGCTGCCCACTCGCATGCGCCTGAAGGAGGCCCGCCGCATCCCGATGTGGAACGGCCCCATCGAGTGCCGCCTGTTCCGCTTCGACCTGGTGAGTGGGTCCATGCGCAGCGGCGATCAGCCGCCCGCTGCCAGGTAGCGCTCGACCAGCGCGACCGTGTAGCGGCGCGCCACCTCCTGGACAAAGGCGGTGAAGTCGACATGGGCCTGGTCGTCGGCCCGGTCGGAGATGGTGCGCAGCACGGCCAAGGGCAGGCCATGGTCATGGCAGACCTGGGCCACGGCCGCCCCCTCCATTTCCACCGCCAGGGCATCGGGCAGTTCGCGGCGCAGGGCCACGCTTTCGGCGCTGGTGGACACAAAGCGGTCGCCGCTGATGATCAGCCCGTCGTGCACCGCCGGGGTGCCGATGCCGAAGGCGGCCAAGGTGTCGGTGCCGAGCACGCGCGCGGCGTCGGCGGCCACCGAGCGCGCCGCCTGAAGCAGGCGCTGGCTCATCGCCCCATCGGTGCGCAGGCGCGACACACCGTACAAGGGCAGTTCGTGCCGCGGAAAGACCGGCGAGGCGTCCATGTCGTGCTGCAGCAGCTCGGTGGCCACCACCAGGTCGCCCACGCGCACGCCCTCGCCCAGGCCCCCGGCCACGCCGGTGAAGAGCAGGGCCTGCGCCCCGAATCGGTGGATGGCCAGCGTGGCCGTGGTGGCCGCGGCCACCTTGCCGATGCCCGACAGCACCGCCACGACATTGCGGCCGCCCAGATGCCCGACCCAGAAGTCCCGGCCGGCCACACGTTCGCGCCGCTCGTCGGCCATCCGTTCGAGGACGGCCGCCAGCTCTTCGTGCATTGCAGCGATGATGGCCAGCGTCATGACCGCGTGTCGCCGGGGCCTCTGCTTCTTATCCCTTCTTGTCCCGCAGCTCGCGCCGCAGGATCTTGCCCACCGGGGTCTTGGGCAGCTCGGTGCGAAACTCGATGACTTTGGGACGCTTGTAGCCGGTCAGGTTCTGCTCGCAGTAGGCCCGCACGTCGGCCTCGGTGAGCGCCGGGTTCTTCTTGACGATGACGAGCTTGACCGCTTCGCCCGACTTGTCGTCGGGCACGCCCACCGCGGCGACTTCCAGCACGCCGTCCATCTGAGCCACCACGTCTTCCACCTCGTTGGGGTAGACGTTGAAACCCGACACCAGGATCATGTCCTTCTTGCGGTCGACGATTCGGAAGTAGCCGCGCTCGTCCACCGTGCCGATGTCGCCGGTGCGGAAGAAGCCGTCGGGCGTCATGACCTTGGCGGTCTCGTCCGGGCGCTGCCAGTAGCCGGCCATGACCTGCGGGCCGCGGATGGCGATCTCGCCCGGCGTACCGATGGGCACCTCGTTGCCTTCGTCGTCGAGGAGCTTGAACTCGGTGGAGGGCAGCGGCAGACCGATCGTGCCGGTGAACTCGGTGCTGTCGGTGGGGTTGCAGCTCGCCGAGGGCGAGGTTTCCGACAGGCCGTAGCCTTCGCAGATGGCGCAGCCGGTCTTTTGCAGCCACAGCTTGGCCGTGGCCGACTGCACCGCCATGCCGCCGCCCACGCTGAGCTTGAGCGTGCTCCAGTCGACCTTGTGGAAATCGGGGTGGTTGGCCAGGGCGTTGAACAGCGTGTTGACGGCCGGGAAGCTGTGGAACTTGTGCTGCGACAGCTCCTTGAGCACGGCGGGGATGTCGCGCGGGTTGGGGATCAGGATGTTGCAGCCGCCCATGCGCATGGACAGCATCATGTTCACCGTGAAGGCGAAGATGTGGTAGAGCGGCAGCGCACAGACGGTGACGGTCTGCTCGCCCGGCGGGATCTTCTTCAGCGCCGGGCCGTTCCAGGCTTCGGACTGCAGCACGTTGGCGATGATGTTCCGGTGCAGCAGCACGGCGCCCTTGCTCACGCCGGTGGTGCCGCCGGTGTACTGCAGCACGGCGATGTCGCTGGCCTTGATCTCAGGCTTGCGCAATGTGAGGCCGCGGCCTTTCGCGATGGCGTCGTTGAAGCGCACGGCGGCGGGCAGATCGAAGGCCGGCACCAGCTTCTTCACCTTGCGCACCACATAGTTGACGATGGCGCCCTTGGGAAAGCCCAGCAGGTCGCCCATCGCGGCCAGCACCACATGCTGGACGGGCGTCTTGGCGAGGCATTCCTGCAGGGTACGCGCGAAGTTCTCGATGATGACGATGGCCTTGGCGCCGGAGTCCTTGAGCTGGTGTTCGAGCTCGCGGGCGGTGTACAGCGGGTTGACGTTCACGATGACGTAGCCGGCGCGCAAGATGGCGGCCACGACGATGGGGTACTGCGGCACGTTGGGCATCATGATGGCCACGCGGTCGCCCTGGCTCAGGCCGAGCGACTGCAAATAGGCCGCGAAGATGCGCGAGTACTCATCGAGCTGGGCATACGTCAGCGTCTTGCCCATGAACTTGAAGGCTGGACGCTCGGCGTACTTGGTGAAGCTTTCCTCGAGCAGCGCGACCAGCGAGGGGTACTGGTCCGGGTTGATCTCGTGCGGCACGCCTTCGGGATAGTGCTTCAGCCAGACTTTTTCCATGGGGTCCTCCAAATGAACCCCAGATTCTGACGCATGGCTGACGCCATCCCTATCGGGTGTTTCGCTAGACGGATTTGGAGTGATATCTCTACTTTGATGTCTCCCAGGAGACGGCGTCCCTGGTCAGGGCGCCGTCTCATCGGTCCAGGATCTGACTGAGGAACTGGCGTCCGCGTTCGCTGCGGGGTTGGCTGAAGAACGCCTGCGGCGTGTTCTGTTCGACGATCTCGCCGGCGTCCATGAAGATGACCCGGTCGGCCACGGCGCGCGCAAAGCCCATCTCGTGGGTCACGCACAGCATGGTCATGCCTTCGCGGGCGAGGTCGATCATGGTGTCGAGCACTTCCTTGACCATCTCCGGGTCGAGCGCCGAGGTGGGTTCGTCGAACAGCATGATCGACGGGTTCATGCACAGCGCCCGCGCAATCGCCACGCGCTGCTGCTGGCCGCCCGAGAGCTGCCCAGGGTACTTGTGGGCCTGCTCGCCGATGCGCACGCGCTCCAGGAAGCGCCGCGCGGTGGCCTCGGCCTGGGCGCGCGGCTGCTTCTTCACCCAGATCGGCGCGAGCGTGCAGTTGTCCAGCACGGTCAGGTGCGGGAACAGGTTGAAGTGCTGGAACACCATGCCCACGTCGGAGCGGATGGCGTCGATGTTCTTCAGGTTGTCGGTCAGCTCCACGCCGTTGACGACGATGCGGCCCTGCTGGTGCTGCTCGAGCCGGTTGATGCAGCGGATCAGCGTGGACTTGCCCGAACCCGACGGGCCGCAGATCACGATGCGCTCACCCTTGGCCACCTCCAGGTCGATGTTCTTCAGCACGTGGAAGTCGCCATACCACTTGTTCAGGCCTTCGATGCGGATGGCCACCTCGCCGGCGGCGGAAGTCTTGAGGGCAGCATCTGCCATGGCAGTCTCCGGATGAGGTTCAACGCTGGTGGCCGCGGGCGAGGTCGCGTTCGAGCCACTGGCTGTACTTCGACATCGCGTAGCAGAAGATCCAGTAGATGAGGATCGAGAACAGGAAGGCCTCGATGAAGAAGGGCTTCCAGCTGAAATCGGTCTCGACGGACTTCTTCACCGCATAGGCGAAATCGTAGATCGCGATGATCACCACCAGCGAGGTGTCCTTGAACAGCGAGATGAAGCTGTTGACGATCGGCGGGATCGACAGGCGCAGCGCCTGGGGCAGGATGATCAGCCCCATCATCTTCCAGTAGGGCAGGCCCAGGGCCTCGGCCGCCTCGTATTGCCCCTTGGGCACGGCCTGCAGGCCGCCGCGCACCGCCTCGGCCAGGTAGGCCGCCACGAAGAGGATGATGGCCACCTGGGCACGGATGAGCTGCTCGATGCGCAGACCCTCGGGCAGGAAGAGCGCGAACATCACCGAGGCCATGAAGAGCACCGTGATGAGCGGCACGCCGCGGATCACCTCGATGTAGATCACCGAGAAGGCGCGGATCAGCGGCAGCTTCGAGCGACGCCCCAGGGCAAGCAGCACGCCCAGCGGGAAGGCCAGGCCGATGCCGAAGATGGAGAGGATCAGCGTGACCGGCAGGCCGCCCCATTGCTCGGCGCGCACGGGCGCCAGCCCGAGGCCCCCGCCCATCAGCCAGAAGGTCAGCGCCAGGCCCACGACCCAGATCAGGATGAGCCCGGCGTTCCAGAAGCGCCTGAGGGCCGAGACGGCCAGCAGGGCGCACATCACGCCGATGGCCAGCGCCGCCCGCCAGCTTTCCTCGTAGGGGTAGACGCCGAACATCATGAAATGGAACTTCTCCCACACCACGGCCCAGCACGCGCCCTGGCCGCGTGCGGCCTGGCATTGCTCGAGCGGGGCATGACCCCAGACCGCATCGAACACGGCCCAGTCGAGCACCCTGGGCAGCACCCAGGCCAGCAGGGCCAGCGTCACGAGCGTGATGCCCGTGTTCAGCGGCGTGGAAAAGAGGTTCTCGCGCGCCCAGGCCCAGGCGCCGGCGTGGCGTCGCGGCGGGGGCAGCGAGGCGCGGGCCGTCGCAAGCGTCTTGTCCATGGCCGTCCTCATCGCTCCACGAGCTTCACGCGTTCGTTGTACCAGTTCATGAACAGCGAGATCGCCAGACTGATCGACAGGTACACCGCCATCAGGATGGCGATGGCCTCGATGGCCTGCCCCGTCTGGTTCATCGTGGTGTTGGCCACGGCCACCAGGTCCGGATAGCCGATGGCCACCGCCAGCGAGGAGTTCTTGGTCAGGTTCAGGTACTGGCTGGTCATCGGCGGGATGATCACGCGCAAGGCCTGCGGCAGCGTCACCAGGCGCAGACGCTGGCCGGCATTCAGGCCCAGGGCCTGCGCTGCCTCGGTCTGGCCACGGTCGACGGCCAGGATGCCCGCACGCACCACCTCGGCGACGAAGGCCGCGGTGTAGGTCGACAGGCCCAGCAGCAGCGCGGCGAACTCCGGCGAGATCGAGCGGCCGCCCTGCAGGCTGAAGCCGCCCACGGCGGGCACGTCCATCGCGGTGGGGGCGCCCATCGCGGCCCAGGTCAGCACGGGCAGGCCCAGGATCAGGCCGGCGCCGACCCAGCCCACGGGCCAGCGCCGGCCCGTGGCCTGCTGGTGCCGTGCCGCGGCGGTGCGCCAGGCCCAGGACAACCCGATGCCGGCGAGCAGGGCCCAGCCGGCGCCCGACCAGGCGGCATGCTCGGCCGGCCAGGCGAACCAGAAGCCGCGCTGCGTGGCGAAGAACCAGTCACCCAGCGTGAGGGCCTCGCGCACCGGCGGCAGCAGCTCGGTGAACAGGCCGTACCACACAAAGAGCTGCAGCAGCAGCGGCACGTTGCGCATGACCTCCACATAGCCCGAGGCCAGCCGGGCCAGCAACCAGTTACTCGACAGCCGGGCAATGCCGATCAGCGTGCCCAGCACCGTGGCCAGCACGATGCCCAGCGCGGCCACCTTCAGCGTGTTGAGCAGGCCCACTGCAAATGCACGTGCATAGGTGTGGGTGGCGTCGTATGTGATCAGGGTCTCGGCGATCTCGAAGCCGGCCTCACGGCCGAGGAAGCCGAAGCCCACCTGGATCTGCCGCGTGGACAGGTTGTGCAAGGTGTTGGACACCAGGTACCAGCCCACGCCGATCACGGCGGCCAGCAGCAGCACCTGGTAGACGATGCCGCGGACACGTTCGTTGCTGAACATCGGTGCGTCAACCTCTCGGGACAGACGGGGATGCGCGCAGGCGAGGCGGCCCGCTTCGAGCGGGCCGCCGCCTCATGACGGGCAGGCGGGCAGGGTCAGCGCAGCGGCGGCGCGTACATCAGGCCGCCATCCTTCCACAGCGCGTTCTGGCCACGCTCCAGGCCCAGCGGGCCGATGTTGCGCTGGTAGATCTCGCCATAGTTGCCCACGGCCTTGATCGCGCGCACCAGCCAGTCGTTGTCCAGCCCCAGGCCCTTGCCCACGTCGCCCGAGACGCCGACGATGCGCTGCACCTGCGGATCCTTGGATTCGGCTTTGAGCTTGTCCACGTTGGCCGAGGTGACGCCGTATTCCTCGGCCTCGATCAGGCCGAAGAGCGTCCACTTCACGATGGTGAAGAACTCCCAGTCGCCGCGCCGCACCATGGGGCCCAGGGGCTCCTTGGAGATGGCGTCGGGCAGGATCACCAGATCATCCTTGTTGGGCGCGGCCAGCCGCGTGGCGGCCAGGCCCGAGATGTCGGTGGTGAACACATCGCAGCGCCCCGCGAAGAAGGCCTGCTGGATCTGCGCCAAATCGCTGATCACCACCGGCTTGAACGTCATGCGTTTGCTGCGGAAGTAGTCGCTCAGGTTCAGCTCGGTCGTGGTGCCGGGCTGCACGCAGATGGTGGCACCATTGAGCTGCGAGGCGCTCTTCACGTTGCTCGACTTCTTCACCATGAAGCCCTGGCCGTCATAGAACCAGGTGCCGGCGAAGACCGAGCCCAGTGTGGAGTCGCGCGAGGACGTCCAGGTGGTGTTGCGCGAGAGGATGTCCACCTCGCCCGACTGCAGCACCGTGAAGCGGTTCTGCGTCGTGGTGGGGACGAACTGCACCTTGTTGGGGTCGTTCAGGACGGCGGCGGCCACGGCGCGGCAGAAGTCGACGTCCAGGCCTGTCCAGCGGCCCTGGGCATCGGGGGCCGAGAAGCCTTGCAGGCCGCTATTGACGGCGCAGCGCAGCGTGCCCCGCGACTTCACCGCATCGAGCGTCGGCCCGGCCGAGGCGGAAAGTGGCAGCATCGCCGGCAGCGCAACGGCTGCGGCAGCGGCCAGGCCCTTGATCCAACGTGTCTTCATCTCGAGAACCCTTTCCTGACATGAAGGCCGCTCCGCCGGATCGACGGGGCAGCCGGTGGCTTGCAATGTCCTGACCTGCCTTGTGGACAGGTCAGGGCCTCAAGCATGCAAGGTTTGGGCCTGCCTGGCTTCATGGGAAACGCGCATAGCCAGGGTTAACACAGGGAGCACAGGCACCGGGGCCCTCGGGTTGACCCCAGGCTGCAGCACCGTGCAGCTCAATCCAGCGCCTTGACCATGTCCTCCACGACCTTCTTGGCATCGCCAAAAACCATCATGGTCTTGTCCATGTAGAAGAGCTCGTTGTCCAGTCCGGCATAGCCGGCGGCCATGCTGCGCTTGTTGACGATCACGGTCTTGGCCTTGTAGGCCTCCAGGATGGGCATGCCGTAGATGGGCGAGCCCTTCTGCAGCGCCGCGGGGTTCACCACGTCGTTGGCGCCCAGGACGATGGCCACGTCGGCCTGACCGAACTCGCCGTTGATGTCTTCCATCTCGAAGACTTGGTCGTAGGGCACTTCGGCTTCGGCCAGCAGCACGTTCATGTGGCCCGGCATGCGCCCGGCCACCGGGTGGATGGCGTACTTCACCGTGATGCCCTTGTGCGTGAGCTTCTCGGCCAGCTCCTTCACGGCGTGCTGGGCGCGCGCCACGGCCAGGCCGTAGCCGGGCACGATGATCACGGTTTCGGCATTGCCCAGGATGAAAGCTGCGTCATCGGCGCTGCCGCTCTTGACGCTGCGCTGCGGCTGCGCCCCTGCCGCAACGGCCGAGGCGTCGCCGCCAAAGCCGCCCAGGATCACGTTGAAAAAGGAGCGGTTCATCGCCTTGCACATGATGTAGCTCAGGATGGCACCCGAGCTGCCCACCAGCGAGCCCGCGATGATCAGCATGCTGTTGTTGAGCGAAAAGCCGATGCCCGCGGCCGCCCAGCCCGAGTAGCTGTTGAGCATGGACACCACCACCGGCATGTCGGCCCCACCGATCGGGATGATGATGAGCACGCCCAGCACGAAGGCCAGTGCGATCGAGGCCCAAAGCGCGACCTCGCTCTGCGTGACGGTGTAGACCGCCACCAGGGCCAGCATTGCCAAGCCCAGCACCAGGTTGAGCAGGTGCTGGCCCGAGAAGACCACCGGTGCGCCCTGGAAGAGGCGGAACTTGTACTTGCCGCTGAGCTTGCCGAAGGCGATGACCGAGCCGCTGAAAGTGATGGCGCCGATCACGGCGCCCAGGGCCAGCTCCAGCCGGTTGCCGGTGGGGATGGCGGCATCCTTGGCCGTGATGCCGAAGGCCCAAGGCTCCACCGCCGTGGCCACCGCGATGAAGACGGCGGCCAGGCCCACCATGCTGTGCATGAAGGCCACCAGCTCGGGCATCTTGGTCATTTCCACCCGCTTGGCCATCACCGTGCCGATGGAGCCGCCGGCCAGCAGACCCACCAGCACCCACACCATGCCCGCAGCGCCTGGCTGGCCCATGCGGCCGGCCGTCTCGACGATGAGCGCGGCGGTGGTGAGGATGGCGATCGCCATCCCCGTCATGCCGAAGACGTTGCCGCGGATGGACGTGGTGGGGTGGCTCAGACCCTTGAGGGCCTGGATGAAGCAGACGCTGGCCACCAGGTACAGCAGGACGACGAGGTTCATGCTCATGCCTGGCCTCCCGCGGCCGATGCCTTCTTCTCTTTCTTTTTGAACATCTCGAGCATGCGGCGTGTCACCAGGAAGCCGCCGAAGACGTTCACGGCGGCCAGTGCCACCGCCAGCACGCCCATGGCCTTGCCCAGGCCGGTTTCGGTGAGCGCGGCGGCCAGCATGGCGCCCACGATCACGATGGCCGAGATGGCGTTGGTCACCGCCATCAGCGGCGTGTGCAGGGCGGGCGTGACGTTCCACACCACGTGGTAGCCCACGTAGATGGCGAGCACGAAGATGATCAGGTTGATGATGACCGGGCTGAGCGTGTCCATGCCGGCGTCTCCTTCAAAGTGTCAGAACTTGCGGATCAGAACTTGCGAACTTCCTGGATGCGGTTGCCTTCGCCCAGCAGCACCACCTTGGGCTTGTGGTCGCGGGCCTGGTCCTCGCTCATCGGCGCGTAGGTGCAGATGATGAGCAAGTCGCCGATCTGGGCTTTGCGCGCGGCCGCGCCGTTGAGCGAGATGGTGCCGCTGCCGCGCGGGGCCTTGATGATGTAGGTCGAGAAGCGCTCGCCGTTGTTCACGTTGTAGAGGTCGATGTGCTCGAACTCGCGCATGTCGGCCGCGTCCATCAGGTCTTCGTCGATGCCGCAACTGCCCTCGTAGTGCAGATCGGCCTCGGTCACGGTGGCGCGGTGCAGCTTGGCGCGCAGCATCACGCGCTGCATCGGGAAAGGCATCATGTGCGCGTCACCTGTCCGTCTTGCGTCATGCGGCAGGCCGCGACGATGTCGTCGGCGAGGTCGATCTTCAGCGTGCCTTCCTTCGAGACGATGAGCTTGAGAAAGTCCAGCACGTTGCGCGCGTACAGGGCCGAGGCATCGGCGGCCACCAGGGCGGGCAGGTTGGTTTCGCCCACGATGGTCACGCCGTGCTTGATGACGGTCTGGCCGGGCTCGGTCAGCGGGCAGTTGCCGCCTTGGGGCGCGGCCAGGTCCACGATCACCGAGCCGGGCTTCATCGACTTCACCATGTCCTCGGTCACCAGCACCGGGGCCGGGCGGCCGGGGATCAGCGCGGTGGTGATCACCACGTCGGCCTGGGCCACGCGCTTGGCCACTTCGATCTTCTGGCGGTCGAGCCAGCTTTGCGGCATGGGCCGGGCGTAGCCGCCCACGCCTTCGGCGGCCTCCTTCTCCTCGGCGGTTTCGTAGGGCACGTCGATGAACTTGGCGCCCAGCGATTCCACCTGTTCCTTCACCGAGGGGCGCACGTCGGACGCCTCGATCACGGCGCCCAGGCGCTTGGCCGTGGCAATGGCCTGCAGGCCGGCCACACCCACGCCGAGCACCACCACGCGCGCGGCTTTCACCGTGCCGGCGGCCGTCATCAGCATCGGGAAGAAGCGCTGGTAGCGATCGGCGGCGATCATCACCGCCTTGTAGCCGGCGACGTTCGCTTGCGAGGACAGCACGTCCATGCTCTGCGCGCGCGTCGTGCGCGGCGCCGCCTCCAGCGCAAAGCTGGTCAGGCCGGCCGCGGCCAGGCGCTGCAGGCCCTGGGCATCGAAGGGGTTGAGCATGCCCACCAGGGTGGCGCCAGGCTTCATCAACGCGAGCTCCTGGGCGTTCGGAGCGCGCACCTTGAGCACCAGCTCGCAGCCGAAGGCGCCCGCGGCATCGGTGATCTCGGCCCCGGCGGCCACGTAGGCCTCGTCGGGCGCAGCCGCCTTCACGCCGGCGCCGGACTGGATGCGCACGGTATGACCCTGCGCCTTGAGTTTCTTGGCCGTCTCGGGGGTGACGGCCACGCGGGTTTCCCCCGCCACCGTCTCGAGCGGTACGCCTATGAGCATGAAGCCCTCCTCGTGTGGTTCTCTGAAACTGCGGTGCTGCGCCCTGCGGCACAACGCCAAATCCCGCGCAGCTTACACAAGCTGACAAGCCTGCGCGATGTAACAAGATTACAAGTTTCAGCTTCTTGCAAGGCGAGGGACCCTGGGGTGGGGCGCCCTCCGAGAGGGGGGGCGTGGCGGGCGCGTGGGGCGGTCACGCGGGACGCGCGTGCGTGGTCTTCGAGGCTGTGGCAAACCGTCCCGCCCCCAGGTGGTGCAAGGTGTGCAGCTCGGCATTGTCCTCGCGCACCGACCAGCGCCCGTTGTCGAAGATGCGCGCATCGGCCGCGGCCGACAGCACCTCGGCGAAGCAGGTGTCGTAGGCCTGCTCGGTATGCGGCTCGGGGATCAACCGGCATTCCATCCAGGCGGCGCAGCCGTGTTCCAAGAGGGGCACGCCGGTCAGGCTTCCAGCCTGCGAAGCGATACCAAAGCGTGCGAATTTGTCGATCTCGCGGCCACTCACACTGCCCACGGCATAGGTGAGGTCGGCCAGGGCCGCGCCGGGGATGCACACGCCGAAATACCCGCTGGCGTGGATCAGCTCGCGCGTGAAGGTGCGCTTGTCGATCACGATGGCCAGGCGCGGCGGTGTGAACTCCACCGGCATCGACCATGCCGCGGCCATGATGTTGCGATGTCCGCCGTGGGCGCTGGTCACGAGCACCGTGGGGCCATGGTTGATGAGGCGGCTGGCGTGTTCGAGGCGGACGTTCTGGAAACGGCTCATGGGTGTGGTGGAGGGGGCGTGCACCGATCAGGAGCATTGTGAGCCCGCCGCGGTGTCCCCGGCGGCGGCGGGCTTTCGTGGGGGCCGCGATAATCGGCGCCCATGAACGATCGTTGGAAACCCAGTGTCACGGTGGCGGCCATCGTCGAGCGCCAGGTCGATGGCCGCAGCCAGTTCCTGCTGGTGGAAGAGCACACGGCCGAGGGCCTGCGCCTGAACAACCCGGCCGGCCACCTCGACCCGGGCGAGTCGCCCGTGCAAGGGGTGGTGCGCGAGATGCTGGAGGAAACCGGCTGCGTGTTCACGCCCGAGGCGCTGGTGGGCGTTTACCTCTCGCGCTTTCACCGCCCCGCCACCGGCGAGGACGTGACCTACGTGCGCTTTGCCTTCCGCGGCACGGCCAGCGAGCCCGCGCCAGGTTGGGTGCTCGATGAGGGCATCGTGCGCACGCTGTGGATGACGCCCGAGGAGATCCGCGCCAGCCGCGAGCGGCACCGCAGTCCGCTGGTGCTGCGCTGCATGGAGGACCACCTGGCCGGCAAGCGCTACCCGCTGGAGCTGATCACGGTCGATCCGACGATCTATTCCCCCGAGCTCAAGGTGAGGGCGCCATGACGCGCAAGTCGCGGGTGGTGGTGGGCCTGTCCGGCGGGGTGGACTCGGCCGTGAGCGCCTGGTTGCTCAAGCAGCAGGGGTACGAGGTCGTCGGCATCTTCATGAAGAACTGGGAAGACGACGACGATAGCGAGTACTGCTCCTCGAACGTCGATTTCGTCGATGCCGCCTCGGTGGCCGACGTGATCGGTATCGAGATCGAGCACGTGAACTTCGCGGCCGAGTACAAAGACCGGGTGTTCGCCGAGTTCCTGCGTGAATACGAGGCCGGGCGCACGCCCAACCCCGACGTGTTGTGCAACGCCGAGATCAAGTTCAAGGC
This sequence comes from Caldimonas sp., assembly GCF_046291045.1. Taxonomy (GTDB): domain Bacteria; phylum Pseudomonadota; class Gammaproteobacteria; order Burkholderiales; family Burkholderiaceae_C; genus Caldimonas. The sequence continues at coordinate 18,205 of NZ_JBKBSL010000022.1, read as the reverse complement.
ATTTCTGGATCATGCTCTGCGGCTGGGGGCCGAGAAGATCGCCACTGGCCACTATGCCCGCGTGCGCGAGCGCAACGGCCGCTTCGAGCTGCTCAAGGGCCTCGACCCGGCCAAAGACCAGAGCTATTTCCTGCACCGGCTGAACCAGGCGCAGCTCAGCAAGACGCTCTTCCCCGTGGGCGAGCTGCACAAGACCGAGGTGCGCCGCCTCGCCGCCGAGATCGGCCTGCCCAATGCGAAGAAGAAGGACTCCACCGGCATTTGCTTCATCGGCGAGCGCCCGTTCCGCGAGTTCCTCAACCGCTACCTGTCCAACACGCCCGGCCCCATCAAGGATGACCGAGGCCGGGTGCTGGGCGAGCACGTGGGCCTGAGCTTCTACACCCTGGGTCAGCGCAAGGGGCTGGGCATCGGGGGCATCAAGGACAAGGGCGCCGCACGCGGCGGGGGCGACCACGACCCGTGGTTCGTGGCACGCAAGGACATGGACCACAACACCCTGTACGTGGTGCAGGGCCATGACCACCCCTGGCTGCTGTCGCACCGCCTGGTGGCTGGTGACGTGGCTTGGACAGCCGGTCATCCGCCCGCGCCGGGCCGCTACGCGGCCAAGACGCGCTACCGACAAAGCGACGCGTCCTGCATCTTCGACGGCCTGGACGGCACACGGTTTGCGCTCGAGTTTCCGCAGGCCCAGTGGGCCGTCACGCCGGGGCAGTCGGCTGTGCTTTACGACGGCGAGGTTTGCCTGGGCGGCGGGGTGATCGACGCAGTGTCCGCCTGAGCGGTGCTCAGCGCGGCGTGCCCAGGGTCTGCGTCCAGTACCAGCCGTAGCGGCTGTTGGCGTTGCGGGCGCAGGCCAGGCCCATGTCGCGGAAGTGCGGGTTCATGAGGTTGGCGCAATGGCCTTCGCTGGCCATCCAGCCGTTGATCACGGCCTGGGCCGAGGTGGCCCCCGCGGCGATGTTCTCGCCGGCGCGGCTCCAGCGGTAGCCGGCGTCGGTGATGCGCTGGTCGAAGGTGCGGCCGTCGCGGCTGGTGTGGCTGAAGTAGTTGTTGTCGGCCATGTCGCGGCTGTGGCCGTAGGCGGCGGTCGTCAGGGCCGTGTTCCAGCTCAGCGCCGTGGTGGCCGCAAAGTGGCCCTGGCTGCCGCAGGTGGCGCCAGCGGCGCGGCGCTCGTTCACCAGGCGCAACACCTCCGCCTGGAAGTCGGGCAGGCCGCAGGAGATGTCTCCCTCGGGGGCTGGCGCGGGGCCGGGGGCTGCAGGCAAATCCGCCAGCGCCGGGGCATCGGTTGGCGTGGAGGAGGCGTCGCTGGGCGACCCCGGGGCATCGTCACCGCCTCCGCCACACGCCGTCAGGGCCGCTGCGGCTGCGGCCAGGCAGGCTACCCGGACCGACACGAGGGAGAGCATCGAACTGGGTGCGACGGGCATGGACGGCGGCTGTCAACAATAGTCAGCGAGGCGCGCATGTTGCCGCAAGACACGCCATCCAGGGATGACCAATTGCAACCGCCGTGTGAATGTCACCACAGGCATCTCACGACACATGTCAGCACGATGACGGCCGATGGCCCCACAGCGCCCCCGAAAGAGGGTGGGTGCGCGGCTCGCGCACGCGCATAATCTTATGAACATCTGCACAAAACGGCCTTCGGCCCGCCGGTTTCGCCCTCGCGGTGGTGCTGTCGCTCAGGCTGTCCTTCCCGAGCCCTCCATGAAGCTTCGCTGCCTTGCCGTGTTCTTGTCTTGCCTGGGGGCGCTCCTGTGGATCGGCGCTGCTCAGGCCCAGGCCCCCTCGGCCAATGGCGGGGCCGCGTCGGTCCAGGTCCGGCCCTTTGGCGACGTGGCCGTGCGTCCGCAGCGCGAAGCGCCGGCGGCCGTGGTGCCGCGCAACCAGGCTCGGGTGGCGGCCGAAGTGGCGGGGACGCTGCTGCGCTGGCGAGTGGATGCCGGTGCCAGCGTGCGCCGCGGCGAACTGCTGGCCGAGATCGATCCGACCGACTTCCGCCTCGAACGCGACCGCGCGCAGGCGGCCGTGCAGGCCACCCAGGCGCGCCTGGCTCTGGCCCAAACGCAGTGGCAACGCACGCGCGAGCTGGTGGCGCAGAACTTCCTGTCCCAGGAAGCGCTGAACCAGCGTGAGACCGAATTGAAGCTGCTGCAGGCCGAGCTGGCGGCCCACCGGGCGCAGCTCGCCACGGCCGAACGAGCCCTGGCGCGCACGCGCATCGCGGCGCCCTTCGCAGCGACGGTGAGCCAGCGCCTGGCCCAAGCTGGCGAGTACGTGGCCCCCGGCACGGTGCTCTATGTGCTGACCGAGACCGGCGCGGCCGAGGTGAGCGCGCAGCTGGCTCCCCAGGATGTGGCCAGCCTGCGCTCGGCGAGCGACCCGCGCTTCGAGGCGGGGGGCAGACGCACCGTGGCGCTCAAGCTGCTGCGCGTGGCTGGTGCGGTGACGGCGCCGGCGCGCACGGTGGAGGTGCGCCTGGCCCCGCTTCAGGCCGTGCTGCCCGGCACCGAGGGGCGCCTGCTGTGGACCGAGGATCGTGCGCACGTGCCCCCGGCGCTGATCGTGCGGCGCGACCGCCGCCTGGGCGTGTTCACGGTGGTCCAGGGCAAGGCCCGTTTCGTGCCCCTGCCCGCGGCCCAGGAGGGCCGGGCTGCTGTGGCCGCGCTGCCGCCGGACGCCCTGGTGGTCGTCAGCGGCCAGGCGGCCTTGCAGGATGGCGCCCGCGTGAGCATCGACCGATGAAGCTGCTGGCTGCCCTGATCCGCAACCATCCGCTGGCCAACGTCACCTTCGTGGTGGTGCTGGTGCTGGGGGCGCTGAGCTACCTCTCGATGCCGCGAGCGCAGGATCCAGAGATCAACTTCAACTGGGTCAGCATCATCACCGCCCTGCCCGGCGCCTCGGCCGAGGACGTCGAACGCCTGGTCACCAACCCGCTGGAAGACGGCATCAAGGGCGTGGCCGACGTGCGCTTCGTCGTCAGCAGCAGCCGCGAGAATGTCTCGAGCATCCTCGTGCGCTTCCGCGAAATCTCCGAGCGCACCTTCGACAAGCGCATCGCCGACCTGCGTCGCGAGATCCAGAACAAGGCCAACACCGAACTGCCCGCCGAGGCCGAGGATCCGGTGGTGCTGGAGATCACCACCTCCAACGGCTTTCCCACCGCCTCGCTGATGCTGCTGGGCCAGGACGACGACGAGGTGCTGCGCCAGGCGGGCCGCCAGATCAAGCTCGACCTGGAGCGCATGGCCGGCGTGGACCAGGTGTATGCCTCGGGGCTGCGGGATCCGGAGCTCCTGATCACGCCCGACAACGCCGCCTTGGTCGCGCGTGGCCTGAGCGCCAGCGACGTGGCCGATGCGGTGCGCAGCGTCTTTCGCGACACCTCGGCCGGCACGCTCAAGACGGTCGGCGGCGCCTGGTCGGTGACGGCGCAGGGCATCGCCACCGACCCGCAGCATCTGGCCGGCATCGTGGTGCGCAACCCGTCGAGGCCGCAAGCCACCGCGCGCCTGGACGAGGTGGCGCGCATCGAGCGCGCGCGCGCGCCAGCCGCCCAGCGGGCCAGCATGGACGGGCGCAGCGCCATCAGCCTGGCCGTGACCAAGAAGCCCGGCACCCACACCCTGGAGCTGGTGCAGCGGCTCAACGACTACATCGCCCAGCGCCAGGCGGCGCTTGCCGCCAGCGGATTGACGCTGCTGCTCAGCGATGACCAAACCGTACCCACGCGCGAAGCCATCGGCGTTATGGAAGCCAACGCGCTGTTCGGTCTGGTCAGTGTCCTTGGCATCTGCTGGCTCTTTCTGGGCTGGCGCATCGGCGTGCTCGTGGCCCTGGGCATCCCGTTCGCGCTGGCCGGCACGATGGTCGTGCTCGGCAGCCTGGGGCACACGCTCAACATCTCGGTGCTGCTGGGGCTGGTGATCGCGCTGGGCATGCTGGTGGACGATGCGGTGGTGGTCGTCGAGGCCATCTACTACCGCCTGCAGCGTGGTGCCCAAGCCTTCGAGGCCGCGATCGACGGCGTGCGCGAGGTCTTCGCCCCGGTGCTGTCTTCGGTGCTCACCACGCTGGCGGCCTTCCTGCCGCTGATGCTGCTGCCCGGCATCGTGGGCAAGTTCATGTTCGTCATCCCCTTCGTGGTGACCCTGGCCTTGCTGATCAGCCTGGTCGAGGCGTTTTGGATGCTGCCCACCCATGTCCACGCGCTCAAGCTGCGCCTGGATCAGACTTCGCGGGCCCAGGCTTGGCGCAACGAGTTCAACCGCAGACTGCGCCTGTGGTATGGGCGCAGTCTGGCGATGGTGCTGCGCCGCGCGGGTTGGTCGCTGTTGGTGGCCGTCGGGCTGGTGTTGGGGGCGGTGGGCCTGTTCTTCTCGGGCGCCGTGAAGGTGCAGTTCTTCGCCTTCGATCCGCTGCGGCTGTTCTACGTGAACGTGGACATGCCTTCGCAGGCCACGCTGGAGCAAACCCTCGCCGAAACCGAGGCGGTCGAGCAGGTGGTGCGCAAGCACCTGCAAGGGGTGGGCCCGCAGGGCGAGGCGCGTGCGGTCGTGTCGGTGGCGGGCATCAAGTTCACCGACACCGAGCCGGTTTATGGCGATCCCTACGGCCAGGTGTCGGTGTCGTTGAACCCGCGCGGCGAGGACGGGCGCGAGGTGAGCGAAGTCATCGAAGCCATGCGCGCCGAGGTGGAGGCCCTGCCCGGCCCCGGACGCAAGAGCTTCACGCTGCTGTCGGGCGGTCCGCCCAAGGGCAAGCCGCTGAACGTGAAGGTGCGCGGCGACGACCCGGACGAGCTGCGCCGCGCGGCCGATGCGGTCAAGGCCATTGTGGCCGGTGTGCCCGGCGCGAAGGACGTCACCGACGACGACGTGCCGGGCCGGCCCAAGCTCACGCTGCAGTTCGACCACGAGGCCTTGCGCCGCGCCGGGCTCGATGCCGCTGCGCTCGCGCGCATGCTGCGCATCCAGGTCGATGGCGAGATCGTGGCCTTCACCCGCGAGGGGGGCGACAAGATCGAGGTGCGCGTGGGCGGCCGCGACGACCTGCGTGCCGACCCCGCCGCGCTGCTGGCCGAACCGCTCACCCTGCCCAACGGCCAGGTCACGCGGCTGGAGACCCTGGTGACGGCCAGCGTGGAGCCGGGCAAGGGCTTCATCCGTCACTACAACCTGCGCCGCACCATCACGGTGGAAGCCAACCTCGACGACCCCAAGGACAACCCGCAGGCTGTGAACACCGCGCAGGCCAACGCCCAGGTGCAGGCCGCCTGGCGCGAGGTGGCGAGCCAGTACCCGGGCATCGACCTGGAGTTCTCGGGCGAGTTGGAGGACATCCAGGAAAGCCTCGATGCGATGGGCCAGCTCTTTGCGCTGGGGGTGGGCCTGATCTTCCTGATCCTGGCCGCGCAGTTCGTCAGCTACTGGCAGCCCTTGATGATCCTGGTGACGGTGCCCTTGGCCTTCACCGGCGTGACGCTGGGCCTGGCGCTCACGCAGAACCCGCTGTCGCTCTACACGATGTACGGCGTGATCGCGCTGACCGGCATCGCCGTGAACGCGGCCATCGTGCTGATCGACGCGGCCAACGAGCGCCGTGCGCGCGGCATGGGCACGATGCACGCCGTCGTGTGGGCGGCGCGCCGCCGCGTGGTGCCCATCCTGATCACGTCCACCACCACCATCGGCGGGCTGTTCTCGCTGGCCACGGGCCTGGGCGGCAAGAGCCTGCTGTGGGGGCCGGTGGCCGCCAGCATCGTCTGGGGCCTGGCCTTCTCGACGCTGCTCACGCTCTATGTGGTGCCGCTGCTCTACCTGGTGTTCATGCGCCGGCTGGATCGGCCGCGCATGACCCCGGCGCCGGCGCACGGGGCCTGACGCCCCGGTCGTTCGCGCCGATTCCGGGGCTGGGCTCGATCTTGAGGGGCAGGGGAACGAAAGGCCCTCTGCGGCGGGCCCGCGCCGACGGGGCCCGAAACGGGGTTCGATCGGGCGTGGACCCCTGCGCCCAGGGTCAAGTCCGGTTGACCATTGCCGATATGGTGACGAGCATGTTGGTCATCCGGATCACGGAGGTGTGTCGATGAGTCGTTCCCGCTGGGCCCTAGCGGCCAGTCTGATGTTGGCTTTGGGGGGGTGTGCCGTCCCGCCGGCGGCTGTGGAGCCGGCGCCACCCGCCCCGCTTTCTGCGGCGGCTCGTCCGGTCGCGGCCCCCCTGAGGGTGTGGGTGCTCACGGCGTCTCATCAGCTCGTGCGCATCGATCCGCAACGTCCTCAGCAAGTCTTGGAACGGGTGCTGCTGCTGGGCTTGGCCGCAGGCGAAGAGATCGTTGGCATGGACTACCGCGTTGCTCGCGGCCAGCTCTATGCGCTGAGCAACCAAGGGCGGCTCTACACCCTTGACCCGACGCAGGGCCGCTTGCAGCCGGTGGGGGCTTCGACCTGGCCCGTCGGTTTGAACGGCCACGCTGTGGGGTTCGACTTCAACCCCGCAGCCGACCGTATCCGCATCGTCACCGAGCGGGGCCAGAACCTGCGCGCGCATCCCGACACCGGGGCGCTGGTGGATGCCGACCCGACGGCCGAGGGCTTCCAGCCCGACGGCACCCTGCGCTATGCGAACGGCGACCCGAACGCCGGCCGCGCGCCGCGCCTCGAGGCCGCGGCCTACACCTACAACAAGCAGGACGAGAAGCTCACCACCAACTACGCCATCGACGCCGGCCTGGGCCTGCTGGTGCGCCAGGGCTCGCTGGAAGGCGCGCAGCCGGTGGTGTCGCCGAACGCGGGCCTGCTGTTCACCGTGGGCTCGCTGGGCCTGGCCACGCCGCTACGCCATGTGTCCTTCGATATCGCTGATCTCGACAACACCGCGCTGGCCGCGGTGACGCTGCCGCGCGAGCGCGTGTCCCGGCTCGTGCGTATCGATCTGCAAAGCGGCCGTGCCCAGGTGGTGGGCATCATCGGCTCGGGTGAGCCCGTGCGTGCTTTGGCCATCGAACCTTGAGGGGGAATAGCCATGCGGCGGGCTCTGCGTTGGGGGATCGGGTTGGCGGCGGCGCTGCGGGCCGCGATCGCCATCGCGGCCGACGTCACGGTGAGCGTGCTCGATGCGACAGGCCGACCGCTGGACGAGGCGGCGGTGGCCTTGCTGCCCCGCAGTGGGAGCGTTCCCGCCTTGCCGCCGGGGGCCCAGGCGGTCATCGAGCAGCGCGCGCGCCAGTTCGTGCCCCGGGTGACCGTGGTGCAGACCGGCACGCCGGTGCACTTTCCCAACCACGACACGGTGCGCCATCACGTTTATTCGTTCTCGCCCATCAAGCCTTTCGAGATCAAGCTCTATGTGGGCACGCCCGCCCAGCCCGTGGTGTTCGACAAGCCCGGCACGGCGGTGCTGGGCTGCAACATCCACGACCAGATGGTGGCCTGGGTGCATGTGGTCGACACGCCCTGGTTTGCCGTGACCCGTGAGGGCAAGGCCCGCATCGTCCAGGTGCCTGTGGGGAACTACCTGCTTCAGGTGTGGCATCCGCGATGGCCGGAAAGCCGAGCCCCCCATCGCCAGCCGATCACGCTGCAGGCGCGCGGTGCCGAGGTGGAGGTGCGGCTCGAGGTGGGGCCATGATGGCCGCCTGGCTCGACCGTTCGCTGCCGGAGTGGTTCTCGCGTCGGCTCAGACGACGCATCGTCGCGACCTTCCTCGGGCTGTTGCTGGCGGTGCAGGCCTTGAGCTTTCTGGCCACGCGCGAGAGCGTGGCCCGCAATGCCCGCAGTCAGATCGCCCAGGAACTGCAGCTTGGCGAGCGCGTGTTCCGCCGCTTGCTGGGGCAAAACGCGCAAAAGCTCAGCGACGGGGCCACGCTGCTGGCGGCCGATTACGGTTTCCGTTCGGCTGTGGCCACCAAGGACGCCGAGACCATCGGCTCGGTGCTGCTCAACCACGGCGAACGCATCGGGGCCTCGATCGCGCTGTTGTTGGACACGGACTTTACGCTGCGCGCTGCGGCGCAGCAGGAGGCCACGGCCTTGATGCCGGCCGTGCACCGCCTGGCCGAGCGTTCGGCCTCAGGCATGAGTCAGCGCCCGGCCAGCGAGATCGTCACGCTCGGCGGCCACGCTTATCAACTCGTGATGGTGCCCCTGCGGGCCCCGCTGGTGATCGGCTGGGTCGTGATGGGATTCGACATGGGCCCGGCCTTGGTGCGCGACCTGCGTGAGATCACGGCCTTGCACGCCAGCTTGCTGGTGCGGCCCGACGACCCCGGGGCTTGGCGCCTGGGCGCCTCCACACTGGCGCAAGATCTGGCCGTTGCGCTGACCACAGTGGACTGGGGGCCGGACGCGGCGGCCGCGCAGCAGGCGTCCTTGATGATCGAGGGCGAAGATTTCAGCGCCCGCAGCTTCGTGCTCAACCCGGACGACGGCGGCAGCGTGCGGGCGGTGCTGATGCGCTCGGTCGACGAGGCCGTGGCGCCGTATCGACAGCTCCAGCTCGTGATGGCGCTGATCACCGTGCTGGGGGTGGGAGTCTTCGCAGCGAGCAGCGTGTTCACCGCCCGGCACATCACCACCCCGGTGCGAGCCCTGGTGCGGGCGGCCGAACGGCTGGGTCAGGGCGATTACCACTCCCCCGTCCAGGTGAGCAGCCCTGACGAGATCGGCGAACTGGCCCAGGCCTTCGAGCGCATGCGCGTGAACGTGGACGCCCAACAACGCGAGATCACCCGCCTGGCCTACTGGGACAGCCTGACCGGCCTGCCCAACCGCGCGCAATTCAGGGTGTCGGCGTCACAGGCTCTGGCGGAAGTGCGCCGCCCTCCCATGCCGATGAACGGCGAGCGCCGGGTGGGATCCACCGGTCACGTCTCGGTGCTCATGCTCGACATGGACCGCTTCAAGCACGTGAACGACGTGATGGGCTACGAGATCGGCGATCGTGTGCTGCAGCAGGTGGCGCAGCGGCTCGGGCGCGTCTGCGTGCGCCAGGGCGACCTCGTGGCGCGTCTGAGCGGCGACGAGTTCGCCGTGCTGTTGCCGGCCACCGACACCCACGATGCCTTGCGCGTGGCCGAGCGCGTGGCGGCGGCCTTCGAGGCGCCGCTGGTTCTGGAGGACCAGACCATCGACCTGCGCGCCAGCATCGGCGTGGCCACGAGCCCGGACCATGCCCAGGATGCCGACACGCTGCTCAGCCGCGCCGAGGTGGCGATGTACGCCGCCAAACGCCGTGGCGCTGGCGCGCTGGCCTACGACCCGGCTTTCGACTCGGGCAGCGCCCGCACGATCTCGCTGCTCAGCGCATTGCGACGCGCCATCGACGGCGGCGAGCTGCGCTTGGTGTTGCAGCCCAAGGTGGCCTTGCGCACCGCACGTGTCGAAGGGGCCGAGGCCCTGGTGCGCTGGCAGCATCCACAGCGCGGCCTGGTGCCGCCGATGGAGTTCATCCCCTTTGCCGAGCAGACCGGCTTCATCCGCACCCTCACCGCCTGGATTCTCGACGAATGCCTGCGCACCTGGCGCGCGCTGCACGCACAGGGCCGGGCCGTGCCGCTGTCGGTGAACCTGTCCACGCGCGACCTGATGGACGTGGAGCTGCCGCACAAGTTCGCCGCCCTGCTGCAGCGTCATGGCGCCCCGGCCGAGGCCCTGTGCCTGGAGATCACCGAAAGCGCCATCATGGACGACCCGACGCGCGCGCAACAGACCTTGGAACGCCTGCACGAGATGGGCCTGCGGCTGGCCATCGACGACTTCGGCACGGGCTACTCGTCCCTGGCCTATCTCAAGCGCCTGCCGGTGCACGAGCTCAAGATCGACAAGTCCTTCGTGATGCAGATGGAGCGCGACAGCGACGACGCCAAGATCGTGCGTTCCACCATCGACCTGGCCCACAACCTGGGCCTGTCGGTGGTGGCCGAAGGGGTGGAGACGGCCTCCCACTGGCGCGCGCTCAGGAGCCTGGACTGCGACCTCGCCCAGGGCTACCTGGTGGCCCGGCCACTGCCGGCGGCCGAGTTGCCCGCCTGGATCGAGCGCTGGACCGAGCACGACGCGCGCGTCTTGCTCGAATCGCCTACCACCGTCTTGTGAAGTTAGGGTCGGCCCGAGGGCGCCGATCAGATCACGGCGGTTTCGTCGGTGCGGGTGGCGCCGCGATTGTCCACCCAGGTGATGGCGATCCGGTCGCCGGCCTTGGCCCCCTTCACCACGAACTGAAGGAAGGGGTTCTTGGAGATCGCCGGCCCCCAATGGGCCGTCATCACCACTTGGCCATTGTGGCGCACGCTCACCTGCTGGATGTGCCAGGCCGGGATCACGGCGCCGGCGGCGTCCTTGCGCTGGCCGGTTTCCATCTCGTGGGCCATCAGCACCCGCACGGTGGCCTTGCCTCCCGAGGCCTGGGCCCGCAGCCGCATCGGTTCGGTCATTTCCTTGGCTCCTTGCCGTCCCCGGCGTTCAGAATCCGCAGCCGCCCAGCGTCACGCGCACGTCCTTGCGCGCGAACAGCACGCGGCCGTCGGCCAACACCGCCACGCCGTAGACGTTGGACGACTCGCTCATCTTCACCCGCGTGGACAGGCTGGGCTCGATGGCCTCGGTGAGGTCGAACACGGCCGCCAGGATGTTGGGGTTCTTCTCGATCAGCAGCATCAGCCGCTTCACGCCGGGCAGCGCAGTGGACAGGCCCAGCTGCACCAGGGCACCGTTTTCGGCGATGTCCGGGGCGCTGAGCTGGACCTCGGCGCTGGCCACGGGACGGGCGTGGCCCAGCACCTTGAGCGCCTCGTCCATCGAGCGCGTCTCGAAGGCGGCCTTGGGATAGGCGCCGGCCTGGGCCAGCGCGGCACCCGGCCACACGCCGGCCGCGGCCATCAGCGAGGCCACGGTGGCGGCATGGGTGAGTGCCTGTCTGCGGGTGGGCATGGGGGCTCCTGGAAAGTGCGGCCTTTTCACAATGGCCGCAGCCCGAATTGTCTCAGGGCCCATGGCCCCACGCGCAGCGCGTCCAGGGAAGCCGACCCGCAAGCCGGGTTGAAGCTCAGCGCACCTTGCCCAGCAAAGCCTCGACGTTGTCCAGAACCTCACTCAGTGCCTCGGGCGTGCCGCCGGCCTGCTCCAGCCGTGCGCCCAATTCCTGCTCCATGAAACACACCGTCATGCGCACATAGGTGCTGTCCAGCGCCTTGCGCACGGCCGACATCTGCTGGGCGATGTGCAGGCAGTCCTCGCCCTCTTCGATCATGCGCTGGATGCCGCGCAACTGCCCCTCGGCGCGTTTGAGGCGGTTGAGCAGATCGGTGCGGGACTTCTCGTTCTGGAGGACGGACATGGCGCAGCCTTTCGAGGCAGAAGGGGCGTTCATGGCGATTGTCCCTCGGTCGGGGTGGCCTTGCCGGGCGGTGGCGTGGGTGGCCCGGCCGCGGCAGGGCCTTCCGCCACGAGCAGGGTGCCCCGGCGCAGGCCCTGCCAGGTGCCGCGCAGCAGGCCCAGCACCACCAGCGACACCACTGCCAGCAACGCCACTGCCAGCACCTGCACGAGCGGGGTGTCGGCCAGCGTCCAAGTGAGCGCGGTGAAGGCCGCCAGCGGGAAGGACAGGGCCCAGTGCGTCACGCCGAAGGGCAGCGCGACGATGCGCCGCCATTGCGTGCCGGCCCACCACGCAAACACCAGCGCCATCCCCCAGGCACCCCACCCGATGAGCACCGGGGCGCCCATTTGCATCAAGGCCAGACCCATTACGGCCGGTGGGGCCGTATGGATGAAGGCTGTGGGCATCAGCCGTTCGGGCCACAGGCCGGCCGTGGCCTTGCGCACCATGATCAGCACCAGCACCACCGGCCAGAAGATCAGACCGATGCCGAACTGGGCTGCTGACCAGTGCGCCTGGCCCAGCGGCACGCCGGCCAGGGGTACCAGCACATTGCCCACGATGGGGATGAACAGGGCCGGCGTGATGCCCGCCCACACCAGCCCACCCGGCAGGTGGCCCCGCCACCATCGGGTGATCACCCACAGCGTCACACCCAACTGCGCAGCGCTGCCCAGCGCCCACAGCACCAGCGCCACGGTGCTGGGCCCGCGATGGGCCACCCAGGCGGTCACCAGCAGCAGCAGCGAGATGGGCACGGCGGCCCAGAAGGCATGGCGCACCGGGTGGTGCAAGTCTTCGCGGACGGCCTGCGGATGACGGTGCCAGCGCCACAACGACAGCACCAGCAGCGCTGCGAAGACCAGCCCGGCGAAGGCGCCCAGCGCCATCGACACGCCCTCGGCCACGGGGCCCATGCGCCGGGCGGCCTGGTGCCAGGCCAGCGCCAGACCGGCCAGCCCCATCACGATGGAGAACCAGCCCGGCATCAGGTAGGCCAGGGGGTTCGGCTGCGGCGCAGTGCTCATGGCGGGGGCCCCGATCGTTCAGCGTGCGCAGCTCGCCGGCGCGTCGGGCACGCCCAGCTTGCGCAGGATGATGCCCAGCGGGCAGAAATTGGTGAAGCCGAACTGGAAGAGGTTCAGGCCCACGAAGGCCGTGAAGGCCAGGAACCATTTCGAGACGAACAGCGGGCTGCCCTCCACGCCCAAGGCGAGCGAGATCAGGATGAAGGCGCCGGCAAAGATGCGGATCAAACGTTCGACGGTCATGGTGTGCTCCAGTGCAGTCAGTGAGGAAGAAAGGTTTCAGGCGGCCTTGCCGGCTTCGTACCGATGGCGGTAGGCCGCGTAGTACAGGACCGGGATGACGACCAGCGTGAGCAGGGTCGAGACCAGGATGCCAAAGATCAGCGAGACGGCCAGGCCGTTGAAGATGGGGTCGTCGAGGATGAAGAAGGCGCCCACCATGGCCGCCAGGGCCGTCAGCGCAATGGGCTGCGCGCGCACGGCAGCCGAGCGCACCACGGCGTGCCGGAAGTCGGCGCCCTCGCGCAGCTGCAGCTCGATGAAGTCCACCAGCAAGATGGAGTTGCGCACGATGATGCCCGCCAGCGCGATCATGCCGATCATCGAAGTGGCGGTGAACTGCGCGCCCAGCAACGCATGGCCGGGCATCACACCGATCAGCGTGAGCGGGATGGGCGCCATGATGACCAGCGGCGTGGAATACGAGCGGAACTGCGCCACCACCAGCAGGTAGATCAGGATCAGGCCCACGCCGTAAGCCGCGCCCATGTCGCGGAAGGTCTCGTAGGTGACCTGCCATTCGCCGTCCCACTTGATCGCGTACTCGCGGAAGGGGTCGTCCGGCTGCGAGATCCAGTACTCGCCCAGGGGGCCCGCGCCCGGCAGCGCGGCCTCATCCAGGCGTGCACGGATGGCCGCCAGGCCGTACAGCGGCGAGTCCAGACGGCCGGCCATGTCGCCCATCACGTAGTGCACCGGCAACAAGTCCTTGGTATATAGCGGCTTGTCGATCACGCCGCGTTCCACGCTCACCAGCTCCGACAGCGGCACCAGCCGGCCGTCGGCGGCCTTCAGTGGCAGGGCCAGCAGGGCGTCCAGCCCCACCTGGGCTTCGCGCGGCAGCTGCAGGCGCACGGGCACCGCGTACTTGCTGTGGCCGTCGTGCAGGTAGGCCGCATCCGCGCCCGACAGCGCGCCGTGCACCGTCTGAGCCACCACGGCCACCGGAATGCCCAGCGCCTCGGCGCGCGAGCGCTGCACGCGCAGGAAGACGCGCGGCGCATCCTCCTTCAAGGTGGTGTCGATGGCCACGATGTCGGGGGTGGCGGCAAAGGCCTCGGCCAGGCGTCGGGCCAGCGCGCTGCGGCCGGCCTCGTCGGGGCCGTAGACCTCGGCCACGATGGGCGAGAGCACCGGCGGGCCCGGCGGCACCTCCACGAGCTTCAATCGCGCGCCGTGGCGTTGCGCGATCGCATCCAGGTCCGGGCGCAACCGCTGCGCGATGGCGTGGCTCTGTTCCTTGCGCTGCGACTTGTGCACCAGGTTGACCTGCAGGTCCCCCTGCTCGGCCTCGGCGCGCAAATAGTACTGGCGCACCAGGCCATTGAAGGTGATGGGCGAGGCCGTGCCGGCATACGCCTGCAGGTCGCGCACCTCGGGCTGGGCCGACAGGTAGGCCCCCAGTTCGTGCAGCACGGCCGCCGTGCTTTCCAGCGGGGTGCCCGCGGGCATGTCCACCACCACCTGGAACTCGCTCTTGTTGTCGAAGGGCAGCATCTTGAGCACCACCCACTGCACCACGGCCAGGCCGGCCGACAACAGGAGCGCTGCCAGCACGCCGCCCAGCAGCAGCCAGCGCTTGCGGGCGCTGAGCAACAGCGGCATCAACAGCGCCTCGAAGACGCGCTGCAGCCGCCCGGACAGACTCTGGGGCGCGCCGCCCTCAACGTGCGCACCGCCGTGCGGCTTCATCAGCTTGAGCGCCAGCCAGGGCGTCACGGTGAAAGCAATCGCCAGCGACAGCGCCATGCCCATGCTGGCGTTGATCGGGATGGGGCCCATGTAGGGGCCCATCAGCCCGCTCACGAAAGCCATGGGCAACAGTGCGGCGATCACGGTGAGCGTAGCCAGGATGGTGGGGCCGCCCACCTCGTCCACCGCCAGCGGGATGATCTCGCGCAGCGGCCGTCCAGGCGAAAGGCCCAGATGGCGATGCACGTTTTCCACCACCACGATGGCATCGTCCACCAGGATGCCGATGGAAAAGATCAGCGCAAACAGCGACACGCGGTTGAGCGTGAAGCCCCAGGCCCATGACGCGAACAGCGTGACCGTGAGCGTGAGCACCACGGCTGCGCCCACGATCACCGCCTCGCGCCGGCCCAGGGCCAGCCCCACCAGCAAGATCACCGAGCCGGTGGCGAAAGCCAGCTTCTGGATGAGCTGGTTGGCCTTTTCGGCGGCGGTCTCGCCGTAGTCGCGCGTGATCGTCATCTGCACGTTCGACGGCAGCACCGTGTTGCGCAGGGTATCGAGCCGCTCGCGCACGGCGCGGGCCACGTCCACGGCATTCTCGCCGGGCTTCTTGGTCACGCTCAGCGTCACCGCGGGGTAGGCTGCGCCCACTTGGCCGGCGTGGGACTCACGCCCCGGCCCCGGCGTGAACCACACGTGGCGCACCGGCTGCGCCGCGCCCGCGCTCACCTGCGCCACCTCGTGCAGGTAGACCGGCCGGCCCTGGTGCACGCCCACCACCAGCGAGGCCACGTCCTCGGCCGAACGCAGGAACTCGCCGGTCTCCACGCTGAGCATCTGGCTGCTGGCCGCGTCGATCACCTGGCCTGAAGGCAAGCCCAGGTTCGCGGCGGCCAGCACCTGGCGCAGACCAGCCAGGTCCACGCCCCGTTCGCGCAGCCGCGTCGGGTCCAGCGCCACCTGCACGCTGCGGCCGGGCCCACCGATCGTCACCACCTCGCGGGTGCCTTTCACGCGCTTGATTTCCGCTTCCAGCGCATGGGCCACACGCTCCAGCTCGAAAGCCGAGGCGGCATCCTCGCTCCACAGCGTCACCGCCAGCACCGGCACGTCATCGATGCCCTTGGGCTTGACGATGGGCGACAGGGCCCCCAGATCGCGCGGCAGCCAGTCCTGGTTGGCGTTGAGCACGTCATACAGCCGCACCAGCGCCTCGGTGCGCGGCACGCCCACCTCGAACTGCACCGTCAGCACGGCCAGCCCGGGACGGGCCACCGAAAACGTGTGCTCCACCCCGGCGATCTGGCCCAGCACCTGCTCGGCGGGCCGGGCGACCAGCGCGTGCACGTCGGCGCTCGATGCACCGGGGAAGGGCACCAGCACATTGGCCATGGTCACATTGATCTGGGGCTCCTCTTCGCGTGGAGTGACGAGCACCGCGAACAGACCCAGCAGCAGGGCCACCAACGCCAGCAAGGGCGTGAGGGTGTGGGCCTGGAAGGCCGCGGCGATGCGGCCCGACAGCCCCAATTCAGAAGAAGACACGCTCACCGGGCAGGCTCCTTCAGGGTTGCTGCGGCACGGCGCCCGCCAGGCCCGCTCGCACCGGGTCGGTGGCCACCGCCTGACCTTCGCTCAGCCCGGCCAGCACCTCCACACCGGCCTGGCCATGATCAGCGCCCGTGCGCACGGCCTGCAGAACGAAGCGGCCCTCGCGCGCCACGTACACGGCGGTCAGCTCGCCGCGACGCAGCAGCGCCGAGGCCGGCACCGTGAGGCGTTGCCCCGCGGCCTCGGAGCCCGGGCCGCTTTCGCCAGGCAGCGACAGGCGCACGCGCACGGCCTGCCCCGGCACCGCTTGGCCCACGTCGGCTGCGGCCAGGTCCAGGCGCACCTCCAGCGTCTGGGACACCGGGTCGGCACCGGGCAGCACCGTCACTTTCGCGGGCTGCACCCAGCGCCCCGAGGGCAGACGCACCTGCGCGCGGGCCCCCTCCCCCAGCGCGGCGCGACGCGAGGCCGGCACGTACACCACCGCCCGCATCGGCTGGGGCGCATAGACCGTCACGACCGGACGGCCTGGCGTGGCGAGGTCGCCGGCTTCCACATGGGTGGCCAGCACCAGGCCGTCATAGGGTGCGACCACGGTGGTGAAGCTGCGCGCCAAGGCGGCCTGCCCCCGCCCGGCTGCAGCCTCGGCCAAGCCGGCTTCGGCGGCCAGGAAACGCGCCTCGGCGGCGTCCAGGGCGGCCTGGCTGATGAAACCCTGCTTCTTCAATTCGCGCTGGCGCTCCACGTCGGCGCGCGCCTGCGACAGCGCCGCCCGCGCCTGCGCCACACCTGCATCCCCCCGGGCCACCGAAGCCTGCGCCTCGCGCGGATCGATGCGCGCCAGCACCTGCCCGGCCTTCACGACGTCGCCGGCCCGCACGGCCAACTGCACCACATTGCCCGGCACCTGCGCGGCCACCACGCTCTGGCGCACGGCTTCCAGCCGGCCGTCCAGCTCCAGGCCCTGACCCACGGCGGCGGCACGCACCGCCACGGTGGGCACCACCACGCCCTGGGCGACCCCCTCGCCGGCGGCCAGCACCAGGCCCAACGCCATCGCCCGAACGAGCGTGTCGGCTCCTTGCATACCACCTCCGGTTTGATACTGTATGGAGTATAAGTATATACCCATTAGGGTATGGGTTAAGTGGAGCCTGAAAGGCAAACGCCCGGCCGTGCCGGGCGTTGTGGGGGTGGCGCGCGTCGTCGATCCTCAAAGCTCAAGGCGGGCCCGCCCACACCGCGCGGCGCCGATCGCGCTGGCGGCCGCTTCGCCCGCCGCTCGCATGGGGGCGGCCCTCACCGTGCGCCGAACACGAACTGGCCCAGCATGCGATAAGGCAGCAGCGTGAAGGCGCCAGCGATGGCCAGTCCCGCGAACGTAGAAGCCATCGTGTAGGAGTGAGCTCGCAGGTTCCCCCGACGAGCATGAAGCACGCCAAGCGGGACGGCGACCAGCACCACCACGCTGAGCACATGAATCATGCTGAAACGTCCGCGCCCTTGGATGGCGAAGGAGATCGCTGCGGTGGCGAGCATCAGGCAGACCCATACCCAGCCCAAGATCTTGTGCAACCTGTCCCCCTTCCTGCGCGCCAGAGACCAAACCCCGATGGCCAGGGCGCCCAGAGACAGAGACAGGTGCAGCAAGACATACCACGGGGCGGCGGCGATCGAGTGGATGACCACGGCGGAGCTTGTATTCATGTCGAGTCGTATGCGTGCTGCCGAGGAGGGCGCCAACGCTGGTCATGACAATGGCGAAGCCAAGGCCAGTGTTGACGCTCGATTGACCGACCAGTCAGGCGCGGCAGCGGTGAAAGACGTTTGCAGCGCCGGCCGCTTGCATGGTGTGGCCGCACGGATGACCCTGCCATCACAGCCCGCAGCACCTCGCGGCCCATCAGCAGACCGCGTCGATTGTGCAGCAATCAATCATCCGGGACCCCACACCTACCTGCGCATGTCCAAGCTCAAGCACCTGCCGGCCAGCCCGTTCGCGCCGGCGATGCCTCAGTGACGGTGATGCTTTCCACACGAAACGGCATAGAGCCGTCTTGGCACGCGGGGCGTGCGGTGCAATCAGCGCCAGCAGCTCGGACCACGGCACCACCAGGTTCATCTCGTCCAGAAACACAGCCTTGCGCGTGCGCCGCTTGCTCAGGTTCAGTCCAAGGTCTTGTTGCTTCATGGCTGTATTGTCAGGCCATGCGCGGCCGGTCACAGACCACGGGGGCAGTGTTTTGAACACCTTCCCTAAC
>NZ_JBKBSL010000021.1:0-62421 GCF_046291045.1 Caldimonas sp. | reverse complement strand
GGCGCGGGCCGCGCCGGTGCCGGGGCTGCGCACGGCCGACAAGGCCGCCCGGGCCTGTGTCAGTTCGTGGCGGGCCACGCGCTGGTCGAGCACGGCGGTGTCGTATTCCTTGCGGGCGGCGTCCAGGGCCAGCCGGTCGGTGTCGCGCTTGGTGGCGGCGATGAAGCCTTGCTGGGCGAGCTGTTCGCTGCGGGCGAGCTCCTGGCGGGCCAGCTCCACCGCGACCTGGGCACGTTCGACACGGGCGCCGGCGCGCTGCACCAGGGCCTGGACGGTCTCGATGCGGGCCGTGAGCTCACTCACGGTGCGCTCATCCAGCATGGGCGAGTAGACCGGCGTGAGCGTGGCCAGCACGTCGCCGGCCCGCACGCTGTCGCCTTCGCGCAGGGCGATGCGCGCCAGTTGCCCACCCAGGGGGGCCGAGACGACGTAGCGGTCGCGCAGCCGGGTGCGCGCATCTTCTTCGATGCTGCGCTCGAAGAGACCGCGGCGGGCCTCGGCCACCTCGACCTGGACAGGGCGGGGCGCGAACGCCCAGGCCAGCAACAGGCCCACGGCCAGGATGGCCAGGGCAGCGGTCACCAAGGTCTTCTTCTTCATCATCACGTCATTCCCGGGTCTTCAGGGCGGCCACCATGTCCAGGTGGTCGATGCGGCGGCGAACGACCAGGGCGCTGGCCACACCGGCGGCCACCACGCACAGGCCGGCCCAGGCATAGGTGCGGGCCTGGATGACCACCGGAAAGTGGAACTGGTCGGACTGCAGCAACTGGGCGATGAGGTGCACCAGGCCCCAGCCCAGCACCATGCCGATGGGCAGGGCGATGGCGATGCTCAGGGCCATCTCGCCCAGCAGCAGCCCCGACACCTCGGCGCGGCTGAACCCCAGCACGCGCAGGCTGGCCAGCTCCCACACGCGTTCGGACAGCGCGATGCGGGCGTTGTTGTAGACCACGCCGACGGCGATCACGCTGGCGAAGAGGGTGAGCACCGTGCTCATCAGCCGGATGTTGCGTGCGCTGATCTCTTCCATGTTGCGCAGCAGGGTGTGCTTGCTGAAGCTGCCCACCACCCGGGGCAGGCCCTGGCTGGCTTCCAGGAAGGCCGCCTCGCTGCCACGCTCCAGAGCCACGGCGTACTGTGACGACACATCGCCTTGCTGCACGAGCCGGTTCAGCGCCTGGCGCTCCATGTAGGCGTTCAGTCCCATCATCTCCTGCACCGTGGCTGCGAGCGTGAGCGTCAGGGTCTGGCGGCGTCCCTCCAGCACCTGCACCTGCACCGCGTCACCGATGCGCAAGCCCAGCTTGCGCGCCAGCCGGTCGGTCATCACCAGGCCGTCGTCCGGCAGGGGCGTCTGGCGGCCGCGGATGTCGATGATGCGCCGAAGCTCGGGCGTCGGGGCGTAGCCCTGGATGGACCCGCGCTCGCTGATGGGCCCGTGCACGAAGCGCACCGGCAGGTCGCGGCCGGATTCCACGGCGATCACACCCGGCAGGCGCGCCACTTCCAGGCGGGCAGTGTCATTGCCGGCTTCCACCATCCACAGGATCACGTCGCTGCGCATGGCGAGGTTGAACTGGGTGTCGACGATGTGGTCCATCGCGTCGCGGATGAAGTTGCCCATCACCACGATGGCCACCGAGGCAGCGACGCCGCCGATGGACAGGGCCGTTCGCAGCGGGCGGCGCTCCATGTTGCGCAGGATCATCTGCCAGGCCGGCGCCACGCCACGCAGGCCCAGCCGCTCGAGCAGGGTGCGGCGAAAGCGCCCGGGGGCCGGCGGGCGCATCGCCTCGGCCGGCGCGAGCCGCACCGTGGCACCGATGGCGCTGAGCGTGCCCGCCACGGCGGTGGCCACGGTGATGCCCAGGCTCAGCACCAGCAGGTGCGGGGCCAGGCGGTGTCCGAAAACCGGGAAGTAGAAGAACTCGGCATACAGCCGCGTGAAGGCCGCGCCCAGCGCATCGCCCAGCCACACGCCCAGGGCGAGGCCGACCGCAACGATCACCATCACGAGCTGGAGGTAGTGCGAGGCGATCCGGCGGTTGGGGTAGCCCAGGGCCTTGAGCGCGGCGATCTGCTCGCGTTGCGTGGACACGAGGCGCGAGACCACCACGTGCAGCAGGAAGGCCGCCACGCCGAGGAAGATCGACGGCAGCACCGTGCCCAACACCTGCTGCTCCTTGATCTCGGCATCGAGCATGGCGTGTGAGGACTGGTCCTCGCGGCCCACCGCCTCGCCGGCCCCGTAGGGCGCGAGCAGCCGCGACAGGCGTGCGCGCACGTCCTGCTCGGCCGCACCCGGGGCAAGCTTCACGGCGATCTGGTTGAAGGCACCCTGCATGTCGTAGGCGGCGGCAAGCGCCTCGTGATCCACCCAGAAGACACCGAAGCCGCGCAGGTCGGGCATGCCGCCCAGGCCGGCGAAGATGTACTCGGGCGACAGCGCGGTGCCGGTGATGCGCAGCGTGCGCTGCCGGCCATTGACCAGCGCCGTCACGGTGTCCCCGGGCTTCAGACCCCGGGCGTCGGCAAAGCCGGCCGACACCAGGGCGTCGAGGTGGCCGTCGCTGCGCGCGGGGCCCTGGGACGTCGGGGCCTGGCCGGTGCGCACGATGACGCGGTTCATGCGCAAGGGCTCCCGTGCCTCCAGGCCGATCAGGCGGCCCAGGATAGGATCGGGCAGGCCTTCGATGCGAACCCGCACCAGCTGCTCGACGGTGGTCTGAACATCGGCCACGCCCGGCACGTCGCGCAGGCGGTCGGCCAGGGCCGCGGGGGCCCGCTTGACGGAGGCAAAGACGTCGGCGAAGCGGCCTTGCGCATAGAAGCGTTCCCGCGCCAGGGCCAGCGAGTCGACGGCGCTCAGGCTGGTGAGGAAGCCGCCGATGCCGCTGGCCACCACCAGCGCGATCGTGAGCGCCTGGCTCCACAGCCGCACGAGGTCACGCATCAGCTTGCGGTTGAGCGCCGTGGGCACCCAGGCCAGGGAGAGCAGGGCCTTCACCATGCGAGTTCCGCCGGTGTGAGCTTGTGCTCGTTGCGTTCGACGCTGAGGATGCGGCCGTCGCCCAGGCGGATCACGCGGTCGGCCATGCCGGCGATGGCTGCGTTGTGCGTGATGACGATGGCCGTGGTGCCCAGCTCGCGGTTGATGCGTGCGATCACGTCCAGCACCAGCTTGCCGGTTTCGTAGTCGAGCGCGCCGGTGGGCTCGTCGCACAGCAGCACTTCGGGGCGCTTGACGATGGCGCGTGCAATGGCCACGCGCTGCTGCTCGCCACCCGAGAGCTGCGATGGGAAATGGTCGCGCCGTGGCGTCAGCGCCACCAGGGCCAGGGCCTCGTCGATGGGCATGGGGTCCGGCACGATGTCGGTGACCAGCGCGATGTTCTCGCGCACCGTCAGGCTGGGGATCAGGTTGTAGAACTGGAACACGAAGCCCACATGCTCACGCCGGTAGCGGGTCAGTTCGGCCTCGGACGCGGCGCTGAGGTCATGGTCGGCAAAGCGCACCTGACCGGCAGTGGGCACATCCAGCCCGCCCAGGATGTTGAGCAACGTGGACTTGCCGCTGCCCGAGGCCCCCAGCAGAACGATGAACTCGCCGCGGTAGACGTCCAGGTCAACCCCGCGCAGGGCATGCACCTCAACCTCGCCGGTGCGGTAGACCTTGCTCAGGCCGCGGGCGCTGAAGACGGGTGCAGGGTGGGGCGATGGGGTGGTGTTGACCATGGAGGCATCCTGCCCGCCACGGTGCCGCATCGGGTTGATGCACGTCAAGCCGGCAACCGGCCTGGGCCCACGGAATAATCGCATCCCATGCAGCGCCAGCCCGACGAAGTGGACCTGAGCCCGGCGGATGCCTGGATGGCCTCGCGGGGCTGGACGGCCTTCCCATTCCAGCGCGAGGTCTGGCAGGCCCTGGCGGCCGGGCACAGCGGGCTGCTGCACGCCTCCACCGGGTCGGGCAAGACCTATGCGGTGTGGCTGGGGGCCTTGATGCGTGATCGGGCCCAGGTCCCGGCGCCAGCTGGCGCGCGGGTGCTGTGGATCACGCCGATGCGGGCCCTCGCAGCCGATTCGGTGCGGGCCCTGTCCCTGCCGCTACCGGACCTGGCCCCGCGTTGGCGTGTGGGCCTGCGCACCGGCGACACGCCTGCTGCCGAGCGAGCCCGTCAGGACCGCCGCCTGCCCGAGGCCCTGGTCACCACGCCCGAGTCGCTGAGCCTGCTGCTCACGCGGGCCGATGCGCGCGAGCGGCTGGCCGGTGTGCACACGGTCATCGTCGACGAATGGCACGAGCTGATGGGCAACAAGCGGGGCGTGCAGGTGCAACTGGCCTTGGCGAGGTTGCGACGCTGGCATCCGGGCCTCGTCACCTGGGGCCTGAGCGCCACGCTGGGCAATGTGGATGAGGCCATGGCCGTGCTGCTGGGCGGTGGCGAGGGCTGTCTGGTGCAGGGCCGGGTGGACAAGGCGCTGGTGATCGACACCCTGTTGCCGCATGAGCCGGGGCGATTCTCCTGGGCGGGCCACCTGGGTGGCCAGATGCTGGCGCCGGTGGTCGAGGAGATCGAACGCTCGGGCACGAGCCTGGTCTTCACCAACACCCGTTCGCAGGCCGAGATCTGGTACCAGATGCTGCTTCAGGCCCGACCCGAGTGGGCCGGTATCGTCGCCCTGCACCACGGCTCGCTCGACAAGGCCACGCGGGAGTGGGTGGAGCTGGGCCTGAAGGAGGGGCGGCTGAAGGCCGTGGTGGCCACCTCCTCGCTGGACCTGGGAGTGGACTTCCTGCCGGTGGAGCGTGTGCTGCAGATCGGGTCTGCCAAAGGCGTGGCCCGATTGCTGCAGCGCGCCGGCCGCAGTGGCCATGCCCCGGGGCGTCCGAGCCGCGTGACCCTGGTGCCCACCCACACGCTGGAGCTGGTGGAGGCTGCGGCGGCTCGTCGCGCGGCGCAGGCCGGGCGCATCGAAAAGCGCGAGTCGCCCGACAAGCCCCTGGACGTGCTGGTGCAGCACCTCGTCACCGTGGCGCTGGGCGGCGGCTTTGTGGCGTCCGACCTGCTGGCCGAGGTGCGCAGCACCTGGGCCTACCGCGAACTCACGGACGCCGAATGGCGCTGGGCCCTGGCCTTCGTCGAACGCGGTGGCGAGAGCCTGCACGCCTACCCCGAATACCACCGCGTGCAGCTCGTCGACGGTGTCTACCGTGTGCCCGATGCCGGCATTGCGCGCCGCCACCGGCTGCAGGTGGGCACCATCGTCAGCGATGCCTCGATGCAGGTGAAGTACCTCGGTGGGGCCCGCCTCGGATCGGTGGAGGAGAGCTTCATCGCCCGCTTGAAGAGGGGTGACTGCTTCCTCTTTGGCGGGCGGCTGCTGGAGTTCATCCGTGTGCAGGACATGACGGCCTACGTGCGACGTGCCGAGAAGAACCGCGGCGCCGTGCCGCGCTGGGGCGGCGGCAAGATGCCTTTGTCCACCGAGATGGCCGACGCCGTGCTCGAACTGCTGGCCGGCGCCGACCAGGGCGACTTCGCCGAGCCCGAGCTGGAGACGGCGCGGCCCATGCTGGAGATGCAGCGTCGCGTCTCGCGGCTGCCTCGGCCCGGCACGCTGGTGGTCGAACGGTTGCGCTCGCGCGAAGGG
This sequence comes from Caldimonas sp., assembly GCF_046291045.1. Taxonomy (GTDB): domain Bacteria; phylum Pseudomonadota; class Gammaproteobacteria; order Burkholderiales; family Burkholderiaceae_C; genus Caldimonas. The sequence continues at coordinate 56,763 of NZ_JBKBSL010000021.1, read as the reverse complement.
CAGCACCTCTACCTCTATCCCTTCGCGGGCCGTTTCGTGAACCTGGGCTTGGCGAGTCTGCTGGCCTGGCGGCTGGCGCGCGACCGGCCCAACACTTTCAGCATCGCGATGAACGACTACGGCTTCGAGCTGCTCAGCGCCGAGCCGGTGGATCTCTCGCCGGTCCTGGATGGCTCGGTCTTCACCACGGACGACCTGCTGGGCGACGTGCTGGCCAGCCTCAACGCCACCGAGCTGTCGCAGCGGCGCTTTCGCGAAATCGCTCGCGTGGCCGGGCTGGTGTTCAGCGGCTACCCCGGTGCGCCCAAGAGCATGAAGCAGCTCCAGGCCTCCAGCAGCCTCTTTTTCGAGGTGTTCCGCAAGTACGACGCCGGCAACCTGCTGCTGGAGCAGGCCGAGCGCGAGGTGCTGAGCCAGGAGCTCGAGCTGCAGCGCCTGGCCGCCACGCTACAGCGGCTGCAGGTCTGGTGCCGTGAGGTGGTGGACTTGCCTCACCCCAGCCCGATGAGCCTGCCGCTGATGGTCGAGCGCTTTCGTGAGAAGCTCAGCAACGAGAAACTGGCCGACCGGCTGGCCCGCATTCTGAAGGACGCCCAAAGGGCCCTGGGCCCGTGAGCCGCATGGCCCTTGACGAGCGGCCCGTGCAGATGCACGCCAGCCCCTGAGGGCATCCGACACGGATGCACGACGGGCCTCGCGCGGGTTCAGCTCTTCTTCGAGGTCTGTGCGAAAAAGCGGGTGGGCGTATGCTGCACAGCCGGGCTGCCGCACTTGGGGCAGGTCAGTCGCACGGTCTCGTGCTCGGCGATGTGTTCGACATGCTCGAAGACATGCCCGCATTTTTCGCAACGGTATTGATAGGTCGGCATGGCGATCCTCCTTGGAACCGGTCTGCCGTCGGGCCCGCGGGGCCCGGTGGTAGCCCCTGGGTGCATTCTGTCGCGGCAGGCCCCTGCTGGGCAAGGGCCTCGTCCCCGGAGTTGGCGGGCCAGGATCGCGCAGGCGGTGCTGGCCGTGTGCATGGCCTGGCCGGCTTCGGCAGGGGCGCAGGGCCGTGCGCCGGTGGAGCGCCTGGCCACCGTGGTCCATGTCACCGATGGCGACACGGTCTGGGTCGAAATGGGGCCGGCGGACCCGCTGCTCGCAGGGCGGGTGAAGGTGCGCATCGACGGCATCGACGCGCCCGAGTCCTGCCAGACAGGCGGCCCCGAAGCACGAGCGGCCTTGGCACAGCGGCTGCAAGGCCAATCGGTGCACCTGCTGCTACGGCGCCAGGACGCCTATGCCCGCTGGCTGGGGCGGCTGCACCACGAGGGTGAGGACGTGGGAGCCTGGATGGTCGCCCAGGGCCTGGCTTGGAGTTACCGCTTTGCCTCGGGGCGCGGGCCCTACGATGCCGAGGAAGCCCAGGCCCGGGAGGCGCGGCGTGGGCTCTTTGCCCATCCCGACCCGATGCCGCCCCGGGTGTTCCGGCAATGGCATGGTCCCTGTCACTGAGTCCGAGGTGGCGGGACGTCCGCGGATGTGACGGAATCGACGAAGGGCCGTGGCGGCATTGTTGCGAAATGTGAGTTCCCCCTCCTGGGGGACGTGGGCCCGCGATGCAACCGGCACAATGCTCGTTCCGTGCCGAATGAACACATCGTCCCCGCCGAGTCTGCTCGCATGAACTGGGGGTCCCCCGTGACGCCGCCGAGGCCTGTCCCCATGGGCATGAACCAGCCCGAGGAGCTGGCCGCCTGGCTGCGCTCCCTCGTGGGGGCCGAGCCGGCCGTGCGGGCCGAGGCGGTCGTGAAGCTGCAGCGCTGGCTGGAGTCGGTGGCGGCCGCACAGTCGGCGCTGGAGGCCGAGCTGGCCCAGGCCCGCCATCAGCATCGCGACGCCGAACGCATGCGCTTGGCCATGGAGAGCGTGCAGGACGCCTTCTGGGACTGGGATCTGGTGACCGGCGCGGCCTACTTCAGCCCCCGTCTGCTGGAGATCCTGGGCTACGCGCCGGGGGAGGTCGAGATGACCCTCGAGCGCTGGCGCGAGCACATGCACCCCGAGGATCGCCTCGAGGCCCGTGAGCAGCTCCGGGCTCATTTACGCAACGAGACCCCGCGCTATCAGGGTGAGTTCCGCGTGCGCAGCCGGGACGGCCAATGGCGTTGGGTGCGCTCGCGCGGCCGGGTGGTGGCGCGCGATGCTGCGGGCCAGGCGCTGCGCATGGTGGGCACGCACACCGACGTGACGCTGCAGCGCCAGGCCGAGGAGGAGGTGCTGCACCAGCTCCGTTTCATCGAGGAGCTGGTCGAGATCATCCCCAACCCGGTTTACTTCAAGGATGCGCTGGGCCGCTACATCGGCTGCAACCGGGCCTGCGAGAACCTGATCGGCCTGCGCCGCGAGGACTTCCTGGGTCGCACCGCCCGCGACGTGCTGGGCGGCGGCGGCGCGGACGAGGAAGTGCACGACCAGCGGCTGTTTGCCAGCGGTGGGGTACAGACCTTCGAGACGCGCCTGACCCTGCCCTCGGGCGAGATGCGTGAACTGATCCACAGCCGCACCTTGTTCACGGGAGCCCAGGGCCAGGTGGGCGGCATCCTGGGTGTGGTGACCGACATCACGCAGCACAAGCAGGTGGAGGCTGCCCTGCGCGAGGCCAAGGCCGCCGCCGAGGCGGCCAGCCGGGCCAAGAGCGAATTCCTCGCCAACATGAGCCACGAGATCCGCACGCCGATGAACGGCATCATGGGCCTGGTGGACCTCACGCTGGACACCCCGCTGAACGAGACACAGCGCCGCTACCTGACGCTGGTGAAGTCCTCGTCCACCTCGCTGCTGAACATTCTCAACGACATCCTCGACCTCTCGCGCATCGAGGCCGGCCGCCTGACGGTGGAGCAGCTCGGCTTCGACCTGCAGGGACTGCTGCACGAGGTGCTGGCGCCGCTGGAGCCGCGTGCGGCCGAGAAGGGCCTGGTTTTGCAGTGCACGATCGCGCCTGAGCTGCCGTCGCAGCTCGTGAGCGACCCGCTGAGGCTGCGTCAGATCCTGGTCAACCTGGTGGGCAATGCCATCAAGTTCACGCGCCAGGGCCGGGTGGACGTGACGGCCTGGCCCGAAGGCCGCGGCGGCTCGGCGGTGCTGCACCTGTGTGTGGCCGACACCGGCGTGGGCATCGCGCCGGACAAGCTCGATCGCATCTTCGAGTCCTTCACCCAGGCCGACAACTCCACCACCCGGGAATTCGGCGGCACCGGGCTGGGGTTGACGATCTCGCGCCGGCTGGCGCAGGCGCTGGGCGGACAGCTCTGGGCCGAAAGCGAGGTTGGCGTGGGCAGCCGCTTCCACCTGACCTTGCCGCTGCTGCCCTTGGCTGCGTCCGTCGATGCAGCAGGCGATGACGAAGTCCTGCAGGGCTGGAACGCCGCGGTGTCTGCCACGGTCAATGTCTCGCGTGACAAGGCGCGCTCGCGCTACGAGTCCACCGGCTACGTGGGGCTGGCCGGCCTGGAGACCGACGAGGGGGTTCCCGAGGGCGCGCAGGGCCTGCACGTGCTGCTCGTGGACGACCACGCGGTCAATCGCTTCATCGCCGGTCAGATGATTCGCCGAGCCGGCCACCGAGTGAGTGCGGCGGTGACGGCCGAGGAGGCGCTGTCACGCTGCGATGCCGAGGAATTCGACCTGATCTTCCTGGACCTGCAGATCCCGGGGATGAGCGGCATCGAACTTACTCACCGCATCCGGGCCTTGCAGGCTCAGTATGGCTGGCATTGCCCGATCGTGGCCCTCACGGCACGGGCGATGCCGATGGACCGGGCCCGCTGCATGGAGGCGGGCATGGACGACTATCTCACCAAACCGGTCGACCAGGAACGCCTGCAGGGGGTGCTGCGCCTGGTGGCCAGTGCCCGCTTGCAGCCGGCTTTCAGCGTGTCGCGGCGGTAGGGCCGGTGGATACCACCCCTCGACGCGAGGCCATCTCCATCCCCATCGCCGCTTGGGCTTGCGCGTCCAGCCGGACGCGGGCTGCGGGGTAGATCACGTTCTCCTCCAGCGCGATGTGGCTGTCGTACAGCCCGGTGAAGCGTTGCAGCAGTTCCAGTTCCTGGTGCGAGAAGTCGGCTTCCTGGCCTTGTGCGATGCGCTGCAGTGCCTCGCGCAGACCCTGCCACAGCTGGCGCATCAGCCGGTGGTCCTGCTCAAGCCGGCGCACTGCGGCGTGTACGGCGGCATGAGCTGCGTCCCGGGGCAGGGCCAACAGTGGCGGAAACACATGACGCTCCTCGTCTTCGTGGTGATGTGGGGCCGCCACGTCGAAGTAGCGCAGCACATCGGCCGCCGCCTGTCGGGCCGGCTCGTCGTTGCCCACCCGGTGGAGGTGCTCGGCCAGACGCTGCAGCAGGGCCACACTGCGTTGCACGCGCTCATGGCAGGCCTCGAGCATCTCGAAGGGCTGATCGAAGCCGACGGCGGGGGACTGGAAACCGGGAAGCATGGCAGCACTCTGGGGCCCGCTCCGACGGGCCCGGGGTCGCAAGCCATTGTGCGCGCAATGCGCTGGGCGGGGGATGCGCAGGGCCGATAGGCCTTGCGGTGGATCAAGTTTCATCCCTGGGGACAACCCGCGGGCCTTGGCAGGCCGCGCCAGTGCAGATCGGCTTTCTTGAGCCAACGCAACACCTGCCACGGGCCGAACTGAGAGAGTCAGGGTTCGACGATCTCCTGGTGTGTGGAGCAGACGATGAACAGGCTCATGGACCGATACCGAGGCCATCCCGCCGGCGCGGCCCAGCGTGAGCGGGGCATTCCTTTCGATGCCAGGGTGGCTTTGTTGCAGGCCGCGCTGGTGCCGGCGCGGGTCACTCGCGAGGCGGCGCAGGCCTTGGCCGCCTTGGCGCACGAACACCTGCTGGAGGGGGGGCAGGTGGTGCTCGATCGCACCCAGCGCGCGACGGCGCTGTGGCTGGTGGTCTCTGGGCAGGTGGCGCTGGGCACGCTGCGCCAGGGCAAGTTGGCCCAGCAGACTCGGCTGGTGGAGCCCGGTCAGTGGCTCGACGTGGCCAGTGCCTGGCTGGATGGGCGCTACCTCGAAGATGCGGTGACCCAAAGCGAGGCGCTGCTGTGGTCTTTCGACGTGGAGGCGGCCCGCGAGTGCTGCATGGACCATCCCAGCCTCGCCGACGGCCTGGTGCGGGCCCTGGCCCGTCGGGTGCGCTGCCTGACAGAAGGCACCCTGGGCTTGATGCTCAAGGACGCCGAGGCGCGCTGCGCGACTTGGCTGCTGGAGCATGCCGAGCTGCGGCCCGGCAGCGAGGGCAGCAAGACCGCGCTGGTGGCGCTGCGCGAACGCAAGCGGGCCATCGCCTCGCAACTGGCCGTGACCCCCGAGACCTTCTCGCGCGTGCTGCGCCAGTTGCGCGAGCGCCAGGTCATCGACGTGGCGGGCTATACCGTGAAGGTGCTGGACGTCGAGGCACTGCGCCGCGTGGCCGGCTCGCCGCTGAGCGAGCACGCGGCTGCGTGAGTCTCAGTTGGTGGCCGGGGAGGTGGCCTGCAGCAACTCGGCCGCCACCGCCACCGCGATCACCTCGGGTGCCTTGCCCTCGATGCCCGGCACGCCGATCGGACAGCGCATCCGCGCGATCGCCTGCGGCGCGACGCCCCGTTCGGCCAGTCGATGTTCGAACCGCGCCCGCTTGGTCTTCGAGCCGATCAAACCGAAATAGCGGAAGTCGCCGCGGCGCAGGATGGCCTCGGTGATGCGCAGGTCCAGGTCGTGCTGGTGCGTCATCACGAGGAAGCAGGCCCCCGGCGGGGCGCGGTCGACCTCGGCCTCCACGCTGTCCACACACAGGCGCTCGACATGGGCCTGTCCGCTCCCGGGTGCTTCGGTGGGGAAAGCGTCGTCGCGTTCGTCGATCCACTGCACCTGGCAGGGCAGGGTCGCCAGCAGGCGTACCAGCGCGCGTCCGACATGGCCGGCCCCATAGAGTTGCAACACGAAGCGGGGGGGCTGCACGGCCCAGCCCGCCCAGGCGGCTTCGTCCAGCGGCGCAAAGCGCAGCACGACCACGCCGCCGCAGCACTGTCCCAGGCGCGGGCCCAGCGGAAAACGCTGTGTAAAGACGGTCCATCCCGGCTGGGCAAGGGCCTCGCGCGCCAAGCGAATGGCCTCGAACTCCAGGTGGCCGCCACCGATCGTGCCGGCCACCTCGCCAGCCGACACCAGCATGCGCGTGCCGGCCTCGCGCGGGGCCGAGCCCTGGGTGTGGTCCACGCTCACCACCGCGGCCGCAAGGCCGCGGTCGAGCCAGGCGCGTGCGGTCTCGCGCAGCATCAGGCGACCTGTCGCACGGCCTCGACGGCCGCCAGGATAGCCTCGGGCGTGGCCGGCGCGCGCAGCGGGGGGTCGACGCGGTGGCTGCCCACGGCCGAGATGGCATCGCGGATCGCGAAGAACACTGAAAACGGCAGCAGCAGCGGCGGCTCGCCCACCGCCTTCGAGCGATGGATGCTGTCCTCGCGGTTCTCGGCGTCGTACAGGCGCACGTTGAACACCGGCGGCACGTCGTTGGCCGTGGGGATCTTGTAGGTGCTCGGTGCGTGCGTCATCAGCCGGCCGCTGCTTGGATGCCACCACAGCTCCTCGGTGGTCAGCCAGCCCATGCCCTGGATGAAGGCGCCTTCCACCTGGCCGATGTCCACGGCCGGGTTGAGCGAGCGCCCGGCGTCGTAGAGCACGTCGGCGCGCAGTGTGCGGGCCTCGCCGGTGAGTGTGTCCACGATCACCTCCGACACGGCAGCACCATAAGCAAAGTAGTAGAAGGGGCGGCCGCTGAGGGTTTTCGGATCCCAGTGGATCTTGGGCGTGGCGTAGAAGCCATCGCTCCACAACTGCACACGGGCCAGGTAGGCCGCCCACACCAGCTCGTGGAACGGCAGGCTGCGGCCGCCCACGCTCACGATGTCGTTGGCGAAGTGCACGTCCTGCGGCAAGCCGCCGAACCGGCTGGCGGCAAACGCGGCCAGCCGCTCGCGGATCTGGCGGGCGGCGTCCTGGGCCGCCTTGCCGTTGAGGTCGCTGCCGGTGGAGGCCGCGGTGGCCGAGGTGTTGGCCACCTTGTCGGTGTCCGTGGCGCTGCAGCGCACGCGCTCGAAGTGCACGCCCAGCTCGTGGGCCACCACCTGGGCCACCTTGGTGTTCAGGCCCTGGCCCATCTCGGTGCCGCCGTGGTTCACCAGGATGGAGCCGTCGTTGTAGACGTGCACCAGCGCGCCGGCCTGGTTGAAGTGCGGCACGTTGAAGGAGATGCCGAACTTCACCGGCGTGAGCGCGATGCCTTTTTTCAGCACGGCGCTCGCGGCATTGAAGGCCCGCGCGGCCTCGCGCCGGGCACGGTAGTCCGAGCTGCGCTCCAGCGCGTCCACGAGCTCGTGGATCACGTTGTCCTCGACGGGTTGGCCGTAGGGAGTGGTCTGTCCCTCGCGGGCATAAAAATTGAGCTTGCGCACGTCCAGCGGGTCACGACCCAGGTCGCGCGCGATGGAATCGAGGATCTGCTCGATCGCGATGGCGCCCTGCGGGCCCCCGAAGCCACGGAAGGCGGTGTTGCTTTGCGTGTTCGTCTTGGCCGAGTAGCCATGGATCGCCACCTCGGGCAGCCAGTAGGCATTGTCGAAGTGGCACAGGGCGCGGGTCATCACCGGGCCGGAAAGATCGGCCGAGAAGCCCGCGCGCGACACCATGTCGATCTCGGCGCCCAGCACGCGGCCCTCGTCGTCGTAGGCCACCTCGTACTCGTAGTGGAAGCAGTGGCGCCGGCCGGTGATGAGGAAATCGTCGTCTCGGTCCACGCGCAGCTTGACCGGGCGGCGCAGCGCGCGCGCCGCGATGGCCGCCACACAAGCGAACAGCGCCGACTGCGATTCCTTGCCGCCGAAACCGCCGCCCATGCGCCGGCACTCCACGCGCACGTGGTGGGCCTGCAGGCCCAGGGCATGCGCCACCACATGCTGCATCTCGGTGGGGTGCTGGGTGGAGCACTGCACCAGCATGCCGTCGTCTTCGAGGGGGCGGGCGTAGGCGATCTGTCCTTCCAGGTAGAACTGCTCCTGGCCGCCCACGTCGAACACGCCTTTGAGCTTGCGCGGCGCTTGGGCCAGCACCCGCTGGAGGGCTCCCGGGGCGCTCTCGCGCCTCATGTGCATGGGCGGCAGCACGTAGCGGCCGGCCGCATGGGCCGCTTGCGGGGTGAGCAGGGCCGGCAGGCTCTCGTAGGCCACCACATCGGGCTGCCGAGCCAGGGCTGCGGCACGCCGGGCGGCTTCCACCGAGGTGGCCACCACCGCAAACACCGGCTGGCCCACGTACTGCACCAGGCCGTCGGCCAGGATGGGGTCGTCGCCCTTCACGATGGGCGCGACATCGTTGGTGCCGGGGATGTCGCGCGCGGTGTAGACCGCCACGACGCCCGGTTGCGCCAGCACGCGACCGAGGTTCAGCGCGGTGATGCGCGCATGGGCCTCGCGCGACAGCCCCAGCGCCGCATACAGCGTGCCCGCCACCTCGGGGATGTCGTCCGTATAGGTGGCCTCGCCGGCCACGTGCAGGTGGGCCGATTCGTGGGGGCGGCTCACCCCCACGCGGGCCCCGGCGCGCAGGCGCTGCGCCTCGTCGTCGGCATCGATGCGCAGGGCCACGTTGTCCCGGTAGGCGGGGAAGGGCTCGCTGGGGTTCAGTTCGGTCAGGTCGGCACGCTTGTTCATGGCGGGGTCCTCACACATCGGCCGGGGCGGGCAGGGCGTGCGGCATGTCGTGCCACACCATCACGGGGGCGGCACCGGGGCGGGTGTCGTACCAGGCCCGCAGGATCAGGTTGCGCGCCACCTTCAGGCGGTACTCGGCCGTGGCCCGCATGTCGGTCAGCGGCTGGTAGTCCTGCGAGAGCGCCTCCATGGCGGCCTGCACACGCTCGTGCGACCAGGGCCCACCGCGCAGCGCGGCCTCGGCGCGGGGAGCGCGGCGCACCGTGGCGGCCATGCCGCCGTAGGCCAGGCGCACGTCACGCACGGTGTCGCCGTCCAGCCACAGGGACAGCCCCAGGCACACCGCGGAGATGTCGCTGTCGTAGCGCTTGCTGATCTTGTAGCCGCGCACCACCTGGCCCGCCTGGGGCAGGGGCACCTCCAGCGACTGAACGAACTCGCCCGGCTCCAGCGCGTTCTTCATGTAGTCGAGGTAGAAGTCGGCGAGCATCAGCCGGCGCACCCGTTCGCCGCGGCGCAGCACGATCTGCGCATCCAGCGCGATGAGCGCCGGTGCGCTGTCGCCGATGGGCGACCCGTTGGCCACGTTGCCCCCCATGGTGCCGGCATGCCGGATGGGCGGCGAGGCAAAGCGCAGCCACAGCTCGGCCAGATTCGGATACTGCGCCACCAGGGCGCTCCAGGCCGCCTCGAGCGTGGCGCCTGCACCGATGTGCAGCCGGCCGTCGCGCCGCTCGATGTGCCGCAGCTCGGCGACCTCGCCCAGGTAGATGAGGTCACCGAGATCGCGCAGCTGCTTGGTGACCCACAGGCCCACGTCGGTGGAGCCGGCCAGCAGCCGGGCCTGCGGATGGGCCAGGCGCAGATCGGCCAGCTCGGCCAGCGTGCGTGGGGCGAAGAAGCGGGCCGCGCCGGCGGGGGACGCGAGCTGCGCGCCCTGTTCGCCGGCCAGGCTGCGCAGCGCCTGTTCGATGGGCGCGGTGTCGAAGGTCGTCGCCGGCAGGTCGAACATGCGTTCGCCTGCGTCCAGGATCGGCCGGTAGCCGGTGCAGCGGCACAGGTTGCCCGACAGGTCGTCGGCCAGTTGCTGGCGGCTGGGCCGGCCGGCGGCACCGCAGCCGTGGCGTTCATAGGTGTGCCACAGTGACATCACGAAGCCCGGGGTGCAAAAGCCGCACTGCGAGCCATGGCATTCGACCAGGGCCTGCTGCACCGGGTGCAGGCGGCCGCCGGCCAGGCGCTTGAGATCCTCCACCGTGAACAGGGCCTTGCCGTCCAGCGTCGGCAGGAACTGGATGCAGGCATTGACGTTGCGCAGGTCCAGCGCACCCACGCGGCTGACACCGGGCGCCGGCGGGGCGGAAAGATCGGCCAGCTCGCCGATGACCACGGTGCAGGCGCCGCAGTCGCCCTCGGCGCAGCCTTCCTTGGTGCCGGTGCAGTGGAGGTCCTCGCGCAGGTACTGCAGCACCGTGCGAGTGGGCACGGCCTCGGGCAGGGTGTGCAGCCGGCCTTGGGCGTAGAAGCGGATCGGTCGCGTGAGCATGGCGTCGAAGGTGATGATGCAAGGCCGCTGCCGCAACGGCGGCGGCCCGGGGCGGATACCGCAACGGTAACGCCAACGTCTGCCCAGCGTATACGAGAATCCGAATAAAGGTTATTGGAGAACCGATATGGCACTGCGCGCCGATTTCGACAAGATCGAGCTCCATCTCGTCCGCGTCCTGCACACCGTGATCACCGAACGCAGCGTCTCTCGTGCCGCCTTGAAGCTGGGCCTGACCCAGCCGGCCGTCAGTGCCCATCTGCGCCGTCTGCGTGAGCTGACGGGCGATGCGCTGCTGGTGCGTTCGGGCAACGGCATGGCGCCCACGCCCAGCGCGCTGGATCTGCTCGAGCCTGCGGCCACCGTGCTGCGCGAGGCCGAGCGCCTGTTCGGGGCGCGTCAGCGCAGCCGCAGCTTCGACCCGCAGACGGCCACCTGGTCTTTCCGTGTGGCCGCCAGTGACTACCTCGACCCGCTCTTTCTGCCCCAGCTCGTGGCCCACATCAAGCACGAGGCGCCGCTGGTGCAGCTCGATCTCGTCCCACTGACAGCGGAGTTCGACGTGCGCCGCGCGCTGGCCTCGGGGGAGGTCGATTTGGTGGTGGGCAACTGGCTGGAACCGCCCGAGGAGCTGCACCTGGGGCGTCTGCTCACCGACGAGGTGGTCTGCCTGGTCAACCAGGACCACCCCGCCGTGCGCAGCGCCCGCGGCTGGACGGTCGAGCGCTACCTTGACTGTGAGCATGTCGCCCCCACGCCGCTGCACACCGGGCGCGAAGCCCTGGGCGTGATCGACGCCTACCTCGACGCTCAGGGCCTGCACCGGCGCGTCACCGTGCGCAGCGCCCACTTCGGGCAGATTCCGCAGATGGTGGCCGCCAGCCTGCTGGTGCTGACCACCGGGCGGCAGTTCTGCCAGCGCTACGTCCATCATCTGCCGGTGCGCATCGTGCGCTGCCCGGTGGCTTTTCCACCCATGAGCTACTACCAGCTCTGGCACGACCGCACCCATCCGTCCGCAGCCCACCGTTGGTTCCGCGAGCAGGTGCGTGATGTCGCTCGCGCCCTGGTGCCGCAATGACCCTGACTCCCAGGATGCCCTGCAGATGACCGCCACCTCCCGCTCCAAGTTCGCCCTGCGCGGCGACCTGCTCGACTTCACTGCCGATCCGGGCTGGGGCGTCGAGCCGGGTGCGGCCGTGCGCTTTCGGCCCGACCACTGGCTGCTGGTGGAAGACGGTGTGATCCGCGGCGCGCATTCCAGCGATGCTGCCCTCGATGCGAGCTGGACGCGCATCGACCACCGTGGCCGCCTGGTGCTGCCGGGTTTCGTGGACACCCATGTGCATGCCCCCCAGCTCGACGTGATCGCCAGCTTCGGCACCGAGCTGCTGGACTGGCTGAACACCTACACCTTCCCGGCCGAGCAGCGCTATGCCGATCCGCACGAGGCCCAGGCCGGGGCCGAGCGCTTCTGCGATGCCCTGCTGGCCCACGGCACCACCAGCGCGGTGGTCTTCCCCACCGTGCACAAGGTCAGTGCAGATGCGCTGCTGGCGGCTGCCCACGCCCGTGGCATGCGCATGGTGGCCGGCAAGGTGCTGATGGATCGCAACGCCCCGCCTGGGCTGCTGGACACCGTCGACAGCGCCGAACGCGACAGCCGCGAACTCATCGAACGTTGGCACGGCCGCGGCCGCCTCGCCTATGCGATGACCGTGCGCTTTGCTCCCACCAGCACCGTGGCGCAGCTCGAGATGGCCGGCCGCCTGATGCGCGAGGTGCCGGGGCTGTACATGCAGACCCATGTGGCCGAGAACCGCGCCGAGGTGGAGTGGGTGCGCGAGCTCTTTCCCCAGGCCCGCAGCTACCTCGACGTCTACCACCGCCACGGCCTGCTCGGCCGGCAGGCCGTGCTGGCGCACGGTATCTGGCTCGACGACGCCGACCGCGCCCTGCTGGCAGCCACCGGGGCCCAGATCGCCCACAGCCCGAGCTCCAACCTCTTTCTCGGCAGTGGCCTGTTCGGCTGGCGGGCCCTTGAAGACGCGGGCGCCCGGGTGAGCGTGGCCAGCGACGTGGGCGGCGGCACCAGCCTGTCGATGATCCGCACTCTGGCCGAAGCCTACAAGGTCCAGGCCCTGCAAGGGGTGAAGCTCACCGCTTGGAAGGGCCTGTACACCGCCACCCGAGGCGCCGCCATCGCCCTGGGGCTGGACCACGAGATCGGCAGCCTGGAGGCCGGCCGCCTGGCTGACCTGTGCGTGTGGGACTGGGCCTTGGGCCCCGTGGGCGAGCGCCGCCTGGCCGTGGCCACGGGACTGCACGAGAAGGTGTTTGCCTGGATGACTCTGGCCGACGAGCGCCACCTGGCCGAGGCCTTCGTGGCGGGCGTGGCACGCGTGCGGCGCGACACCGGCTGACCGTCGTTCCCCGAAACCCGTTCCCTGACCATCACAAGCGGGCGAGTCCGACCCGCACTGAGGAGACAAACCATGCAGGCCCAGACCGATCCCACGCCCGGCGTTGCCGACATCCACCCCCCGATGCCGTCCGCCGCGTCCCGACCGCTGCTGGAACGATGGTTCCAGCTGCACGCGCACGGCACCGACGTGCGCACCGAACTCACCGCAGGGCTGACGACCTTCCTGACGATGGCCTACATCATCTTCGTCAACCCCTCCATCCTGGGCGATGCCGGCATGCCCAAGGATGCCGTTTTCGTGGCCACCTGCCTGATCGCAGCACTGGGCACGCTGATCATGGGCCTGTACGCCAACTACCCCATCGCCCTGGCCCCGGGCATGGGGTTGAACGCCTACTTCGCCTACGTGGTGGTGCTGGGCATGGGCTACACCTGGCAGGTCGCACTGGGGGCGGTCTTCATCTCGGGCTGCCTCTTTTTGCTCGTCACCCTGCTCAAGCTGCGCGAGCTCATCATCCGGGGCATTCCCCACTCGCTGCGGGTGGCCATCACGGTGGGCATTGGGATGTTCCTGGCCATCATTGCCCTCAAGAGCGCCGGCATCGTCGCCGCGTCCAAGGCTACCTACGTGACGCTGGGCAACCTGCACCAGCCCTCCGTGGTGCTGGCCGTCCTGGGTTTTTTCACCATCGTCGTGCTCGACCGTCTCAAGGTGCGCGGCGCCATCCTGATCGGCATCCTGCTGGCCACCGTGCTGTCCTTCGTGTTCGCGGGCAACACCTTCGTGGGCGTGTTTTCCGCACCGCCTTCGATCGCACCGACCTTCCTGGCGCTGGACATCCGCGGGGCCCTCGCAGTGGGCGTGTTCAACGTGATCCTCGTGTTCTTCCTGGTCGAACTCTTCGACGCCACCGGCACGCTGATGGGCGTGGCCAAGCGGGCTGGCCTGCTTGGCGAAGGCAAGATGCACCGCATGAACCGGGCCCTGCTGGCCGACAGCGGCGCCATCTTTGCGGGATCGCTGCTGGGCACGTCCAGCACCACGGCCTACATCGAGAGCGCCTCGGGCGTGCAGGCCGGCGGGCGCACGGGCCTGACGGCCGTGACCGTGGCCGTGCTCTTCCTGGCCTGCCTGATGATCTCGCCGCTGGCCGGCTCGGTGCCGGCCTAGGCCACGGCACCGGCGCTGTTCTTCGTGGCCTGCCTGATGTTGCGCGAGCTCACCGAACTCGATTGGGAGGACACCACCGAGGTCATCCCGGCGGCCGTCACCGCCCTGACCATGCCGCTGACCTACTCCATCGCCAACGGCATCGCCTTCGGCTTCATCAGCTATGCGGTGCTCAAGCTGGGCACCGGCCAGGCCCGCCAGGCCCATCCGATGGTGTGGATCATCGGCGGCATCTTCCTCTTCAAGTTCATTTTCATCGGGGGCCACTGAGCCTGGCTGCACGGCGGCCTGCGCCCCGGCCCGGCTCTCGTGCTTCTGGCCGGGGCCGTCCCGGGAAAGGCACAATCACGGGCCGTGAACACGCCGGCCCGTCCTTCGGAGAACCCCATGCCCCTGCGCCTCGAACTGCTGGGCATCAGCAAGCAGTACCCTGCCGTCAAGGCCAACGATCGGGTGAACCTCAAGGTAGCGCCCGGCGAGATCCATGCCGTGCTGGGCGAGAACGGGGCCGGCAAATCCACGCTGATGAAGATCATCTACGGCGCGGTGCAGCCCGACGAGGGCGAGATGCGCTGGAACGGACAGCCGGTACGGGTGCGCAATCCGCACGAGGCGCGTGAGCTGGGCATCAGCATGGTGTTCCAACATTTCTCGCTGTTCGACACCCTCACCGCGGCCGAGAACGTATGGCTCGGCCTGGGCCGGGGACTGAGCCTGGCCCAGGTGAGCGAGCGCATCCGCGAGGTCTCCGGGCAGTACGGGCTGGACGTCGATCCCCAGCGCCCCGTGCACACGCTCAGCGTGGGCGAGCGCCAGCGCGTCGAGATCGTGCGGGCGCTGCTGACGAACCCACAACTGCTCATTCTGGACGAGCCCACCTCGGTGCTCACGCCCCAGGCGGTGGACAAACTCTTCGTCACCTTGCGCAAGCTGGCCGACACCGGCTGCTCCATCCTCTACATCAGCCACAAGCTCGACGAGATCCGTGCGCTGTGCCACCACTGCACGGTGCTGCGCGGCGGCCGGGTCACCGGCGAGGTCGACCCGACGAAGGAAACCAACGCCAGTCTGTCGCGCCTGATGATCGGAGCCGACCCGCCCGAGCTGGTGCATCGCGAGGCCCGGGCCGGCCCGGTGGCGCTGGCCGTGCAGGGCCTGAGCCTGCCCAAACTCCACCCCTTCGGCACTGCGCTGCACGACATCGCCTTCGAGCTGCGCGCCGGCGAGATCCTCGGGGTGGCCGGGGTGTCGGGCAATGGCCAGCAGGAGCTGCTGGCGGCCTTGTCGGGCGAGGACACGCGCGCCCCGGTGGGCAGCATCCGCCTGTTCGGCCAGGACATCGCCCGCCACGATGCCCGCCGCCGCCGCCGACAAGGCCTGCACTTCGTGCCCGAGGAGCGCTTGGGGCGCGGGGCCGTGCCCACGCTGTCGCTGGCGCTCAACACCCTGCTCACGCGCACCGAGGCCGTGCACCGCACGACCGGCTGGATCGACCTGCGCCACGTGCGTGAGATGACCGAGGCGATCATCGGCCGCTTCCAGGTCAAGGCCGGCGGCCCCGCCGCCGTGGCCAAAAGCCTGTCGGGTGGCAACCTGCAAAAGTTCATCGTCGGGCGCGAGATCAGCGCCAGCCCCAAGGTGCTGATCGTCGCCCAGCCCACCTGGGGGGTGGACGTCGGGGCCGCCGCGCAGATCCGCGGCGAGCTGCTGGCGCTGCGCGATGCCGGCTGCGCGCTGCTCGTGGTCAGCGAGGAGCTCGACGAGCTTTTCGAGATCAGCGACCGGCTCGTCGTGATCGCCCAGGGGCGGCTGTCGCCCGCTTTGCGCACGCGGGAGGCCACCGTCGAGCGCATCGGCGAGTGGATGAGCGGCCTGTGGCCGCGCGAGGCTGCCCAGGCGCCCTCACCGTCTCCCACCGGAGTGCACCATGCTTAAGCTCGAAGCCCGCGCGACGCCGTCGCGGGCGATGTCCTTCGCCTCGCCCTTGCTGGCACTGGCCATTACCGTGCTGATCGGCATCGGCCTATTCGTCATGCTCGGCAAGGATCCCGTGCGCGGCCTGCAGATGTTTTTCGTCGAGCCGCTCAAGAGCGGCTATCAGCTCAGCGAACTAGCGATGAAGGCCGTGCCCTTGGTGCTGATCGCCCTGGGACTGGCGGTGTGCTTTCGCTCCAATGTCTGGAACATCGGTGCCGAAGGCCAGTTCATCCTTGGGGCCATCTTCGCCGGCGGCGTGGCGATGCAGGCCGGACCCGACACCGCCCGCGGGTTCTTCGTCGTGGTGCTACTGGCCGGCGTGGTGGGCGGCATGGTGTGGGCAGCGCTCACCGCCGGCCTGCGAGACGGCTTCAACGCCAACGAGATTCTGGTGAGCCTCATGCTGGTCTACGTGGCCGACATGCTGCTGAGCTACCTCGTCTACGGTCCCTGGAAAGACCCGGCGGGCTTCAACTTCCCACAGACAGTCACGTTCGCCGATGCCACCAAGGTGCCGCGCCTGTTCACCGGTCTGCGGGTCAACATCGGCCTCATCGTGGCGCTCGTGATGGTGGCCGTGTTCAGCATCTTTCTCTTCCGCACCTACGCGGGCCTGAAGCTGCAGGTGGGTGGCCTGGCGCCGATGGCCGCGCGCTATGCGGGCTTCTCCTCGCGCCAGGCGCTGTGGACGGCGCTGCTGGTCTCCGGGGGCATGGCCGGCCTGGCCGGTGCGCTGGAAGCCGCCGGCCCGCTGGGCCAGCTCACGCCGCACGTGCCCTCGGGCTATGGCTTTGCCGCCATCATCGTGGCTTTCGTGGGGCGGCTCCACCCGGTGGGCATCGTCTTCTCCGCGATCCTCATGAGCATGTTTTACATCGGCGGTGAACTCGCCCAGTCGCGCATGGGCCTGCCCAAGTCCATTACCGGCGTCTTCCAGGGCCTGCTGCTGTTTGCGCTGCTGGCCTGCGACACGCTGATCCACCACCGCATCCGCTGGCGGCTCAGGGGGCGCCCAGTGGGGAGCGTTGCCAAGGAAGGGGCCTGACATGGAGCCGATCGCCCTGCTGATCGCGGCCACGATGAATGCCGGCACGGTGCTGGCCATCGCCTCGCTGGGCCTGCTCATCAACGAGCGCGCCGGCATCGTCAACCTTGGGGCCGAGGGCATGATGCTGGTGGCCGCCATCGCCGGTTTCGCCACTGGTGTGCACACCGGCAACGACTGGCTGGCCTTCGCAGCGGGCGCCGGTGCCGGCGCGACCATGGCGCTGGTGTTCGGGCTCCTGGTCATCTGGCTCAACACCAACCAGTACGCCTCGGGTCTGGCCCTCAGCCTTTTCGGCGTGGGCTTCTCGGCCTTCGTCGGCATCCGCTACACCCAGGAGCGCTTGAGCGACCGGCCCCGCTTCGAGATCCCGGGCCTGGCCGACCTGCCGTTCTTCGGCTCGGCCTTCTTCAAGCACCACCCCATGGTCTACTTCGCCATCGTGCTGACGCTGGCGCTGGCGTGGTTCCTCTATCGCTCACGGGCCGGCCTGGTGCTGCGTGCCGTGGGCGAATCGCCGGAGTCGGCCCACGCGCTGGGCTATCCGGTGCGGCGCATCCGGCTGCTGGCCGTGCTGGCCGGTGGCGCGCTGTGCGGCCTGGCCGGGGCCTACATCTCGGTCATCTACACCCCGCTGTGGGTGGAGGGCATGATCGCCGGCAAGGGCTGGATCGCGCTGGCCCTCACCACCTTCGCCACCTGGCGCCCGGCACGCGTGTTGCTTGGGGCCTACCTGTTCGGCGGCGTGACCATGCTCCAGTTCCACCTGCAGGGGCAGGGCGTGCAGATCGCCAGTCAGTTGCTGACGATGCTGCCCTACCTGGCCACCATCGTGGTGCTGGTGCTGATCTCGCGCAACCCGAGCTTCATCCGCGTCAACATGCCGGCCTCGCTGGGCAAGCCCTTCTACCCCGGCGGCTGATGGCGACATAATTGCCCGTTCACCTTCCTCCACCCTTTCATCGGAGACGCTTCGACATGACCGACTTCACCAAACGCACCCTGGTCCGTCTGGCCGGCCTGGGGGCCCTGGCGGCCGCGGCCGCCCTCGTGGGCTGCGGCAAGAAGGAAGAGCCGCCGGCGCCGGCGCCGGCCGCGCAGGCCCCGGCAGCCAAGCCCGAGCCGCTGAAGATCGCCTTCGCTTACGTGGGGCCGGTGGGGGATGCCGGTTGGACCTTCGCTCACGACAACGGCCGCAAGGCCATCGAGGCCGAGTTCGGCGACCGCGTGCAGACCTCCTTCGTTGAGAGCGTGCCCGAAGGCGCCGACGCCGAGCGCGTGATCCGCGACATGGTCAACCAGGGCAACAAGCTCATCTTCGGCACCACCTTCGGCTACATGGACTACATGCTGAAGATCGCCGGCGACCACAAGGATGTGAAGTTCGAGCATGCCACCGGCTACAAGACGGCCGAGAACATGCGCACCTACGACTCGCGTACCTATGAAGGGGCCTACATGGCCGGCGTGATCGCCGGCGCGATGACGAAATCGAACACCCTGGGCGTGGTGGGCTCGGTGCCCATTCCCGAGGTGATCCGCAACATCAACTCCTTCACCCTGGGCGCGCAGAGCGTCAACCCCAAGGTCACCACCAAGGTGGTGTGGGTCAACAAGTGGTTCGACCCGCCCAAGGAAGGCGAGGCCGCGCAGTCGCTGCTCAACCAGGGCGCCGACGTGCTGTTCCAGAACACCGATTCCTCGGCCGTGCTGCAGGCCGCGGAGAAGGCCGGCAAACTCGCCTTCGGCTGGGACTCCGACATGAGCCACTTCGGCCCCAACGCTCACCTCGCCTCGGCCATCATCAATTGGGCGCCGTACTACATCAAGGCCACGCGCGACGTGCTCGAGGGCACCTGGAAGACCGAGACCACTTGGTGGGGTGTCAAGGAAGGCGCGATCGACCTGGTCTCCGTCTCCGACAAGGTGCCGGCCGACATCCGCGCCAAGGTCGATGCCGTCAAGGCCGGTCTGAAGGACGGCAGCTTCCAGATCTGGAAGGGCCCCATCGTCGGACAAGATGGCAAGGAGATCCTGAAGGCCGGTGAGGTGGCTGACGACAAGTTCCTGCACGGTATCAACTTCTACATCAAAGGTGTGGAAGGCCGTGTGCCCACCGGGAGCTGACCCCAGGGCATGAAGACCGCCGGGGCCTTGTCCCCGGCTTTTTTTTGACCGAGGCCACTCGATGGGGGAGCGAGCCGAGAGGGCGCAGCAAAAAAAAGAAGCCCGCCGTGCGGCGGGCTCAACCCCGTTCCCTGAAGTTGATTGATCGTGGGTCAGTCGTCGTTCAGGCTGGACCAGACGGTGTCGCAGTGGTGCTCCGTGGCGAAGTTCAGGCGCGTGGCGATGCCCTCGCCGCCCGCCACATCCAGGCCCAGGTAGATCGGCGTGTCGCTGGCGAAGGCAGGCCAGGACGGCAGTCCGACCACATCGGGCTGGCCGGTGCGCGCAAACCTGGAAAAGTAGCGCACGATCGCATGCTTCAACGCCGTCTGTTCGGCATTCAGAGGGCGGGGCATGTCGAAGAGGTATTGAAGTTCAGCCGAGTGAGCGGCGCCTTGCGGGAAGCTCACGGCAGGCAAGACCTCGGGCGCGGTGCGGTCGCGAAACTCATAGGCATAGACCGACTGGCCGTGACCGGATAGCCGGCGTGCCACATTGAGGCCGTTGCAGGCAAACACCAAGTCGGTGCCCAGGGCCCCGAAGGCAAAGCTCGCGTTGTCGGCGAACAGGGCGGGGTGGTAGGTCCCGCTGGCCAGGATGCTGGCGATCGGCGCCGGCAGCCCCAGTCCCGTGATGGCCGCGGGCAGGGTCTCGGGCGTGAGTGGGGCTGCGCCCCCCAACTCGCTCAACGCGGCAAAGAGCCGGTACTCGTCTCGCGTGGAGCCTTGAAGCACAGGCATCGGGTGCTGAGTGCCCGCCCAAATTTTGTGGCGTACCGACGCATCGAGAACGCGGCCATCGATACTGGGAACCGGTCCGCGAGGGTAAGCCGTCATCTGCGCACCGAGCAAGGCTGTCACCGGAAGGCTGCGCAGGCACTCCACACTGCCGGTGTCGCACGTGGTGCCGCCGGACCCCGAGACGATGCTCATTGCGGCGGTGGCCAAGGCTTGTCCCTTGCTTTCCGACTGACTCAGGCTGTCTTGCACGTCCAGACCGTAGGCACCGCTCATCACGATGGCCTTGTGGAACAGCCCGGCCGACTCGGGGGCCGCCAGGTGGGACAAGACGCTGAAGCCGCCAGCCGACTCACCGAAGAGCGTCACATTGCCCGGATCACCGCCGAATGCGGCGATGTTGTCTCTCACCCACCGCAGCGCGAACTGCTGGTCCATCAATCCGTAGTTGCCGGAATGGCCGCCTTGCTCGGCACTCAAGGCCGGATGGGCCATGAAGCCGAGCGCTCCGAGGCGATAGTTCAGCGTCACGACGACCACGTTTTGGCCGACCAAGCTGGAGACATCCGGATACGCCGTGCTGGAGCCGAGGTAAAACGCTCCGCCATGGATCCATACCATCACCGGATGGGGACCGGGGGCCCTCGGACGGAATACGTTGAGGGTCAGACAGTCTTCATTGGTGGTCGGGCTGGGGGTGCCGAATGCGCTGGCCGGTTGAGCGCACGCGGGGCCGAATTCCTGGGCTTGGCGCTCTTGGGTCCAGGCGACCGGGGCTTGCGGCGCCCGCCAACGAAGGGCTCCGATGGGCGGCGCGGCATAGGGGATGCCCTTGAACTGCACCATCGAAGGACCAGCCGTGCCGCGCACAGGTCCATGGGTGGTCATCACGCGGGTGAGGGCGTCCTCGCCGTCCGGGCGTTCATTGCCGCCACCGCAGGCGACGACAGTCAGGGCGAGCATCCAGGCGGTCAGCAGTTTGAGTCTGACCCGGGTCTTTGAGGGGTGCAAGGGTGTCTCCTTCCTCATGATCGAGGCGCGTGTTCGCGCAGTTTTGCGCCATGATTCCACTCCCGCCCGTCGAGGAAGTGTCTCGTGGGCGGCAGGACGAACCCGCACCTCAGGCGTCACCTGTGCGACAGTTCAGCCTAGGTCTGGCAGTTGGGCGCGCTCACCCGAAAGGTGCAGAGCATCGAGGCTCCTTTCGTCAAGCGACTCAAGACCTTGCATGCGCAGCAAAGCGGTCAACTGCCGGAACCGGGTTCAACGGTCCTGACACGTTCGAGGCGACGACCATGCAAGTGAACGCGACACTTCCCCCGCAGGCCTTGGCCGATGTGCTGCGCACCATGCCGAAGGCCGAGTTGCACATCCACATCGAAGGCTCGCTGGAGCCCGAGCTCATCTTCGAACTGGCCCGGCGCAACGGCGTGGCCCTGGCCTACCCCGACGTCGAGAGCCTTCGGCGTGCTTATGCCTTCACCGACCTGCAAAGCTTCCTCGACATCTATTACGCCGGTGCGAGCGTGCTGCTGAAGGAGGACGATTTCTTCGATATGGCCATGGCCTATTTCCGCCGGGCTGTCGCGGACGGCATCGTGCATGCCGAGGTGTTCTTCGATCCGCAGACCCACACTGCGCGCGGCGTCCCCTTCGAGACGGTGATGCGCGGGCTCACGCGGGCCCGGGAGACGGCGCAGCGGGAACTGGGGCTGAGCAGCGCGTACATCCTGTGCTTCCTGAGACACCTCAGCGAAGACGCCGCTTTCGAGACGCTCGAAGAGGCGCTGCCTTGGCGGGAGCATTTCATCGGCGTGGGCCTGGACAGCAGCGAGCGCGGCCATCCTCCCGAGAAGTTCGCCCGGGTGTTCGCACGTTGCCGTCAGCTGGGTTTGCGCCTCGTGGCGCATGCCGGCGAGGAGGGGCCTGCCGCCTATGTGCGCAGTGCGCTGGACGAGCTGAAGGTCGAGCGCATCGACCATGGCGTGCGGGCCCTGGAGGATGCGGAACTGGTCCGGCGCCTGGCACGCGAGCGCGTTCCGCTCACGGTGTGCCCGCTGTCCAACGTCAAGCTGCGTGTCTTCGACCGGCTGTCCGATCACAATCTGGGACAATTGCTGGCTTCGGGGCTGGTGGCCACCGTCAATTCCGACGATCCGGCCTACTTTGGCGGCTACCTGCACCAGAACTTCGTCGAGACCTTTGCCGCGCTGCCTGCATTGCAGGTGCGCGAGGCCTACGTCCTGGCGCGCAACAGCATCGAGGCAAGCTTCGCCGAGGCCTCGGCCAAGGCGCGCTGGGTCGATCGGCTCGACGCCCATTTCGAGAGCTTTCACTGAACGCGTGTCCTCCGCGCCCCAGGAGGCCACGCGCCTGCTTCGGGGCCATGTAGAGGAACACCATGTACAAAAACCTCAGGCGTGCGGCCGCAGCCGCCGTCTCCGCACTCGTCTTCGCCAGCGGCCCGTCGGCCCAGACCCCTCCACCCAACCCGCTGCCGGCCGCACCCGCGCCGCTGAAGGTGGGCTTTGTCTTCGTCAGCCCAGTGGGCGAAGCGGGCTGGACCTACCAGCACAACCAGGGCCGACTCGAACTCGAGAAGAAGCTCGGCACCAAGGTGCAGACCACCTTCGTCGAGAACGTGGCCGAGGGGGCTGACTCCGAGCGCGTGATGCGCGACCTGGCGGCCCAGGGCCACCGCCTCATCTTCGCCACCAGCTTCGGCTACCTGGAGCCGGCGCTGAAAGTCGCTTCGGAGTTTCCGCAGGTGGCCTTCGAGCATGCGGGCGGCTACAAGACCGCGACCAACCTCAACACCTACAACGCCCGCTACTACGAAGGGCGCTATCTGGCCGGCCTGATCGCCGGGCGCATGACGCGCAGCGGCACGGCCGGCTATGTGGCGGGCTTCCCGGTGCCCGAGGTGGTGCAGGGCATCAACGCCTTCGCCCGCGGCCTGCGCGAGGCCAACCCTCAGGCCCAGTTGCGCGTGATCTGGCTCAACGCCTGGTTCGACCCGGCACGCGAGCGCGAGGCGGCCCTGACGCTGATGCGACAGGGGGCGGACGTACTCACCAACCATAGCGGCTCGACCGCGGTGGCCCAGACGGCCGAGGCCGAGGGCCGCTGGTTCATCGGCTACCAGAGCGACATGCGCCGCTTCGCCCCGAAGCGCCAGCTCACGGCCGTCACCCACCACTGGGGCGGCTACTACACCCGCGTGGCCCAAGCCGTGCTCGAAGGCCGCTGGACGGCCACACCGGCCTGGGGCGGGCTGAAGGACGGCTTCATCGACCTGGCGGCGCTGCACCCGGACATCCCGGCCGAGGTGGTGAAACTCGTGCGCGAGCGCCGTCAGGCCATCGAACAAGGCCGCTTCCACCCCTTCGCCGGGCGCATCGTCGACAACCAGGGCCGTGTGCGCCACGAGGGTGGCCCGATGGACGACCGCCGCATCGCGGCGATGGACTACTACGTCGAAGGCGTGGTGGGGCAGTTGCCCGGGCGGTGATCAGCCGGCCAGGGCCTGCGCGAGCCGGGTCGCCTGCGGGCCGAAGGCATAGGCGTCCATGCCCAGGCAGCCATAGGTCACGCCGGCGTGCAGCCGCACCGGCGCGGCCTGGCGTCCGCCCGCCCCGCCCGGGACGTAGAAAGGCAGCCAGTGCTCGTCGGTGGGGTGCATCAGGGCGGCATGCGGGGCCTGCCGCCGGTAGTCGATCAGGGCGGGCCAGTCGCGCGCCAGGCTGCGTTCCCACACCCAGTGGCGGAAGGCCGCGCATTCTGGCGTCTCGGGCCGGTCCTCAGAGCGGCCGCCACCGAGCGCCAGACGCAGGTTGTGCGTGAGGCTGCCGGTGCCCAGGATCAGCACACCCTCGTCAGCCAGCGGCGCCAGGGCCTCGCCGATCGCAAAGTGTTCGGCCGCAGCAGCAAAGGGTACCAGCGACAGCGGCACGATCGGGATGTCGGCCTTCGGCCAGGCGTGGATCAACGGCGTCCAGATGCCGTGATCCAGCCCGCCTGCGGCCAGCACGTGGTGCGCGATGCCGGCGTCGGTCAGGCATGCGGACGCGGCGTTCGCCACGGCAGGATCGCCCGGGGCGTCGTAGCGCATCTCGTCAAGCGCCTGGGGAAAGCCCCCGAAGTCGTGGACGGTGTGGTGCTGCGCGGCTGCCAGCAGCGCCGGCTCGCGCGTGGTGGTGTGCGCCGAGACCGCCAGGATGGCGCGCGGCCGGCCGAAGGCCTGCTCCAGGGCCGGCCCCAGGCGCCGGAAGAAGGCGCCGGTGTCGCCCGGGTCCAGCGCGATCAGCGGCGAGCCGTGGGACAGGAAGACCGGGGGCAGGGGGGAGATCGTCATACCGGCAGTGGACCATGACGCAGGCTGCACGGGGTTGCGCCGGCTTGACGTCAGCGTTCAGAACCGTTCACGCCGCCAGGGCCCGCCGCCCCGGAAGACCCCAGGGCGGCGCCCGGGTCCGGGCTCGGCTATCGTTGCCGTTCGCAAGCCCTCCACCTCCCATGCTGCAGCACATCCTCCCCCTTGCCATGCGCCAGACCCTGCGCGACTTCCGCGCGGGTGAACTGCGGCTGCTGGTCGTGGCCGTGATGCTGGCCGTGGCGGCGCTCACCGCGGTGGGCTTCTTTGCCGACCGGCTCAAGAACGGCCTGAACCGCGACGCTGCCCAGCTCTTGGGGGGCGATGCTCTCGTCGCCAGCGACCAGCCCATGCCCGAGGCCTTCGTCGAACGGGCCCGCTCGCAGGGGCTGCGCCAGGCCCGCACCGTGGCCTTTCCCAGCATGGCGCGTGCGCCGCAGGCCCAGGGCGGGGCCACCCGGCTGGTGGCGGTGAAGGCCGTGAGCGACGACTACCCGCTGCGCGGCCGCTTGCGCGTGGCCCCGGCGCCCGGCCAGGCCGACGCACCGGCCCAGGGTGTGCCGGCCCGCGGCAGCGTGTGGGTCGATGCGGCCCTGCTCGAGGCCCTGCAATTGGCCGTGGGCGACACCCTGCTGCTGGGGGACGCGGCCTTGCGCATCGAGCGCGTGATCACGCTCGAACCCGATCGTGGTGCCGGCTTCATGGCCTTTGCCCCGCGTGTGATGCTTCACGAGGCCGATCTGGCCGCCACCGCCCTGATCCAGCCTGCCAGCCGCGTCACCTACCGTCTGGCCGTGGCCGCACCGCCGGGGCGGGATGCCGAGATCGGCCGCTACCTCACCTGGGCACGGGCCCACATCGAGGAGGCGGGCCTGCGTGGCGTGCGCCTGGAGTCGCTGGACAACGGCCGTCCGGAGATGCGCCAGACGCTGGACCGGGCCGAGCGTTTCCTGAACCTGGTCGCGCTGCTGGCCGCCTTGCTGGCGGCGGTGGCGGTGGGCATCGCGGCGCGCGACTTCGCGTCACGCCACCTCGACGACTGCGCGATGCTGCGCGTGCTGGGCCTGCCACAGCGCACCATCGCCTGGAGCTATGCCCTGGAGTTCACCTTCGTGGGCCTGCTGGCCAGCACCCTGGGCGTGTCGGTGGGCTATGCCGTGCACCACGTCTTCGTGGCCCTGCTGGCCGGCCTGGTCGAGACCACCCTGCCGGCCAGCAGCGCTTGGCCGGCCGTCTTCGGCCTGGGCGTGGGCCTGACCCTGCTGTTCGGCTTCGGCCTGCCGCCGGTGCTGCAACTGGCCCAGGTGCCGGCGGTGCGCGTCATCCGTCGCGAGATGGGCGAACTGCGGCCGGCCTCCCTGGGGGTGCTGGCCGCCGGCGCCCTGGGCTTTGCCGCCTTGCTGGTGGCTGCCTCCAGCGACCTGCGCCTGGGTCTGATCGCCGTCGGAGGTTTTGCCGGCGCGATCGCACTGTTCGCCCTGGCGGGCTGGGTGGCGGTGCAGATCCTGCGCCGCACCGTGGTGGAGTTGCACGTGCCGCGCTGGCTGCGCCTGGCCACGCGCCAGGTGGCTGCCCGCCCGGGCTTTGCGGTGCTGCAGGTCTCTGCCCTGGCCGTGGGCCTGCTGGCCCTGGTGCTTCTGGTGCTGCTGCGCACCGACCTGATCGCCAGTTGGCGTCAGGCCACGCCGCCCGATGCGCCCGACCGCTTCGTGATCAACATCCAGCCCGAGCAGGCCCAGGCCTTCCGCGAGCGGCTCACGCAGGCTGGCTTGGAGGGCTTCGACTGGTACCCGATGATCCGGGGCCGGCTCGTGAGCGTGAACGGCCGGCCGGTGAACCCCGAGGCCTACACCGAGGACCGCGCGCGCCGCCTGGTCGACCGCGAGTTCAACCTCAGCCATGCCGCGGCGATGCCGGTGCACAACGGGCTGGCTGCCGGCCGCTGGACGCCCGAGGCGGCCGATGAGATCAGCCTGGAGGAGGGCATCGCCCGGACCCTGGGCCTGAACCTGGGCGACGTCCTGGTCTTCGACATCGCCGGGATGCCGGTGCAGGCCCGCATCACCAGCCTGCGCCGGGTGGACTGGGCCTCGATGCGGGTCAACTTCTTCGCGATGTTCCCTCGCAGCCGCATGGACGAGCTGCCCTCGACCTACATCGCCGCGTTTCGCGCGCCGCCGCAGGCCGGATTCGACAACGCCCTGATCCGGGAGTTTCCGAACATCACCAATGTGGATGTCTCAGCCTCCATTGGCCAGGTGCAGCGGGTGCTCGATCAGGTCATCCGTGCGGTGGAGTTCCTCTTCGGCTTCACGCTGGCCGCCGGGGTGGTGGTGCTGTTCGCGGCGGTGACGGCCACCCGCCAGACGCGCGAGCGGGAGTTTGCGCTGATGCGCGCGATGGGGGCGGGCAGCCGCCTGCTCTCGCGGGTGCAGCGTGCCGAGCTGGTGGGCGTGGGCGCTCTGGCCGGTGCCCTGGCCGCGGGGGCGGCCATCGCGGTGGGGTGGGCGCTGGCCCGCTATGCCTTCGAGTTCCACTGGGCGCCTTCGCCGTGGGTACCGCTGGCCGGCATGGGGGCAGGGGCGGGGCTGGCGTTGGCCGCTGGCTGGTGGGGGCTGCGCGAGGTGCTGCGCCGGCCGGTGGTGGAAACGTTGCGCAAGGCGGCGCTGTAGCGCTCAAGTCCGGGGTCGGCGTGTCGATAAGCCGGAAAATCGGCGTTCAATTCCCCGGGCCGGGCCCGGGGGGCTCGCTGCTAGACTGGATTCCACCGCTGCGCCGAAGCCAAGCACTCCGTGCCAACCGCCGCTCTGACCCACGACGCCCTGCGCCTGACCGAGCTCAAGCTCGAACAGGCGCTGAGCCTTTTGCAGCAGGCGGGATATCCCTTGCCTTCTCTGGCCGAAGCTCCGGCGACGATCGCGCTGCAGGCCATCATCGACGGCCTGTGTGACCTGTCGCTGCGCGACGCTCTCACCGGCTTGGCCAATCGTCGCCACTTCCGGGCGGTGCTCGAGCGCGAGATCGATCGTGTGGCGCGGACTGGCGAGTCGGCCTTGCTGCTGGTGGTCGACATCGACCACTTCAAGCACGTCAACGACACCCACGGCCATGCGGCCGGGGACGTGGTCATCCAGGCCGTCGGACAGCGCTTGTCCGAGTGCGTGCGACCGATGGATACGGTGGCGCGTTTTGGCGGCGAGGAGTTCGCGATGGTGCTGCCCAACTGCCATCCGGTCTACGGTGAAGCCGTGGCCGAGCGCATTCGCCGTACCATCGAGGGCCGCGCGATCCGCCTGCCATCGGGGCAGGATGTCCACGTCACCGTCAGCATCGGAGGAGCCTTCGCGCCCCAATGGGTGCGCTCGTCGGCGGCCTTGTGGACCGAACGCGCCGATCTGCAGCTCTACTGCGCCAAGACCGAGGGGCGTAACCGCGTCTGCCTCGAGCAATCCGTGGTCAGCAGCGTCAGCAGCGAGGAGAAATCCCTGCTCTTCGGTGTGACGGCCTGGGACGACAGCCTTGAATAAGCCCATGAACAGCCCAGACTCCAGCCCGTCGCTTCCTTTGCCCGGCGCCCAGCGCGCGTGGGTGCTGGCCGTCACCAGCGGCAAGGGGGGCGTGGGCAAGACCTTCGTCTCGGCCAACGTGGCGGCAGCGCTGGCCCGTCGCGGCCACCGCGTGCTCGTGCTCGATGCCGACCTCGGGCTGGCCAACCTCGACGTGGTGCTCAACCTGTACCCCAAGATCACGCTGCACGACGTCTTCACAGGCAAGGCCACCCTGGACGAGGCCGTGCTCAGGGCGCCGGGCGGCTTCTCGGTGCTGCTGGCCGGCTCGGGCCTGGTCGAATACTCGCGCCTCACGCCCGAGGTGCGCGAACAACTGCAACGTGTGGTGGCCTCGCTCATCCCGCGCTACGATTTCGTGCTGCTCGACACCGGTGCGGGCATCTCTGACGTCGTGCTCTACGCCATCTCCCTGGCCGACGACGTGCTGGTGGTGGCCACGCCCGAGCCCACCTCGCTCACCGATGCCTACGCCACCATCAAGGTGCTGGCCACCCAGCAGCGCCGTCGCTTGCTGCATGTGGCGGTCAACCAGGTCACCAAGTCCGGCGACGGCAGGATCGTCACCCACCAGCTCCAGCAGGTGGTCGACCGCTTCGTCGCCACCCCCCAGGGCGAGCCGGTGAAGCTCGTGCTGGCCGGCGACATCCCCAGCGACGCCGCGGTGCGCGAGGCCTTGCAGCGCCGTCAGCTGCTGTTCGAGAGCCTGCCCGGCAGTGCGGCGGCCCAGGCTGTGGCCGCGCTGGCCGGGCGCATCGAGGCGGCCGCGCCCGCCCCGGTCACGTCCTGAAACCCTGCGCGGGGCACGCGCGCAGGCGGCTTCCTACAATGGGTGTCCCTTCGACACCCGAAAGGACGCTCATGGATCCCCGCGCACTCGCCCAACGCCTGGCCCGCAACCGCCTGAGCCGCCGGGATGCCCTGTGGCTCCTGGGCGCGAGCACGGGGGTCGTGGCGGCCCCCTGGCTGCAGGGCTGCGCCACCTCGCCCGTCACCGGACAGACCATCGTCGTGGGCATGAGCGAGACCCAGGAACGCCAGGTCGATGCCCAGGTCTCGCCCCACCAGTTCTCCCAGGACCTCGGGCCCGTGCAGGATGCCGCCGTCAATGACTATGTGGTGTCGGTGGGCCGCAGCCTGCAGACCCACACCCACCGGCCGCAGATGCCCTATTCGTACCGCGTGCTCAACGCCAACCATGTCAATGCCTACACCTTCCCGGCCGGGGCCATGGGCGTGACGCGTGGCATCCTGGTCGAGATGGACGACGAGGCCCAATTGGCTGCGCTGCTGGGCCACGAGATGGGCCATGTGAACGCCCGCCACGCCGCGCAGCGCCAGGGCCAGGCCCTGATCGCGCAGTCGGTGGTGGCGGGCCTCAACGTGGCCGCCTCGAATTCGCAATGGGGCGGCCTCGTGGGCCTGGGCAGCCAGATCGGCGCCAGCGCGTTGCTGGCCAGCTATTCGCGCGACAACGAGCGCGAGGCCGACGCCCTGGGTCAGGCGTACATGGTGCGGGCCGGCTACCCGGCCGGTGGCATGACGGCGCTGCACCAGATCCTGGTGGACCAGGAAAAGGCCCGGCCCAGCCTGCTGCAGACCATGTTCTCCTCCCATCCGATGAGCACCGAACGGCGCGACACTGCACGCCGCCTGGCGCAGGAGCGCTACGGCGCCAGCGCCTCGCGGCCCGTGCAGCGCGAGCGCTACATGGACCAGACGGCCTCGCTGCGGCGCCTGAAGCCCACCATCGAGGCCTGCCAGCGCGGTGAGACGGCGATGGCGCGCAAGTCCTACGATGAAGCGGCCGCGGCCTTCACCCGAGCCCTGACACTCACGCAGGAGGACTACGCGGCCAACCTGCGCATGGCCCAGTGCCTGCAGGCCCAGGGCCGCCATCGCGACGCGCTGCGCTATGCCGAGGCGGCCAAGACCCTCTACCCGCAGGAGGCTCAGGCCCGCAAGCTCACCGGTGTGCTGGCCCTGGTGGAAGGCGATCCGGGCAGGGCCCATGCCGAACTGCTGGCCTTCGATCGCCTGCTGCCCGGCGACCCGGGCGTGACCTTCCTGCGCGGCGTGGCCCTGGAGGGCCTGGGCGAGCGCGAAGCCGCCGCGCGCCAGTACCACGCCTTCCTGCGCCTGGGGGCGCAGGGGCAGGCCGCCCAATACTCCGCCAGTCGCCTGAAGGCCTGGGGCTACGTGAAGTGAAGACTCGATGACCCCGAATCCCCCTGATCAAGCCACCCAACCCGAGACAGCCTACGAGTGGGTCGGCGGCGAAGCTGCCGTGCGTGCCCTGGTGGACCGCTTCTACGACCTGATGGACCTGGAGCCGGCCTATGCCGAACTGCGCGCGCTGCACCCCACCACGCTGGAGGGCTCGCGCGACAAGCTGTTCTGGTTCCTGTGCGGCTGGCTGGGCGGGCCGCAGCATTACGTCGAGCGCTTCGGCCACCCGCGCCTGCGCGCGCGTCACCTGCCGTTTCCCATCGGCATCAGGGAGCGCGACCAGTGGCTGGCCTGCATGGACCAGGCCATGCAGGAACTGCAGCTCGATCCGGCCCTGGTGAACCGCCTGCGCGAAACCTTCTTCAATACCGCCGACTGGATGCGCAACAAGGGCGGCTGAGGCTGGGGGCTCAGCCCGTGTTGCGCAGACCGGCGGCGATCCCGTTGATCGAGATGTGGATGCCGCGCTGCACGCGCTCATGCACCTCGCCGGCGTCTTTCTGCTGCCGGTAGCGCCGCATCAGCTCCACCTGCAGGTGGTTGATGGGGTCGAGGTAGGGGAAGCGGTGCTCGATGGAGCGTGCCAGCGCCGGGTTGGACGCCAGGCGCTGCTTCTCACCGGTGATCAGTGCCAGGGCCTCGTGCGTGCGCTGCCATTCGGCCTCGATGGCCTTGAAGATGCGCCGGCCCAGGCGCTTGTCCTCGACCAGCTCCACGTAGCGCGAGGCCACGGCCAGGTCGGTCTTGGCCAGCACCATGTCCATGTTCGACAGCAGGGTGCGGAAGAAGGGCCACTGGCGGTGCATGCGCGTCAGCAGGGCGAGCCGTTCCTTGCGCTGAGCACCCTGGCCCAGGTAGGCCTCGATGGCCGAGCCGAAGCCGTACCAGCCCGGCAGCGCCACACGGCATTGCCCCCACGAGAAACCCCAGGGGATGGCGCGCAAGTCCTCGATCGCGCGCGTGGCCTTGCGCGAGGCCGGGCGCGAGCCGATGTTGAGTTCGGCGATCTCGCGGATGGGCGTGGCGGCGAAGAAGTAGTCGGTAAAGCCCGGCGTCTCATAGACCAGCTTGCGGTAGGCCTTCATGCTGGCCTCCGACAGGGCCTGCGCGGCCTCCAGGAAGGCCTTCGGCGCGCTCTTGGTGGGGTGCAGTAGTGTGGCCTCCAGCGTGGCGGCCACCAGCGTCTCGAGGTTGCGCAGGCCGATCTCCGGGTTGGCGTACTTCGAGGCGATCACCTCGCCCTGCTCGGTCAGCCGGATCTGGCCGTTCACCGTGCCGGGGGGCTGGGCCAGGATGGCCTGGTAGCTCGGGCCGCCGCCGCGGCCCACCGTGCCGCCACGGCCGTGGAAGAGCCGCAGCGTGATGCCGTGCTCGGCCTTGAGGCGGTTGAAGTGCTCCACCAGCTCGATTTCGGCTCGGTAGAGCTCCCAGTTGCTGGTGAAGTAGCCGCCGTCCTTGTTGCTGTCGCTGTAGCCGAGCATGATGTCTTGCTCGCCGCCGCTGCGCTTGACCAGGTCGAGCACGCCGGGCAGCGCATAGAAGGTGCGCATGATGGGGCCGGCCTGGCGCAGGTCGCCAATGGTCTCGAACAGCGGCACGACGATGAGGTCGGCCACGGCATCCTCGCCCAGGGTGCCGCGCATCAGCCCGGCCTCCTTCTGCAGCAGCAGCACCTCCAGCAGGTCGCTCACCGTCTCGGT
This sequence comes from Caldimonas sp., assembly GCF_046291045.1. Classification (GTDB taxonomy): domain Bacteria; phylum Pseudomonadota; class Gammaproteobacteria; order Burkholderiales; family Burkholderiaceae_C; genus Caldimonas. Next base: position 25,072 of record NZ_JBKBSL010000021.1, on the reverse strand, counting down.
GTGGCTGATGATGTAGTGGCGGATCGCCTCGGGGCCGAAGCGCTCGCGCATCACCCGGGCCGTCTCGAAGATGGCGAGTTCGGATTCGGTGTGCTCGCTGTAGGTGGCGCCACGCACGCGCAGCGGCCGCGGGTCGCGCAACTGCTGGACGAGCAGTTCGATCTTGTGGATCTCGTGCAGGTGCGCGTAGCCCGACTCCACCCGCGCGCGTTCCAGCAGTTCGGCCACCACGGCCTCGTGTTTGTCCGAGCTCTGCCGCAGGTCCACCGTGGCCAAGTGAAAGCCGAACACCTGTACCGCTCGCATCAGCGGGCGCAGGCGCACCTCGGCCAGGGCCGTGCCGTGGTGATGCGCCAGCGAGTCGTCGATGACGCGCAGGTCGGCCAAGAACTCGCCGGCGCCGGCGTAGGGCGTGGACGGCGCCACCGCGTGGCGCAGCGCCTCGGTGCCGGTGAGGTGCGACAGCGTGGCCGCCAGACGCGCATACATGCCGATCAGCGCACGCCGGTAGGGCTCGTCGCGGCGATGTTCGTTGGTGTCAGGCGAACGCTCGGCCAGCGCCGCCAGCGCGGGCGTCACGTCCACCAGCATCGCCGAGACCGACAGCTCGGCCCCCAGCGCATGCACCTCGGTGAGGTAGTAGCGCAGGGCCGTCTCGGCTTGCTGGCGCAGCGCGAACTCCAGCGTCGCGGCGGTGACATTGGGATTGCCGTCGCGGTCGCCGCCGATCCAGTTGCCCATGCGGAAGAAGGGCGCGATGTCGAAGCCGGGCAGGGCGCGCTCCAGGCTGCGGTACATGCGGGGGATCTGCCGCAGGAAGGTGGTGTGGTAATAGCTCAACGCGTTCTCGATCTCGTTGGCCACCGTGAGCTTGGTGTAGCGCAGCATGCGCGTTTGCCACAGCTGCGTCACGCGCGCGCGGATCTGGGCCTCGTTGTCGTCCAGCTCGCGCTGGGTGTGCAGCTCGTCGCGCTGGTGGATCAGCTCGGCGATGGCGCGCTCGGCGTCCAGGATGGACTTGCGCTGCACCTCGGTGGGGTGGGCCGTGAGCACCGGGGAGATGTAGGCACGCTGCAGCGTGCGTGCGATGTCCTCGGCGCGCACGCCGCCTTCGGCAAGGCGCTCGAAGCTGTAGGCGAGCGAGCCTTCCTGCACATGGCCCTGGCGCTCGTGGTGCTCGCGCCGGCGCACGTGATGGCGGTCCTCGGCGATGTTGGCCAGGTGAGAGAAGTAGCTGAACGCGCGGATCACTGACACCGTCTGGTCGCTGCTCAGATTCTTCAGCAGCCGGTCCAGCGCGCGGCCGGCCTGGGCATCGCGCTTGAGCCGGTAGGCCACCGAGAGCTGGCGGATGCGCTCGATCAGCTCGTAGGCCTCGCGCCCTTCCTGCTCGCGGATCACGTCGCCCAGGATGCGGCCCAGCAGCCGGATGTCCTCGACCAGCGGACGGTTCTTCTCGGCGGCATCGGCCTCGATGCGCTTCGCGCGGGGCCGGGCGGGTGCGGTGCGGGCGGCGGGCATGGGTACCTCGGGGTGGCTGGCGATGGTAACTAAATTACAAGCCCAGGATGGTAGCACCGCCGCGGCCATGGGCGGGCATCGCACCGCCTGGTGCCCTCTGGTGCCTCGGGTAGCATCCGGCCATGATCACGTCTGAGCCTTCCTCCTCCTCCGGCCCCGTCGCGGCGAATGCCCGCTGGGTCATCGCCACCCGCGAAAGCCGCCTGGCCCTGTGGCAGGCGCGGCATGTGCAGACCCTGCTCGAGCAGCGCTTCGGTCATCGCGTCGGGCTGCTGGGCATGACCACGCGCGGCGACCAGATCCTCGACCGCACGCTGTCCAAGGTGGGTGGCAAGGGCCTGTTCGTCAAAGAGCTGGAAGTGGCGCTCGAGGAAGGCCGAGCCCACCTCGCTGTGCACTCGCTCAAGGACGTCCCGATGGAGCTGCCCGAAGGCTTCTTGCTGGCTGCCGTGCTCGAGCGCGAGGATCCGCGAGATGCCTTCGTCTCGACGCGGCATGCCAATCTGGCCAGCCTGCCGGCGGGGGCGGTGGTGGGCACCTCCAGCCTGCGCCGCCTGGTGCAGTTGCGTGCGCGCCGGCCCGACCTGCGCATCGAGCCATTGCGAGGCAACCTCGACACCCGGCTGCGCAAGCTCGACGAGGGGCAGTACGACGCCATCGTGCTGGCCGCAGCCGGCTTGAAGCGCCTGGGCCTGTCCGGGCGCATCCGCACGGTCTTCGAGCCCGAGGAGATGCTGCCGGCGGCGGGGCAGGGGGCCCTGGGCCTGGAGATCCGGGCCGATCAGGGCGAATTGCGCGAAGCGCTGGCCACGCTCGTACACCGCCCCACCTGGCTGGCGGTGCATGCCGAGCGCGCCGTCTCGCGCGCCCTGGGGGGCAGTTGCAGCGTGCCGCTGGCGGCCCATGCGCTGTGGCAGCACGAGGAGCTCGTGCTGCATGCTGCCCTGGGCGACCCGGACGCCGAGCCGCTTGGCCTGCTGCAGGTGCGCTGTGCCGCAGCGGTCGCCGACACCGAGGCAGCCACACGGCTGGGCATGCAGGCCGCCGCCCGGTTGCGCGAGCTTGGGGCCGAGGCGCTGCTGGCCCGCCTGGCGTCGAGCGCCTGAGGATGGCGGTGCTCCCCCCATGCCTGCTCGTCACGCGCCCTGCGGCGCAGGCCGGTGACTGGGTCCAGCGACTGCAGGCGCTGGGCGTGCCAGCGCGGGCCCTGCCGCTGATCGCGATCGCCGCGCCAGCCGATATGAGCGCCGTGCACCAGGCCTGGGCAGAACTGCCGGGGCGCAATCTGGTCGTCTTCGTCAGCCCCAGCGCCGTCGAGCAGTTCTTTGCCCAGGCCCCCGGCGGGGCGCGCTGGCCAAACGGTGTGCGGGTGGCCACGCCCGGGCCCGGCACCGATGCCGCGCTGGCGCGCGCCGGCGTGCCCGAGGCGCTGCGTTTGCGGCCGGCCGACGATGCCGAGCAGCTCGACTCCGAATCGCTGTGGGCCGTGCTGCGCGGCGAGCCCTGGGCGCGGCGTCGCGTGCTCATCGTGCGCGGCGAGGGCGGGCGGCCCTGGCTGGCCGAGCGTCTGACCGAAGCCGGTGCGGTGGTCGACTTCCTCGGCGCCTACCGGCGCGGCCTGCCGGTGCTGGACCCGGCGGACACGACGCTGCTGCACACGGTGCTGGAGACGGCTGGCGAGGCGGTGTGGCTCTTCAGCAGCTCCCAGGCCATCGACCATCTGGCGAGTCTGGCGCAGGCCCAGGGTCTGCGGCCCGACTGGGCGCAGCAGGTGGCCATCGTCACCCACCCGCGCATCGGCGAGCGCGCCCGTGCCCTGGGCCTGCGCAGGGTCCTGGGTTCGCACCCGGCCCCCGACGCCGTGGCCGCGGCCTGGGCGCGCAGGCGCGATGCGCCATAGGTGCTCGATACAATGGCCCTCACCGTGAGCGACACCACTTCCCCCACCACCCCGCCGACCTCCCCCGATCCCCCGTCAGAGCGCGCGGCCGCGCCCGCTGCGCAGGCCGCTGCGGCGCCCGGCCAGGCCGCACCGCAGGCGGCCAGCCGTTCCCTGTGGTGGGTCGCCGTGGTCGGCCTGCTGTTGCTGGCCGTCGTGGGCCTCACGCTGGCCTACCAGGCGCAGCAGCAGGTCCAGGGCCTGGAGCGCGAACTCGTGCGCCGCCAGCAGGACAGCCAGGACCTTGCCACCGAAGCCCGGGCCGTGGCCCGGCAGGCGCAGGACGCCGCGCGCGAGGCCCTGGCCAAGGCCTCCGTGCTGGAGGCGCGCTTGGCCGAGGTGGCGCTGCAGCGCGACCAGCTCGACGAACTGCTGCAGGCCCTGTCGCGCTCGCGGGACGAGAACGTGCTTGTGGAGATCGAGGCGGCCCTGCGCGTGGCCGTGCAGCACTCGGCCATCACCGGCAGCGCCGAGCCTCTGCTGGCGGCCTTGCGCAGCGCCGACGAACGCCTGCAGCGCCTGAACCAGCCGCGGCTGGAGCGCGTGCGCCGTGCCATCGTCCAGGACGTGGAGCGCGCACGCGCCGTGGCCGTGGCCGACGTGCCTTCTCTGGTGGCGCGGCTCGACGAGGCCGCGCGTCTGGCCGACGAACTGCCCTTGCTGTCCAGCCCCGGCACGGGGGTGGCTGCACGCGCGTCGCGGTCCGAACCGTCGGCCAGCCAGGCCGCCGACGACTGGCCGGCCCGCGGCCGTGACTTCGCGGCCCGTGTATGGAGCGAGCTGCGCTCCCTCGTGCGCGTGACCCGCATCGATCAGCCCGAGGCCATGCTGATCGCGCCCGAACAGGCCTTCTTCCTGCGCGAGAACCTCAAGCTGCGGCTGCTCAACGCGCGCCTGGCCCTGCTGAGCCGGCAGTTCGAGACGGTGCAGGCCGACATGCGGCAGGCCCAGCAGGCGCTCGATCGCTATTTCGATCCGCGCTCGCGTCGGGTCATGCAGGTGGCCGACACGCTGCGCCAAGTGCAGGCCCAGGCCCGTGCGAGCCAGTTGCCGCGACCCGACGAGACGCTCGCGGCCTTGCAGGCCGTGCTGGCCACCCGCTGAGCGGAAGGCGTCCGGCCATGCGCAACGTCATCTGGATCCTTCTGCTCTTCGTGCTCGCGGTGGTGGCCGCGGGCGTGTTCGGGCGCAACGATGCCGTCGTCACGCTCTACTGGGCCCCGTGGCGGCTGGACCTGTCCTTCAACTTCTTCGTGCTGCTGTTGCTGCTGCTGTGCGCGGGCCTCTACCTCGCCTTGCAGACCCTGCACACGCTGATCGGCCTGCCGCGCCGCGCGCGCGAGTGGCGCATCGCAAGGCGCGACCACTACGCCCAGCAGGCCTTGCGCGAGGCCCTGGCGCTGTACTTCGGCGCCCGCTACAGCCGCTCCCACAAGGCCGCGCAGCGGGCCCTGACCATCCAGGGCGCCACGCCCGAGCTGCGCTCCGATGCCGAGTTCATCACGCTGGCGCGGCTGCTCGCCGCGGGCAGCCTGCACCGCCTGCAGGACCGCGCGGGCCGCGACGAACTCCTCAGGCAGGCCCTGGCCACGCCGGCGGCCGGCGGCAACGGCCGGGCTGCCGACGAGGGCGTGCGCCTGATGGCCGCGGAATGGGCGCTGGAGGATCGTGACGCCGAGCGGGCCCTGGAGCTGCTGGCCGAACTGCCGCCGGGCCTGGCACGGCGCACCCAGGCCCTGCGCCTGAAGCTGCAGGCCGCACGCCTGGCGCGCCAGCCGCTCGATGCCCTGCGCACGGCCCGGTTGCTGGCCAAGCACCAGGGCTTCTCGCAGGTGGCTGCGCAAGGTCTGCTGCGTTCGCTGGCGATGGAGGCTCTGGACACCGCACGCGATGCCGACCAGCTCCAGCGGGTGTGGGAACAGCTCGATGCCACCGACCGCCGCGACGCCTTCGTGGCGGCGCGTGCCGCCGCGGCCATGGCCGGCCACGGACGTGCGGCCGAGGCGCGTGCGATGCTCCAGCCGTTCTGGGACACGCCGCAGGGCCGCAGCGCCGAGGAGTGGCAGGCGCTGGCCGAGGCCTTCGTGCGCTCGCTCGAAGGCCTGGGCACCGACTGGCTGCCCCGCCTGGAGGCCGCGACACACGCCCACCCCACGCGCCCCGAGCTCACCTATGCGCTGGGCCGCGCACTGGCCCAGTTGCAGCTTTGGGGCAAGGCACGCCAGCAGCTCGAGCGCTGTGCCGACGACCCCGCGCTGCCGGCGCCGCAGCGGCGCAGCGCCTGGCGCCGCCTGGCCGAGATGGCCGAGCAGGACGAGGACCTCGAACGGGCGCGTGCCTGCTATCGACGCGCTGCACGCATCGAGTGATGACAAACGCGAAAAACGTGTTATAGTTTCGGTCTTCGCGGCTGTAGCTCAGTTGGATAGAGTACTTGGCTACGAACCAAGGGGTCGTGGGTTCGAATCCTGCCAGCCGCGCCAACTCCTCAAGGGCCTGATCCTGCACAAGGGATCAGGCCCTTGTTCTTTGCGGGGCTTGTGAACGCTGGGGCGAAGCAACCGCCGTCGGTCAATGCGAAGAAAAAAAGCCGGCAGGTGCCGGCTGTTCGACGTCAAAGCAGGGCCCTGAGGGCCCTGGAGGTCACTTGCCCTTCTTGGCTGCCTTCTTGGCAGCGGCCTTGGGCGCCGGGGCCTTGGCGGCCTTGCGGGTGGCCGCCTTGGGGTCGACGGCGGCCTTGAAGCCGGCACCCGGGGTGAACTTGGGCAGCTTGGCCGCGGCGATCTTGATCTTGTCGCCGGTGGCGGGGTTCACGCCGTTGCGGGCGGCGCGGGCGTGCTGCTTGAAGGAGCCGAAGCCCGGCAGGGTCACGGCCTCTCCCTTTTTGACGGTCGTGACGATCGCGTCGAGCAGGGTCTCGAGGATGCGGCCGGCCTCGGCCTTGGACAGATCGTGCTTGGAAGCCAGGTGTTCAACCAGTTCGGTCTTGTTCATGCGATGTGTTCAGCGTTGAAAAAAAGACGCCCGACCATGACGGGCGGGCCGATTGTGCCGCACATCTGGCCGAATTCCCCGCGAGCCGCATGAATTGATGCGCCTCGCACGCAGCGCATTGGCCCCTCCATGGTGAGAGGGTGGCGTGCAGGGCAAGAGTCCGGGAAGACGAGCGAGAATTCATCCTCACGTTGTCGTGCCAAGAAGGTGAGCACACCCCGATGTCCCCTCACGCCCGCTTTCCCAGGGTTTCGGCCCGCGTGGGCGCACTGATCATTCGGCGCGCCAGCGTCTTGGGCGTGGAGCCGGCGCAACTGATCGGCGGGACGGGTTTTGATGAGGCGTGGTTGAGCGAGACCGAGGCGCGCGTACCGCTTGCGATGGAGGAACTCTTGTGGGCTCGCGCGGCGGAATTGACCCACAGGCCAACGTTTGGCCTGTTTGCTGCCAGCCAGATTCGCCCGGGCGAGTTCGATGTGCTGGACTACGCCGTGCGCACCGCGCCCGATCTGCGCACGGCACTCCAGCGTCTGGCGCGCTACAACCGGCTTGTGCACGATCTCGCGGTTTTCGAGATCATCCCGATGGGTGAGACCACACGGATCGAGCATCGCTTCGACATCGTGGGCGCGCGGCCTTGTCCGCAAGCCGCAGAGTTCACCATGGCGTCGCTGGTGGTGGTGGCGTCTCAGCTCTGCGGTGAACCGGTGCATGCGCTGAGCGTTGAATTCGAGCATGCAGCACTGGACAAGGTCGATGCGTACCGATCCGTCTTTGGGGTCGTGCCCCGCTTCGAGTGTCCTGTCACCTGCCTGGTTCTGGCCAGTGAGCTGCTGGACCGCCCGGTGCCTGGCGCTGATCCAGGTTTGTCGCGCATCGTCACCTCCCACGCCGAGCAAGTACTGACAGTCAGCCTGCGGCCGCCGGAGAACATCACAGCACGGGTGCGCAGGGAACTGACCGAAGGCATGGCCCACGGGCGGACATCGCTGCAGGCAGTGGCTCGGCGCCTGAATCTGAGCGAGCGCAGCCTGCAGCGTCGGCTCGATGACCAAGGCACATGCTTTGCGGCTTTGATGGATGATGTGCGACGCGATCTGGCCATGCGCTACATAGCCGATGGGCGCCTGGCGCTCGGCGAGGTGGCCTACCTGCTGGGCTTTGCCGACCCGAGTTCTTTCCACCGTGCGTTCAAACGCTGGACCGGCATGACACCGGCGGCGGCTCGGCGTTCTCGGCTCTGACCTCCCACGCCCATCGGGGCGACGGTGACCTGCAGACGTCGGCATCACGGCGCACAGACGCGCGCAAGAAAGTCCAGCAGATGGGGCGCCACGCGTTCGGGCATTTCCAGGTGCGGGTAGTGCCCGGCTCCCTCGACCATCAGGGACTCGGCACCCAGTGCGCCGGCCAGCCAGCGGGCCTCGGCGGCGGGATCGGGAAAGTCGGGGTCCTGCGTGCCCATCACCACCAGGGCGGGCACGCGGCTGCGCGCAACGATGGCGGCGGTGTCGGCCTTGGACAGGCCGATCATCGTGCGCAGTGCCTCCATGCGGCCTGGTTCTCTGAGATTCGCGGCGAGCGCAGCTTTGACCTTGGCATGGTCCGCGGGCTTCCGAGACGGGAACAGGCTGTCCCAGAACGCCAGCCAAAACGCCACCCGCCACGGGCCGGCGAAGCCGACGGCGACCGCCATCTTGGCGAACCAGGAGGGTGCGCCGTCACGCACAACGGGCCCCAATAGAACGACTGCACGCACCCGTGCCGGCGCATCATGCGCGGCCCACAGCGCAGATCCCGCCGCAAACGAGTTGCCCAGGATCACGGCAGGGCCCGCATTCAAGTGGTCGATCAGCGCCAGGGCATCACGACCGACGGCCCGAGCGCCATAGTTGTTCCAACCTGTGGTCGTATCACCATGGCCACGGATGTCCATCGTGACGACGCGGTATCCAGCCTGCTGAAGCAGTGGTCGCAGAGCCCGATACTCCGAGCGCAGATCGCCCATCCCCGGAATGGCCAGCACCAGCGGTCCATTGCCGCCGGTGTCATCGTAAGCGATGCGGCCTGCGCCGACGTCCAGGTATCGGCTGCTGGGTTGGGGCAGGTCCGTTGCGGCCACAGGGTCCGTGGGCGTCGGTCTGTCCAACGCAGCCGCGGTGAGCGGGCGCTTGATCGAGGCATTCATCGTGAGGTTCCTTGGTTCGATCGATGATTCACTGTGCCGCAGCTCGAACTTCGCGGCCATGACGGCGGGCGCCAAAGTGTTGACCGCGGGCGACATCGGGGAAAGGCTGGGTCGCTCAGGGGGTGATTCGGGGTGTTTCCCAAAGGGAGGGATCCCGTGTCCAGCGAGCGAGCGCTGACGGACGGGGCCTCGGCTGAGGTGGTCCCAGGGAGAACCCGATTCACGCAGGTGACAGAAGGCGCTCACGCGCATGCCGGATACTCGAAGGCACAAGAGCTTCGAGGAGACTGCCATGTCCGACCGGCACTTCGCCTTCTGGCCGGAACACGCCACGCGGCACCTGCACGTGCCGCAGACGCATCTGTACCGCAACGTCGAAATCTCGGCGATGCGCTATCCCGACAAGCCGTTCCTGATCTTCTACGACACGCCGCTCACGTTCGCGCGCTTCCAGGACGAGACCGAGCGCATCGCAGGCTACCTGCACAGGGTGTGCGGCGTGCGCAAGGGAGACCGGGTGCTGCTCGACATGCAGAACAGTCCCCAGTTCATGCTGGCCTACTACGGCATCTTGCGTGCCGATGCGGTGGTCGTGCCGGTCAACCCGATGAACCTCACGGCGGAGCTGGAACACTACGCGCGCGACAGCGGCGCGCGCGTGGCCTTCGTGGCCCAAGAGCTCTACGGGCGCATGGAGCCCTTGCTGGGCCGTGCCCTCGACCATCTCATCGTGGCCACCTATGGCGACTATGCCACCGAGCCCACCGACCTGCCCGTGCCCGAGTTCGTGTCGGCTGCGCGCATGGCCCTCGGCACCCCCGGCGCCGTCGCCTGGAACGAGGTGATCGCCGCCAACCTGCGCCCCGGCCCGATCCTCGCCGGCCCGGACGATCTGGCCGTGATGCCCTACACCTCGGGCACCACCGGGCAGCCCAAGGGCTGCATGCACACCCATCGCACCACCATGTACAACGTGGCGGCCGGCAGCATCTGGTGGAAGGCCAACTCTGGCCAGGTGGGCATGGCCGTCTTGCCGCTCTTCCACGTCACCGGCATGCAATCCGGCATGAACGGGCCGCTGTACACCGGCAGCACCATCGTGGTGCTGCCTCGCTGGGACCGCGATGCCTGCGCGTTGTGCGTGCAAAAGCACGGCGTCTACGGTTTGGCCCTCATCACTGCGATGGTGATCGACTTCGTCTCCAATCCGCGCCTGCCCGAATACGACCTGAGCAGCCTGCGTCGCATCGCCGGCGGCGGTGCCGCCATGCCCAAGGCCGTGGCCCATGCGCTCGAGCACAAGCTGGGCCTGCGCTATGGCGAAGGCTATGGCATGACCGAGACCATGGCCGCCACGCACAGCAACCCGCCCGATGCCCCCAAGGCCCAGTGCCTGGGCGTGCCGCTGTTCGATGTGGACGCGCGCGTGGTCGACACGACGACCTGGCAGGAGCTGCCTCCGGGGGAGGTGGGCGAGATCGTCGTGCACGGCCCGCAGGTGATGCTGGGCTACTGGAACCAGCCCGAGGCCACGGCCCAGGCCTTCGTCGAGATCGACGGCAAGCGCTTCCTGCGCACCGGTGACCTGGGCACCACCGATGAGGACGGCTACTTCTTCTTCGTCGACCGACTCAAGCGCATGATCAACGCGGCCGGTTTCAAGGTTTGGCCCGCCGAGGTGGAGGCGCTGCTGTACCAGCACCCGGCCGTGCAGGAGGCCTGCGTCATCGCCGCCGTCGACCCGCGCCGCGGCGAAACCGTCAAGGCCGTGATCGTGCGCAAGCCCGGGGCGGCCGGCGAGGTGACCGAGCAGCAGATCATCGACTGGTCGCACGAGCACATGGCGGCCTACAAGGTGCCGCGCATCGTTCAGTTCGTCGACAGCCTGCCCAAGTCGGGCACCGGCAAGGTGATGTGGCGCGAGCTGCAGGAACGCGAGCGCCGCGCCGCGTCCTGAAGGCTGGTTTACAGCCGGCCCATGGCTGGCTAGGATGAAACGTTTTCAGCATCTTGTTCTGCAATGCAGAACATTCGTCTGGTGTCCTTCGGAGCTTTCATGAGCAGCGCCCCTTCTTCCTCCCGTCCTTCCCAGGCCGACGTGCCGCCGGAGGTCGCCGCCTTCATCGAGCGCGCCGAGCGCGTGGCCGCACAGATTCCCGACGTGCCGGCCGACACGCCGCTGCGTGCGGTGCGCAAGGTGGGCGTGATCGGCGCGGGCACCATGGGCGGCGGCATCACGATGAACTTCCTGAATGCCGGCGTGCCCGTGGTGCTGCTGGAGATGAAGCAGGAGGCGCTGGACCGCGGTCTGGCCACCATCCGCCGCAACTACGAGAACTCGATGAAGAAGGGCAAGCTCACGGCCGAGCAGGTCGAGGCGCGCATGGCCCTGATCACACCCACGCTGGCCTACGACGGCTTGCGCGATATCGATCTCGTCGTCGAGGCGGTGTTCGAGGACATGGGCGTCAAGGAAACGGTCTTCAAGACGCTCGATGAGGTCGTGCAGCCGGGCGCCATCCTGGCGTCGAATACCTCTTACCTCAACATCGACCGCATCGCCGCGTTCACCAAGCGCCCGCAGGACGTGCTGGGCCTGCACTTCTTCAGCCCGGCCAACGTGATGCGCCTGCTGGAAGTGGTGCGCGGAGCGAAGACGGCGCCCGACGTGCTGGCCACCAGCATGGCGCTGGCCAAGACCATCGGCAAAGTGGCGGTGGTGTCGGGCGTGTGCGACGGCTTCATCGGCAACCGCATGTTGGCGCGTTACGGTGCGGCTGCGCAGGGCCTGATCCACGCTGGGGCGTTGCCGCAGCAGGTCGACGGCGCTCTGCAGGCCTTCGGCATGGCCATGGGCCCCTTCCGCATGGGCGACCTGGCCGGTCTGGACATCGGCTGGGCCACCCGCAAGCGGCGTGCGGCCGAGGCAGGCGTGCCCCTGCAGCCCGTCGTGGCCGACATGCTCTGCGAGGCCGGCCGCTTCGGTCAGAAGACGGGTGCCGGCTGGTACCGCTACGAGGCCGGCAGCCGCGAGCCGCTGCCCGATCCGGTGACCGAGCAGCTCATCGCCGACTACCGCTCGGCCCGCGGTATCACGCCGCGCGCGATCAGCGACGAGGAGGTGGTGCAGCGCTGCATCTACGCCCTGGTGAACGAGGGCGCGCGCATCCTGGAGGAAGGCATCGCCGCACGGGCCTCGGACATCGACCTCGTCTATCTCCACGGCTACGGCTTTCCGAAGCATCGGGGCGGGCCGATGTACTACGCCGATACCGTGGGCCTGGCCGAGGTGCTGCGCTGTCTGGAGCGCTTTTCTGCCGAGCCGGGGGCCGACCCGTCCTGGCAGCCGGCCCCGCTGCTGCGTCGGCTGGCCGACCAGGGCCGAGGCTTCCACGCCTGACCCTGCAGGGCGGACCGGGTCGAGGTACAATATTGGGCCGTTCACGGAGCGCAGCACACCGTCGGGATGCCCCTGCCGACGAGCCGTGGTCCTTGGGCCTTTGCCCTGTGAACGAAGGCGCGGCACGGCCCTGGCGTCGTGCCTTCCTGTCCCCAACCGGCCGCATCCCGGCCTTGCGCACCGACAGCTCGCATGCCCGGCCCCCTGCGCCGCCCTGGCGTTCCGGTTCATCCCGGCGCGGTGGCTGGCGGCGTGGCGTGTGCGGCCTGCATTCGGCGCGATACCGAAGGCTTCCAGTCATGAGCAGCAAACCGGTTACCACCAAGATCAAGGAAGATGGGCTGCGCTACCGCTCCAAGGTGGGCGGCTCGCCCTTCGTGGGCAACGGCAACACCCGCTCGTGCTTCAAGTGCGGCAAGCACCGCACGCCCGACCAGTTGCAGCCCAAGCGCGTGCTGGGTCGTACCGAGATGGTGTGCAAGCCCTCCTGCAAGGATCTCGAGAAGTCCTGAGTCCCACCGCCTGTCGGGGGTGAGATGAGCAAGGCGTTCACGAAGGAAACCGACAACACCGACGAGGACGACGCGCCCGAACGGCCTGCGTTGCCCCAAGGCACGCGCAACTACATGACGCCTCAGGGCTATGCCCGGCTGCGCGCCGAGCTGGTGGCGCTGGTCAACGATGAGCGGCCCAAGGTGGTCGAGGTGGTGTCCTGGGCGGCTTCCAACGGCGACCGCTCCGAGAACGGCGACTATCTCTACGGCAAGAAGCGGCTGCGCGAGATCGACCGCCGCATCCGCTACCTCACCAAGCGCCTGGAGATCGCCGAGGTGGCCGATCCCTCCATCCACCACGGCAAGGACCAGGTCTTCTTCGGCGCCACGGTCACCTATGCCAACGCCCGCGGCGAGGAGCGCACGGTGACGATCAAGGGCATCGACGAGGTCGATCCCCTGCAAGGGGAGGTGAGCTGGGTTTCGCCGATCGCGCGGGCCCTGCTGCGCGCCCGCGAGGGCGATGAGGTGTCCTTGGTCACGCCCGCCGGCGTGGAGAGGATCGAGATCCTGCAGGTGCGCTACCCGGCACCCGGGGCCTCTCACTGAGACTTGACGCGCGCCACCCGCAGCACCAGCGGTGAGCGCTTGAGCGTGCGCAGCACCTGGGCCAGGTGGATGCGGTCACGCACCGACAGCAGCAGTTTCAGTTCGGTGGTGGACTGCCCGGGGTCGTGCCCCATGTCGATATGGGTGATGTCGGCCTCGGCCTCGCTGACGGCTTGGGCCACCTTGGCCAGCACTCCCTTTTGGTTGAGCACCAGCAGCGTGACGGCCGTGTCGAAGCTGCGCACGAGCTCGTCGGCCCATTCCACGGCGATCCAGCGCTCGCTGTCGCGCTGGTACAGGCGTTTGCCGACGTTGCACTCGCCGGTGTGCACCACCAGCCCTTCACCCCGGCCCAGGTAGCCCACGATCGCATCGCCCGGGATGGGGCGGCAGCAGGTGGCCATCTGCACCGTGCCGCCTTCGCTGCCGTCCAGGGTGATCATGGCCTGCGCGGGGGTGATGTCGTCGGTGAGATAGCGGCTCATCGACAAGGTCAGCGCGTCGGGCTTCGTGCCGGTCTCGACCAGCAGTTTGGCCAGGCGCTTGGCCACGATGGTGGCGATCTTGCGGCCCAGACCGATGTCGATCAGCAGTTCACGCTTGTTGCGATTGCCGCTCCACCGGATCAGCGCCTGCCACAACGCGGTGGCCGGGCCGTGGGTTTCGTCGCCGGCGGGCATGTGCAGTCCTTCGCCGCGCATGGCCTGCGCCAGCAGCTTCTCGCCCAGATCCAGCGACTCCTCCTGCTTCATGTTCTTCAGGTAGTGCCGGATCTTCGAGCGAGCCCGGCCGGTGCGCACGAAGCTCAGCCAGGCCGGATTGGGCCGCGAGACCGGGGCGGTGATCACCTCCACCACGTCACCGCTGCGCAGCTCGGTGCGCAGCGGCACCTGCTCGCCGTTGACCTTGGCGGCGACGATGTGGTTGCCGATGTCGGAGTGGATGGCATAGGCGAAGTCGACCGGCGTGGCCCCGCGCGGCAGCGCCAGGATCTTCGACTTGGGCGTGAAGACGTAGACCGCATCGGGGAAGAGGTCGACCTTGACGTGCTCGAGGAACTCGGCGGCGTCGCGCGTCTCGTCCTGGATGTCCAGCAGCGACTGAAGCGACACCGTGCCCAGGCGCTGCGCCTCGGTGGCCTCGGCGGCATCGCTGGCCTTGTATAGCCAGTGGGCCGCGATGCCCTTCTCGGCCACCATGTGCATCGCCTCGGTGCGGATCTGGAACTCCACCGCGGTGCCCAGCGGGCTCACCAGCGTGGTGTGCAGCGACTGGTAGCCGTTGGCCTTCGGAATGGCAATGTAGTCCTTGAAGCGCCCCGGCATGGGCTTGTAGAGCTGGTGCAACACCCCCAGGGCCAGATAGCACTCCGGCAGAGTGTTGACCACAATGCGGAAGCCGAAGATGTCGCTCACCTGCGCGAAGCTGAGGTGCTTTTCGCGCATCTTGGTGTAGATCGAGTAGAGCGTCTTCTCACGGCCGTAGATCTGGATCTTCAGCGAGGATTCGGCGAAGGCCTTCTCCACGTCGGCCTGGATGCGGTTGACCAGGTCGCGTCGGTAGCCGCGGGCCTTTTGCACGGCCTTGCTCAGCGCCGCGTAGCGCCAGGGCAGCAGGTGGGCGAAGGACAGTTCCTGCAACTCGCGGTAGACCTGATTCAGTCCCAGCCGGTGGGCGATGGGGGCGTAGATGTCCAGGGTCTCGCGGGCGATGCGCCCGCGTTTGGCCGGCGGCATGGCCTCCATGGTGCGCATGTTGTGCAGCCGGTCGGCCAGCTTGATCAGCACGACGCGCACGTCGCGCGCCATCGCCAGCAGCATCTTGCGGAACGATTCCGCCTGGGACTCCTCGCGCGTGGAGAACTGCAGCTTGTCCAGCTTGGTGAGCCCGTCCACGAGCTCCGCAGTGGCGGTGCCGAAGCGTTCGGCCAGTTCGAGCTTGGTGGCGCCGCTGTCTTCCATCACGTCGTGCATCAGCGCCGCCATGATGGCCTGGGCGTCGAGCTTCCACTCGCTGCACAGGCCTGCCACCGCAATGGGGTGGGTGATGTAGGGCTCGCCGCTGGCACGGAACTGGCCCAGGTGGGCCGCATCGGCGTACTTATAGGCCTCGCGGATGCGCCGGATGTCGGCTTCGTCGAGGTAGTCGAGCTTGTGGGTGAGCGCCGCGAAGGAGGCCGCCGCGGCATCGGCATGAGCAGGCGCCACCGCCTCGGAGCCGGGCGGGCGCTTGCTGGCGACGACGGGAGCGGCGGATCGGGCGGCCATGACAGGAATTTAGCGCGGATTGTCCCCCGTTGCCTGTCGGCGGCCGAAACGACCGCGCCCGATACGGGATCGGGCGCGATGCGACGGGGGTGCCAAGCGGTCCCGCCGCCGCGGAGGCGGGACGCGGGTCAGATCGGAACCTTGCGCAGCATCTCCAGCCCGATCTCGCCGGCGGCGATCTCGCGCAGCGCGGTCACGCCCGGCTTGTTCTTCGTCTCGATCTTCGGGGCATGCCCCTGGCTGAGCATGCGGGCGCGATAGGTGGCCACCAGCACGAGCTGGAAACGGTTCGGGATCTTCTTCAGGCAGTCTTCGACGGTGATGCGGGCCATGGACACTCCAAAGGGCGCGCTGGGGGGCGCCTTGTGGTCAGCTCAGGTTGAGGGCCTCGAAAACGGCTTTCCTGGCGCGACGCTGGGCGACGTACTTGAGCCGCTGCGCGTGCACGATGGCTTTCAGATCGAATAGAGCCGTCTCGAAGAGGGCATTGATTATAACGAAGTCGAAATGCCGAGCTTGGGCCACCTCGGTGCGGGCGTTGGCCATGCGCGTGGCGATCACATCCTCGCCATCTTCGCCGCGGCGGCGCAGGCGCTGCAGCAGCTCCTCCCAGCTTGGGGGGAGGATGAAGATCAGCACGGCGTTGGGGAAGAGCTGCTTGATCTGCAGTGCGCCTTGCCAGTCGATCTCCAGGATCACATCGTCTCCGGCGGCCATGCGCGCCTCGATGGCCGAGCGCGACGTGCCGTAGAGGTTGCCGTGCACGCGGGCCCACTCGAAGAACTCGCCGCGTTCGATCATGGCCTGAAACTCGGGCTCGGTGATGAAGTGGTACTCGCGTCCATCCACCTCCTGCCCCCGGGGCGCGCGGGTGGTGTGCGAGACCGAGACGTTGAGGCGGGAATCGAGCTCCAGCAGGGCCTTGACCAGGCTGGACTTGCCCGCCCCGCTGGGGGCGGCGACGACGAAGAGGTTGCCGGGGTAATCCATCTCGGATCCTTTGTCATTCGATGTTCTGCACCTGTTCGCGCATCTGCTCGATGAGCACCTTCATCTCTACGGAGATCTGCGTGAGCTCCAGCGCGGCCGACTTCGAGCCCAGGGTGTTGGCCTCGCGGTGCAGTTCCTGGATGAGGAAGTCGAGCCGCTTGCCGATCTCGCCTCCTTTGTCGAGCAAGCGCTCGATCTCGTCCAGGTGCGCCGACAGGCGCGAGAGCTCTTCGGCCACGTCGATGCGCAGGGCATAGGCCGCTGCCTCGCTCAGGGCGCGTTCGCGCAGCGCCTCGGCGCTCATGCTCTGGGTGGCGCCGGCCGATTCCAGAGCTTGCTGCCAGCGCTCCAGGAAACGCTCTTGCTGGCGCTGCACCACCTGGGGCACCAGCGGGGCGGCTTGAGTGGCCAGTTCGCGCAGCTTGACGACGCGCTCCATCAGGATGGACACCAGGCGCTCGCCTTCACGGGCGCGGGCATCTTCCAGTGCTTCGAGGCACTCGCGTGCAGCGACCAGGGCGGCCTCGTCCAGGCGCTCACCCCCTGAGCTGCCCTTGCACCACTGGAGGGCTTCGTGCACAGACAGCGGCTGGGCGCGGGGCAGCCAGGTCTGCACCGTCGCTTCCAGCCGGGCCAGGCGCCCCAGTTGGTCGGGCTGCGGCCGAGGCCAGGCATCGTCGGCCTCCCGCTGGGCGTTCAGCCGCAACTCGACCTTGCCGCGCCGTAGCCGGGACGTGAGCAACTCGCGCAAGGCGGGCTCCAGGGCGCGCAGTTCGTCGGGCAACCGGAACGTGAGGTCCAGGAAGCGGCTGTTGACCGAGCGCAGCTCGACCGTGATGCCAGTGCCGCGCACGGGGGCTTCACTGCCCTGGGAACCCTGGGCTCGCGAGGACGCGCTCGCGTAGCCGGTCATGCTGTAAACTGCCATCGCACCTATCGCATTGCAAAATTCGATTATGTCAAAGCCCAAACCTTCCCCGTTGCCGCCGGGCACCGTGGTCGGTGGTTACCAGGTCATCAAGAAATTGGCGGCCGGGGGCTTTGGCGTGGTCTACCTGGCCGAAGATCAAGAAAAGCGCCTGGTGGCGCTGAAGGAATACCTGCCGTCCTCGCTGGCCGAGCGCGCTCCGGGTGAGCTGGCCCCGCGGGTCAAGCCCGAGAAGCAGCCGCTGTACCGTCTGGGCCTGAAGAGCTTCTTCGAGGAAGGCCGCTCGCTGGCCCAGATCTCGCACCCCAGCGTGGTCTCGGTGCTCAATTTCTTCCGCGAGAACGAAACCGTCTACATGGTGATGAACTACCTGCAGGGCGACACCCTGCAGGACTTCATCGTCACGGCCCGCGAGCTCAAGCGCGACAAGGTCTTCCGCGAATCCACCATCCGCTCGCTGTTCGACGAGATCCTGCGCGGCCTGCGCATCGTGCACCAGCACAAGATGCTGCACCTGGACATCAAGCCGGCCAACATCTTCATCACCAACGACAACAAGGCGGTGCTGCTCGACTTCGGTGCGGCACGCGAGGTGCTGAGCAAGGAAGGCAACTTCATCCGGCCGATGTATACCCCGGGCTTTGCCGCGCCCGAGATGTACCGGCGCGACGGCACCCTGGGCCCCTGGACCGACATCTACGCGATCGGCGCGTGCATCTATGCCTGCATGCAGGGCTATCCGCCCAACGACGCGCCGCAGCGTCTGGAGAAGGACCGGCTGGCGCTGTCGCTCTCGCGGCTGCGCAACATCTATTCGGACAACCTGATCGAGGTGACCGAGTGGTGCATGGCGCTGGACCCGCTGTCGCGCCCGCAGAGCGTGTTCGCGCTGCAGAAGGAGCTGGCGCGGGAGACCGAAAGGCGCTACACCAAGCTGAGCTTCAGCGAGCGCCTGAAGCTGCAGCTCGAGAACCTCAAGGGCGGCAAGCCGGCCTGAGGGCGCGGCCATCAGCGAGGACGACATGAGGTTTTCGGTCTACCAGGTCAGCCGCAAGGGCGGTCGCGAGAAGAACGAAGACCGCATGGGCTACTGCTACACGCGCGACGCGGGCCTGTTTGCGCTGGCCGATGGCATGGGCGGTCATCCCGAGGGCGAGATGGCCTCGCAGATCGCGCTGCAGACGATGGCGGCGCTGTTCCAGCGCGATGCCAAGCCCGTGCTGAAGGACCCGATCCGCTTCCTGCACGATGCGGTGATCGCCGGCCACCACCAGTTGCTGCGCTATGCCACCGAGCGGGCCCTGATCGACACCCCGCGCACCACGGTGGTGGCCTGCGTGTTGCAGAACGGGGCGGCGTACTGGGCCCATTGCGGCGACTCGCGCCTGTATCTCGTGCGCGGCGACAAGCTGATCGCACGCACGCGCGACCATTCATACTCTGAGCTGCAGGAAACCCTCAACGGGGTGGTCGGGCTGGGTGAACGCTTCAACCGCAACGTGCTGTTCACCTGTCTGGGCAGCCCGGGCAAGCCGGTGGTGGACACGGTGGGCCCGCTGCTGCTGCATCAGGGCGATCGCATCCTGCTGTGCTCCGACGGCCTGTGGGGCACCCTGCCCGACCAGGTCATCACCGACCAGCTCGCCACCCGGCCGATCGCCGACGCGGTGCCCGAACTGGTGGAGATGGCACTGCGCAAGGCCGGGGCCAAGAGCGACAACGTCACCGTGCTGGCGGTGGAGTGGGAGTCCTCGGAGGACGACGACTCCACGCGGGCGATCTCCACCCAGACCCTGGGTGAGGAGGTCTTCGCCTCGACCATCCAGGCCAGCGTGCTCGGCCAGGAACCCGACGAGCTCGACGAGGCCGAGATCGAGCGCTCGATCCGCGAGATCAACGAAGCCATCAGGCGCTCGTCGCAGAAGAAGGGCTGAGCCTCCTTCCGGCCGCGCCCCCGGCCGGGGGACAATAGCGGATTCAACGAGGATCCCTTGCCATGCCGTTCCAGAGAACCGCGGGCCGCGCCCACGATGCGCTGCGCCCTGTGAGCATCACCCGACACTACACCAAGCACGCCGAGGGCTCGGTGCTGGTGGCCTTCGGCGACACGAAGGTGCTGTGCACCGCCTCGGTCGAGGAACGGGTGCCGCCGCACAAGAAGGGCAGCGGCGAGGGCTGGGTGACGGCCGAGTACGGCATGCTGCCGCGTTCGACGCACACGCGCAGCGACCGCGAGGCCGCGCGCGGCAAGCAAAGTGGGCGCACCCAGGAGATCCAGCGCCTGATCGGCCGCTCGATGCGCGCGGTCTTCGACCTGGCCAGGCTCGGCGAGCGCACCCTGCAGCTCGACTGCGACGTGCTGCAGGCCGATGGGGGCACGCGCACCGCGGCGATCACGGGGGCCTGGGTGGCCGCGCACGATGCCGTCTCCTGGCTGCTGCAGCGCGGCCTGATCGAGGACTCGCCCCTGCGAGATGCGGTGGCGGCCGTCTCGGTGGGCCTGGTGGAGGGGGTGCCGCTGCTGGATCTGGAGTACGTGGAGGACTCGGCTTGCGACACCGACATGAATGTCGTGATGACCGGCAGCGGCGGCTTCGTCGAGGTGCAGGGCACGGCCGAGGGCGCCGCCTTCACGCGCGCCCAGATGGATGCGATGCTCGCGCTGGCCGACAAGGGGATCCGCGAGCTGCTGGCCGCCCAGCGTGCGGCCCTGGGGTTGTGAGCCCTGCCATGCGTGTGGTGCTGGCGTCCAACAACGCGAAGAAGCTGCGTGAGCTCGATGCGCTGCTCGGCGGCCTGGGCCTGGAGCTGGTGCCGCAGGGCCGCCTGGGCATTGCCGAGGCCGAGGAGCCGCACGACAGCTTCATCGAGAACGCGCTGGCCAAGGCGCGGCATGCGGCGCGCGCCAGCGGCGGGCCGGCCCTGGCCGACGATTCCGGGCTGTGCGTGGACGCGCTGGGCGGTGAGCCGGGTGTGCATTCGGCGGTGTTCGCCCCCGCGCCGGTCCTCGAAGGCGACCGCGAGATGCGGCGCGCGGCCCAGGACGCCGCCAACAATGAACGGCTGCTGAGCCGTCTGCAGGGCGTGAGCCATCGTCGGGCGCGTTTCGTCAGTGTGCTGGTGGCCCTGCGTCATGCCTTCGACCCCGAGCCTTTGGTGGCGATGGGCCGGTGGGAGGGGCAGATCTTGGAGGCACCGCGCGGACAGGGTGGCTTCGGCTACGACCCGTTGGTCTACATCCCTGCGCTGGGCCGCAGCGTGGCCGAACTGGATGCCGCCACCAAGAATGCCCACAGCCACCGTGCGCTGGCCGCGCAACGGCTGCGCGAACTGATGCGGGAGGTCTGGGGCCGTGGCTGAGTCTCCGGTCTCGCCGGCCGATGCGGCGCAACGCTACCTGCGAGAAGGCACGCTGCGCCTGGCCTCGCTGCCGCCGCTGTCGCTGTATGTGCACCTGCCCTGGTGTCTGCGCAAGTGTCCGTACTGCGATTTCAATTCTCACGAATGGGGCGGGTCGGCGTCGGCGCTGCCCGAATCGGCCTACCTGGATGCGCTGCGAGCCGACCTGGAGGCGGCCTTGCCGCTGGTGTGGGGGCGCAAGGTGCACAGCGTGTTCCTGGGTGGCGGCACACCCAGCCTGTTTTCGCCCGAGGCCATCGACCGGCTGCTGGGCGATGTGCGATCGCTGCTGCCGCTGGAGGCGGGCTGCGAGGTGACGCTGGAGGCCAACCCCGGCACCTTTGAGCGCGACCGCTTCCGTGGCTATCGCCAGGCCGGGGTGACGCGTTTGTCGGTGGGAGTGCAAAGCTTCGACGACGACAAGCTACGACGTCTGGGCCGGGTGCACGACCGCCGGCAGGCCCTGGCCGCGCTGGAGGAGGCCCGGGCGTGCTTCGACACCTTCAACCTCGACCTGATGTATGCCCTGCCGGGGCAGACACTCGATGAGCTCGAGGCCGACCTGGCCCAGGCGCTGGCCTTCGAGCCACCGCACCTGTCGGTCTACCACCTCACGATCGAGCCCAACACCTATTTCGCCAAGTACCCGCCGCCGGTGCCGGACGAGGATCTGGCCTTCGAGATGCTGGACCGCATCACCGATCGCACCGCGGCGGCCGGGCTGGAGCGCTACGAGGTCTCGGCCTACGCGCGGCCCGGGCATCGCTGCGTGCACAACCTGAACTACTGGAGCTTCGGTGACTATCTAGGCATTGGTGCTGGTGCGCACAGCAAGCTGAGCTTTCCGCACCGAGTGGTGCGACAGGTCCGCTACCGCGAGCCGGCGCGCTACATGTCGGCGGCCCGCGACGGGCAGGCGGTGGCGCAGGAGCACGAGGTGGCTCGTCAACAACTGCCTTTCGAGTTCATGCTCAATGCCTTGCGCCTGAAGGACGGTTTCGAGCTGGCGCAGTTCGGTCAACGCACGGGTCTGCCTTTGTCGGCGATCGCCCCAGGACTGGACGAGGCCGAGCGTCGGGGTTTGCTGGCGCGTGACTGGCAGCGCGTGTGGCCGACTGCCAAGGGCTTCGACTTTCTGAGCGACTTGCAGGCCTTGTTCCTGGAAGACCCCCTCGATTGAGAGGTTTCACAAGCTCCGAGGCTTGACCCCAGGGGTCTGCGTGGCAGCATGCAAGCCTGAGTCGCATCGCATCGGCCGGTCTCTGTCATGAACCTTCCTTCCGCTGCCTCTGGCGCTGTGCGCGTGCTGCTGGTCGAGGACGACCGCGTGCAGCAGTTGCTCGTGTCCACGCTGCTGGAGCGCGAAGGCTGTCTCGTCGATCTGGCCGAGGATGGGCACGAGGCGCTGGCGCTGTGGCAGGAGCATCGCCACACGCTGGTGGTGACCGATTGCCGCATGCCGCGCATGGACGGATATGCTTTCACGCAGGCCTTGCGGGCCTTGCCGGGGGGAGATTCGGTGACCGTGGTGGGAATGAGTGCCGACACCGACGATCGGGTGAGGGCACGTCAAGCCGGCATGAATGCGCTGCTGGACAAGCCGTTGACGGCCTCGGCGGTGGCGCAGCTGCTCAGACGCGGTTGAGGCTCAGGCCGGCGGTGTTGCGCAGGTACTCGATGAGGTGGGGAGCGATCCGCGGCAGCGGCAAGACTTCGTGCACTGCGCCGGCGGCAATGGCCTCTCGCGGCATGCCGAACACGACGCAAGAGGCTTCGTCCTGGGCCACGCAGTAGGCCCCGGCGTCGCGCATTTCGCGCATGGCTTTGGAGCCGTCGGCCCCCATGCCGGTGAGCATCACGCCGATGGCATTGGGGCCTACGACCCGGGCCGCGGACTTGAACAGCACCTCCACCGAAGGCATGTGCCGGTTCACCGGTTCGCCCACTTGCACTCGAGCGATGTAGTTGGCACCAGAGCGTTCGACGCTCAGGTGCTGACCCCCTGGGGCGATGTAGGCATGGCCTGGCAAGATGCGCTCACCGTCCTGGGCCTCTTTCACGACGATGCGGCACAGGCCATTCAGGCGCGCTGCGTAGCTTTTCGTGAAGCCGGCAGGCATGTGCTGGGTGATGACCACCGCCGGAGCGTCGGCCGGCAAGGCGGTGAGCAATTCCCGAGTGGCTTCGGTGCCGCCGGTGGATGCGCCGATGAAGATGATCTTCTCGGTGGAGAGACGTCCCAAGCCCGCGGAGGCGGCAGGGCGGTGGTCGGCGGCCGGGCCGGACGCCGTGGCAACGGGCGTGTGGAGCTTGCGAACCTGCGCCTTGGCGGCCACGCGGATCTTCTCGGTGATCTCCTGGGCGAGCTGCTGCAGTCCGTCGGCGATGCCGATCTTGGGTTTGGCCACGAAATCCACGGCGCCGAGCTCCAGCGCCCGCAGCGTGACTTCGGCGCCACGCTCGGTCAGCGTGGACACCATCACCACCGGCATGGGCCGCAGGCGCATCAGCTTGGAAAGGAAGTCGATGCCGTCCATGCGGGGCATCTCCACGTCCAGCGTGATGACGTCAGGATTGAGGTTGCGGATCATCTCGCGCGCGGCGTAAGGGTCGGCCGCGGCGCCGACGCACTGCATGTCGGGCTGGCGGTTGATGATTTCGGTGAGCAGGCTGCGCACGAGGGCCGAATCGTCGACCACCACGGCTCGGATCTTGGACATGGCTTGCGCTTTCTCAGAACAAGTCGATGGAGCCGGCGCCGCTGGCCGGCGGCACCACTCGCTGGCTGGCCGCGCGTTCCTGGGCGATCAGGGCTTCGGGGTTGCTCGGGGCCAGGCGTTTGACCATGGCCTTGCCGCTGGCCGGCAGGAAGCAGACCTTGCGCGGGTAGATGTCGAGCACGTCTTTGGACACCACCGGAATGCGCTCGGTGTGCAGGTACTGCAGCACGAAGTCGGTGTTGCGCTGGCCCACATTGAGCGTGTTCATGCCGCTGATGACCTGGCCGCCGCCGAAGACCTTGGCCTCTAGCGTGCTGCGCGTGGCGCCGCGCTTGAGCAGTTCGTTGATCAGCAGCTCCATCGCGAAGGAGCCGTAGCGTCCGCTGTCTTGCGCACCGGCGGCCTCGGGCAGCATGAAGTGGTTCATCCCGCCCACGCGGGCGTTTCGATCCCACAGGCACGCGGCGATGCACGAACCCAAGGTGGTCATGATGAGCAGGTCTTCGTCGTGGACGAAGTACTCGCCCGGCAGCACCTTGACCGCCTCGGACTTGAAATGGGCGTCATAGAAGAAGAAGGAGGCTTCGCCCGGCTTGCGCGGCGCGGCCTTCAGTGCGGCCAAGCGTGAACCTGCGGGGGCACCGGACGCGCCACCCAATCCCCCGGACAGGCGGGGGGCAGGGGCTTCGGCGCTGGGGAGGGGGCTGCGGACAAGCATGGTCGTCATTTCGGCAGAAGCGGGCCTGGCTTGAGACGGCGGCGGTCATTGGCGACTTCACAGCCGGCGGTACACGGTCTTGCCTTGAAGCTGGAAGAGGTCGCGCGAATCGGTGAAGTTCTCCGAATGGCCGACGAAGAGCACAGCGCCGGGCCGCATCACCGCGTGCATGCGTTCGAGCACCTTGCGCTGCGTGGGAGCGTCGAAGTAGATCATCACGTTGCGGCAAAACACGATGTCGAAAGGATCCCCTAAGGACCATGTCGTGCTCATGAGGTTGAACTGACGAAAATCGATCAGCCGACTCAGTTCAGGCTTGACACGGATGAAGCCGGCGTTGGCGCCGGTGCCGCGCAGAAAGTGACGCTTGAGGCGATCGGTAGACAAGCCCCGGACCTCTTGCGAGTAGATGCCCCGGCTGGCCACCGCGAGAACCTTGGTGTCGATGTCGCTGGCCAAGATGCGCACGGCCGGCGACGGACCGAGGGTCTCGATCACCGTCATGGCGATCGAGTACGGCTCTTCCCCCGTGGATGCGGCGTTGCACCAGATTCGAACCGACCGGCTCGCACTCATGCGTTTGAGGTGCTCGGCCAACACCGCGAAGTGATGTTCTTCGCGAAAGAACGCAGTCAGGTTGGTGGTGAGGCAGTTGACGAACTCCTGCCACTCGGCCTCGGCCAGTGGGCCCTGGGCCTGTTCCAGCCATTTCAGGTATTCGGCGAACGAGCGGTGACCGGTCTCGCGCAGGCGGCGGGAAAGCCGGCTGTACACCATGGCTTGCTTGCCGTCATGAAGGCTGATGCCGGCGCGCTGGTAGATGAGTTGGCGCACCCGCTCGAAGTCGTGCCGGTCGAAGCTGAACTCGCGCTGGATGTCGGCAACCTGGGCCGCGGCTTCGAGCG
>NZ_JBKBSL010000064.1:0-6845 GCF_046291045.1 Caldimonas sp. | reverse complement strand
ATGCTGCCAGCGTGTACCGCTACATGAACTTCGACCAGATCGAGGAGTACGCGGACACCGCCAAAGCGGTGGTGGTCTGAGCGGCCGACGAGCCCCTTCCTGAACGGCCCTGCGGGGCCGTTTTTCTTGCGGTCCGCGCTCGGCCTTGCGCGGCGGAGCTTGACCGCAAGCCCCCGCGCGTCCTAACGTCATGCCGTGCGGCCACAATGGTGTTGTCGCCCCCTCCCACAACGACCAACCTCACGCCTCACGGAGTCTTTCATGGCCCAAGCCCCCGCCCATGCCTTTGCCAAGACCCTGAAGTCCTTCAAGACGGCCTCCGGCAAGTCCGGTCAGTACTTCTCGCTGCCCGAGCTGGCCCGGCAGTTCCCGAACGTCAGCCGGCTGCCGGTGTCGCTGCGCCTCGTGCTGGAGTCGGTGCTACGCAACTGCGACGGCCGCAAGGTCACGCCCGAGCACGTGGAGCGACTGGCTCAGTGGGCCCCCAACGGCGAGCGGGTCGACGAGATCCCCTTCGTCGTGGCCCGTGTGGTGTTGCAGGATTTCACCGGCGTGCCCCTGCTGGCCGACCTGGCCGCGATGCGTTCGGTGGCCGCCAAGATGGGCCGAAACCCCAAGACCATCGAACCGCTGGTGCCGGTGGATCTGGTGGTCGACCACTCGGTGATGATCGACCACTATGGCAACAGGCAGGCCCTGGACCTGAACATGAAGCTGGAGTTCCAGCGCAACCGCGAGCGCTACCAGTTCATGAAGTGGGGCATGCAGGCCTTCGAAACCTTCGGTGTGGTGCCTCCGGGCTTCGGGATCGTGCACCAAGTGAATTTGGAATACCTGGCGCGCGGTGTGCACAGGACGGCCCAGGGGGTGTACTACCCCGACACCCTGGTGGGCACCGACAGCCACACGACGATGATCAATGGCATCGGCGTGGTGGGCTGGGGCGTGGGCGGCATCGAGGCCGAGGCCGGCATGCTCGGCCAGCCGGTCTACTTCCTCACGCCCGACGTGGTGGGCTTCGAGCTGACCGGCCGGTTGCGCGAGGGCGTCACGGCCACCGACCTGGTGCTCACGGTCACCGAAATCCTGCGCCGCGAAAAGGTGGTGGGCAAGTTCGTCGAGTTCTTCGGCGAAGGCACGCGCAGCCTGTCGGTGCCCGACCGTGCCACCATCGCGAACATGGCCCCCGAATACGGGGCCACGATGGGCTTCTTCCCCGTGGACGACAAGACCATCGAGTACTTCCGCGGCACCGGCCGTACCAAGTCCGAGATCGAAGCCTTCGAGGCCTACTTCCGGGCCCAGAAGCTGTTTGGCATTCCGGGCACGCCAGACTTCGTCGGTGGTGACATCGCGTACTCCAAGGTCGTCCGGCTCGACCTGGGCACGGTCGCTCCCAGCCTGGCCGGCCCCAAGCGCCCCCAGGACCGCATCGAGATCGGCCAGTTGTCGGCCAAGTTCACCGAACTCTTCAGCAAGCCGATCGAGGCCAATGGTTTCAACCAGCCGGCCGACAAGCTTGGCCAGGTCTACACCACGTCCAACGGACTGCAAATCCGCAACGGCGACGTGCTGATCGCCGCGATCACGTCGTGCACCAACACCTCCAACCCCGGTGTACTGCTAGCGGCGGGCTTGCTGGCCAAAAAAGCGGTGCAAGCCGGGTTGAAGGTGGCGCCGCACATCAAGACCTCGCTGGCCCCCGGGTCGCGCATCGTCACCGACTACCTGGAAAAGGCTGGCCTGCTGCCCTACCTGGAAAAGCTCGGCTTCCACGTGGCCGCCTACGGCTGCACCACCTGCATCGGCAACGCCGGCGACCTGGCCCCCGAGATCAACGAAGTCATCACCCGCAACGATCTGGTGTGCGCGGCCGTGCTGTCGGGCAACCGCAACTTCGAGGCCCGCATCCACCCCAATCTCAAGGCCAACTTCCTGGCATCGCCCCCGCTGGTGGTGGCCTATGCCATCGCCGGCAACGTCACGCGCGACCTGATGACCCAGCCGGTGGGCCAAGGCAAGGGCGGGCGCGACATCTACCTGGGCGACATCTGGCCCAGCAGCGACGAGGTCTACGCGCTGATGAAGTTCGCGATGGATCGCAAGGCCTTCAAGGAGAACTACGAGAAGGTTCGGACCAAGCCCGGCAAGCTGTGGAACCAGATCGAGGGCGCCACGGGCGACGTCTACGACTGGCCGAAGTCCACCTACATCGCCGAACCGCCCTTCTTCCGCGACTTCACGCTCGCGCCGCAAGCCAGCGATGCTGGGGTGAAGGGCGCACGCATCATGGCCTTGTTCGGCGACTCGATCACCACCGATCACATCTCGCCGGCCGGCTCGATCAAGGAAAGTTCGCCTGCCGGGCAGTGGCTCAAGGAGCACGGCGTGCTCAAGGCCGACTTCAACAGCTACGGCTCACGCCGAGGCCATCACGAGGTGATGATGCGCGGCACCTTCGCCAACGTGCGTATCAAGAACCTCATGATCCCGCCGCTGCCCGACGGCTCGCGCGAGGAAGGCGGCCTCACCTTGTTCCAGCCCGGCGGGGAGAAGATGTTCATCTATGACGCCGCAATGAAGTACCTCGCCCAGGGCACGCCCACGGTGATCTTCGCCGGCGAGGAGTACGGCACCGGCTCGAGCCGGGACTGGGCCGCCAAAGGCACGCAGTTGCTGGGCATCCGCGCCGTGGTGGCACGCAGCTTTGAACGCATCCACCGCTCCAACCTGGTGGGCATGGGCGTGCTGCCGCTGCAGTTCAAAGGGGGGGATTCGTGGGAGAGCCTGGGCCTCAAGGGCGATGAGCTCATCGACATCGTCATCGGTGGCGAGCTCAGGCCCCAGGCCGATGTGACCCTGGTGATCCAGCGCGCCGACGGCAGCCGCCAGGAGGTGACGGTGCGGCTTCGCATCGACACTCCGATCGAGGTGGAGTACTACCAGCACGGCGGCATCCTGCCCTATGTGCTGCGGCAGTTGCTGACGGCCTGAGGCCAGCGGGGGGCACGCCACAAGGCGGGCGCCCCCGGCCGCGGGCGCCGCCTCGCCCACGTCAGCGCACGAGGCTGGCGTAGGCCGTTTCGTCGAAGCCCACCAGCACACGTGTGCCGGCCTCGACGACGGGGCGCCTGATCACGCTGGGCTGCACGAGCATCAGCGTGCGGGCGCCGGCGGCCTCCAGCGCCTGGGACTGGACCGTGGCGTCAAGCCTGCGCCAGGTCGTGCCCTGGCGGTTCAACAGACGTTCGGCGCCAACGACGGCCAGCCAATGATCCAGCCGGTCCGGAGGAACCCCCTGCTTCTTGAAGTCATGGAACTCATAGGCCACGCCGTGCTCATCGAGCCAGCGCCGCGCCTTCTTCACGGTGTCGCAGTTGGGAATGCCGTAGAGCTTGATCATCGTCCGTTCAGGATCCGCGCCGACGAGCCGCCGCGAAGGGACAGGCGTGCCTCCTCGTCGGCGTCACACAGGGGATCGACACCATACCCGGTTTCCGTGACCCGCTGCGTGGAGGCGTCCAGACTCACCTGGAACCACTGACAGAAGGGAGATTCGTAGCGGTACGACCAGACGATCTCGTTGCGGCGCGGGATGCGCCGTTCCTCCGAGGGGCGACCCAGCCGGTACAGCAGCTCGGCGCGGGTGATGCCGGTAGGCACCTGTTGGAAGTGCGGCTCCGCCAGAACCTGGGTCCATCGCTTCACGCGCCCTTGGGCGTCGAGATCGGCCATGTAAGTGTGCCGCCCATAGGGTCCGCGGGCGTACTCCAGCCGTCGCAGGCCATCGGGCCCGAGATGCTCGCCGGTGGGCGGCCCCATGCGGGCGCGCACCTCGGCCTCGCTGGCGCCGGGATGCAGCGGACCGGGACCGTAGCCCGACGCACAGCCCGCCAGCGCCCCGACCAGCACCCACCCCAGGCTCGCGGCAGAGCGAGGCACCCAAGCAGCAGGCACGGGGGGAAGGCTCATCATGCTCATCCAATGGATTGACGGGTGCGGACACACAAAGCATGCGTTGGATGGCCCCATCACGCCGGGGTTCCCGCCTGCGACGACGATAATCTTGGCACCTCAGCCTGAGCCCATCGCCCATGCCCCATCGCGCCCCCATGAACGAAATGGTCCGTGTACCAAGTTCTACCTCCTCGAGGCCGAAGCGAACGTCGGTCGCCGCTCCCCGCACGAACGACCCGGAGCGCACCATGCAGGACATCCTGGAGGTGGCCACCCGGGAGTTTGCGGCCAAGGGGCTGACGGGTGCACGCATCGACGAGATCGCCGAGCTCACGCGCACGAGCAAGCGGATGATTTACTACTACTTCGGGAGCAAGGAAGGCCTGTACATCGCCGTGCTGGAGGAGGCCTACCGTCGCATCCGCCACATCGAGAGTGAATTGCACCTGGAAGACCTGCCCCCCGAGGAGGCCTTGCGCACCTTGGTGGCCTTCACCTTCGATTACCAGAACGCCAACCCCGACTTCATCCGGCTGGTGATGAACGAGAACATCCACCGCGGCGAATTCCTGGCGCAGTCCCAGACGATCCAGCAGCTCAACGTACCGGCCATCGACGCGGTGCGCACGGTCTACGAGCGCGGCCGTGCGGCCGGGGTCTTCCGCGACGACCTCGACCCGGTGGATCTGCACATGTCGATCAGCGCGCTGTGCTTCTTCAATGTGTCCAACAGGCACACCTTCTCGCTGATCTTCAAGCGCGACATGGCCTCACCCGAGGCCCTGGCCGCCCGGCGAGCCAGCATCGTCGACCTCATCGTCCGCTACGTCCGGAAGTAGACCGGCGCCCGGGCACCGAGCGGCCTGGGTTTGCGGGAAAGTACTTAGTAAAAAACTAACCAGTTCGTACATTATTGAGTCATGGCTTGCCCCTGACCGCTGCCTGGTGAGGCGCCACCTTCCCCCGGCCAGGCAGCCTGCGCTGCGGGCCATTACCTTCAAGGAGAACCGCGGTGAACCGCCCCATCGAACGCTACTGCCGTGTGCTCGACGGCCTGATCGCCGCCTTCTTGGCCGTGATGGTGTTGCTCGTGTTCGGTAACGTGGTGCTGCGGTATGCCTTCAACTCCGGCATCACCGTGTCCGAGGAGCTGTCGCGCTGGCTGTTCGTATGGGTGACCTTCCTGGGCGCCATCGTCGCGCTGAGGGACAAGGGCCACCTGGGCACCGACATCGTCGTGGCCCTGCTCCCCCGGGCCGGCAAGAAAGCCTGTCTGGTGCTGGGCCACGGGCTGATGATCGCCATCTGCTGGCTGATCTTCGATGGGAGCTGGCAGCAGCTGCGCATCAACTGGGATGTGCAAGCCCCCGTCACCGGCCTGTCGATGGGCTGGTTCTACGCCCCTGGCGTGGTGTTTGCCGTGTCGGCCGCCGTCCTGCTGGTGCTCGACCTCTTCAAGGCCCTGCGGGGCCAGCTCAACGATGCCGATCTGGTGCAGGTGGCGCAGGCCGAGGCTCTTGCGCAGCTCCAAGCCCCGCACACGGCCGACCCTCCCAGCGCGGCCACATCCTCCCGCGCGCGCTAGGGGAGTCCTTCGATGACCGTGGCCATCTTCCTTTTGTCGCTGCTCGGCGCCATGGCGCTGGGCGTGCCCATCGCCTTTGCTCTGCTGACCAGCGGGGTGGCGATGATGTGGCACCTCGACCTCTTCGACGCGCAGATCCTCGCGCAAAACCTCATCAACGGCGCCGACAGCTTTCCGCTGCTGGCCGTCCCCTTCTTCATGCTGGCCGGCGAGATCATGAACGTCGGCGGCCTGTCGCAGCGCATCGTCAACCTGGCCCTGGCCCTGGTGGGCCATGTCAAGGGCGGCCTGGGCTATGTGGCAGTGATGGCCGCCTGCCTGATGGCGGCGCTGTCGGGCTCGGCGGTGGCCGATGCCGCCGCGCTCACGGCCTTGCTGCTGCCGATGATGGTCAAGGCCGGGCACGACAAGGCCACCTCGGGTGGACTGATCGCCTCGGCCGGCATCATCGGCCCGGTCATCCCGCCCAGCATCGGCTTCGTGATCTTCGGCGTGGCGGCCAACGTGTCCATCGCCAAGCTCTTCATGGCCGGCATCGTGCCGGGCCTGCTGCTGGGCGCGGCGCTGTGGTTCACTTGGTGGTGGCTGGTGCGCCGGGACAAGATCGAGCCTCCGCCGCGCAAGTCGGCACGCGAGATTGGCGTGGCCCTGCGTGAATCCCTGTGGGCGTTGATGCTGCCGGTCATCATCCTGGTCGGACTGCGCCTGGGGGTGTTCACGCCCACCGAAGCCGCGGTGGTGGCAGCGGTCTATGCCTTGTTCGTCTCGACGGTGATCTATCGCCAGCTGTCGCTTCGCCAGCTCTACCCGATCTTCGTCGCAGCCTCGCGCACCAGCGCCGTCATCATGTTCCTGGTGGCAGCGGCGATGGTCAGCGCCTGGCTGATCACCGTGGCGGACCTGCCGTCGATGGTCATCGACCTGCTCGAACCTTTCATCGATCGACCCACGCTGCTCATGGTGGCGATCTTGGTACTGGTGATGGTGGTGGGCACGGCCATGGACATGACGCCCACCATCCTGATCCTCACGCCGGTGCTCATGCCGGTGGTGAAGGCCGCGGGCATCGACCCCGTGTACTTCGGCGTGCTGTTCATCATCGTCAATGCCATCGGCTTGCTCACGCCGCCGGTGGGCACAGTGCTCAACGTGGTGTCCGGCGTGGGCCGCATGAAGCTCGACGAGGTCACCCGCGGCGTGCTGCCTTTCATGGCTGCGCAGACCGCCGTGCTCTTTCTGCTGGTGCTGTTCCCATCGATCGTCACCGTCCCGGCCCGCTGGTTTGCCGGCTGATGACACCCCC
>NZ_JBKBSL010000020.1:0-63903 GCF_046291045.1 Caldimonas sp. | reverse complement strand
AGGTCGAGCACACGCACCGTGGTGCTGCCGTCGGCGATCACCAGCCGGCCCAGGGTGTCGACGTGGTGGTCATCGTCATGGTCGTCACTGCTGCCGCCACCGCCGCAGGCCACCAGCAGCAAGGTGGCCGACAGGGCGGCCGCCAGCAGCCGGCGATGGGGGATGGGGGGATGAGATGGGGGCATGCGGCCTCCTCAAGCCAAAAACCTGTTGATGAAACGTTATAACATTTCACTCAAGAGGTCCACCAAAGCCAGACCACGCGGCACGTGTCAGGCGGAGGGGGGCGGCAGGCTCAGCGCCGGTTCAAACTTGGCGCGCTTGATGGAGAAGTAGGCCTTCACATTGCGCACGTTGGCATCACTGGTGAACAGGCGCTGCACCAGCGCGTGGTAGGCGGCCATGTCGGGCACCTGCACGACCAGCACGAAGTCGGGCCCGCTGCTGGTGCGGTAGCACTGCTGTACCCGCGGCTCAGCCACGGCGCGGGCCTCGAAGGCATCCAGCCGCTCGGCGGCTTGGTGGTCCAAGCTGATCTCGATGATGGCAGTGAGCCCGGCGCCCAGCCGCTGCGGCGATAGCAGCGCCACGCGGCGCTCGATCACGCCGGCCTCGACCAGCCGGCGCACCCGGCGCAGGCAGGTGGCGGGCGACACATGGCAGCGCTCGGCCAGGGCCTGGTTGCTCAAGGAGGCATCCCGCTGCAGTTGATCGAGCAGGCGCAGATCAATGGCATCCAGATGGGGGAGGGGAGTGCTTGAATCCATCAAATAATGGTCAGTCCGAGATGGATTATTGCATGCTAGTCGGATGATGGTGGAATCATTCCTGAAATCAATGAGAACGTAAGAAAATTTCTCACCACCTTGCCTAGCATCCCGACATTCATTTTTTGCGGAGCTCGTCCATGTGCGGCATCGTCGGCGCCACCAGCCAGCGCAACATCGTCCCCATCCTGATCGAAGGCCTGAAGCGCCTGGAATACCGCGGCTATGACTCTTGCGGCGTGGCCGTGCATCAGGACGGCGGCCCGCGCCGTGCGCGCAGCACCTCGCGCGTGGCCGAACTGGAAGCCCAGGTGGCGCAGGACGGTGTGGCCGGCTACACCGGCATTGCCCACACCCGCTGGGCCACGCACGGCGCGCCGGCGGTGCACAACGCTCACCCGCACTTTTCGCACGGCACCGGGGCCGACGCCTACACCGCTCGTCCCGCGCGCATCGCCCTCGTGCACAACGGCATCATCGAGAACCACGACGAACTGCGCGCCGAGCTGCAGGCCAAGGGCTACACCTTTGCCAGCCAGACCGATACCGAGGTCATCGCGCACCTGGTGGACCACCTCTACGACGGCGATCTCTTCGACGCCGTGAAGCGCGCCACGCTGCGCCTGCGCGGCGCTTACGCCATTGCCGTGTTCTGCCGCGACGAACCCCACCGCGTGGTGGGCGCGCGCGAAGGCTCGCCGCTGGTGCTGGGGGTGGGCGCGGCCGATGCGAGCGAGAACTTCCTGGCCTCCGACGCCATGGCCCTGGCCGGCGTGACCGACCAGATCGTCTACCTGGAAGAAGGCGACGTGGTCGACCTGCAGCTCGGCCGCTACTGGATCGAGTCGCGCACCGCCAGCGCGCCGCATGACCGCTACGAGCGCGTGGAGCGGCCGGTGCGCACCGTGCTGGCCCACACCGGCGCGGCCGAGCTGGGTCCCTACCGGCACTACATGCAAAAGGAAATCTTCGAGCAGCCGCGGGCCATCGCCGACACGCTCGATGCCGTCCAGTCCATCACGCCCGAACTCTTCGGCGACGGGGCCTACTCGGTGTTCAAGGAGGTGGAGCAGGTGCTCATCCTGGCCTGCGGCACCAGCTACTACGCCGGCTCCACCGCCAAGTACTGGCTCGAATCGATCGCCAAGATCCCCACCAGCGTAGAGATCGCCAGCGAATACCGCTACCGCGAGAGCGTGCCCAACCCGAAGACGCTGGTCGTCACCATCACCCAGTCCGGCGAAACGGCCGACACGCTCGCGGCACTGAAGCACGCGCGCAGCCTGGGCATGCCCCACACACTCACGGTGTGCAACGTGGCCACCAGCGCGATGGTGCGCGAATGCAAGCTGGCCTACATCACGCGCGCGGGCGTGGAAATCGGCGTGGCCTCCACCAAGGCTTTCACCACGCAACTGGTGGGCCTGTTCCTGCTCACGCTGGCGCTGGCCCAGGTGCGCGGCCGCCTGAGTGACGAAGAAGAAGCTACCCACCTCAAGGCCCTGCGCCACCTGCCTGTGGCCTTGCAGGCCGTGCTGGCGCTGGAGCCCCAGGTGATCGCCTGGTCCGAGGACTTCGCCCGCAAGGAAAACGCGCTGTTCCTGGGGCGTGGCCTGCACTACCCCATTGCGCTGGAGGGGGCCCTCAAGCTCAAGGAGATCAGCTACATCCACGCCGAGGCCTATCCGGCCGGCGAGCTCAAGCACGGCCCCCTGGCCCTGGTGACCGACCAGATGCCCGTGGTGACCGTGGCCCCCAACGACACCCTGCTGGAAAAGCTCAAGAGCAACATGCAGGAAGTGCGCGCCCGCGGCGGCGAGCTCTACGTCTTCGCCGACGCCGACACCCGCATCGAAAGCGAGCCCGGCGTGCACGTCATCCGCATGCCCGAGCACTACGGCCAGCTGTCGCCCATTCTGCACGTGGTGCCGCTGCAGCTGCTGGCCTATCACACGGCCTGTGCGCGAGGGACGGATGTGGACAAGCCGAGGAATCTGGCGAAGTCGGTCACGGTGGAGTGATCGACGGCCTCGCGAGTTCTCCGGCCTACAGGGCGTGCCTAGGGCTGTGCACTGTCGGCGACGACGGTGCAATCGCGTCCACGCTGTTTGGCGGTGTACAACGCGCTGTCGGCGGCTCGAAAAAGCTGCACGAGATCGGCTGGCGCTGCGGGGGCTCCGAGGGTGGCCACGCCGATGCTGATCGTGATGGTGGTGCCCCCGACCGTGGCCGACCGAACCGCCTCGTGCATACGCTGGGCGGCATCGTGGGCTGCCGTGGCGTCGGCGCCCGGCATCCAAATGGCGAACTCTTCGCCGCCGAATCGGGCCACGGTATCGCTAGCGCGCACGCTTTGGCGCAAGGCATCTGCCACGGCGACGAGGACTTGGTCGCCGTGAAGATGACCCCATCGGTCGTTGAAGGCCTTGAAGTGATCGATGTCCACGAGAATCAAGGCGGCCCGATCATCCGCGCCGGTATGGGTGCACCATTGCTGTAGAGCGTGTTCGAGCTGGCGGCGGTTGTACAAACCCGTGAGCGGATCGCGCACAGCCTGTGCCGACAGCCTGCGAGTTTGTTCTTGCGCATGACGGGCACGGGCGACGAGCGCGGCTTCGAACTGGCTGCGATGGCGGGTTTCGAAAAACACCCAGACGCCACGGGCCTCAGGAGCGGCATGCCACTGGGCATTGAGCATCACCGGCACATCGGTGCCGTCCGCACGACGCAGCTGCAAGAACACTTCACGCACACGGCCTTCGCGCAATAGCATGGGTCGCACGTGAGTGTGCAGCAACATCGCCGACGCTGGGGACAGTGCCCGGTCCAGAACGTCACCAATACCCGGCTGGTCGTGATGGGAGGAAGAAAACCCAAGCTGCTGCCACTGCTCGTTCGCCGCCAGCACCCGCCCTTCGATGTCCGTCACGACGATGAGGCAAGGAATCGGAAGGCCGCAGGCGGCAATCGCGTTCATCTGGCGGCGAGGAAGCGTTGAATCGCCTCGATCACGAGATGCGGGTGGGATAGGTGTGCGCAGTGACCGGCGACGTCGAGCACCTCGAGGGTGCTGTTGCGCAGGTGATCGTGCATGTAGTGCCCAACAGACAGTGGCGCGAGCGTGTCGTCGAGATGCTGGAGGATCAGGCAGGGCGTTTGAACCAGAGGCAGGTCCGCACGGTTGTCGGCGAAGAAGGTGGCCTCGGCAAACACCCGGGCGGTCTCAGGGTCGGTGGAGCAAAAGCTCTCGGACAGTCGGTGGGCAACGGCGGGCCCGCCGCCCGCACCGGCCACAACCGGCGCCAGGTGGTGGGCCCAGCCGATGTAGTTGCGGTCCATGAGATCGAGCAAGGCTTCAAGGTCGCTACGCTCGAAACCGCCCCTGTACGGAGGATCGTTGAGGAAGCAGGGGTTGGGGCCGATGAGAATCAAGCGCGCAAACAAGTTCGGGCGTGCGATGCTGGCGAGCATCCCGATGCTGCAGCTGACCGAATGGGCGACGCAGGTGACGCCTTCTCGCAGATCCAGCGCGTCGCACACCTCGATCAGGTCTTGGGCATAGCCTGAGAGCGTGGCGTAACGCAGCGGATCGAAGGCTGAGCGATCCGAACGCCCGCTGCCAACGTAGTCGAACAGGACCTGCCGGTGGGTGTCAGCAAAAGCGGGCGTGATGGCATCCCACATTTGCTGGTTGCACCCAAACCCATGGGCATACAGCAACACCTCGCCTCGACCGGAGACATTGACATGGTTGCGGGCAAGGACAGCAGACGGCAGCATGCTCAGATTCTATGGACGTGTGACGGCCCGCTCCATCGGGTCGCTACGCGTCAGTCGGGGCTGTGAGTGTGAGGTTCCACCCCAGCAACTCAGCCAGCCGGCGCAGCACCCACTGTGCTTCGTTGGTGGATAGGTCCAGCGGCCCCTGCGCCAGTCCCCGGCCGATGCGTCCCAGCACGTCGGCCTCGGTGGCCTGTAGCTCCCACAACGTGGTGCGGGCCGTGTCGGTGAGGAGCTGGGCGAGGTCTTCGCACAGCTCGTAGCGTTGGCTGATCACGGCCCAAGGCTCTCGTGGCTTGATCCGCCCGGGCTCCACGAAGAGCGCCACGAAGGACGGCGGCACCTCGATGTGTCGTGAGTCATCGTTCATGGTGTCATTGTCGTCGCGGCGGGTCGGTTCTGCACGAGCTGGGCCTAGCGGGTACAATTTGGCTTTCTGTCGTGACTTGCTCACTGACGCGACAGTCGTCTGACACGCCGCCGGCCCCGCGCGCCGCGCGTTTCGCCTCAGAACCGGCTTTCGAGCCGATGCGGCTTCCCGGCGGTCAGCCTTCTCCTGCGGCGAGCCCCATCCCGGACGGCTCCTTGCGCCACGCGCATCGAGACGCTTCCACCCAAGTTTGAACGCACGGCCGCACGGCCGTGCAGGAATTCCATGAAGACCACCCGTGAACAACCGTTTGCGGTGGGCAAGTACCTTGTCTCACCGCTGTCCCGCCGCATCGATGCCGGCGGGTTTGCCGCATCCGTCTCGATCCGCAGTGGTCGGGGCACGGGCACGCACGACCGCGTGTTCCGCTTTGCGATCCCTTTCGACACCAGCGAAGGCGCCCTGCGCCACGCAGCCGAGCAAGGCCGGGAATGGGCGCAGCGCGCCCTCCAGGCCTGAGCCCGTGTATGGATTCATCCACCAGCAAGGAGTTGATTTGGCCAAGGAAGAACTGATCGAGATGCGCGGCAAGGTCGAGGAGGTGCTGCCCGATTCCCGTTTCCGTGTGACCCTGGACAACGGCCACAGCCTGGTGGCCTACACCGCGGGCAAGATGCGCAAGCACCACATCCGCATCCTGGCGGGCGACCACGTCTCGCTGGAGCTGTCGCCCTACGACCTCTCCAAGGGCCGCATCACCTTCCGCCACCTCGAGACGCGTTCTTCCGGTCCGCGTCCGGCCCACCGGCCGAACAGCCGCTGAGGCTCAAGGCCTGGCCGCGCGTGCGATGCGCGCGGCCAAGCGCGCCGCCACGCGGGCGGTGAGGCCGTCGCGGTCGAGCGCGGGGTTGAGTTCGGCGATGTCGGCCAGGGCCACGCGGCCGCAGGCCATCACCTGGTCGACCAGGGCCTCGACATGCGCAAGCGGCACACCCAGTGGCGCCGGGGCCGACACGCCCGGCGCCAGCGGGGCGGGCAGCACGTCCAGGCACAGCGTGAGGTAGACCGCGTCGCACGCAGCCAGGTCGCGGGCGAGTTCGGCCTGCGCCGCCCGCAGTCCTTCGGGCGACTGCAGGGCCTCATCCAGCCAGTGGCGCACGCCCAGGGCCTGCGCCCGGTCGAACAGGGCCTGGGTGTTGGCAAAGCGGCTGATGCCGAAGACACGGTAGTTGAAGGGCCGGCCCCGGGCGGTACACCATTGCTGGATCTGCAGGAAGGGCGTGCCCGAGTTGCCCTGGTGTGCCTCGCGCAGGTCGAAGTGGGCATCGAGGTTGACGACGAGCACGCGCTGCAGATCCGGCCGGGCCTGCACCAAGCCCTGGAAGCTGCCCCAGGCCACCTCGTGGCCGCCGCCCAGCACCAGCGGAAGATTGCCTTGCTCCAGCGCCTGCGCCACGCGCGCGGCCAGCGAGGCCTGGGCGACGTCGAGCTCACCATCTTCACAGACCACGTCGCCGCCATCGAAAACCATCGGCTCGCCCAGCACGGGCAGGTTGGCCAGGGCCGCCCGCAGGGCCGCGGGCCCCTGGGCTGCGCCGGGGCGGCCGCCGTTGCGGCGCACGCCTTCGTCACTGGCAAAGCCCAGCAGCACCACACCGCCGCGGCTGGTGTCCGCGAAAGGCTGCACGTGCTGGTGCCAACGGGTGGTGATGCCGCTGTCTTCGGCGTCGATGCGGCCTTGCCAGGGGAAGGGGTTCATCGTGAGACCTCGCCGGCCACCACCACCTGGGTGCAGGGCGTGTGGCCGAACCAGTAGCACAGTTCGTTGGGATGGTCGAGCGCCCACACCGCCAGGTCGGCGCGCTGTCCCGCGGCCAGCGTGCCGCGGTCGTGCAGGCCCAGCGCCCGTGCGGCATGCACCGTGATACCGCGCACGGCCTCCAGCGGCGTCAAGCGGAAGAAGCTGCAGGCCATGTGGGCCATCAGCGGCAGCGACAGCGCAGGCGAGGTGCCGGGGTTGTGGTCGGTGGCAACAGCCATGGGCACGCCGGCTTCGCGCAGGGCGGCGATGGGCGGCAGCTTCGTCTCGCGCAGCATGTAGAAGGCGCCGGGCAGCAGCACGGCCACGGTGCCGGCGGCCTGCATCGCGGCGATGCCGTCCGGGCTCAGGTGTTCAAGGTGGTCGCACGAGAGGGCGCCGAAGGCGGCGGCCAGGGCCGCGCCGCCCTGGTCGGACAGCTGCTCGGCGTGCAGCTTCACCGGCAGGCCCAGTCGGCGTGCGGCCTCGAATACGCGCCGTGTCTGCGCGGGCGAAAACGCCAGGTGCTCGCAGAAGGCGTCTACCGCATCGACCAGGCCCTCGGCATGGAGGGCGGGCAGCCACGCGCACACGGCGTCGATGTAGTCGTCGCTGTGCCCTTCGTATTCGGGCGGCAGCGCGTGGGCCCCGAGGAAGGTGGTGCGCACCGACAGATCCAAGGTGTCGCCCAGGCGCCGCGCCACGCGCAGGCAGCGCGCTTCGGCCTCCTGCGACAGGCCATAGCCCGACTTCACCTCCAGCGTGGTCACGCCCTGGGCACGCAGGGCCTGGGCTCGCCGAGCGGCCAGGCGCAGCAGTTCGTCTTCACCGGCCGCGCGCGTGGCGGCCACGGTCGAGCGGATGCCGCCGCCGGCGCGGGCGATCTGTTCGTAGCTGGCGCCGTTCAGGCGCAGCTCGGCTTCGTCGGAACGCCGCCCGGCATAGACCAGATGGGTGTGGCAATCGACCAGGCCGGGGGTGACCAAGGCGCCGCCCAGGTTGTGTTCGGCGTTGACCGCCAGGCCAGCGGGCAGTTGGCGGGCAGGGCCCACCCAGGTGATGCGGGGGCCTTGCGTGAGCAGGGCGCCGTCGTCGACCAGGCCCCAGCCCTCGCCGGCCAGCGTGGCCAGGCGGGCGTGGCGCCAGAGGGTGAGCGGGGGCGACGGCGTCGGCATGTCAATCCTTCCAGAGCGTGGCGAGGAGGTCCTCGTTGCCGGCACCGGCTGCACCTGCCAGCACCAGCGCCTTGGCGGCTTCGATGTCGGGCGCAAAGAGCCGGTCGCGGTCGTAGAAGGGCACCTGCGCGCGCAAGGTGGCCTGCAGGCGCTGCAGGCGCGGCGAGGTGAGCAGCGGGCGGTGGAAGTCCACGCCCTGGGCGGCGGCGAGCCACTCGATCGCGAGGATGGTGGCGGTGTGGTCGGCCATCGTCTCCAGGCGGCGCGCGGCATAGGTGGCCATGCTCACATGGTCCTCCTGGTTGGCGCTGGTGGGCAGGCTGTCCACGCTGGCGGGGTGGGCGAGCGACTTGTTCTCCGAAGCCAGGGCGGCCGCGGTGACGTGGGCGATCATGAAGCCGCTGTTCAGGCCGGGGTTGTCGACCAGGAAGGGCGGCAGGCCCGAGAGCGTGCTGTCGATCAGCAGGGCAATGCGCCGCTCGGACAGCGCACCGATCTCGGCCAGCGCCAGGGCCAGGGTGTCGGCGGCAAAGGCCACGGGTTCGGCGTGGAAGTTGCCGCCCGAGAGCACCTCGCCCGTGGCGGGAAAGACCAGCGGGTTGTCGGTGACGGCGTTGGCCTCGATGAGCAGGGTGCGCGCCGCCTGGGCGACGAGGTCGCGGCAGGCGCCCATCACCTGGGGCTGGCAGCGCAGGCTGTAGGGGTCCTGCACGCGCTCGTCGTTCACGACGTGCGACTGCCGGATCGCGCTGCCTTCGAGCAGGGCGCGTGTCACGGTGGCGCTGGCGATCTGCCCGGGTTGGCCGCGCAGGGCGTGGATGCGCGGATCGAAGGGGGCATCGCTGCCCTTGGCGGCATCGACGCACAGCGCGCCGGTGAGGCTGCCGGCCTCCAGCAGGCGCTCGGCCAGGAAAAGGCCGTGCAGCGCCAGTGCGGTAGACACCTGGGTGCCGTTGATCAGGGCCAGGCCTTCCTTGGCGGCCAGCGTCAGCGGTGTGATGCCGGCCGCCTGCAGCGCGGCCGCGGCCGGCACCACGCGGCCGTCCACGCGCACCTCGCCCTCGCCCATCAGCGCCAGGGTCATGTGCGACAGCGGGGCCAGGTCGCCCGAGGCGCCGACCGAGCCTTTTACCGGGATCCGCGGCACGATGCCCGCATTGAGCACCGCCAGCAGGGTGTCGATCACCACCGGGCGCACGCCCGAATGGCCGCGCGCGAGGCTGGCGGCCTTCATCGCCATCACCAGCCGCACGGTGGCGTCGCTCATCGGCTCGCCCGTGCCCACCGAATGCGAAAGGATGAGGTTGCGCTGCAGCTGCTCGAGCTGGGCGTCGGGGATGCGCGTGCGGGCCAGCTTGCCAAAGCCGGTGTTGATGCCGTAGGCGGCCTCGCCGCGCGCGACGATGGCCTCGATGGCCGCTGCCGAGGCCGTGATGGCCGCGCGCGCGGACTCGGGCAGGGCCACACGCCGCGGGGCGGTCCACAGGGCGCGCAGCTCGGCCAGGGTCAGCCGGCCAGGATCGAGGACCAGGGTGTCGTGCATGCTCAGGCCCGGTTGATCATGGGCAGATTGAGCCCCTGTTTCTTCGCGGTGGCAATGGCCAGTTCGTAACCCGCGTCGGCATGGCGCATCACGCCCGAGCCGCAGTCGTTGACCAGCACGCGCGCCAGGCGCTCGGCGGCGGCGTCGCTGCCGTCGGCCACGATGACCATGCCTGCATGCTGCGAGTAGCCCATGCCCACGCCGCCGCCATGGTGCAGGCTGACCCAGGTGGCGCCGCCAGCGGTGTTGAGCAGGGCGTTGAGCAGCGGCCAGTCGGAGACGGCGTCGGTGCCGTCGCGCATGCCTTCGGTTTCGCGGTTGGGGCTGGCCACCGAGCCGGTGTCGAGGTGGTCGCGGCCGATCACGATGGGCGCCTTCAGTTCCCCTTTGCGCACCATCTCGTTGAAGGCCAGGCCCGCGCGGTGGCGTTCGCCCAGGCCCAGCCAGCAGATGCGCGCGGGCAGGCCCTGGAAGGCGATGCGTTCGCGCGCCATGTCCAGCCAGCGGTGGGTGTGGTGGTTGTCGGGGAAGAGCTCCTTGATCTTGGCGTCGGTCTTGTAGATGTCTTCCGGGTCGCCCGACAGCGCCACCCAGCGGAAGGGGCCCTTGCCCTCGCAGAACAGCGGGCGGATGTAGGCCGGCACGAAGCCGGGGAAGTCGAAGGCGTTCTTGACACCCTGGTCGAAGGCCACCTGGCGGATGTTGTTGCCGTAGTCCACGGTGGGCACGCCCATCGCGTGGAAGTCGAGCATGGCCTGCACGTGCACGGCACAGCTCTTTGCGGCGGCGTCCCTCAGCGCGGCATGCCGGGCCGGGTCGCGCTGGGCGGCCTTCCATTGCTCGACGGTCCAGCCGGCAGGCAGGTAGCCGTGGATGAGGTCGTGGGCCGAGGTCTGGTCGGTCACGAGGTCGGGCTTCAGGCCACCGGCTTTCGCGCGCTTGACCAGCTCGGGCAGCACCTCGGCTGCATTGCCCAGCAGCGCGATGGAAACGGCCTCCCGGCGCTCGCAGTGGTGGCGCACCATCGCCAGGGCTTCGTCGATGTCGCGGGCCTGCTTGTCCACGTAGCGCGTGCGCAGGCGGAAGTCGATGCTGCTTTGCTGGCACTCGATGGTCAGCGATACCGCGCCGGCCAGGGTGGCGGCCAGCGGCTGGGCGCCGCCCATGCCGCCCAGGCCGGCGGTGAGGATCCACTTGCCCGACAGGTCATTGCCGTAGTGCTGGCGGCCGGCCTCGACGAAGGTCTCGAAGGTGCCCTGCACGATGCCCTGGCTGCCGATGTAGATCCAGCTGCCGGCCGTCATCTGGCCGTACATGAACAGGCCCTTGCGGTCCAGTTCGTT
The DNA here is from genome assembly GCF_046291045.1 of Caldimonas sp. Lineage (GTDB taxonomy): Bacteria > Pseudomonadota > Gammaproteobacteria > Burkholderiales > Burkholderiaceae_C > Caldimonas. Next base: position 53,127 of record NZ_JBKBSL010000020.1, on the reverse strand, counting down.
GAAGTGCTCCCAGGTGGCCCACTTGGGCACGAGGTTGGAGTTGGCGATCAGCACGCGCGGAGCGTGGGGGTGGGTCTTGAACACGCCCACGGGCTTGCCCGACTGGATCAGCAGCGATTCGTCGTCGTTGAGTTCGCGCAGGCAGGCCAGGATGCGATCGAAGCAGTCCCAGTTGCGCGCGGCGCGGCCGATGCCGCCATAGACCACCAGGGCCTGCGGGTTCTCGGCCACGTCGGGGTCGAGGTTGTTCTGCAGCATGCGGTAGGCGGCCTCGGTGAGCCAGCTCTTGCAGTGCAGCTCGGAGCCGCGCGGGGCGCGGATCACGCGGGTCGGATCGTAGCGGGGGTCGGGTTGGGCGGTCATGGGGCTCTCCAGGGCGAAGGAACGCGGGGGCAGGGGGTCAGGCCGGCAGCACGAGCCAGCCGAAGGCGAGGCCGGCGCGCAGCGCGACGGCGCCGAGGACGATGCTCAGCAGGCTGCGCAGCAGCCAGATCACGAGCAGGTCGCGGAACTTGACGGGGATGCGGGTGGCCAGGATGCAGGGCACGCAGCCGGACAGGAAGAGCACCGTGCTGATCGAGACCAGGGCCACCAGGAAGCGCAGCAGGAACTCGGCGTCCTTGAGCAGGATGGCCGGCAGGAACATTTCGGCCAGGCCCGAGGCGAAGGCGCCGCTGGCGGCCGCTGCGTTCTCCAGGCCGAGCAGGGCGCCGGCGACCCACAGCGCGGGCTTGAGCAGCACACCGATCCACTCGAACACCGGCGTGAACTTGGCCAAGCACAGGCCGGCAAAGCCCACCGCGAGGATGCTGGGGGCGACCACGGCGGACATCTGCAGCCCGTCCTTCAGGTTGGCCCACAGCATCTGCAGCAGCGGCTCGCGCGACTGGTAGCGTGCCACGCCGGCCTGGAGCGCTCGCTGCCAGCGGTTGCCGGCGGCCGTGCCGTGCTCGTCCCCGGCGGGCGTGGGGCGGCGGTCGTCCATGCCGGCGATGGGCGGCAGGTAGGCCGTGATCGCGGTGACGGCGAAGGTCACGACGAAGCTGGCCCAGAAGAAGAACGTCCAGTGCTCCATCAGGCCCAGGGTCTTGGCCACGACGATCATGAAGGTGGCCGAGACGGTGGAAAAGCCGGTCGCGATGACCATGGCCTCGCGCACCGTGTACTTGCCTTGCAGGTACATGGCGTTGGTGACGAGCAGGCCGATGGAATAGCTGCCGACGAAGGAGGTGACGGCGTCGATGGCCGAGTAGCCGGGGGTGCGGAAGAGCGGGCGCATCACGCGCTCCATCAGCACGCCCACCAGCTCCAGCAGGCCGAAGCCCACCAGGAAGGTCAGCGCCAGGCCGCCGATGGGGATGAGCACGCCCACCGACAGCGCCAGCTTCTCGAAGAGGAAGGGCAGCATGTCCTTCCGGGTGGCCCAGTCGGGCGCCAGTCCGGCCAGGTACAGGCCCGCCAGGGCCAGGCCGGTCAGCTTGATCACGCTGAACACCCGCGCCGTGGCGCTTTGGCGGAAGGCGCCGGTGACGAAGGGTGCGAATGCCCCCCAGGCCATCAGCGCCAGCACGAAGATCACCGCGAGGCTGCGCTGCTCGCGCACCAGGTAGCTGCTGATGTGATCCACCGGGATCGTGCGCCGGCCGCCGATCTCGATGTCGACGAAGAACAGGAAGATGCCCACGGCGCTGAAGGCCAGCAGCTTGAGCAGGGGAAGGGCCAGGCCGGTACGGGGCAAGGCCTGGGCGCTGTCAGGGCGGGTCACGGGGGGTCTCCTTCGGCGGGGTGAGCCTATACAAATTGGCTAAGTTTGACTTCAAGTTGTATATACATTTTGATTGTCGAGACCGAGGGACGTCAATACAATCCGCGGCAGAAAGTCTTGGTGATTACCCTAGGATGAACACGACCCTCCTGCCCGCCGACGGGGCCCGGCAACCGGCCTACCAGGCCATCAAGGCTCATGTGCTCAAGTGCATCCAGAGCGGGCAGTGGAAGGAGGGCGATGCGATTCCCGGCGAGGAGGCACTGGCACGCGAGTTCGGCGTGTCGCGCATGACGGTCAACCGCGCGATCCGCGAGCTGAGCGACGAGCAGATCGTCGTGCGGGTGCAGGGCTCGGGCACCTTCGTGGCCCAGCAGAAGTACCAGTCCACGCTGGTGGAGATCCGCAACATCGCCGACGAGGTGGCCGCGCGCGGCCATGTGCACCGCAGCGAACTGCAGCTGCTCGAGCGCTGCAAGGCCAGCGAGGCGCTGGCGCGCCAGTTCGGGTTGTCAGCGCGGGCGGCGCTGTTCCATTCGGTGGTGGTGCACTTCGAGAACGAACTGCCCATCCAGGTGGAGGATCGCTACGTCAACCCCCGGGTGGCGCCCGACTACCTGGCCCAGGACTTCCGCAGCCAGACGCCCAATGCCTACCTGATGCGCGTGGCGCCGCTGCAGGGCGTGCGCTTTGCTATCGAGGCCTGCCTGCCGCCCAAGGAGATCGGCGAGTTGCTGCACATGGGCCCCCACGAGCCCTGCCTGGTGCTGCGCCGCCAGACCCACTCGCAGGGCCAGGTGGCCTCGGTGGCGGCGATGTGGCACCCGGCCTCGCGCTACCAGTTCACCGGCAGTTTCTGACCCCGATCACTGGAAGGCCACCTCGGCGAAGCTGCGCAGCTTGCGGCTGTGCAGGCGGTCGACGCCTTCGCCGCGCAGGATCTCGATGGCGCGGATGCCGATGCGCAGGTGCTGGTCCACGCGCTCGCGGTAGAACTGGTTGGCCATGCCCGGCAGCTTGAGCTCGCCGTGCAGGGGCTTGTCGCTCACGCACAGCAAGGTGCCGTAAGGCACGCGGAAGCGGAAGCCGTTGGCCGCCACGGTGGCGCTTTCCATGTCCAGCGCCACCGCGCGGCTCTGGCTGAAGCGGCGCTCGGGCGTGCGGTGCGGCAGCAGCTCCCAGTTGCGGTTGTCGGTGCTGGCCACGGTGCCGGTGCGCAGGATGCGCTTGAGCTCGTAGCCGCTGAGCTGCGTGATGTCGGCCACGGCGGTCTGCAGCGCGATTTGCACCTCGGCCAGCGCAGGGATGGGCACCCACAGCGGCAGGTCTTCGTCCAGCACATGGTCTTCGCGCACATAGCCGTGGGCCAGCACGTAGTCGCCCAGCTGCTGGGTGTTGCGCAGGCCGGCGCAGTGGCCCAGCATGATCCAGGCGTGGGGGCGCAGCACGGCGATGTGGTCGGTGATGGTCTTGGCGTTGGCGGGCCCCACGCCGATGTTGACCATGGTGATGCCCGCTCGGTCACGCCGCACCAGGTGGTAGGCTGGCATCTGCGGCAGGCGCGGGGGCGGTGCGCCCAGCGCGTCGTCAGGCTCGGGCGCCTCGCCCTGGCGGCGCGTCACCACGTTGCCGGGCTCCACGAACGCCACGTAGCCATCGTCGGCCGCCGCGTCCTTCGACGCGGTGAACAGCGCGCCCTGGTTGGGCGCTTGCGCCATCAACTCGCGGCCCAGCCGCACGAACTCGTCGATGTAGAACTGGTAGTTCGTGAACAGCACGAAGTTCTGGAAGTGCTCGGGCGCGGTGCCGGTGTAGTGGCGCAGGCGATGCAGCGAGTAGTCCACGCGCGGTGCGGTGAACAGCGCCAGCGGGTGCGGCTCGCCCGGCGCGGGCTCGTAGGTGCCGTTGGCGATGCCGTCGTCCATCGCGCCCAGGTCGGGCAGGTCGAAGAGGTCGCGCAGGCGCAGGCGGCGTGCCGCGTCGAGCTGGCCTTCGACATGGTCGGAGCTGTCTACGGCGAAGTGCACCGGGATGGGCTGGTGGCTGGTGCCCACCTCCAGGTCCACGCCGTGATTGCGCAACAGCAGGCGGAATTGCTCTCGGTAGTAGTCCTCGTACAGGTCGGGCCGGGTCAGGGTGGTTTCGTAGGTGCCCGGCCCCGCCACGAAGCCGTAGGACAGGCGCGAGTCGGCCCGGGCCACCGTGTCGGTGTGCACGCGCACGTAGGGGTAGCAGGCGCGCACGCGCTGATTCAAGTTTTCGCCGCCCACGAAGCGGCGCAGGGCCTCGCGCAGGTGGGCCAGGCTTTGTGAATAGATCAAACGAACCCGGTCGAGCGCCGCTTGAGCGTCATTGAACCGTTGTGGGGCGATGATAGTTGGTGTCCACATGGGCGCAAGCCTACCGCAACCGGTCCGGCCCCAGGCGAGTTGACCTGCGGTGTGGCGCGGGATGCCGATCGCACGGAGGCCCCGTCCGGTTTGATCACGTCACCGGCGCCGGGTTGAATAGCACCAGGGCGTTGTGCAGTTGCCAGCGCTCGGCCCAGGTCTTCCTGCGGCCGCTGGCCACGTCGAGCATCAGGTGGAAGAGCTCCCAGCCGACGTCTTCGATGCTGGCCTCACCCTCGGCGATGCGCCCGGCGTTCACGTCCATCAGGTCGTGCCAGCGGCGGGCCAGGTCGCTGCGCGTAGCGACCTTGATCACCGGGCACGCGGCCAGGCCGTAGGGGGTGCCACGGCCGGTGGTGAAGACGTGCAGGTTCATGCCGGCGGCCAGTTGCAGCGTGCCGCAGATGAAGTCGCTGGCCGGGGTGGCGGCATACAGCAGGCCGCGCTGCGTGGCTTTTTCGCCCGGCGCGACCACCCCCGAGATCGGCGCACTGCCGCTCTTGACGATGGAGCCCATCGCCTTCTCGACGATGTTCGAGAGCCCACCCTTCTTATTGCCCGGCGTGGTGTTGGCGCTGCGATCCACCTGGCCGCGCTTCAGATAGGCGTCGTACCAGGCCATCTGCTCGATCATGGCCTGCGCCACCTCGGGCGTGGCCGCACGTGAGGTGAGCTGGTCGATGCCGTCACGCACCTCGGTCACTTCCGAGAACATCACCGTGGCGCCCGCGCGCACCAGCAGGTCGGTGCAGAAACCCACGGCGGGGTTGGCGGTGACGCCCGAGAAGGCATCGCTGCCGCCGCATTGCACGCCCACCACCAGCTCGCTGGCGGGCACTGTCTCGCGCCGGCGTGCGTTCAGCCGCTGCAGGTGTACCTCGGCTTGACGCATCACCGACTCGATCATTGACATGAAACCCACGTGCGCGTCGTCCTGCAGGCACACGACATCCAAGGCATCGCTGCGGTGGCTGCCGATAGGGATGCTGCCCGGCGGCAGCAGGCGTTCGGGCTGCAGCTTCTCGCAGCCCAGGCTCACCACCATCACCTCGCCGCCGAAGTTGGGGTTGCGGCTGATGTTGCGCAGGGTGCGGATGGGAATCACCGCATCGGGAGCGTCGATGGCCACGCCGCAGCCATACGTGTGCTCCAGCGCTACCACGTCGTCGACGTTCGGGTACTTGGGCAGCAGCTCTCGCTTGATGCGCTGCACGGCAAACTCGGTGACACCGGCCACGCACTGCACCGTCTGCGTGATGGCCAGGATGTTGCGCGTGCCCACGGAGCCGTCAGCGTTGCGGTAGCCCTCGAAGGTGTAGCCTTCCAGGCGGGGCAGGGTCGGCGGCTTCACGGTGGCGATGGGCAGGCCCTCGAGTCCACGGGCCGGCGGCAGGCGCAGCAGCCGTTCGTGCACCCAGCCGCCCGCGGGCACGGCCTGGACCGTGTGGCCGATCACCACGTTGTAGCGCCGTACCTCGGCCCCTTCGGGCAAGTCGGCCAGCGCCACTTTGTGGGCCTGAGGCACGTGTTCGCGCAAGGTGAGGCCATCGACGACGGTGCCCGCAGGCAGGCCGCCGTCATTGGCCACGATGGCCACGTTGTCGGCCTCGTGCATGCGAATCAGGACAGGAGCGGCCATGCGGGACTCAAGGCTTGACGTTGCCGTCTTTGACGATCTTCGCCCATTTCGCGAGTTCCTTGCGGCCGAACTCTGCGAACTGCTCCGGGGTGTTGGGTTGGTACTCCAGGCCCAGGCCTTCCATGCGGGCCTTGACCTCGGGTGTGGCGATGATGGATGCCAACTCCCGGTTCATGCGCTGCACGATGGCCGGCGGGGTGCCCGCGGGGGCGTAGAAGGCCTGCCAACTCGCCACATCGAATCCGGCCACGCCGGCTTCCTGCAGCGTGGGGATGTCGGGCAGGACGCGGCTGCGCGAGGCCGAGGTGACGGCCAGGGCCCGCACCTTGCCCGACTGGATGTGCGGCAGAGCGACGGTGACCGTCTCGAAACTGGCGGGGATCTGGCCGCCGATCAGATCCTGGATCGCGGGCGCGCTGCCGCGGTACGGCACGTGGCTGAGTTCGGCACCGGTCAGCAGCTTGAAGGCTTCGCCCGACATGTGCTGCGAACTTCCGGTGCCGGCGGAGCCGAAGGCGATGCTTCCGGGCCTGGCTTTGGCCGCGGCGATGAGGTCGGCCACACTCTTGTAGGGCTGGTTCGCGCCCACCAGCAGCACGTTGGAGATGCTGCCCAGCAGCATCACCGGTGCGAAGTCCTTGAGGGCGTCATAGGGGATCTTGGGCTGCAGTGCCGGGTTGATGGCGTGGCTGGCGATGGTGCCCAGCAGGAAGGTGTAGCCGTCTGGGGCCGACTTGGCCACGCTGTCGGCGCCGATCACGCCACCCGCGCCAGCCTTGTTCTCGATCACGATGGTCTGCTTGAGTGAACCCTGGAGTTTTTCGGCCAGGGTGCGGGCCAGGATGTCGGAGGTGCCGCCGGGGGCAAAGGGCACGACGATTTTCACGGGTTTGGACGGCCAAGTGTCCTGGGCGTGGACGGGCAGCGCGGCGGCCAGCACGGCGCCGAGGCCGGCAGCCAGGAGGGAGCGGCGGGGAGGATGCATGATGAGATTCCAGATCAGGAAGGGCGAAGCAACGAGGCCGGGTGGGATGGCCTCACGAGGGCAGGTCGAGGATCTCGACCCAGTTGGGATTCAGGCCCACGCGGGCACGGTCGGTGGCCCTGAGCGCGCCGCTGTGCGTGTCCAAGGCATAGGCGGTGACATGATGCGAGGCCTGCCCGGCCACCACGACCTGCCGGGCATCGGGTGCCATTTGCATGCCGCGTGGCTGGGCTTCGGTGGGCGTTTGCTCGAGCAGGCGGGGCTGGCTGGGATCGGTGGCCACATCGAAGACTGACAGGGTGCTCGACCGCCGTTCGGTGGCAAGCAGGCAGCGGGCATCGGCGGACAGACGAAGCTCGGCCGCCCAGGGCTCGCCTGAGAAGACCGGCGCGAGCGTGGTGGCGCTGTGCCGCCAATGCAGCAGGCCTGTCTCGGGCTCGACGGCAAACGTGTCCAGCCCGGCATCGAGTTCGTTGAGTAGGTAAAGCCAGCGGCCGGAAGGGTGGAAGACCAGATGGCGCGGACCGGATCCGGCGCGCACGGCGACCGTGGCAGTATCGGCGGCCTCCAGGCGATCGCCCTGCAAGCGGTAGCAGTGGATCAGGTCGCTACCTAGGCTGGTGGCGTAGGCGTAGCGGTTGGCTGGGTCGGTGACGATGGCATGGGCGTGGCGGCCGGTGGGCAGCACCTGCGTGGGGGCCTGCGCCAGGCCATTTGTGTCCAAAGGGCCGATGCTCACGCAGTCGCTACCATAGGAAGCCGCCATCCAGTGCAGCCCGGTGCGGTCGCAGGCCAGGCAGGCCATGCTGGCGGGCAGCGGCGCTTCGGCGAGCGGGGTGAGCGTGCCGTCAGACCCGATGGCCAGGCTGACCACCGCCAGTGGGTCGCTGCGCCGCGCCACGTAGAGCCGGTGGCCGCGCGGGTGCAGGGCCATGGGCATGAGCGCGCCACCCAGCGGCACCACTTGGCGCGGCGCCAGCCGGCCGTCGGCAGCCAGCGTCAGCGTGTGCAGCTCGCCGCTGTCGGCACAGGAGACCACCACCAGCCTGGTCATTGGCTACAAGCCCATGGCCCGCGGCAGCCACAACGACAGCCCGGGGACGTAAGTCACCAGCATCAGCACGAGGAACAGCGCTGCGAAGAAGGGCAGCATGGTCCTGGACACCACGCCCAGCGGCAGCTTGGCCACAGCGCTGCCCACGAAGAGCACAGTGCCCACCGGCGGGGTGATGAGGCCGATGCCCAGGTTGACCATCATGATCATGCCGAAGTGCACCGGGTCGATGCCCAGCGAGGTGACCACCGGCAGCAAGATGGGTGTGCAGATCAGGATGAGTGGCGACATGTCCATCAGGCAACCCAGAACGATCAGCATCAGATTGATCATCAGCAGGATGACCAGCTTGTTGTCGGAGAGGCTGGTGAAGAAGGCGGTGACCTTCATCGGGATCTGCATCAACGTCATCAGGTAGCCGAAGGCCGCGGCGAAGCCGATGAGGATCATCACCACCGTGACCGTCTTGACCGTGCGATGTACGAGCTTGGGAAGATCGCGCCATTTGTAGTCGCGGTAAATGAACATCGTCACGAAGAAGGCCCAAAGCACAGCGATAGAGGCCGACTCGTTGGCGGTGAACACCCCGCTCAAGATGCCGCCGAGGATGATGACCATCGTCATCAGGCCCCACAGCGCGTCAACGCAGATCTTCAGCGCCTGGCGCAGGGGAATGAGCTCTCCCTTTGGGTAGTTGTTCTTCTTCGCAATGACCAGGCACATGACCGTGAGCGTGAGTCCCAGCAGCAGCCCGGGCAGCACGCCGGCCATAAAGAGCGCGGCGATCGACACCGTGCCGCCAGCGGCCAGCGAATACAGCACCGCGTTGTGACTGGGCGGGATGAGGATGGCCTGCACCGACCCGCTGACCGTCACGGCCGTCGCAAAAGTGCGTGGATAGCCCTTCTTCTCCATCTCGGGGATGAGCACCGAGCCCACCGAGGCGGTGTCGGCCACTGACGAGCCTGAGATGGCCCCGAAGAAGGTCGAGGCCAGGATGTTCACCAACGAAAGACCGCCGCGGATGAACCCCACCAGCACGTTGGCGAAGGCCACCAGACGGCGCGCCATGCCGCCTTCGGCCATGATGGCCCCGGCCAGCACGAAAAAGGGGATGGCCAGCAGCGAGAACTTGTTGACGCCCGAGGCGAGCTGGATCATCACCGCGTCCAGTGGCAGCTCGATCCACAGCGCGCCGACCAGCGCGGCCAACCCCAGCGCATAGGCCACCGGCACGCCCAGCAGCACCAAGCCGAAGAAGCTGCCCAGCAGGATGAATGCATCCATCAGGGCCTCTCCTGTTCTTCATAACGTACGACAGGCCGGTGCGCCTGCGACCCGAAAAGGCGCTTTTCGATCACGAAGAGCAGCGTGAGCAGCGAGCCCAGAGGCAGCGAGGCGTAGGTGACACCTACCGGCAACCAGGGCAGTTCGCTGATCGACTGGCCCATCGTGGTGAGGCACAGGCGGGTGCCGTGGTACAGCACGAAGAGGCAAACGACGGCCATCAGGAGATCGACAGCGATCGCGATCGCCCCCTGTGCGAGCCGCGGCAGCCGCTCGGTGAGCAGGCTCACGGCGATATGGCCGCCGGCACGGTAGGCCGCGGCAGCGCCCACGAAAGTGAACACCATCATCAGCAAGATGGCCACTGGCTCTGGCCATTGCGAGCCGGTGCCCAGCATGTAGCGGCTGAACACCCCCCAGGGGATGATGAGGGACATGAAGAAGATCGCGACACCGGCAGTCCAGATGGCCGCCAGGTAAAGCGCGTCCATCAGGCGGACGTAGCGGGAATCCATCGCAACGGGCTCACTGGACGGCTTCGATGCGCTTCATCAGTTCGGTGAACTGGGCGCCGTACTTTGCGCGCACCGGTGCGGTGGCTTCATAGAAGGGCCGGGTGTCGATATTGATGAACTCCACGCCGGCGGCCTTGAGTTTGTCGGTGTACTCGGCCACGCTCTTGTCCCACAGCACACGCTGCTCCAGCTGCGCTTCGCGGGCGAGCTTCTTCACCAGCGCCTGGTCGTCCTTGGAGAGCTTGTCCCAGGTCACCTTGGACATTACCAGGATCTCGGGGATCATCAGGTGATTCGTCTGCGTGTAGTACTTCGCACCGGTGTTGTAGTGGTTGCTGGTGAAGTAGCTGGGAGGGTTGTTCTCGGCGCCGTCGACCACATTGGTCTGCAACGCACTGAACACTTCGCCGTAACCCATGGAGATGCCGTTGCCGCCCATCGCGTTCATGGTGTCGACGAAGAGTGGGTTGCCCATCATGCGGATCTTCAGGCCCTTGAGGTCGGCGGGGGAACGCACCGGCTTTTTGGTGTAGAGGCTGCGTGAGCCGCTGTCCATCCAGGCCAGAGCCACCAGACGCGCCGGCGAGGCGCTGATCTTGTCGAGCATCTCGGTGCCGATGGGGCCGTCGAGCACGGCGCGTACATGCGCCTGGCTGCGGAAGACGAAGGGCATGTTGAAGACGTTGACCTCGGGCACCACCGGGCCGATGGGGCCCAGCGAGGTGCGCAGCAGGTGGATGGCACCCACCTGGGTCTGCTCGATCATTTCCTTTTCCCCGCCCAGCACGCCACCGGGGAACATCTGCACCTTGATGCGTCCGTTGGTGGCGGACTCGAGCTTCTTGCCCATGTTTTCAACGGCGACCACCGTCGGATAGCCGGCCGGGTGCACATCGGCGGCCTTCAGGGTCAGGGCTTGGGCGCCGGCGGCGCCGGCGAAGGTCAGCATGGCAGCGGTGGCGACCAGCAGATGACGGCGAAGGTTCATGATGCTCTGTCTCCTCTTGGTGTGACGGATGCCGCCGGCCGAGCCGGCGGCGCTGTTACTCGAAAGGGCCGGTGCGCACGAAGGCGCCTCCTTGGTAGATCGCAGCTGGGTCGTCCAGATCGATGCGTGGTTGGCGGGCTTCGACGGCGGTGCGGAAGACGTCCGAACTATCCTGCGGCCGGTAACCAATGTGGCGCGCCTTGGTGTTGTCCCACCAAGTGGTCGCGTTGTCGGACATGCCGTAGATCACGCTGTAGCCCACCACCGGTGCGGTGAGGCTGGCCACCACCAGCCGCTCCAGGTCGTTGTAGCTCAGCCAGGTGGCGAGCATGCGACGGTCGCGGGGTTCGGGAAAGGACGAGCCGATGCGCAGCGCCACCGTCTCGATGCCATAGCGATCGAAGTAAAAGCGAGCGAGGTTTTCGCCGAAGGCCTTGCTCACGCCGTACAGGCTGTCGGGGCGAGGCAGGGCGTCGGTGCCGAGCACTTCATCTTGTCGGTAAAAACCGGTGACGTGGTTGGAGCTGGCAAAGACGATGCGCCGCACACCGTGCACCCGCGCTGCCTCGTAGAGGTGATAAACCCCAACGATGTTGGCCTGCAAGATAGGCTCCCAAGGCTGCTCGGTAGAGACGCCTCCCAAGTGCACCACGGCCTCCACACCTTGCAGCAATGCCAGCATGCCGGTTTTGTCCTGCAGCGCCACGCGGTACAGCTCCTCGCCGGCAGCGGCCGCTCCCAGTTCGTCCATGTCGCTCACGCGCAAGACGTCGCAATAGGCTTTCAGGCGAGGACGCAGTTCGCGGCCCAGGCCGCCGGCCGCGCCGGTGAGCAGCAGACGCGCGAATCGCGCAGATGTGGAATGCTGAGCGAGCATGGTGCAGCTTGCAGATCCAGAGGTGGGTTGCTAGAGTCGAAACACTGATGTCATACGTCATCGGTTGTCGTACAACATATCGTCGTTCACACCCCGCAACCTGTCAAGGCGGCAGGGCCTGGGGTTTACGCGGAGTCCCATGTCCACCCTTGCCGTTCCTGCTCGCCGCAAATCCCGCAGCCTGGCGCTCGACCTCGTCGATGCCCTGAGCGCACGCATCCGCGCCGGGCAGCTGGCGGTGGGCGACAAGCTGCCGACCGAGGCGGCCATCATGGAAGAGTTCGGCGTGAGTCGCACCGTGGTGCGCGAGGCGTTGTCCAAGCTGCAGGCCGGCGGCTGGGTGGAGACGCGTCACGGCATCGGTACCTTCGTGACTGGCAGCGGCGAGGGGGCGAACTTCCGCATCGTGCCCGAACAGGTGGCCACGCTGCGTGACGTGATTGCCGTGCTGGAGCTGCGCATCGGCGTGGAGGCAGAGGCCGCCGCCTTGGCTGCGGTGCGTCGCAGTGAGGCTCATCTGCAGGTGATGCGCGAAGCGCAGGCGGCCTTCGCTCGATCCATCGAAGACGGCACCGATGCAGTGGCTGCCGACCGGGCGCTGCACATGGAGATCGCCCGCGCCAGCCAAAACCCGCACTTCGTCGATCTGATGCAGCACTTGGGTGACCTGCTCATCCCGCGTTCGCGCGTGAACACCGCGCGCCTGGCCGGCCAAGGGCGGCGCGAGTACCTCCTGCGCGTGCTGGCCGAACATGACAGTGTGATCGTGGCCATCGCCAACCGCGACCCCGAGGCGGCCCGGGCGGCCATGCGCACCCACCTGTCCAACAGCCGCGAACGCCTGCGCCGCGCCCAGGAGGCGGCAGAAAACGCAGCGGCCTGACACGGCGCCCAAGGCGGCCTACGTAGAACTCCGGATCATGAACGTGCCGGCGTAGCCTTGAACTCGCCTGGATTAAGTTGTACGATGACTGACAACATAGCAGTTCCGACCTTCATGGGTCGGGGCTTCCCTTTCCCAGCCCTGTGAGCCTGTCCATGAGCCCTCAAGACCTTCAACGCACGATGTCCTCCGGCCTGCTGTCCTTCCCGCTGACGGACTTCGACGCTGACCTGCGCTTTGCACCCAAGCCCTATGCCGAGCGGCTCGAATGGCTGATGCCCTACGGTGCCAGTGCGCTGTTCGCGGCTGGCGGCACGGGGGAGTTCTTCTCGCTGGAGCCGCGCGAGTACGCCGACGTGATCCGCGTGGCTGTCGACACCTGCAGGGGCCGCATGCCCATCATTGCTGGCGCCGGCGGCGGCACGCGGCTGGCCATCCAGTACGCCCAAGAGGCCGAGCGCCTGGGTGCCCAGGGCGTGCTGTTGTTGCCGCACTACCTCACCGAAGCCACGCAGGAAGGGCTGGTGGCTCACGTCGAAGCCGTGTGTAAGAGCGTGCGCTTGGGAGTCATCGTCTACAACCGCGGTGCCTGTCGGCTCACGCCCGAATCACTGCTGACGCTGGCCGAGCGTTGCCCCAATCTCGTGGGGTTCAAAGACGGCATTGGTGACATCGAGGCCTTTGTGTCCATCCGCCAGCGCCTGGGCGACCGCTTTGCCTACCTGGGCGGCCTGCCCACGGCCGAGGTGTTTGCGGGGGCCTACAAGGCCATGGGGTGCCCGGTGTACTCGTCGGCCGTCTTCAATTTCATCCCGCGCACGGCGATCGAGTTCTACAACGCCCATGCTGCCGGCGATACCGCCACCACCGACCGCCTCATCCGCGACTTCTTCCTGCCTTACATCGACCTGCGCAACAAGGGTCAAGGCTATGCGGTGAGCATCGTGAAGGCGGGTGCTGCCTTGGTGGGGCATGGCGCGGGCCCGGTGCGCCCACCGCTGTCGGACCTCAAGCCGGCCGAAATCGAGCAGTTGCGTGCCCTGATCGACAAGCTCGGGCCTCAGTCACCTGCTGCTCCCCGATGACAAGGAGACCTCCGATGATTGGAATGAAAAAGCTGCTGTCCGTGTTGGCCTTGGGCCTGGGTGTTGCGACCAGCGCCTTGGCCTGGCCCGACAAGACCGTTACGATGATCGTGCCCTTCCCCCCGGGCGGCTCGACCGACACGCTGGCCCGCGCGATCGCGCCGAAGCTGCAGCAGCAGCTCGGCCAGAGCTTCATCGTCGACAACAAGCCCGGTGCCACCGGCACCATCGGCGCCGCTGTCGTCACGCGCGCGCCGGCCGATGGCCACACGCTGCTCGTGGCTTCGTTGGGCCCCTTCGTGATCGCGCCGCACCTGCTCAAGAGCGTTCCTTATGACGCCACCAAAGACTTCGACCTGTTGACGGTGGCCGTGCAGGCGCCCAATGTGCTTGTGGTGCCGGCCGGCTCGCCGCACAAGACGCTGGCCGATCTGGTGGCCCATGCCAAGGCCCATCCGGGCAAGGTCACCTTCGCTTCGTCAGGCAATGGATCTTCCGACCACCTCACGGCCGAACTGTTCTGGCAGCAGTCGGGCACCACGGGTGTGCATGTGCCCTACCGTGGCGGCGCACCGGCCATCTCGGACCTGCTGGGCGGCCAGGTGGATGCATCGTTCCAGAACATCAATGCCATCCTCCAGCATGTGCGCACCGGCAAGCTGCGTGCCCTGGCCATCACTTCGGCCCAGCGCTCGAAACTGCTGCCTGACGTGCCCACGCTGGACGAAGCCGGCATCAAGGGGGCCGACGTCTATTCCTGGCAGGGCATCGCGGCGCCTCGGGGGCTGCCGGCCGACATCAAGGCCAAGCTGCACACTGCCTTGGTGGCGGCGCTGAACGATCCGCAGATCCGCGAGCAGTTCGTCTCGGTGGGCTTCGAACTCGTGGCCAACACGCCCGAGCAGTTCGCGGCCTTCCAGCGCGCCGAGTACGACCGCTGGCGTGCGCTGATCAAGGCTCGCAATATCACCGCGGATTGAACCGCCGGCCTGGAGTCCCCATGTCCTTGCATGACACCCCGCGCATCACTGCATTGCGCGCCATTCCCGTGGCCGGGCGCGACAGCATGCTGCTCAACCTGAGCGGCGCGCACGGCCCTTTCTTCACCCGCAACCTGCTGCTGCTCACCGACAGCGCCGGGCGCACTGGCGTCGGCGAGGTGCCCGGCGGCGAGAAGATCCGCCAGACCCTGGAAGATGCCGCCGCCCTGGTGGTGGGCCAGCCGGTGGGCTCGCACCTGGAGATCCTGCAGCGCGTGCAGCAGGCCTTTGCCGACCGCGACCGCGGCGGCCGAGGCCTGCAGACCTTCGACTTGCGCACCACCATCCATGCGGTGGCGGCGCTCGAGTCCGCCTTGCTGGATTTGCTCGGTCAGCACATGGGGGTGCCGGTGGCGGCGCTGCTGGGGGAGGGCCAACAGCGTGAGAAGGTGGAGATGCTCGGCTACCTTTTCTTCGTGGGTGACCGCACGCGCACCGATCTGCCTTATGTGGACCCCGCCAGTGAAACCGGCGAGGACGACTGGTGCCGCGTGCGCCACGCCACGGCGTTGACGCCCGAGGCCATCGTGCGCCAGGCCGAGGCCGCGCATGCGCGCTATGGCTTCAATGACTTCAAGCTCAAGGGTGGGGTGCTGCGCGGCGAAGACGAGGTGGAAGCGGTGCGTGCCCTGCACGAGCGCTTTCCAAAGGCTCGCGTGACGCTGGATCCCAACGGCGGCTGGTTGCTGAAGGACGCCATCCGTCTGATGCGAGACCTGCACGGCGTGATCGCCTATGCCGAAGACCCGTGCGGAGCGGAAGACGGCTTCTCGGGTCGCGAGGTGATGGCCGAATTCCGCCGGGCCACCGGCTTGCCGACGGCCACCAACATGATCGCCACCGACTGGCGGCAACTGGTGCATGCGCTGGCCTTGCAGGCCGTGGACATCCCGTTGGCCGATCCGCATTTCTGGACCCTGTCGGGCTCGGTGCGCGTGGCGCAGACCTGCCGAGACTGGGGTCTGACCTGGGGCTCGCATTCCAACAACCACTTCGATGTCTCGCTGGCCATGTTCACGCATGTGGCGGCCGCGGCGCCTGGCCGGGTCACGGCCATCGACACGCATTGGATCTGGCAGGACGGTCAGCGCCTCACGAAGGAGCCGCTGCAGATCAGAGGGGGTGTGGTGGAGGTTCCGAAGACGCCGGGCCTGGGCATCGAGCTTGACATGGCAGAGGTGGAGAAAGCCCACCAGCTTTATCGCCAGCACGGGCTGGGTGCCCGAGACGATGCGGTGGCCATGCAATACCTCATCCCGAACTGGACTTTCGACCCCAAGCGGCCCTGCTTGGTCCGCTGAACGTGCTTCGCTATGTTCAAGAACCTCATCAACGGTCAATGGGTGGATGGAGCATCCACCATTGTGAATATCAACCCCTCTGACACGCGCGATGCGATCGGCGAATACGCCCTGGCCGACGCGGCCCAGGCGCGTGAGGCTGTGGCCGCAGCGCATGCCGCCTTCGCTACGTGGTCGCTGACCACTCCGCAGCAGCGCTTCGATATCCTCGATGCCGTCGGCACCGAGATCCTGGCCCGCCGCGCCGAGCTGGGCGACCTGCTGGCGCGTGAAGAGGGCAAGACCTTGCCCGAGGCCATCGGCGAGGTGGTGCGCGCCGGCAACATCTTCAAGTTCTTCGCCGGCGAAGCCCTGCGAGGGGCGGGCGACGTGCTGCCCTCGGTGCGCCCTGGGGTGGGCGTGGAGGTCACGCGTGAGCCGGTGGGTGTGGTCGGCCTGATCACCCCTTGGAACTTCCCGATTGCCATTCCCGCGTGGAAAGTGGCCCCGGCGCTGGCCTATGGCAACACCGTGGTGTTCAAGCCGGCCGAGCTGGTGCCCGGCTCGGCTTGGGCCCTGGCCGACATCCTCCAGCGCGCCGGCGTGCCCGCAGGCGTGTTCAACCTGGTGATGGGCCGCGGCCGTGAGGTCGGTCAGGTCTTGCTGGACGACTCGCGCGTGGCGGCGGTCAGCTTCACCGGCTCGGTGGCCACCGGTCGCTTGGTGGCTCAGGCCTGCGTGGCCCGCGGCGCCAAGTTCCAGCTCGAGATGGGCGGCAAGAATCCCTTCGTGGTGCTGGACGATGCCGACCTGAACGTGGCCGTGAACTGCGCCATCCAGAGCGGCTTTTTCTCCACCGGCCAGCGGTGTACGGCCTCGTCGCGCGTGATCGTCACCGAAGGCCTCCACGACCGCTTCGTGGCGGCCATGGCCGAGCGCATGAAGACGCTCAAGGTGGACGATGCCCGCAAGCCCGGCACCGACATCGGTCCGGTGGTCGACGAACGTCAGCTCGAACAGGATCTGGCCTACATCGCCATCGGACAGCAAGAGGGTGCCACCTTGGTCGCAGGGGGGCAATACATCGAGCGCAACGCAGCAGGGGCGCCTGGCTACTACCTGACCCCGGCGCTGTTCACCGGCACCGCGGCGTCCATGCGCATCAACACCGAAGAGATCTTCGGCCCAGTGGTGAGCGTGATCCGTGCGAAGGACTACGAAGAGGCCCTGCACCTGGCCAACGACACCCCCTTCGGCCTGGCCTCGGGCATCGCCACCACCAGCCTGAAGCACGCCACGCATTTCAAGCGCCATGCACAGGCGGGGATGGTGATGGTCAACCTGCCCACCGCGGGGGTGGACTACCACGTGCCCTTTGGCGGTCGCAAAGGCTCCAGCTACGGCCCGCGCGAGCAGGGGGCCTATGCGGCGGAGTTTTACACCACGGTCAAGACGGGTTACACGTTGGCCTGAAGCCAGGGGGGACGAACCCGCGCGGTTGGCAGCAGCGGCTCAGATCAGCGCGCACCGAGCGAGATGTCCCCATACAGAGCCGAGGCCGTCACCTCCAGATCGTCGCTGTCGGTGAGCACGCCCACGCTGCGGATCGGCCCAGGCTCTTCACCAAAGGCGCGACGAAAATCGGCCACGACGTCGCGTTCGTGTGTCTGCCAGCGGCCGAGGCCGCGCGGGCCGCTGTCGATCACCAGATAACGGATGCGACCACTGCGGCTGTACGTGTGGATGGACTCGAGGGCGGCTCGCCCATCCCAGACGTACATCAGGCTGGCATAGGGCAGGCGTCGCCCAGTGAAGATCTCCACCTGTTCGAAGAAAATGAGGTCGCGCAGCGACAGTCGGCGCAGGTCTCCGTCGAAGGCCAGGATGACACGCGCCGGGGAGTCGTCGATGCGCGGGTCGGTGACGGTCAGGCGCGGGTCCATCTTATCGACTTTCCACGAAAAGCGCAGCCGGCCGGTTTGCAGCGGGTCGATGTCCACCGGGCAGCGCAGGCCGGTGGCGGCGCCGTCGGAAACCGCCCGCAGCACGGTGCGGCCGTCGTGGGCCTCGGTGGCATAGCGGGTGACCCGCTTGTCGCGGCGCAGGGCATAGGGCTCCCAGCCGCGCGGCAGTCGGCCGTCGGGGGGTGAGGCCGAGAAGGGCGCCACCTGAGCGGGCGCGGCGGCCTCCTCGCGGTGCTGGCCCTGCCGCCGTGCACAGCCGGCCAGCGCCGCACAGGCCAGCACCGTTCGGCCGAGCCAGCGGCGCCGCCCGGGGTCGGGTGTATCGCCGTGGGCCATGGCGTGGGACAGGGGCTGGAGGCGAAACGGTTCGTGCATGGGCGAGAGGCGAGTGCAAGGATTGGGATGGTCCTATCCTCGCATGAAGTGTTCATGACGAGGCGTCGGCCTGGCCAGGCCTCCCTCGCTTGGCCCGAGCCACGCCTCGATCAGATCGGTGATCATCGGGTCCATGAGATGCCATGCCGGGCCGGACGGCCGCAGGCCCTGACATGCCGGCCCGGATGCAACGAACGAACCCGAGGAGTGCTTTGCCGATGGATTTCAGCCTACAAACCGTTTTCGTCACCGGCGCGGCCGGCAACCTCGGTCGGGCCGTGGCCCAGGCGTTTGCGCAGCGCGGCGCCCGCCTGGTGCTGCTCGATCGTGACCCGGCGGCCCTGCAGAGGGCCTACGGGGCCGATGACGCCACCCGCCTGACGCTTGCGGCCGACCTGCTCGACCCGCAGCAGGTGCAGGCGGCGGTGGATCAGGCCTTGCAGCGCTTCGGCCGTCTGGACGTGCTGTGCAACATCGCCGGCGGCTTCCGCATGGGCGAGGCCGTGCACGAGACCTCGCAGGCGACCTGGGACTTTCTGCTCGACCTCAATGCCCGTACGGTGGTGCACATGGCGCGCGCCGTGGTGCCGCACATGCTGGCCGCTGGAGCGGGCAAGGTGGTCAATGTGGCGGCCGCCAGCGCCACCCAGGGTCGCGCGCAGATGGGGGCCTACTGTGCCTCCAAGAGCGCGGTGATGCGTCTGACCGAGGCGATGGCGATGGAACTGCGCGAGCACGGCATCAATGTCAACTGCGTGATGCCCACGATCATCGACACGCCGGAGAACCGCGCGGCCATGCCCTCGGCCGATCCTTCGCGCTGGGTGGCCCCGCAAGACCTGGCCGAGGTCATCGTCTTCCTGGCCTCGCCGGCGGCACGCGCCCTGCACGGAGCGGCACTGCCCGTCAACGGCCTGAGCTGAGCGCGCTGGCAGCGAGGGACGATCCCGCGGGCTGGGGCATGCCTCGGCAGCACCCGTCTGATGCGGGCGTCACCTGGGTGACGGACAAGGCCGCAGCGACATGGGACAAAGCATTGCTCGGCGGTATCCGGCCGAGCGAGGAGACCGCTGATGAAGGCCGACCCGAGCCGTTCCCCGTCCATCGTCCACGCCCCCACCAGCGCCACGTTGGTCGAGTTCCTCGTCCGGCCCGGCCAGGCCGTGCGTGCCGGCCAGCCGTTGGTGGTGCTCGAAGCGATGAAGATGCAGCACGAGATCTGCGCCCCGGCCGATGCCGTGGTGCAGGAGTGGCTCGCCGCCGTGGGCGAGCTGGTCGCTGAAGGGACGGCTCTGCTGCGTCTGGGCCCGCCGCAGGTGGCACCGCAGGCCGAGGCACGGCTGTCGCCGGCCCCGCCGCCAGCACAGGGGCCGCGCACTGACCTGCAGGCCCTGCGCGAGCGCCTGGCGCTCACCGAGGATGCCGCCCGGCCCGAGGCCGTGGCCCGGCGCCACGCCCAGGGCTTGCGCACCGCACGCGAGAACATTGCCGACCTGTGCGACCCGGGCAGCTTCATCGAATACGGCGCGCTGGCGATCGCCGCGCAGAGCCGCCGGCGCAGCCTGGACGACCTGCAACGCCACACGCCCGCCGATGGCATCGTCACCGGCATCGGCTCGGTCAACAGCGCCTGGTTCGGCGAGGAGGCCTCGCGCTGCGTGGTGATGGCCTATGA
Source organism: Caldimonas sp. (assembly GCF_046291045.1). GTDB lineage: Bacteria > Pseudomonadota > Gammaproteobacteria > Burkholderiales > Burkholderiaceae_C > Caldimonas. The sequence goes on along the minus strand of NZ_JBKBSL010000020.1, from coordinate 33,325 downwards.
CGCCACGGTGCTGGCCGGCACCCAGGGCGCGCGCAACCACCAGAAGACCGACCGCCTGCTGGGCGTGGCGATCGAGCAGCGGCTGCCCGTGGTGCTGTTCGCCGAAGGCGGCGGCGGCCGCCCGGGCGATACGGACTGGCCCGTGGTGGCCGGGCTGCACCTGCCCACCTTCGCCAGCCACGCCCGGCTGTCGGGCCAGGTGCCGGTGGTGGGCATCGCCGCCGGGCGCTGCTTTGCCGGCAACGCGGCCTTGCTGGGCTGCTGCGACGTGATCATCGCCACCCGCAGCAGCAATATCGGCATGGGCGGGCCGGCCATGATCGAAGGGGGTGGCTTGGGCGTCTACCGCCCCGAGGAGATCGGCCCGAGCGAGGTGCAGGCTCGCAACGGCGTGATCGACGTGCTGGTGGACGATGAGGCGGCCGCAGTGCGCGCGGCGCGCCACTACCTCTCCTTCTTCCAGGGTCGTGTGAGCGAATGGGACTGGGCCGACCCGCAGGCCCTGCGCGAAGCCGTGCCCGAGAACCGCGCGCGCGCCTACGACGTGCGCACGGTGATGCGCGGCGTGGCCGATGCCGGCTCGCTGCTGGAGCTGCGCGAGGGCTTCGGCCGCAGCGTGCTCACCGCGCTGGCGCGTATCGAAGGCCGCCCGGTGGGCCTGCTGGCCAGCAACCCGGCTCACCTGGGCGGCGCCATCGACGCCGACGCGGCCGACAAGGCCGCGCGCTTCGTGCAGTTGTGCGATGTGCATGGTCTGCCCATCGTCTCGCTCATCGACACCCCTGGCTTCCTCGTGGGCCCGCAGGCCGAGGCCCAGGCGCAGGTGCGCCATGTGAGCCGCCTGTTCCTGGCGGCGGCGCGCAAGCGCGTGCCCTGGCTGGCCGTGGTGCTGCGCAAGGCCTATGGCCTGGGGGCGATGGCCCTGGCCGGGGGCAGCCTGCATGTGCCGATGGTCACGGCCGCCTGGCCCACCGGCGAGTTCGGGGCCATGGGCTTGGAGGGCGCGGTGCGCCTGGGCTACCGCAAAGAGCTGGAAGCCCAGCCCGAAGGCCCGGCGCGCGAGGCGCTGTTCGAGCGCTTGCTGGCCGAGCAGGTGGCCCGCGGCGCGGCGCTCCACATCGCGCAGACGCTGGAGATCGACGCCGTGATCGACCCGGCCGACACCCGCGACTGGCTGGCGCGCGGCCTGGCGTCGTCCCGCGTGGGCGAGCCGGGCGGGCGCTATGTGGATGCGTGGTGAGCGACCATCGGGGCTCATCGTTCACGACGGGAGCCTGCATGATCCTCGACGTCGCCGATATTCGCATCCACCCAGGCCAGCAGGCTGTGTTCGACGAGGCCATCCGCCGCGGTGTCGAGACGCTGATCGCCCGGGCCGGGGGCTATCGCGGCGACCAGAGGCTCACAAGGGGGTGGAGTCACCCGAGCGTGACCTGCTGATGATCCGCCGGTGACACCCTGTAGAACTACACCCAGGCGGAGCATGTCACCTTGCTGGCCGGCGCGCAGCCGACTGAGCACCCCTTGACGACTTGACCTGGATCAAGCCAAGCCCCCGGCCTGCAGCCTAGAGTGGCCGCGTGAGACGACATCCGGGGACCCTGTCGGCCAAGATGGCCCTGTTGTGCACGGCCTTTTTACTGGCCGCGCTGACTTCGATCGGCCTGACGCTGTGGATCACCTGGCAGATCGAAGGCGGGGCGGCCGCGGTCAACGAGGCCGGGCGGCTGCGCATGAAGAGCTACCAGCTCGCGCTCGAGGTCGAGCGCCGGGCCGCGCCGGTCGTGATCGAGGAGCGACTGCGTCGTTTCGACCAGGGCCTGGAACTGCTGCGCACCGGCGACCCCTCCCGACCGCTCTTCGTGCCCTGGAACGAGGCCACCCGAAGGCGGTTCGACACCGTGCGCAGCCAGTGGCGCAGCCTGCGCGATCGCTGGCGGGGCGCTGAGCAGACGGCCGCCCCCGAGGAGGTCGAGCGCTTCGTGGGGGCCATCGATGACTTCGTCGGCGCCATCGAACAGCAGTTGTCCTTGTGGACGGCCATCTTGCACGCAGTGCAGCTGGGCATCCTCGCGCTGGCCATCGCAGTGGGGGTGGCCTTGCTGTATGCGGGCCACCTGTTCGTGATCCATCCGCTCAACCGCCTGCAGCGCGGCCTGCAGCGCGTGCAAGCACAGGACTTCGCCGCGCGGGTCGAGGAAGGCTCGAGCGAGGAGTTCGATCAGCTCGCCCGAGGCTTCAACCGCATGGCCGAGACGCTGCAAGCGCTGTATGCCAACCTGGAAGCGCGGGTGGCCGAGAAGACTGCGCGGCTGGAACAGCAGCGCGAGCGACTGGCCGCGCTGTACGAAACCAGTGCGATCTTGGCCGAGGCTGCCACGCTGGACGAGCTGGCCCAGGGGTTTGCACGCCAGGTGCGGCGCCTCTCGCGGGCCGATGCGGTGGCCGTGCGCTGGTCCGACGAGGCCAACCAGCGCTACTTGCTGCTGGCCGGTGACTGCCTGCCGGAGTTCATGAGTGAGCAAGAGCAGTGCGTGCAGACCGGAAGTTGCCACTGTGGCCAGGGGGCGGACGAAGCGAGCACGCGGATCATCCGCATCGCCGCCCCGTCGGCCCGGGGCGGTGCGCCGACGTTGGACCATTGCATGCGGGCGGGCTACCAGACCCTGGTGTCGGTGCCGGTGCGCTTGCAGCATCGGCTGCTGGGCGAGGTGGACCTCTTCTTCCGCAGCGACACCGCGCTGGGCGAGGACGAACGATCGCTGCTCGAAGCCCTGGCGGCCCATCTGGCCGGGGCCATGGAGGGCCTGCGCGCCGAGGCCCTGGGCAAGGAGGCCGCGGTGGCCCAGGAGCGCAGTCTGCTGGCGCAGGAGCTGCACGACTCCATCGCCCAGTCGCTGGCCTTCCTGAAGATCCAGGTGCAGCTGCTGCGCGAGGCCCTGCGTCGCGCCGATCACGACGGGGTGGAGCGGGTGCTGGGAGAGCTCGATGCCGGCGTGCGCGAGAGCTACAACGACGTGCGCGAACTGCTGCTGCACTTCCGCACCCGCGCCAGCGGCGAGGACATCGAGCCGGCGCTGCGCACGACCCTGCAGAAGTTCGAGCTGCAAAGCGGCATGCGGGTGCACCTGTCGATGCACGGCCACGGCCTGCCGCTCGACCCGGACGTGCAGATCCAGGTGCTGCATGTGGTGCAAGAAGCCCTGTCCAACGTGCGCAAGCATGCGCGGGCCCGTGAGGTCTGGGTGGACGTGCAGCAGACTCCAGTGTGGCGCTTCGAGGTGCGCGACGACGGCGTGGGCTTCGATGTCGCTGCCGAGTCCCCGGACGAGACCCATGTGGGCTTGCGCATCATGCGCGAGCGTGCGGCCCGCATCGGCGCCACGGTCGACGTCCATTCCCAGTGCGGTCGCGGCACATGCGTGACGCTGACCTTGCCCAGCCCGGTCGTGCCTGCCGAATCGCTGGCCGCCTGACCCCGCCGCTGCCCATGACTGACGTTGCGCCCCCCATCCGCCTGCTGGTCGTCGATGATCACACCCTGTTTCGTCGCGGCATCGTGGCCCTGCTGGGCCTGGAGCCGCGGCTGCAGGTGGTGGGCGAAGCCGGCGATGCCGGGCAGGCCCAACGCCGCGCACGCGAGCTGCAGCCCGACCTCATCTTGCTGGACAACCACCTGCCCGGCGTGAACGGCGTGGATGCACTGGCCGGCTTACGCGAGGCGGCGCCGGACGCGAAAGTGTTGATGCTCACCGTCAGCGAGGACGAGCAAGACCTCGCCGCCGCCCTGAAGGCCGGCGCACGCGGCTATGTGCTCAAGACCATCGATGGCCCGGACCTGGTGCGCGCCATCGAGCGCACGATGGCCGGCGACTCGGTCGTCAGCCCCGAGCTCACGGCCAAGCTGGTGGCGGCCTTCCAGGCCTTGCACGCCGCGCCCGGCGCGCTCGCACCGCCCGCGCCGGCGGCGCCCGAGCCGCTGGACTCCCTGTCGCCGCGCGAGCGCGAGATCCTGGACCACATTGCGCGGGGCGCCAGCAACAAGGAGATCGCCCGCGAACTGGGCATCGCCGAGACGACGGTGAAGATCCACGTCCAGCACATCCTGCGCAAGCTGGGGCTGAGTTCGCGTGTGCAGGCGGCCGTCTACGTCAGTGAGCGTCAGCGCGGGTGAAACCGGAGGGGAAAGAGCCTGTCGGGGCTCCCCTCTGGTCAGCCCGGGGCTTCGCGGCGATGATGCGGCCATGCATGCGCCTTTCCTTCCCCCCGACCCGTCTGGCCCGGACCTGGCGACCGGCGGGCGCGAACAGCACCTGCACCTGCTGAGCGAGCCGCTGTCGGGCCTGCGCTGGCGCGAGCCCGTGACGGTGCCGCCCACGGCCAGCGTGCGCGAGGCGGCCCAGCTCATGCAGCAGCAGGGGGTGTCGTCGGTGCTGGTGGTCGAGCAGGGCCGCCTGTTCGGCTTGGTGACCGACCGCGACCTGCGCAACCGGGTCGTTGCAGCCGGGCTCGATCCGTCCCGCCCGGTCATGGACATCGCCACGCTGGCGCCCCTGACCCTGGACGAGCGCCGCCCCGCGATCGAGGCGCTGATGCTGATGGCGCGGCACAACATCCACCACCTGCCGCTCATGGACGGCGAGCGCGTCACTGGCTTGGTCACGGTGCGCGACCTGACCGAGCGGCACAGTACCACTGCGGTGTATCTGGTTGGGGAGATCCACAAGCAGCCCGACCTGGAAGGCCTGGTGCGCGTGAGCCGGCGCCTGCCCGAGCTGCAGCGCCACCTCGCAGCGGCCGACGCCTCGGCCCATGCCACGGGCCACCTGATCACCGCCGTCACTGATGCCTTCACCAGCCGGCTGATCCACCTCGCGGAAAGCCACCTGGGCCCGCCGCCGGTGGATTACGCCTGGGTGGCCGCCGGCTCGCAGGCCCGCTGCGAGCAGACCGCCAAGACCGACCAGGACAACTGCCTGGTGCTCGACGATGGCTACGACGAAGCCCGGCATGGGGCCTACTTCGAGGCCTTCGCGCGCTTCGTCTGCGATGGCCTGGCGGCCTGCGGCTACGTGCACTGCCCCGGCGAGATGATGGCAATGACGCCGGCCTGGCGCCAGCCCTTGCGCCGCTGGCGCCAGTACTTTCGCACCTGGATCAACGAGCCCGAGCCCAAGGCGCTGATGCTTACTTGCGTGTTCTTCGATCTGCGTGCGGTGCACGGCCGCACCGAACTGCTCGACAGCCTGCGCCTCGACATGCTCGAGCGCACGCGCGGCAATGGCATTTTCCTGGCCTACATGGTGGGCAATGCCCTGGCCCACCGGCCGCCGCGGGGACTGTTTGGCGGCATCACGCCCATCCGCAGCGGCGAGCACCGCGGCGCCATCGACCTCAAGCACACCGGGATCGTGCCCATCGTCGACCTGGCGCGCATCTATGCCCTGGCCGGGGCCCTGAAGGAGGTGAATACGCAAGACCGCCTGCAGCGCGCGGCCGACAGCGGCGAGATCAGCGCCGACGGCGTGCGCGACCTGCGCCAAGCGCTGGAGTTCCTGGCCGTGCTGCGCATCCGCCACCAGGCCCGTCAGATGGCGCAAGGACAGGCGCCCGACAACTTCCTCGTCGTCGACAGCCTGTCCCACTTCGAACGCAACCAGCTCAAGGACGCCTTCGACGTCGTCCACACCTTGCAAAGCGTGCTGGAGCAGCGCTTCCAGGCCGGGCGGTTCTAGCGGCCGTCCGTGGGGCTCAATGCGTGCGCCAGCCGGCGTCGTCTGCCTCGCCTGCCGGGGAGGTCACCGGGGCGGCCGTTGCCTGCAGGCTCGAAGCTTGGGCCCGGGCGATGGCCTGAGCGGCTTCGTGCTCGCTCAACTTGAACTGGGCCACGGCTTCTACCAGGCGCCGGGCTTGCTGGGCCAGGCTGTCGGCGGCGGCGGCCGATTCCTCCACCAGCGCGGCGTTTTGCTGCGTCACCTGGTCGAGCTGGCTCACCGCGTCATTGATCTGGTTCAGGCCCGAAGTCTGCTCGGTGGTGGCCGCGCTGATCTCCTGGATCAGATCGGTCACGCGCTTGACTTGCGCGACGATGTCGCTCATCGTCTGGCCGGCCTCCACCTTTTCCACGCTGGCCTGGATCAGGCTCTTGATCTCCTTGGCGGCTTGGGCGGATCGCTGGGCGAGACTGCGCACCTCGCCGGCCACGACGGCAAAGCCGCGGCCTTGCTCGCCGGCGCGGGCAGCTTCCACGGCGGCGTTGAGGGCCAGGATGTTGGTCTGGAAGGCGATGCCGTCGATGACGCCGATGATGTCGGCGATCTTCTTGGAGGAGGCGTTGATCTCGCCCATGGTGTGCACCACCTCGCCCACCACCTGGCCGCCCTTGGCCGCCACATCGCTGGCCACGCCGGCCAACTGAGCGGCTTGGCGGGCGGTCTCGGCGTTGTGCTGCACCGTGCTGACCAACTGCTCGATCGAGGCCGCGGTTTGCTGCAGGTTGCTGGCCTGCTCCTCGGTGCGTTGCGACAGGTCGGCGTTGCCGGTGGCGATCTGCGTGGAGCCGGTGGCGATGTGATCGCTGCTGCTGCGCACGCTGCCCACCACGCGGCGCAGCGCCGCTTGCATCGCCTGCATGGCATGGACCACGCTGCCAGGCTGGGCGCGCGAGGTGTCGATGGCCGTGGTCAGATCCCCCTCGGCGATGGCGTTGGCCATCGCCGCCACGTCCGCCGGCTCGCCGCCGAGTTGGCGGGTCAGCCGCCGGGTGAGCCACACGCCCAGGCCCAGGCCCACGACGAAGCCGCCCAGGGTCAGGGCGATCATCGCGACACGGCCGCTGGCAAAGGCGGTCGTGGTGGCCTCGGCCAGCCCGGCCGCATCGGCCTGCTTGCGCTGCATGATCTGCTTGAGCAGCGCCTCGGCCTCGTCCACCGCCGGGCGCAGTTCATTGCGCAGCATGTCGGCCGCGGTCCAGGCCTCGCCGGGCGGTTCGCTTTCCAGGCGCGTGAGCAGCTCGTCCACCACCTGGGACACCTTTTGCACCTGCTCGCGGGCGCGTTGCACCTGCTGCTTGCCCTCGTCCGTGAAGAACCGGGTCTCCGTGCGGCCCAGGGCTTCGCGTGTGGCCTCCAAGCGGGCGCGGGTGGAGGCCGTGTGCTTCTGGCGGTCGGTCAGGGTGTCGGCGAACACGGCGTTCGTGGCGGCCCGGTTGGCCTCGAGCAGGGCCAAGGCCGTTTCGGCCGCGGCATTCAGACCCACGACCTGACGGTCGTACATCTGACGGGCCAACTCGTTCATCTGGGCTGAACGCCACAGTCCGACCGCACCGATCAACGCGCCGATCACGCTCACGATGGCGAAGCCGCCGATCAGTTGCGTGCCGACTCGGAGATTGCGCAGGGTGATCTTCATGAAAAAAGCTCCTCGGAAGGGAAAAGCGCCACGGGCCTTCGTCGGGCGCATGGGGGGTCCCAGGGCTATCGGCACGGCGGGCGCAAGCTGACGGGGCGAGCGCGCGACGAGAGGGGGCCTCCCCCCCGCCCGCCGTGCGATATGCGTTCACGGCCCAGGCGGTGAGCCGCCGGGGGCTGCGTGCGCTCATCGCATCAGCTGTCGAGTGGGGACGCTCGGCACACGCTCCAGGCCCCGCAAGAGCCGGGCGGTCTGGGGCGGTGGTGGCCTGGCAGGCCGAAGAGGCCGCCGAAGCAGGAGCGCTTCGGCACCACCGCTTCGCCTCGAAGCCGGAGATACTTCTGCGTGGTCCAGAACCTTGTCCGAACACCCGCCATGTCGTTTGCCGTCCGTGCGCTCGTCTTCGATGTCTTCGGCACCCTGGTGGACTGGCGCACCAGCATCGCCCGAGAGGTACAACTCGCGCTGGAGCCCCGCGGCCTGCAGGTGGACGGGCCGGCGTTTGCCGATGCCTGGCGAGACGAGTACCAGCCGGCGATGGAGGAGGTGCGCACGGGCCGGCGGCCGTTCTCGACGCTGGATGTGCTGCACCGCCGCAACCTCGACGTGGTGTTGCACCGGTTCGGCCTGGACGCCGCGGTTGACGAGCCCCTGCGCGTGCACCTGAACCGGGCCTGGCACCGGCTCGACGCCTGGCCCGATGTGACGCCGGCGCTGGAGCGGCTGCGCGGGCGCTTCCTCGTTGCCCCGTGCTCGAACGGCAACATCTCGCTGATGGTGGACCTGGCACGGCGCAACGGCTGGCACTGGGATGCCATCCTGGGGGCCGAGGTGGCACGTGATTACAAGCCCAAGCCCGAGGTTTACCTCGCCGCGGCGCGCGCCTTCGACTGCGCCCCCCACGAGGTGATGATGGTCGCCGCCCATTCTTCCGACCTGGCCGCGGCCGCAGCGGCGGGCCTGCGCACCGCTTTCATCGCCCGCCCCGATGAGCATGGACCGGGGCGGGGGGAGATTCAGGCCAGCGTGCCGGTGGACCTGCAGGCCGCCGATCTGGCCGACCTGGCCGACCGGATGGGCGCCTGAGCCGTCCCGGTGCGTCGCAGGGGAGGCGGATCCGGCCCGATGACCCAGAGCCGCGCTGGCCGCACGGGCCTCGGCGGCCACGGCCTGGGCGATCGGGCCCTACGGGGCGGCGTCGAAGCCGCCGGTGGCTCTCAGAGCGGGTCTCTGCGGCCGCACCCGCCCGCTGGCTGCAGCGGCGCTTCAATAGCTGATGCGGGCGTAGAAGGTCTTCTTCGAGGCCTCTCGCGCCTGCCCGAGGGTGTGGATGCCCTGGGCCGCCAGCAGCGGGATGAGTTTGAGGAAGATCTCGGCCGTCACGATGGCGTCGCCCAGCGCGGTGTGGCGGCCGAACACCGTCACGCCCAGGCGCTCGGCGATGGCCTCGAGCTTGTGGGAGTCCTGATGCGGGTGCACCACGGCCGACAGCAGCAGGGTGTCGAGCACCGGCTGGTCGAAGCGCACCCCGGTGCGAGTCTCCTTGAGCTGCAGGAAGCGCATGTCGAAGGCCGCGTTGTGCGCCACCAGCACCGTGTCGCGGGCGTAGGCGTGGAACGCCGGCAGCACCGTGTCGATGGTGGGCTGTCCCAGCACCATCTCCGGCGTGATGCCGTGGATGGGGATGCCGGCGGCCGGAATGGGTCGCTGCGGATCGACGAGCTGCTCGAAGCACTCGTGGCGCAACAGCCGGCCGTTGACGATGCGGGCGGCACCGATCTGGATGATCTCGTCGCCGGCCGACGGCTCCAGGCCGGTGGTCTCGGTGTCGAACACCGTGTACACCAGGTCCACCAGCCGACGCTCGGCCAGCTCTTCGGTCGATTCGGTGGTCTGGAACAAATCGAAGTCGTAGAACTCCGGGCGGCTGTCGCCCACGGCCGGCGGGGCCGGATCCGCCGCCTCGGGTGCGGCGGCCTGGGGCAGCAGGAAGCGGAAGAAGGCCTGGTTGCGTGTGCGCTCGCGCTCGAACCAGAACTCGCCGCCGTGGCGGTCGAGCACCTCGCGCACGCTCAGCGGCGAGGCTCCGGCCCCGCCCTGCATGGGGTCGAGTTCCCAGCTCATCACGGTCTCGGTGCTCATGGCCTGGCCGGGCCAGAGGAGGTCCAGGTGGACATGCGCCCCGGCCGGGGCCAGGCGCAACTGCAGGTAGCGCACTTGATACTCGTCCACCAGACGGCCGGCCAGGTAGGACAGGGCTTGCAGCAGTGAGAAGCTGTCCACGCGCAGCCACACGGTCGGATCGACCTCCCCCACGGTGACGCGCGCTCCATGGGCGGCCTCCAGGCGCTGGGCGGCGGCGGCCACGAAGTCGGCGCCGAGCATGTCCTCCAGCGGCCAGCGGGTCTGGCGGGCCTCGGTGCTGCGCCGCGCCAGGTCCGTCAGCCGGCGGCTCATCGTGGCCGTCTCCTCGCGGATCACGCGCTGGAATCGCTCGCGCATGGACGTGTCCAGCCCGGGGTCGTCCAGCACCTCGACGGCTGCCTGCAACGATGCCAGCGAGGCGCGCGTGCCCTGGATGAGATCGTGCAGCACCCGGTCACGCTCGCTTTCGGTCTCGAAGGCCTCGGTGATGTTCTCCAGCATCAGCAAGAAGCCGCCCAGGCCCGACTCCGAATGGTCGCGCACCGGCGTCATCTGCACGCGCAGCAACTGGCCCGTGGCCGTGCTGGTGACGAACTGGGCCGACGGCTCGGGATGTCCGCGGGCGATCTGACGGCGCACGGTGTCCAGCGCATGCGCCACCAGGCGACGGTCGATGACGGTGTAGATCGAGCGGCCCAGGCCGATCAGCTCGGCGCCGTCGGCCAGCGCCGGCACGCTTGAGAGGGCGCGGAACTGGCTGCGCGCACGGGCGTTGTAGAGCAGCATGCGCCCGTCGAGGTTGCACACCACCACCGCCTGCGTCAGCTCGGCCATCAGCGCGGCCAGGCGCGAGCGTTCCTGCTCGATGCGCTCGCTGGCCAGGCGCACCTGCTGGGCTATGTCCTCGCGCAGCCGTGCGCGCTGGCGCACCAGCTCGTTGATCACCTGGGTGAGGGCGCGCAGCTCGGCGCTGCCGCGCGGCGCGATCTCGCGCACGACGCCGGTGCCCAGCACGGTCTGGGTGTCCTCGGCCAACCTGGCGGCGGCGGTGATCCAGCGGCGGTAGACCGGGCGCAGCACGAGCACCACCACGCCCAGCGTGAAGATGAAGGCCATGAAGACCAGGGGCGCACGCTCGGTCAGCACCGAGCGCAGCAGGCCGCGCTGAGCCTCGTCGACGGTGGGCACAACGAGCGCCAGGCTCAGCGCTCCCCACAGCAGCAGCGCCAGCGCGAAGGCCAGCAGGGCCACGACGAAGCGGCGATCGACCTTCACGAGCCCTGCGCCTCCAGCATCTCGCGAACCTTGCCCACCAGCTCCTTGGTGGAAAAGGGCTTGGTCACGTAGGCGTCGGCTCCCAGCGCCAGGCCTTTGGCGATGTCGGTGTCGCGCCCCTTGGCAGTGAGCATCAGAATGCGCACGCCGCGCAGGGTTTCGTCGCTGCGCACAGCCTGACAGACCTCGAAGCCGTTGCGGCGAGGCATCATCACGTCCAGCAGCACCAGGGCGGGCGGATCGGCGCGGATGGCGTCGAGGGCTTCCTGACCGTCGCGCGCCAGAACCACCTCGTAGCCCTCGCGCTTCATCAGGTACTCCAGCGACAGCAGGATGTTGGGCTCATCGTCCGCGATGAGGATCTTCGCTGGCATGGTCGTCTCCGGTGATGGGTTCGTGCGGGTTGTTGCCGAAGGTCTCGTCGGCCGGCGTCCAGGGCAGCCACAGGCAGAAGCAGGCTCCCGGGCCGGCATCGTCGCGCAGCCACATGCGGCCGCCGAAATGCTCCACGATCTGGCGGCTGATGGGCAAGCCCAGCCCGGTGCCCTGGCGGCGGATGCTCTCGTCCCCGCCCTGGCGGAACTTCTCGAACACCGTGGCGCGCTGGTCCTCGGGCACGCCAGGGCCGTTGTCGTGCACCTCGATTTGCACGCCCCGGGGGTCGGGTGTGACCCGCACATCCACCTGGCCGTCGCCCTGGGGCACGAACTTGGCGGCGTTGGTGAGCAGGTTGAGCATCACCTGGGTCAGCCGGTCGCGGTCGGTGCGCAGCGTGCGCAGCCCGTGCGGAAGGTGCAGATGGACCTCGGCCCCGCGCTCGTGGAAGAGCTCCCGGGTGGTCTTCACCGCCTGCTCCAGCAGGGCGGCCAGGTCCACGTCGGTGGGGTGCCACTCGGCGTGGCCGGACTCGATCTTGGCCATGTCCAGCACCTGGTTGACCAGGCGGCTCAGGCGCTCGGTTTCGCTGACGATGAGGCCCAGGAACTGCTGGCGCTGCGCACGATCCATGTCGGCGTCGTCGAGCATCAGCTCGGACAGCGCGCGGATCGAGGTGAGCGGCGTGCGCAGCTCGTGGGTCACCGAGGACATGAAGTCGTCCTTGAGGCGGTCCAGGCTCTTGAGCTGCTCGTTGGCCTGGCGCAGCTCGGCGGTGAGCTGCTCGAGCGCGTGCGACTTCTCCTCCAGCTCGCGCGAGTGGGCCCTCAGCTGCGAGGTTTCCTCCAGCATGCGCATGACGTCGTCGAGGTCCAGAGTCTCCTCCTCGACCACCGAGGCCACCATCACGCGTGCCGAGGCGCTGCCGATCGCCCCGGCGAGCTGGGTTTCCACATACTGCACCAGCCGGGCGTCGGGTGGGATGCCTTCGATGCTGGGCGCGCCGACCTGGCGGGCATAGTCCTCGAAGAGCCGGCGAGCATGCGTCGGCCCCAGGAAGCGGGCCACCAGCGGCAGCAGGTCGGCCACCTGGGCTCGGCCGCGCCAGAACACGGGGCGTGTGGCCTGGGTGCGATCGAACACGTCGACGAACAGCATCGCCTGGCTGGCCTCATGGGCCGAAGGCCCGCGCCACAAGGAGACACCCACGTAGGCGACGACGTTGGCCAGCAGGCTCCAGAACAGCGAGTGCGTGAGGTAGTCCAGGCCGCTCACCCCGAGCAGGGCCTCGGGCTTGAGCAGCTCCCAACCGAAGGGGCCGCGCTCCAGCAGCGAGGCATCCAGCCAGCCCGACTTGACAAAGGAAGGCAGCAGCAGCGTGTAGACCCACAGCGCAAAACCCGCCAGCAGGCCGGCCATCGCGCCCTGGCGGGTGCCCCCCTTCCAGTACATGCCGCCCAGCATTGCCGGGGCGAACTGGGCCACCGCGGCAAAGCTGATCAGGCCGATGCTCACCAGGGCGTAGGCCTCTCCGGCCAGGTGGAAGTAGAGGTAGCCCAGCAGCAGGATGCCCACGATGGCCGAGCGCCGGATGCCCAGCAGCACCCCGGTGAGGTCGCCGCCCGATCGGGCCTGCACACGCCTTGCGCGCAGCAGCCAGGGCATGATCAGATCGTTGCACACCATCGTGGAGACGGCGATGGCTTCGACGATGACCATGCCGGTGGCGGCCGACAGGCCACCGATGAAGGCCAGCAGCGCCAGCGCCTGTTGGCCGTCGCTGAGCGGCAGCGAGATCAAGAAGCCCTCGGGGTTCTGGCCGCCCCGCTCGAACAGCATCAGCCCGCCCAAGGCGATGGGCAGCACGAAGAGATTGATGAGCAGCATGTAGGCCGGGAAAGCCCAGGCCGCGCGCTTGAGGTGGTTCTCGTCGACGTTCTCCACCACCATCACTTGGAACTGCCGCGGCAGGAAGATGACCGACAGCATCGACAGCAGTGTCAGTGCAAACCAGGATCCGTAGGCGAATCCTTGACCCTGGCCCGCACCTTGCGAGGGACTGAGCAGGGGGGCCAGCTCCGGATCGGCCAGGGCCCGGCCGAAAAGATCGCCTGGCCCATCGTACAGACGCCAGGTGACGAAGACACCGACGGCCAGGAAGGCGAGCAGCTTGACCAGCGACTCGAACGCGATGGCCGCCACCATGCCTTCGTGACGTTCGGTGCTGTCGAGGTGACGCGCCCCGAAGACGATGGTGAAGCCAGCCAGCACCAGCGCCACGTACAAGGCAGTGTCCTGCCACCAGGGCAGGCCGTCGTGTGCCGGGCCCAGGGGGCTCATCGGCGGCTGCGTCAGCAGTCCGTAGCCCACCGAGATGGCCTTGAGCTGCAGCGCGATGTAGGGCACGATGCCCACGACAGTGATCAGCGTCACCACACCGGCCAGGGCGGGGCTCTTGCCGTAACGGCTGGCGATGAAGTCGGCGATCGAGGTGATGCGATAGGTCTTGGCGATGCGGATCATCTTGCGCACCACCATCCACGCCAGCACCATGGCCAGCGTGGGGCCCAGGTAGATCGGCAGGAACCACACGCCCGAACCGGCGGCACGTCCCACGCTGCCAAAGTATGTCCAGGCGGTGCAGTACACCGCCAGCGACAGGGTGTAGATCCAGGCATTGCCGATGATCGAGCGGCCTTCGGCGGCGCGGCGGTCACCGTGGTAGGCCACGGCGAACAGCAGCAGCAGGTAGGCAAAGGCCGTGACGATGACCAGCGGTGCGCTGAGCACGATGTCAGTCGTCCAGGCGTTCCACGAGCCAGGCGGTCACGCCGATCAGTACCGCCCACACCAGGAAGAGCGCCGCCGGGAACAGCGGCACCCCCAGCACTGTGGCCTCGCGGTCCCACAGCGCCATCAGCGGAAAGTTCAGCGACAGCCAGCCGGCGAAGAACACGAACACCAGCCGCTGCGCCCCCAGGCTCCTGAACATCGGTGTCTCCTCGAACAGGGGGTGCAGTCCATGGCGGCAAGGCTCTCTGCGGCGCCTATTGTCGCCCGTTCCTCTGACCGTGACCTTACGGTGAACCCCCAGGGCCGCGCTGGCGTCCGGTGCCCAGCCCATGGGCCTGCCGGCTCAGGGCAAACGAGGCCAACAGCTTGATCCACAGCGTCGAGCCGGCGATGGCAATCCAGTCCTCGCGGGCCAGAGCTTGGAAACCGAGCACGGCCACCAGCACACCCACCAGCACCACGCCACCCGTGAGGTTGATGATCATCTCGTAGGGAGCATAGCGCTCGGCATTGGCCGGGGGCAGGCCCCTCTTGAGCGCCACCTCCGAGAAATCGCGATGCACCGCGATACGCCAGGCGCGACGCAACCAGAAAAAGGCGATCGGGATGAGCGCCAGCAGGAAGATCCAGTTGATGATGAAGATGCTCATGGGTTCACGACCTGTGCGCCGATTCTCGCAACAAATCCCGCAATGAAAAAACCCCGCCGGCGGCCGACGGGGTCAGTGAGCGGGCCACACCGGGCCCCTCGCGATGGAAGCGGATCGCTCAGTGGACCGCGGCCGCTCCGGCGCCTTTGGGGGTGCGCACGGCATCCACCATCGCAGCGATGTGCGAGGGCACGGGAGCCGACATCTTGCTTACCAAGAAGGCTACCGTGAAGTTCACGATGGCCCCGACGGTGCCGAACGCTTCGGGGGTGATGGTGAAGAAGCTGTTGGCGCCGCCGATCAGGTCGAGGTACTCCGTGCCTTTGATGAAGAAGATGCCCTTGTGTGCGAAGACATAGAACAACGTCACAGCCAAGCCCGCGATCATGCCGGCGCTGGCGCCTTTGTCGGTCACAGTCTTGCTGAAGATCCCCATCATCAGGGCCGGGAAGATCGTCGAGGCCGCGATGCCGAAGGCCAGAGCCACCGTCCCGGCTGCGAAGCCCGGCGGGTTCAGGCCGAGATAGCCCGCCACGAAGATGGCGCCGGCCATGGCAATCTTTCCGGCCATCAGCTCGCTCTTCTCGCTAATGTCGGGTTTGATCGCGCCCTTGATCAAGTCGTGCGAGATGGCCGAGGAAATCGCCAGCAGCAAGCCGGCTGCCGTCGACAAGGCGGCGGCCAGGCCGCCGGCGGCCACCAGCGCGATCACCCAGTTGGGCAGTTGCGCAATCTCGGGGTTGGCCAGCACGATGATGTCGGCGTTGACCGTCAGCTCGTTGCCCTTCCAACCGGCGGCCTCGGCCTTGGCCAGCACGTCGGGATTCTTCGTGGCGCTGTTGTAGAACTGGATGCGGCCATCGCCGTTCTTGTCTTCCCACTTCAACAGCCCTGTGGCTTCCCAGCGCTTCATCCATTCGGGGCGCTTGTCGTACTGCAGGCTGGCTTCGGGTGCGAAAAGGTCAGCGTTGGCCTTGACCACGTCAGGGTTGACGGCGAGCTGTCCGGCTTCGTTCTGCGTGATGCCCACAGCCGTGTTGGTGGTACCAAACAGGTTCAGCCGGGCCATGGCTCCCACGGCCGGAGCCGTCGTGTACAGCAGCGCAATGAACACCAGCGCCCATCCGGCGGAGGAGCGGGCATCGGCCACCTTGGGCACGGTGAAGAAGCGCACGATCACGTGAGGCAGTCCGGCCGTGCCGATCATCAGCGAGACCGTGTAGAAGACCATGTTGATGGTGCTGCCGGCGGTGGTGCTCGTGTACTGGCCAAAGCCGAGATCGGTCACCACCTGGTCGAGCTTGGCCAGCAGTGACACGTCGGTGCCTGCCAGGTTGGCCCCCAAGCCCAGCTGTGGCAGGAAGTTGCCGGTGAGGTTGAGCGAGATGAAGAAAGCCGGCACCAAGTAGGCCAGGATCAGCACGATGTACTGTGCCACCTGCGTATAGGTGATGCCCTTCATGCCGCCGAACACGGCGTAGGCGAAGACGATGGCCATGCCGATGTAGATGCCTTGGTCGCTCGTCACTCCCAGGAAGCGCGCGAAGGTCACACCTACACCCGTCATCTGGCCGATGATGTAGGTGATGGAGGCCACCAGCAGGCAGATCACCGCCACGTTGCGCGCAAACTGAGAATAGTAGCGATCGCCGATGAA
The DNA here is from genome assembly GCF_046291045.1 of Caldimonas sp. Lineage (GTDB taxonomy): Bacteria > Pseudomonadota > Gammaproteobacteria > Burkholderiales > Burkholderiaceae_C > Caldimonas. The sequence goes on along the minus strand of NZ_JBKBSL010000020.1, from coordinate 17,020 downwards.
CTCGGGCACCGTGAACTTGCCGAACTTGCGCAGGTAAGGGGCCAGCAGGCAGGCCAGCAGCACATAGCCGCCTGTCCAGCCCATCAGGAACACCGCGCCGCCATAGCCCATGTTGGAGATCAGGCCGGCCATCGAGATGAACGATGCGGCGCTCATCCAGTCGGCCGCCGTGGCCATGCCGTTGGTCACGGGGTGCACGCCCCCGCCGGCCACATAGAAGTCCTTGGTGCTGCCGGCACGTGCCCAGACGGCAATGCCGATGTAGATCGCGAAGCTCAGCCCCACGATCAAATAGGTCATTGTTTGAAGATCCATGGTTCGTCCCTGATCAGTCTTCTTGCATGCCGAATCGGCGGTCGATGTCCTTCATCTTCTTCGCGTACCAGAAGATCAGTGCGATGAAGATGTAGATGGATCCTTGCTGGGCGAACCAAAAGCCCAGGGGATAGCCCCCCAACTGAATGGCATTGAGGGCCGGGGCGAACAGGATGCCGGCGCCGTAGGACACCGCGGCCCAAATCACCAGCACCTTGGTCAGCAACCCCAGCGTCGCCGACCAATAGGCCTTTGCGTTGTTGTCATCCACCGAGCGTCTCCTCTCGAAAATCGGAAATCCAAGAAAGCGGCCGCAAGGCCGCGGGGCGTATCGCGTTGCAGACGCAGGCCTGCACCGTTGCATCGCAATGTGATGGGCCAGGCTTACGTCCAGCTTATGGCGCGGGTAAGCCCTGAGCGAGTGGGGAGCGCGTGGGCCACGAAGCCGCACAGCGCTTGTCGGATGTCAGCTCCCCGTCATCTTTACGGGTGTGGGTCAGCGGGGTGTCAATAGTTCCAAAGAACGATGAGACCTGTGGCGACATCGTTCTTCCGGACAGACGGGGACGCCCTGCGGAAGGATGGGCAAGGCCCGCTCCGCTTCCTACAGTGGCTGACATGGAAGAGAGCAAGGAGTGATCCCCATGGCGGCCCCCCAACCGGGATCGGTAACGGTCCCTCCCATTTCAGCCAAGGCCTGGTCGGTGCTGATCGTCAGCACCCTGGCCTTTACCGTGTGCTTCATGGTGTGGATGATGTTTGGCGTCATCGGCATCCCGCTGAAGAAGGCGCTCAATCTCAACGCCACCGAGTTCGGCCTGCTGATGGCCACGCCGGTGCTCACCGGATCGCTGGTGCGAGTGCCGCTGGGCATATGGACCGACCGCTACGGCGGGCGCATCGTGATGACCCTGCTGATGGCCGCCACCGTGCCGGCCATCTGGCTGATGGCCTATGCGACCCAGTTCTGGCACTTCCTCGTCATCGGCCTGTTCGTCGGTCTAGCCGGGGGGTCGTTCTCAGTGGGAACGCCCTATGTGGCTCGCTGGTTCCCCAAGCAGCGTCAGGGCTTTGCGATGGGCGTGTATGGCGCGGGCAACTCGGGGGCGGCGGTCAACAAGTTCGTCGCGCCAGTGATCCTGGTGGCTTTCGGCTGGACCATGGTGCCGCAGGTGTATGCGGCCATCATGCTCGGCACCGTGGTGCTGTTCTGGATGTTCAGCCACAGCGACCCCAGCCACTTGGTGCCGAGCAACGTCAAGTTCACGGACCAGCTCAAGGCACTGAAGGATCCGCGCGTGCTGAAGTACTGCCAGTACTACAGCATCGTCTTCGGCGGCTATGTGGCCCTCAGCCTGTGGATGGTGCAGTACTACGTGGGCGAATACGGCCTGGACATCCGTGTGGCGGCGCTGCTGGCGGCGTGCTTCTCGCTGCCCGGCGGCGTGCTGCGCGCCATCGGTGGTTGGCTGTCAGACAAGTACGGCGCCCACAGCGTCACCTGGTGGGTGATGTGGGTGAGCTGGATCTGTCTGTTCCTGTTGAGCTATCCGCAAACCGAATTCACGGTGCTCACCGTCGATGGACCGCGAACCTTCACGATCGGCCTGAACGTGTACGCCTTCACCGCGCTGATGTTCATTCTGGGTATCGCCTGGGCCTTTGGCAAGGCCAGTGTCTTCAAGTACATCAGTGATGACTACCCCAGCAACATTGGCACGGTCTCCGGCATCGTAGGGCTGGCTGGCGGCCTGGGTGGATTCATCCTGCCCATCATGTTCGGCGCCCTGCTCGACTTTACCGGCATCCGCTCCAGCGCATTCATGTTGCTCTATGGCGTGGTCTGGGTGTCCCTCATTTGGATGTACTTCACCGAAGTGCGACGCCGCGAAGTGTTGGGCCCCAACGCCGGCGGGTTGTCTGTCCAAAGCTGATCTGCAACCGATACTGACTGGAGGCTGACGTGGCTTCTCATGTGATTGAGCGTTGGAACCCCGAGGATCCCGCATTTTGGAGTCAGCAAGGCGAAGCCATCGCGAGGCGGAACTTGTGGCTCTCCATTCCCGCGCTCACGCTGGCGTTTGCCGTGTGGATGGTGTGGTCCGTCGTGGTGGTGAACTTGCCCGCCGTTGGATTCAAGTTCAACACCAACCAGCTGTTCTGGCTGGCCGCGTTGCCAGCCTTGTGCGGCGCCACTTTGCGCATCTTCTACTCGTTTGCCGTACCCATCTTCGGCGGCAGACGCTGGACGGCCATCTCCACCGCCAGCTTGCTGCTGCCTGCATTGGGCATCGGGTTTGCGGTGCAAAACCCCCAGACCCCTTATGAGGTCTTTGTGGTGCTGGCGCTGTTGTGCGGTCTGGGTGGCGGCAACTTTGCTTCCAGCATGAGCAACATCAGTTTCTTCTACCCTAAGTCGCGCAAGGGCTATGCATTGGGAATGAACGCGGGCTTGGGCAACTTGGGTGTGTCGCTCGTGCAGTTCGTCGTTCCCTTGGTGATCACCACAGGGGTGTTTGGCGTCCTTGGTGGAGAGCCGGTCATGGTCGATCGCTCGGGGCAGCAAGTACCGATGTGGTTGCAAAACGCGGGATTCATCTGGGTGCCTTTCATCATGGCATCGGCATTGGCGGCCTGGTTCGGGATGAACGATCTCAAAGACGCCAAAGCCTCTTTTGCCGATCAAGCAGTGATCTTCAAGCGCAAGCACAATTGGTTGATGTGCTGGCTCTACATCGGCACGTTCGGCAGCTTCATTGGGTACTCGGCCGGCTTCCCGTTGTTGATCAAAAGCCAGTTTCCCGAAATCAACGCGCTGTCGTATGCCTGGCTGGGTCCGCTGGTGGGTGCCCTCATTCGACCGGTGGGGGGCTGGCTGTCCGACAAGCTGGGCGGTGCGCGCGTGACCTTCTGGACCTTCATCGTGATGGGCCTGGGCGTGGCCGCGGTGCTGCAGTTCCTCCCGGCTGAAGGCCGCGCCGGCAACTTCAACGGCTTCCTCGTCTCTTTCCTCGTACTGTTTGCCGCCTCGGGTGTGGGCAACGGCTCGACGTTTCGGATGATCCCCATCATCTTTCTGACCGAGCGGCAGCGCGCGGCCGGATCAAGTACAGCGGCCCAAGAGCAGGCTCAGCGTGACGCCAACAAGGAGGCCGCTGCCGTGCTGGGCTTCAGCTCGGCCGTGGGGGCCTACGGCGGATTTTTCATTCCGAAAGGTTACGGGACATCCATTGCCATGACGGGCGGACCCGAGGCGGCCTTGTATGTGTTCATTGCGTTCTACGTGACGTGCGTGGCCATCACGTGGTGGTACTACAGCCGCAAAAACGCCCCGATGCCTTGCTGAGCGTCTGATACCAAACCGAACTAGGAGCCCTCGATGAGCCACTTCCTTGATCGTCTGACCTACTTCAACCAACCCCGAGAGCCCTTTGCGGACGGCCATGGCGTGACCACCGGCGAGGACCGCACCTGGGAGGACGCCTATAGGGGGCGCTGGGCGCATGACAAGATCGTACGCTCCACCCACGGCACCAATTGCACAGGGTCGTGCTCGTGGAAGATCTACGTCAAGGGCGGTATCGTGACTTGGGAGACCCAACAAACCGACTACCCGCGCACCCGTCCCGATCTGCCTAATCACGAACCGCGCGGCTGCGCCCGCGGCGCTAGCTACTCCTGGTATCTCTACAGTGCCAACCGCGTGAAGTACCCGATGGTGCGCGGCCGACTGCTCAAGCACTGGCGCGCGGCCAAAGCGGTGGCCCGAAGTCCCGTGGATGCCTGGGTCAGCATCGTGGAGAACGATGCGCAGCGCCGCGACTACCAGCGCCAGCGCGGGCTCGGAGGGTTCGTCCGATCGACCTGGGAGGAGGTCAACGAAATCATCGCGGCGGCCAACGTCTACACCATCAAGAAGTACGGCCCGGATCGGGTGATCGGATTCTCGCCGATCCCGGCGATGTCGATGGTGTCTTACGCCGCTGGCAGCCGTTATCTGTCGCTCATTGGCGGCGTGTGCATGAGCTTCTACGATTGGTACTGCGATTTGCCGCCATCAAGTCCCCAGACTTGGGGGGAACAGACCGACGTGCCGGAGAGTGCCGACTGGTACAACTCCACCTTCCTGATCGCCTGGGGCTCCAACGTGCCGCAGACGCGCACGCCTGATGCGCACTTCTTTACCGAGGTGCGCTACAAGGGCGCCAAGGTCGTGGCCATCACGCCCGACTATGCGGAGGTGTCCAAGCTGGCCGACCTGTGGATGCACCCCAAGCAAGGCACCGATGCTGCGCTGGCCATGGCCATGGGTCATGTGATCCTCAAAGAGTTTTATTTCGACAAGCGATCCAGCTACTTCGACGACTACGCGCGCCGATACACCGACTTGCCGATGCTGGTGCAGCTCAAGGAGCACAACCTGCCCGACGGCAGCAAGACCTTGGTGCCAGACCGCTACGTACGCGCGAGCGACTTCAACGGCAAGCTCGGTCAGACCAATCACCCCGAGTGGAAAACCGTGGCTTTCGACGAGATGGGCAAGATCGTGCTGCCCAACGGTTCCATCGGCTTTCGCTGGGGCCCTGAAGGCCGACCCGATGCGGGACGATGGAATCTCGAAAGCAAGGAGGCCCGCCACGGCCACGACGTGAAGCTCAAGCTGTCGGTGCTGGAAGACGGGGCCCAGGCTCATGAGGTCGTCGATGTGGCCTTTCCATACTTCGGTGGTGTCGATACCCCGCACTTCAACGCCAACAAGTCCGCGGGCGACGTGATCCAGCGCAAGGTGCCGGCCGTTCGCATCACCCTGGGCAAGGCGGGCGAGCCCCGCGAGATCCTGGTGGCCACCGTGTTCGACTTGTTGGCGGCGAACTACGGCGTCTCGCGCGGGTTGCAGGGAGAAAACTCGGCGCTTTCCTATGACGACAACGTCCCCTACACCCCGGCCTGGCAGGAGAGCATCACCGGTGTCAAGCGCGACCAGGTGATTGCCGTGGCGCGTCAGTTCGCCGACAACGCCGACAAGACGCACGGCAAGTCCATGGTGATCATCGGCGCGGCGATGAACCACTGGTACCACAGCGACATGAACTACCGCGGCATCATCAACATGCTGATGTTGTGCGGTTGTGTGGGCCAAAGCGGCGGAGGCTGGGCGCACTACGTGGGTCAGGAGAAGCTGCGCCCGCAGACCGGCTGGACAGCCTTGGCCTTCGCGCTCGACTGGATCCGTCCTCCGCGTCAGCAGAACTCCACCAGCTTCTTCTACGCCCACACCGACCAGTGGCGCTACGAGAAGCTGGGTGTGGAGGAGGTGCTCTCGCCGCTGGCCGACAAGACCCAATTCCAGGGCAGCCTGATCGACTACAACGTGCGTGCCGAGCGTATGGGCTGGCTGCCCAGCGCGCCACAGCTCCAAACCAACCCGCTGCAAGTGGTGCGTGACGCCCAGGCTGCAGGCCAGGACACCAAGGACTACGTGGTGAGCTCACTCAAGAGCGGCGTACTCAAGATGAGCTGCGAGGACCCCGACCATCCCCACAACTGGCCGCGCAACCTCTTCGTGTGGCGCTCCAACCTGCTGGGCTCATCGGGCAAGGGCCATGAGTACTTCCTCAAGCACCTGCTGGGTACCGCCCACGGCGTGCAGGGTAAGGATCTGGGCCCCGGCGATGCCAAACCGACCGAGGTGGCCTGGCACGCGCAGGCACCCGAAGGCAAGCTCGACCTGCTGGTCACGCTCGACTTCCGCATGAGCACGACCTGCCTGTACTCCGACATCGTGCTGCCCACGGCCACCTGGTACGAGAAGAACGACCTGAACACCAGCGACATGCACCCCTTCATCCACCCGCTGTCCACGGCGGTGGACCCAGCCTGGCAGGCTCGGTCCGACTGGGAGATCTACAAGGGCTTGGCGAAAAAGTTCAGTGAGGTGTGCGTGGGTCACCTGGGCGTGGAGAAGGAAGTGGTGCTCACGCCGCTGATGCACGACACGCCGTCCGAGCTGGCCCAGCCTTTGGGCGTGCAGGAATGGAAGAAGGGTCAATGTGAGCTGATCCCCGGCAAGACCGCGCCGCAGATCACTGTGGTAGAGCGAGACTATCCGAACACGTACAAGCGATTCACGGCCTTGGGGCCGCTGATGGAAAAGCTGGGCAATGGCGGCAAGGGCATCGCCTGGAACACGGCCGAGGAGGTTCGTCATCTCGCTGAGCTGAACGGCAAGGTGCACGAAGAAGGTGTGACCCAGGGTCTGCCGAAGATCGAGACCGACATCGACGCGGCCGAGGTGGTGATGATGCTCGCGCCCGAAACCAACGGCCATGTCGCAGTGAAGGCCTGGGAGGCGCTTTCGAAGATCACGGGCCGCGAGCACGCCCACCTGGCCCTGCACCGCGAGGACGAGAAGATCCGCTTCCGCGACATCCAGGCACAGCCTCGCAAGATCATCAGCTCGCCCACCTGGTCGGGCCTGGAAAGCGAGAAGGTCAGTTACAACGCCGGCTACACCAACGTGCACGAACTGATCCCCTGGCGCACGCTCACCGGCCGTCAGCAGTTCTACCAAGACCACCCCTGGATGATCGCCTTCGGCGAGGGTTTCTCCAGCTACCGACCGCCGGTAGACCTGAAGACGGTGGACGAGGTGATGAACCGCAAGCCCAACGGCAACCCGGAGATCACGCTCAACTTCATCACGCCGCACCAGAAGTGGGGCATCCACTCCACCTACAGCGACAACCTCGTGATGCTCACGCTCAACCGGGGCGGCCCGGTGATCTGGCTGAGCGAGGACGACGCCAAGCGAGCCGGCATCGTCGACAACGACTGGGTCGAGCTTTTCAACGCCAACGGCGCGATCGCGGCGCGGGCGGTGGTGAGCCAGCGCGTCAACCCGGGCATGGTGATGATGTACCACGCCCAGGAAAAGACCATCAACACTCCGGGCAGTGAGATCACCGGCCAGCGTGGTGGCATCCACAACTCCGTGACCCGCATCGTCACCAAGCCCACGCACATGATCGGCGGGTATGCACAGTTGAGCTATGGCTTCAACTACTACGGAACCATCGGGACCAACCGTGACGAGTTCGTGGTGGTGCGCAAGATGAAGCGCATCGACTGGCTCGACGACGAGTCCACGGCCACCGCCGCCTGAGAAGAAGGAGATACCTGCGATGAAAGTCCGCGCACAGATCGGCATGGTCCTCAACCTGGACAAGTGCATCGGCTGCCACACCTGCTCCGTCACCTGCAAGAACGTCTGGACGAACCGGCCGGGCATGGAGTACGCCTGGTTCAATAACGTCGAGACCAAACCCGGCATCGGCTACCCCAAGGAGTGGGAGAACCAGGACAAGTGGCATGGCGGATGGGTCCGCAAGAGCAACGGCAGCATCGAGCCGCGCCAGGGCGGCAAGTGGAAGCTGCTCATGCGCATCTTCGCCAACCCCCACCTGCCCGAGATCGACGACTACTACGAGCCCTTCACCTTCGACTACGACCACCTGCAGTCCGCCCCGGAAACCAAGGCGGCCCCGGTGGCGCGCCCGCGCAGCCTCATCACAGGCCAGCGCATGGAGAAGATCGAGTGGGGTCCGAACTGGGAGGAGATTCTGGGCGGCGAATTCGCCAAGCGGTCGAAGGACAAAAACTTCGACGAGGTGCAGAAGGACATCTACGGCCAGTTCGAGAACACCTTCATGATGTACCTGCCGCGCCTGTGCGAACACTGCCTCAACCCGGCGTGCGTGGCCTCCTGCCCCTCGGGCTCGATCTACAAGCGTGAGGAGGACGGCATCGTCCTGATCGACCAGGACAAGTGCCGCGGCTGGCGCATGTGCGTCTCGGGTTGTCCCTACAAGAAAATCTACTACAACTGGCAGACCGGCAAGGCCGAGAAGTGCATCTTCTGCTACCCCCGCATCGAGGCCGGCCAGCCCACGGTGTGCTCGGAGACCTGCGTGGGCCGCATCCGCTACCTGGGGGTGCTGCTGTATGACGCCGACCGCATTGAGCAGGCCGCCAGCGTCGAGCACGACCGCGACCTCTACCAGGCCCAGCTCGACATCTTCCTCGACCCGAACGACCCCCAGGTGATCGAGCAGGCCCGCGCCGATGGCATCCCCGAGTCCTGGCTGGAGGCGGCGCGCAAGAGCCCCGTCTACAAGATGGCAGTGGACTGGAAGGTGGCGCTGCCCCTGCACCCCGAGTACCGTACGTTACCGATGGTGTGGTACGTGCCGCCGCTGTCGCCCATCACCGCCGCGGCCAATGCCGGCGAGATTGGCATCAACGGCGAGATTCCCGACGTCAACCAGCTGCGCATCCCCGTGCGCTACCTGGCCAACATGCTCACGGCCGGAGAGACGGCGCCGGTGGTGCGCGCCCTCGAGCGCATGCTCGCGATGCGCGCCTACCAGCGCGACAAGCACGTAGAAGGTCGCGTCAACACCGCTGCGCTGCAGCAGGTGGGTCTGGATCCGACCACGGTGGAAGACATGTATCACGTGATGGCCATTGCCAACTACGAGGATCGCTTCGTCATCCCCACCACGCACCGTGAGTACGCCGAGAACGCTTTCGACGTGCGCGGTGGCTGCGGCTTTTCCTTCGGCAACGGCTGCTCCGAGGGCAGCACCGAGGTCAGTCTCTTCGGCGGGAAGAAGAAACGCACCATCCCCATCAAGGCCACCGTCTGAGCGCAGGAGATCCACGATGAAACGATTTCCCTCCCGAAGCTGCCGCGCGGTGGCCCGTCTGCTAGGCTACCCGGACGACACGCTGCGTTCCGCTCTCGACGAGATCGAGACTGCGGTGACCGAGGATCCTGCACTCAGCAAAGAGGCCCGAGCAGGCCTGCAGGCTCTGATTCGCCAGCTGCGCGTGGGTGACACCTTCGAGGTCGAGGCCCGGTATGTGGACACCTTCGACCGGGGCCGTGCGACCTCGCTGCACTTGTTCGAGCACGTGCATGGCGACTCGCGCGACCGCGGCCCGGCGATGGTAGACCTGCTGCAGACCTATGAGCAAGCCGGCCTTTACCTCGCCCCCGGTGAACTGCCGGACTTCCTTCCCGTGGTCCTGGAGTTCGCCGCCACGCAGGAGGCGGCTGTGGCGCGGGACTTCCTCGGCGAGATGGCGCACATCCTCAATGCCTTGCATACGGCGTTGGCCCAGCGCCAGAGCCCCTACGCTGCGGCCATCGCTGCCGTGCTGGAAATGGCGGGTGAGCGTGTCCAGCACGTGAACCTGCCCGCCGAAGAAGGCATCGACGACGCCTGGGCCGAGCCACTGGCCTTCGATGGCTGCGCCACCAAGGGCCAGAACCGCCCGGACCAGCCCCAGCCCATCCACATCGTCCGCAAGCCGGCACCTACTCAAGGAGCACGCGCATGAAAGCCACCCTCGACTTCTTCGTCTTCGGCCTGTACCCCTACATTTGCTTGGGGGTGTTCTTCGTCGGCAGCTTGCTTCGCTTCGATCGCGATCAATACACCTGGAAGAGCGATTCCTCGCAGCTGTTGCGCGCCGGCCAGTTGCGCTGGGGCAGCAACCTCTTCCATGCCGGAGTGCTCTTCCTCTTCTTCGGCCATTTCGTGGGCATGCTCACGCCGCACTTCTTGTATGAGCCCTTCATGAGCTCGGGCACCAAGCAGGTGTTGGCCATGACGGCCGGCGGTATCGCCGGCGTGCTGGCTCTGATCGGGGTAAGCCTGCTACTGCACCGCCGCCTGTCAGACCCGCGCATCCGTGCCACGTCCAAGACCAGCGACATCGTCTTGCTGTGGCTACTGTGGGTGCAGCTGGTGCTGGGCCTGGCCACCGTGCCGCTGTCGGCCCAGCACCTGGATGGCAGCGTGATGCTGGTGCTGGCCGAATGGGCCCAGCGCATCGTCACTTTCCGTCCCGGCGCCGCCGAGCTGATGGCCGACATCTCCTGGGTCTTCCGCGCCCACATGTTCTTGGGCATGACGATGTTCCTGATCTTCCCGTTCACCCGCTTGGTGCACGTGTGGAGCGGCTTCGGCGCCATCGCCTATCTGCTGCGGCCGTACCAGGTGGTGCGCTCGCGCCGTCTGAACCTGCCGGCCGATCACCATGCTCCGGCGCGCCGTCCCGTGGCCTGAAGGAGACGATGCCATGACCGCCGAGACCCTTCACCCTGCGGCTCGCGTCAACGGCCAGCCGCTCCATGCCCCTGGCGAGGTGCTGCCGCCCGATGTGCTGCGCCAACGGGCCTGCACCGAGCTGCTGCGCCAAGCCGCGCAGGCTGCCGGGCTGCTCGACGCGGCTGACGAACCGGGCACCGACGGCGTGATCAGCGAAGCGGCCAGCGCGGCGATCGAGGCCCTGCTCGAACGCGAGCTGGCGTTGCCCGAGCCGTCCGAGGAGGCCCTGCGTCGCCACCACGCGGCCCATGCGGCCAAGTACAGCGAAGGTGAGCGGGTGCGCGCCCGGCACATCCTGTTCGCCGTGACGCCCGGCGTGGACGTGAAGGCCCTGCGCCTGAAGGCCGAGAGCGTGCTGCTGGAACTGCGCTGCCATGACGAAGGCCAGACCGAAGCCGATCGGGATCGACGCTTTGCCCAGGCGGCTCAGCAGTGGTCGAACTGCCCCAGCAGTGCGCACGGCGGCATGATTGGTGATGAAGAGGGGTGGCTGCGCGCGGCCGACTGCGCCCCCGAGTTCGCCCGCGAGGTCTTCGGGCACACCGAGGTGGGCGTGCTGCCCCGACTGGTACACAGCCGCTTTGGCTTGCACGTGGTGGAGGTGCTGGAGCGCCAGGCCGGCCGCCCCCAGCCTTTCGAGAGGGTGCGCGGTGCCGTGCGCCTGGCGTTGCAGCAGCAGGCCTACGTGACCGCGCTGCGCCAGTACCTGCGTCTGCTGGCGAGTCAGGCCAAACTCGACGGGGTGGCACTCGATGCCGCCGAAACGCCCCTGGTGCAGTAGGGAGCAGGGGAGTGCGACCATGCCTGACGAGCTGATCGCCCGCCTGCGTCGATTCCACGACGACTACTTCCCTCGGCACCAAGCGAGGTTTCGCGACCTGGTGGACCAGGGGCAGCACCCCAGCACGCTCTTCATCGGCTGCTCGGACTCCCGTCTCGTGCCTTACCTGCTCACCGGGGCTGGGCCGGGCGAGCTTTTCATCGTGCGCAACGTGGGTGCGCTGGTGCCGCCTTACGACGGCAGCCATGGACACCATGGCACGACCGCGGCCATCGAGTTCGCGGTGCTCAATCTGCATGTGACGCGCATCGTGGTGTGCGGCCACAGCCATTGTGGTGCCATGAAGGCCTTGTACGAGGAGATCTCGCCCGAAGCACCCAACCTGGCCCGCTGGCTCGACCTGGCCCGCGAGGCGGCCCTGCCGGTGCAGCCCAGCCCCGAAGCCCTGCGCCGCACCGAGCAGCGTGCCGTGGTGCTGCAACTCGAGCGCCTGATGGACTATCCGATGGTGCGCTCCCGGGTCGAGTCCAGGACGATCACGCTGCATGGCTGGCACTATGTGATCGAGGACGGTGAAGTGCACGTCTTCGACGTGCTGGCTGGGGGCTTCGTGCCGGCCTCGCGGTCCGAGCACAGCGGGACCGGGCCATACATACCGGCCGAGCAGGACGTGTGCTTCAACGAGATTGACAGCCGGCTGCGCCCGCCCCGATGACCCCGGGCTTGACGTGGAGCAATCCGCGGCCGGGATACCCGGCGTAGAGTGTTTCCGAGGGCCCGAGGCGGGCTCGGACGGAGGCTTCCATGTTCAACCACCTGCTCGTCCCCGTCGATGGCAGTGACCTCAGCGACAAGGCCATGACCTCCGGTCTGGCTCTGGCCCAGCGCCTGGGCGCGCGTGTCACGGGCTTCATCGTCGAACCCTTTGCGCCCCCACCGGCCAGCATCGGCGAAGGCTATGCCTATGGGCGCATCACCAAGAGCCATGACGAATCGGTGCGTGCGCATGCCGACGAAGTGCTCGGACGATTCGAGCGCCTCGCTGCCGAGGCGAAGGTGCCCTTCCAGCGCGTGAGCGTGCAGGCCAACAACATCGAGGATGCCATCGTCGACGTTGCAGCCCAGCACCAGTGCGATCTCATCGTCATGGTCACGCACGGCCGTGGCGTCTTTGGCGAGCTCATGTGGGGATCGCACACGAAGAACCTGATGTCGCGTACGAAACTGCCGGTGCTCGTGTTGCATTGACGAATTGCCGTTGAGCTCGGTCAAGACCCTGACCGGGGCATACGCTTACCTTCAGGGCGCCATTCCAAGAGGTGCGGTCATGTCTGAAGTTTTCTCTCGCGTCGAACCCGCGTTGGCCCGTTTGCTCGAGCGCAGCGGCCTGTCGGCGCTGAAGCTCAAGGGCGCTCGCCTGCTGCCCATCGTCCAGGGGGGCATGGGCGTGGGGGTGTCAGCCCACCGTCTGGCCGGCAGCGTGGCCGCGCTGGGCGGCGTGGGCACGCTCAGCAGCGTGGATCTGCGCCGTCACCATCCCGACCTGACGGAGCGCACTCGTGGCGTGGGCATGGGCGAGGCGGCCAAGCAGGCCATCGACGCGGCCAACCTCGAAGCCATCGACCGTGAAGTGGCCGCCGCCCGCGCGCGCAGCGGCGGCCGCGGCCTGCTGGCCATGAATGTGATGCGTGCGGTCAGCCAGTACGCCGCCAGCGTAAAGCGTGCACTGGAAGCCGGCATCGATGCTATCGTGGTGGGCGCCGGCTTGCCGCTGGACCTGCCCGACCTGGCGCAGGATCACCCCGACGCCCTGCTCATTCCCATCCTCTCCGACAGCCGCGGCGTGCAGCTCATCGTGAAGAAGTGGGAGCGCAAGAAGCGCCTGCCCGACGCCATCGTGATTGAGCACCCCCGCCTGGCCGGCGGCCACCTGGGTGCTGCGAAAATTGCCGACCTGAACGACCCGCGCTTTGACTTCGAGCGCGTGCTGCCTGAGACCCGCGAGTTCCTGCGCAAGGCGGGCGTCGAACGCGAGATCCCGCTGATCGCCGCCGGTGGCATTCGCACCCATGCCGACATCGCTCGCGTGCAGTCGCTGGGGGCCAGTGCCGCGCAGTTGGGCACTCCGTTTGCCGTGACGCAGGAGGGCGACGCTCACCCCGAGTTCAAGCGGGTGCTGGCGCAAGCCCGTGAGGAGGACGTGGTCGAGTTCACCAGCGTGGCCGGCCTGCCGGCGCGCGCGGTGGCCACACCCTGGCTCAAGGCTTACCTCAAGATCGAGGAGAAGCTACAGGCCGTGGCGCATGTCAAGAGCCGCTGCACCAAGGCCTTCGATTGCCTGGCCCAGTGTGGGCTGCGCGACGGCTTGGCCGGTTGGGGCCAGTTCTGCATCGATCACCAGCTCGCCGCCGCCCTGCGCGGCGACGTGAAGAAGGGCCTGTTCTTCCGCGGTGTGGGCGCCCTGCCTTTCGGTGACCAGATCCGCAGCGTGCGCGAGCTGGTCGAACGGCTGCTTACCCCGGCTCCGGCGGCGGCCTGAGGTCCGGGCATGCGCACCGTTCCCATCCAGCCTGAGCCGGCCGGGCCGGCGGCTGCGCCGCGCCGCACCGGCCCGGCCCCTGCCTGGCGGGCGTCCTGGCTGCTGGCCGCGCCGCACCGGCTGGGCTTCTTTGCCGGGGCCGTGATGCTCTCGACCAGCGCTGTGTGGTGGCTGATCGTGCTGGCCAGCCGCCAAGGCCTGGTTCCGCCGCTGTCCTGGACCCTTTCTCCTACCCTGGCACATGCTTTGCTGATGAGCCATGGTTTCATGCCCCTGTTCATCACGGGCTTCCTCTTCACGGCCGGGCCAAAGTGGCTGGGCCTGCCGCCGGTGGGGGCGCGCAGCCTGCTGGCGCCCACGCTGGCCTGCCTGAGCGGCTGGGCCGTCTTCCTGATGGGGGTGCATGGCCTGGCACCGCTGGCAGCCATCGGCCTGTCGGCGGTGGCCTGGGGCTGGAGCGGCTTCACCCGGCGCTACCTACAACTGCTGCACCGTGCCACGGCCCAAGACCGCACTCATGCGCGCGTCGTGGGCTGCGCCTGCCTGGTCGGCTCGATCGACCTGTGGGCGGCAGTGGCCGGCCTGATGTTGGGGGAGCCAGGCTGGACCCTGGCTGCCGCCTCGGTGGGCCTGTGGTGGTTCATCGCCCCCATCTACGCCGCTGTGCTGCATCGCATGATCCCCTTCTTCACGACCGCGGCGCTACCGGTGCTCGATGCCTGGCGGCCGATGTGGTTGTTGTGGACTTGGCTGGCGGTGCTGGTGGCGCAGCCACCGCTGGCCTGGGCGGCACGAGGCTCCGGGCCCCTGACCATGTTGGCCATCGGCTTCAACCTCGTTGCCGGGCTCGGAGCTTTGTGGCTGGCGGTGCGTTGGGGCCTGGTGCAAAGCCTGCGCATCCGTCTGTTGGCCATGCTGCACCTCGGCTTCGTCTGGCTCGGCCTGGCCCTGCTGCTGCAGGCCGCCGCTCAGGCCCTGTGGTGGCTGGGCGGGCACGCCCTCGGTTTGGCCCCGCTGCACGCGCTCACGCTGGGTTTCCTCGGGTCCGTCTTGTTGGCCATGGCCACACGCGTGTCTTGCGGGCATGGCGGGCGCGTGCTCGCCGCCGACGACATCGCCTGGGCGCTGTTCTGGGGCCTGCAAGTCGCCGTGGTGCTGCGCTTGCTGGGGACGGGGCAGGGCGCGGCCTCGGGGGCGCTGGTGCTCGCTTCGGCGGTAGTCTGGGCGGCCGTGGCCTTGGGCTGGAGCTGGCGGTATGGGCGTTGGTTCGGCCGGCCCCGGGCCGACGGCCGGCCCGGATGACGACGAAGTTCGCCGATTCGGGGGATGCCGCGACGGCCGGCTTCCGAGGTACCGTAGCCACCCCATGCGTTTCCCCGATCTGTTTCTTGTGGCCTGCGTGGCCGTCACAGGGCTCGCCACCCAGGTTCTGGCCTCCCCACTGCCCCCGCCGCTGGCCCGGTGGCCCGAGCATCCTCAGACAGCCTGGACCGCGACCCTCCCCGCGGCCCAGGCCGAGACCCTGCGGCGCTTCTATGCCCTGGGCCCGGCCGGGCTGCGATGGTTCGATGCCGAGGGGCGGGCGCGCCCGGTGCTGGCCGAAGCCTTGTCCCTGCTGGCCGCGGCCGAGGACGACGGGCTGCGTCCCGACGACTACCAGGCCGCTGAACTGGCGCGGGCCGCCGAAGCCGTGCGCGCAGCCACTCCTGGGCCCGGTGCGTCGGCAGCGCTGCCCGCGCTGGACCTGCGCCTGAGTCTGACCTGGTTGCGCTTCCTGCGCGACCTGCACCTGGGCCGTGTCGACCCGCATCGACACGGCTGGAAACGCCGACCCGCCCGGGGCGAGCCCGACCTCGCCGCCATCTTGCACCAGGCCGTGGAAGCCGGACGCCTGGCCCCCGTGGTGCAGGCCCTGCGTCCCGCCTGGCCGGCTTACGAGACCTTGCGGGCCGCCTTGCCGACCCTGCGGGCGCAGGCCGCCCGGGAAACGCCGACCTCGTTGCCTGTCTTCCGGCCCGGCCTGCGCCCGGGGCAGTCACATGGCCAGGCCGCGCAGGTCTTCGAGCGGCTGCGTTTCCTGGGCGACCTGCCCGGCGATGCGCCATCGCCCACCGACCCGACCCTCTACGACCCGGCCTGGGAGCCGGCCGTACGGCGCTTCCAGGCCCGCCACGGGCTCAACGACGACGGCGTGATCGGGCCCTCCACCGTGGCGGCCCTCAACGTACCGCTGTCGCAGCGCGTGCGCCAGGTCGAGCTGAGCTTGGAGCGGCTGCGCTGGATGCCTTCCCGGCCGGGCGGGCCGCTCATCCTGGTCAACGTGCCGATGTTCCGCCTGTGGGCCTACGCCGACGCGGCCGGGGAGCCCGTCCTGGAGTCGCGTGTGATCGTGGGCCGCAGCGGCAAGGACGCCACGCCCTCGATGATGGAGGAGCTGCGCTACCTCGTCTTCCGTCCTTACTGGAACGTGCCATCCGGCATCCTGCACCGTGAGGAGCTGCCGCGCATCGAGGCCGACCCCGGTTCCGTGCACCGCCTGAACAAGGAAGTGGTGGCCGGCCCGGCCGACCATTCCCCTGTGGTCCCGTTCGGTCCCGAGGCCCTGGCCGGACTGCGCGACGGCAGCCTGCGCCTGCGCCAGAGGCCGGGCCCGGGCAATGCTCTGGGCGCCGTGAAGTTCATGATGCCCAACGACGAGGCCATCTACCTGCACGACACCCCGGCGCGCAGCCTCTTCCTGCGTGAGCGGAGAGACTTCAGCCATGGCTGTGTGCGCGTGCAGGAGCCGGCCGCCCTGGCCACCTGGCTGCTGCGCGACCAGCCAGGCTGGAACGCCGAGCGAGTGGCCGCGGCGATGCGCGACGATGCCGCCCCCTCGCAGCACGTGAGGCTCGGCCGTCCGGTGCCCGTCGCCCTGGTCTACTTCACCGCCTGGGCCGAGGCACCCGCAGCGCTCCTGCGGTTCGCCGCCGATGTGTACCAGCGCGATGCACCGCTGGCGCGCGCACTCGAGCAGCGTCG
This sequence comes from Caldimonas sp., assembly GCF_046291045.1. Taxonomy (GTDB): domain Bacteria; phylum Pseudomonadota; class Gammaproteobacteria; order Burkholderiales; family Burkholderiaceae_C; genus Caldimonas. The sequence goes on along the minus strand of NZ_JBKBSL010000020.1, from coordinate 189 downwards.
TTTGGACTGAACCCAGACCCCCCTAGGCCTGGGGGGGTGTCCCGGCACGTCCCCCCCCAACGAGCCTCTTTGACACACCCTGTTTCCAAAACGAAGTAGCGGTGGGCCGTGGGTGCTTGCTAGCATGCCCGACCTTCAGGGACGAGAGCACAAGAGGCCCGCCATGCACGAGCCTGCGGCGGCGGCGCT